>NZ_CP013293.1:2036104-2714805 GCF_001456155.1 Chryseobacterium sp. IHB B 17019 | reverse complement strand
TACCCGGCTTCAAACCATCCAGCATCTGGTTTCCGACAATGCTGAAGTTATTCCCCGTAAAATCATTATTTATAAAAGAGAAATTACCTCTGATAGACGTTTTCTTACGTTCCCACTGAATCGTTCCTGTAATATCAAATGCCTTTAAGAGTTCTTCACCATCCACTCTTTGTTTTTGACGGTAAGCAGAAGAAAGCTCGGCTTGAATAGCATCGGTGAACTTATACGTAGCTTTTGGTTTTGTTTCAAAATTATTCAGGCGATAGTCTCTTGTAGCAAATAATTGTGAAGAGTTTTTAAGATCATGCACGGAATTTTCCCAATCCACCCGGAATTCTTTATTAAACCAATATCCAATATTTAAGAAATGTGAAAGCTGCTCTCTTTCTTCATTGCTGAAATTGGCATTAATAAGATTATCATTAGAAATAAAACGATAGTTTCCGTTCCAGCCGGATTTTTCCGTCGGGCTGAACTGTACCGATGCCAAAATATTCTGGTTTTTGAGAATTTGGTCATCACTTTTTTCAAAAGGATTTAATACTAAAACTTTGTCCTTTTTGTAAAAAGAGTTTTGTGAATTTAAAGAAATGTTGAAATTCCAACGTTTTAAAAACTTATTTTCAGAATTAAATACAATAGAAGGATTTACAAATAAAGCCAGCTGAATTTTATTCTTATTGGAAGGAATATAGCGTACAGAATTGGTATAAATCCTGATATATTGCGCCAGATCCGAATATTCTGCAATCTCAAATTCGTCGAGCTGCTGAATTCCGTCACCGTTATAATCTGTCCATTTGTAAATACCCTGTCCATCCGTCACTTTAATATATTGGAATTCCCTTTGCGCTTCCTGGCCGTTTCCTAGTTCATAAAAAGCCTGCAAACGCATTCCATTCCTGAAAAGCTGCTGATTGTAAAGAATATTTCCGACCACGAAATCATTATTTCTGGATGCATCAAGATCCTGATTCTGATAAAAGAATTTTCTATAATGGAGTAGTGCGTTTAGTGTCGTCTTTTCAGTTTTAATAAGCTGGCTTTCCGCCATGATACCTAAGATATTATTCATGTTCTGAAGCCTGTTGTCACGAACGGAGTCATTGTCCCGCATATAAACTTTTGCCAACAATTTCGTCCTTGTACTGTCACCGATTTTCTTCTGAACGAAAACCTCTTTCCAGCTAAAGCTTGTGACATCCATCAGTTGCGTATCATTGTATTTCTTTTCATTGTGTTCCATACTTCCACCGATTGCCCAGCTTCCCTTTTTGCCGGTAAATTCGGTTGAAACACCACCTCTGATGAATTTTGTATCCTGAAGAATAGCATTTGTATTTAAATACGAAAGCGTTCCTTTTGTGAAAAATTTTCCTTTGATCCATCCAAAATCAAGGTCATTTTTAAAGCCTTTATAAGTATCCTGCTCATCAAGATAATTAACTCTGTAATTTAAAGTTGATTTGTTATTCCATTTATTAAGGAAGCTGAAAATAAACCTGTTTTGAGTTCTTCCGCTGAATTCCTGTGCTAAGTTAAAGTCTCTGGAAAACTCCACATCATTGATTCGGTCCAGGATATGAAACTGCTTATCGATATATTGATATTCAAAATTCGGGGTTCCTTTCCAGTTGTTTTTGGTGAATGTTTTGTTCCCGAAAATTCTCCACGCATATCCGATATTCTGATTGGAGTCTCTTGAAGAAAATAAATTCACATCATAATTGCTCAAAGAAACATCTGCCCCTATTTTTCCATCTTTTAATAAATATTCGGAATTAAGGGAATAAACCTGTGATTTTTCTGGTGAAGGAAGCTTTCTTACGGCTCTGTAATCTCCCATATTCGGGCCTACATATTCAAAAACACGTCCGTTATTTGTTGTCTGCGTGATTTTATAATCTCCGAGATTTACCCCGAAATAAGAATAGGAAACCGTATAAAGTGTCTGGTTCGGATCTGTTGAAAATTCGTAATAATTTCCATTCGGGTTTTGTACCAGACGATAAAGGATTTTATTAACATCATATTCCGCTACCACTCCGGAAGGGGCATACATCAGATCCGGATTGTTTCCTGCATTGGCCAGGATTTGTTCATCTTCAGAGGAAAGATTTAAAGAAAGAGGCGCATTTTTGTTATCATTTTCCATGAACCAGTTTAAGCCTAATCTTAATTTTTCCCTTTTGTGCTCAACTTTTCCAGTAAATAAATATCTAGAATAATTCCTGTTTGTATAATTATATGAAATTGTAATAAAATTCTGCTGGAAAATCGGACGGAAACTGGTAAAAGTAACTTCACCTGTGTTGTAATTAATGATATAGTCTTGATTTTCACCACGTTTCATTAAAATACCATCAATAAAAACCTGCTCTGAACCGGAAATAAGAGTAATAAATTGTTCACCATTTTTACCGGTCAGACGATATGGTCCCTGGTTGCCTTCAACTCCCTGGAAACGAACCCTATGGAATTCACTTCGTGCCACACCCATTGATACATCAACAAATGTTTTATTTTCTTTACCAAATTCTGTCTGAAACTGAAGTCCCATGCTTCGTCTCTGATATTTAGCAAAATAATTTTTAGCCTCAACCAAATCCAAATGCCCAGCTCTCAGAATTGATTTATCCTTAATATTAAGCTGCATATAGATCTTGTCAAATTCTTCCAGAGTCTGAGTATATCCATCTGCCTGAATCGGTAAATTGTGATCCGAAATACTTGCTAAAATTGTAACATCCTTAGAAAGCCTACCGGAAATCTGTAAATCCATCGAGCTTTGTACGGATTGCCCCTGATTATTTCCAAAAGTAATTCCCCGGATAATGGAACCTTTAGAGTTTAATTCTCCCAGGAATCTCTTCTTGTCATTTTTGGCAAGAACGGCTTCGTCTACAATAATTCTGTTGCTTGTTTTAACGAAATCAAGGGTGTCTTTTGCGAAAATATCCTGCTCAAATTTTGCAGCAAGGATACTGTCATGTTTTATGCTGTCCTGTCTTATACTGTCTTGGGGAAGATTGGGGTTTTTCCACGTGAAAATCTGAGCGTTACCCGAGAATACGCCCATAAAAAATAACACGAATACCAGAAAATAATTCCGCAAGCCTTTTTAAATAATTGGTAAAAATAACTAAAAATTGTTAATAAGAAAGGTTTTAACACTATTAACAAAAAATTAATCCAATTATTGTCTTATTTTGAAATTTTGAAGTAATTTTGTGCTGTAAATTATTAATAATTAAATTTTTAAATCATGAAAAAACTTTATTCGTTAGCTGTAATTTTAATATCAACATTTGCGTTTTCGCAGGTTAGTCTTACAGCTCCAGGTGTAGCATATACACAAAATTTTGATGCAATGGGAACAACTACTGTATTGCCTTCTGGATGGAGTGCTATACGTGCATCTGGATCAGGTACTGTTGGACAGGCTTTATCTCCGGTTGTAAATGACGGAACTTCAAATACAGGGGCAGTTTTCAACGTAGGAACTGGTGGTTCAGGTGACAGAGCTCTTGGAACAATTGCATCTGGCGCAACAGTACCAGCTTTTGGGGCTCAATTTATAAATAATACTGGTGCTACTATTACAAGTGTAAATATTTTATTCAACGAAGAACAATGGAGAACAGGTAGTAACTCAATTGTTGAAACAGTTGCTTTTTCATACAGTACTAATGCTACTGGTTTAGATAATGGAACATGGACAGCATTTACAAATTTAGACTTAGTGGAAATTTTAACTTCTGATAACACAAACTCAGCCGTTGATGGAAATCTTCCTGCCAACAGATCTGCTAAATCTCTTACAATTGCTGGTTTGAGCATTCCTAACGGAGGTACACTTTATATTAAATGGGCGGACACTAACGAAACTGGAAGTGATGGTATGTATGCTGTTGATGATTTTTCATTAACTCCAAATTCTGGAACTTTAGCGGTTACAGACTTGTCGACAACAAAATCAAATTTTGTAAAAAACACTTTTGTTAAAACAAATGAAATCACTTTTGGGGCTCAAGCTAAAGATGTGAAAGTTTATAACATGTACGGACAAGTTGTAAAAACAGCTTCTGTAAAAGAAAACGAATCATTAAACGTTTCTGAATTACAAAAAGGTAATTACATCGTTACAGGTACAGTGAATAATCAGCCGGTTTCTCAAAAAATCTTGAAAGACTAATCTGAAAATATTTTTAAAGATAAGAGCAGCAATTCCCTGGAGTTGCTGTTTTTTTTGTTTTAAATTTTTATTGAATTAATATTTTTCATGAATAATATTTTGTTGAAATTGCTTTGAATTAAATATAATTATCTCATTCAGGTTTTGAGTAGAAATTAATTCACCAAGTGTGGTACTATTTTTGTATTCTATTGAAAATCATCACACAAAATATTTTTATCATGAAAAAAACTTTTACTCTTATCGGATTTTTTTCGATGCTTGCATTTACAAATGCTCAGATTGTCATCAGTGAAATTTATGGAGGAGGAGGAAACTCAGGATCAACACTGAAGAATGATTACGTAGTTTTGAAAAATATTGGTTCGACTACGGCCTCGCTTACAGGTGCAACTTTACAGTATGCTCCGGCAGCAGCTACTTTTACGCAGTATCATACACTGCCCAATATTACTTTAAATCCCGGACAAACTTATCTGATTCAGGAAGCCACAGGTGGAGGAGGGACTGTAGATCTGCCAACTCCGGATTTCATTGCAACTACCGTTATTAATTTTGATGGCTCTCCAAATCCTTCTGTAGGAATAGGTATCGCCGTTACATCGGGCAAAATTGTTATTGCCAACAATGCAGTGCAGGTTACGGGACCTACAAATACAAATGTTGTTGATTTTGTAGGGTACGGAACAGCTAATCAGTATGAGGGCCCAGGTCCGGCGCCTTCTCCTACTACAACTACGGCTATTAAAAGAGTTTCCGGAGATACCAATAATAATACAGTGGATTTCACGGTTGGAGCTGCAACACCAATCAATTCCACAGGGGGAACACTGGCTATTTCTGACGTAGATTTTAATTATTCAAAATTCCGTTTTATCGAAAATTCTTTCGTAAAAGAAAATGAAATTGTTTTCGGGGGTGAAATTAAGGATGTGAAAGTTTACGATATGTATGGGCGTGTTGTGAAAGTATCACCAACGAAATCTGCCTATAGTTTAGACGTAACAGAGCTTCCGAAAGGAAATTATATCGTTACCGGAACAATTGATAATGAGCCTGTTTCTCAGAAAATTTTAAAGGATTAAAGCAAGCCAATTTTTACATATAAGTTTAAGTCAGACAGTTGTGCAATCTCTTGTACAGCTGTTTTTTTTAGTACCAACCTCGTCGGGCAGCATTAATAACTGAACTTAAATTAAGAATTAAAGTATATCTGATCCTTTTTGCATAGTCTTTAAATCCTGGTTCAAAGCCTAAAGAAGACTGTATCGGGAAATAAATTTCGAGGAAATCAGGAATTACTCTCACTTTTACACCGCTATCCCAGATGAATTTTGTCGGTTGATTTTTATTTTGGTAAACTCCCGCATCAGCATACACATGGAAAATTTTCCAAACACTTGTATCCACATTCACAGAAGTAATCCATTTATTTACGCTCCCAGGAATAAAGGATTTGAATCCACCGTCTGCCAGAACATATTGCTGTGACAAAATCCCGCCCGTTGCACTTTGTCCCAAAAGATTATAGGAAAAAGAATAATCGGAAACCCTTGAAATACCATAATTAAAAGTATTATTTCGGGTATCATTCCTCAGGAAATATCCGGCAAATAATCTTACACTCAATTTTTGTCTTGGAGCAAATTCCCAACGATAAAAGCCTTCCGCATTTATTTTGTTGAAATCTTCCATTGATTGTGTGCTTACCCCTAAACTTTTTTCGTGAATACTTTGATTATCGACATATCCATAACTTAGGCTCCACAGATTATATTTATCATAATCATTATTTGCAATCCTTTCCGGGCTCAGATCTCTTTCAAAATAATTGTAGGAAATACCTATCCCGCGACTCACTGTACTTCTTGGATTTTTCCTGAAATTAATATTTGAATACAATGAAGCTTTTCGATAAGCCAGATCATAATCATAATGAAAATAAGATCCGGAAACTCCGAAAGTCAGGCTTCGGATGATACTTTCAGCTGGCAAAAAAGAGTAGGCAACCGATCCTGAACCTGTAAGTTTTCCTGTTCCGGTACTGTAAGTAGGAGTTAGGGAATATAAAAACTTCTGATCAAAAAAAGATTGATTTTTAAAATTGAATCCAATCAGGAATTTGTCATACGTATTATTAAACCGCACTCTCGGACTGATATAAATCTCATTAAATTCAGGATTCGGGATATCTTTTATCAGTTTTAATTTTATTTTTTTAGTATTTGAGAAAAACCCTTTTGCATAAAGGAAATTATCCCTGTAATTTGATTCCGGGAAGATGTAATCATCGTTCAGTGTGATTTTGTAAATATCTGAAGCGGGAATTGAAAATGTTTTGGTTTTTACATTTTCTTCGCTTTCTACCCAGTATTCTTTTTTATCGCCCTGCGTTGTTTCGGTCTGAAGCTTTACGGGAATATTGGCGAAAGTATTTTTATTAATTTTAATATTTAAAGAATCATTTTCTTTTTTAAATCTTTTAAGCTTAAAATTTACTCTGTTTTTATGCTGTAAAAAATCCGTTAAATATGCTGTTCTTTTATCTTTTTCTGCAAGCTTTTTTAGAAAATCATTTGGATTGACTTGTTTGTCAGTGTTTTCTATGATAAAATTTTGTACAAGACTGTCAAAGTTTTCATACCCCATTTTATCCGCCGAATAGTTGAATAAGCTTCCCGTTTCAAAACTGCTGATAGCCATATCATTAAAGTTGCTCAAAACGGTATATTTTTCATTGATTTTCTGATCCAGGTTTTGAGACATGATGTATTGATACGCCAAACCGTAACGATCTATCAGATTTATTTTTGAAGCATGAAATAATTTCAGTGGTTTTATCCCGAAAACTTTTGTTTCAGGTAAAGTTCCTAATAATTTTGTGTCTGCGTAAAATTTCTTTAAATATTGAATTTCAAGATAAGATTTAAGTCCACTTTTAAACCAATGGTAATCCTGTTTATCAGTAATAATGCTTTCGTCTAAAATCTTTTTGGCAATAATCCCGAAATAATCAAGGTCGGTTTTTTCGGTATCAGTGAATAACTGAAATCTGAATTTCCAGAAAGTGATATCATTATTTCCGAAAAAATCCTCTTTTTGCCTGAATTTATCAGAAATAAATATCCTTTCCGGAACAGAGCCAATTCTTTCTTTAATGAATTTAAGATGTAGAGGAAGATAAAACTCGAGATTTTGTTTTTCTTCCGGCTTTAAGTTATACCCAAATTTTACTTCCGTTTTTATGCCGTCAGTATCGATATTAATGGATGGGTATTCGTTTTGTGAAATTAAAAATTCAGGATCAGAATCGAGATAACCTTTAAAGGTATTCATCTGGGCCTGCTGCAGATTACTTTCAATAAAATAATTAACAGGGAGGTCAAAATTTACCGTCCAGTATGTATTAAAGCTAACTGATTCCTCGATATCGTGGTAATTTCTTTTCAAAATATTGTCCGGATCAAAGCGATCCGGAACAATAAAGAAATATTTTAATGCTATATTTTTATCAGAAACTCCGTATCCCGTAAATTTTTTATCAGGAAGCTGAATCTGATATTGCAGCTGTAGTTTTACTTTTTCTCCCGGTTTCAAAGGATTTTGTAGAGGAAGAAAAAAGTTTTCATCAGAAATATCACTGACAGGGATTTCCTGATCAGAATTTTTGATGTGTAAACTTAATAATTTCCCAAGCTCATCTTTTTTTGCAAAATGGAGATCTGTATTTCTGTCTTCCAATTTTCTGTAAACCAATGAGGTTCCTCTCTTATTGTAAGCTGAAACCCAGTTTAAAAGCTTTATTGTGTTTAAATCCTTTTCAGAATTGTTATAATAAACGAGTTCCTGACTCACGTCCAGCATCTTTTTATCTGAAGACAATCTGGCTTCAATGTAAATACTGTCCTTCTGTGCAGAAACCTCTACAACACCCAGAAACAAAATAAAATAAATACTAAGCTTTTTCAATTAATGGTGATAAAGTGCCAAATATAACTTATTTTGTCAACACTTTGTTTGATTTTAATTTTAACTTTGGGTTACTTTTTTTTCAAGAGAATTTAGATAAGCATTCCAGCCTGCATTCTTATAAGTTGCTGCAGCCTGTTCAGGGTTTTCTGCTTTATAAATTCCTCTTCCTACAATGATAAAATCAGTGTGAAGCATTTTGAAAACATGGTCCGGAGTATTGTACTGCTGTCCTTTTCCATCACCCGAATCTGCCAGGTTTACTCCCGGTGTGAACAATAACATTTCAGCCGGAAGCGGATTTTGAGAAACTCCCCCGATTACATTTGGGTGCGATGAAGCTATTTTTAATGCTTCTTCCCTGTATGCGTTTGTAGTCAACGTTCCTTTGGAAGACATTCCGATGATGGCCACAACACCCACATTTTTAAAGCAGTCTAAAGATTCAAAACCGCCGATCACCTGTGAAGTAACGAAATCTGCCCAATCTGTAATTTTGAAAACTCCACTCGTAAACTGAAGTTCCTGAGTATTTCCGATATCCGCAAATTTTCTGTCTTCCATTAATAGAAAGTTGTGTTTTGCAGCCAGAGCTTTTAAAGGAACTATTGTTTTTTCGTATTCGAAATCAGAAATAATATCAATATGAGTTTTCAGAGCAATTACATGCGGTCCTACTTTTTCGGCTAAATCCAACAGCTCCTGAGTTGTTGTAACATCAGCAGATGCAATTAAATTAGATTCTTTTGCCAAAGCGGTTTCTAATAATTTTTTAGAAACGGAATGCTGAGCGTTTTCAAATTTTTCCTGATAAGAAAGTCTGTTTTCCTCTTCAAACTGAATATGATTTCCAAGTAAAAAATCCTGGATTCTTTTCACTTCATCGTCTGTCAACTCTCCATTTTCCTGAAGAATTTCGCAAACCTCCGAAATATTGAAAAGTGTATGAACTCTGTATCCTTTGCTTTCCAAAAGCTGTTTTCCACCTTGCTCCCTGTCTAGAACAACAACGATATCAGCAACTTTAAGATCTTCCTGCTCAACTTCAGCAATGGTTTCTATTAAGGATTTTCCGGAAGTAATCACATCTTCTACCAAAAGACAGTTTTGCCCTTTTTGGTAAATTCCTTCGATTAATTTTTTTGTACCGTAGTTTTTAGCTTCTTTTCTTTTAATGATTAATGGAATATAGCTTTCCAAAGACATCGCTGTTGCCATTGGAAGCGCAGCATAAGGAACTCCGCAGATCAGGTCAAAATTATCCAATGGAAGCATTTCCAATAAATAATTAGCCAAATTTTTCAAAATTTTAGGATCTGAAGCCAAAGGTCTCAAATCTACATAAAACGGACTTTCAATACCACTTTTTAATGTAAATCTTCCGAATTTAATGATACCCAGCTTGTAGCACTCCAAAAAGAATTCTTTTTTACTTTCCATTATTTTTTATTAGATGTTGCAAATTTAAGGAAATGATGTTAAAAGGCAATTTTTTTAGGTCAATTGTCAATTTTACTTCGTAAGTCAATTGTTAATTTTTTAAAAATGAAATATTCAATATTCAAAATGATTTTAAACTGACTTAGAAGCATTAGCTATTCACATCACAAAAAAACCATCGTTAAAGATGGTTTTAAATTATTTTATTATTTCGGCGTCTATTACTTTCGTGTTGCCCGAATTGTATTTTTGCTCAGCCTCCCAAAGCAGAAACTTGTCTACTTCTTTGATGAGTTTTGGGATCGCCAGCGATAAAACGGCAAGATCATCCAAAACACCAATCACGGGAACGGCAACTTCGGGCAAAAGGTCAATCGGGGAGATGACATATAAAAGTCCCAACAGCGGCAGGATAATATCAATGGATTTCATAGGATAATTTCCTTTTCTCCACATTTTTACCATTCTGAAAATATCGGGAATCTTTTTCACAAAGCCCTTGTGATTGATTGCTTCTTTTGCTAGGTTTAATTTCGAATACTTCATTTTCTGTGTTTAGTTTTAAATAATTTTTTAACTCTTTAAAATTCGCAAATTCTGTACCAACAAATTATAAATTTAGTTAAAACTTATTTGATAATATTATCGATGAACTGGTGTACAGATTCTGTGTTCCAGTCTCTTGACGCATCTTCTTTAATGATGATTCTTCCATTTTTGTCGAGAAGGTAAGTAGTAGGGAAAACTTTAGGAAGAATTTTCTCCGAAATCGGGCTTTGAGCAATATAAACGGGAACGTTATAATTATTTTCTTTTAAAAATTTTCTTACCGCATCTTCCTGATCATTCATCGCGATCAGAACAAAATCTACCTGGTTTTTTCTCGTATCATATAATTTTTGGATAGAAGGCCATTCTTTTCTGCATGGAGGACACCAAGTTCCCCAGAAATTCAGGAAAACGGCTTTATTTCTGAAATTTTTAAGATTGGTGTTTGGTGTATTAATCCCTTGAAGCTCAATGTTGTAATCTTCTTCACTTACATGAACTGCATTTTCAATGGTTGCGATCGGGAAGAACGTGTCCTGCAGTTTTTCTTTTACTCCCGGCACAAATGCAATCACTCCGATGATGACGATTAAAACAAGATAAATTATATTTTTTTTCATTTTTTACTTTTAATAATTAAAATTACAACAATTCCAATATTTCCTGAACAGCATCTTTTCCCCTGTTTTTAGCATAGTAAATCTGAAGGTCATTATAAAAAGTTTCCTTTGGATAAGCTTCAGGATCTGCTTTGTATTTCATTAACAATTCTTTTCCGTATTTTGAACGTGGTCCCCATGAATTTTTTACATTAAAATCTTTATCCAGGATAATAACTTTCGGAATAGACTCTGTTCCGTTGGTCAAAAATTGATTAATTAAACTTTTATCGCTGTCTCTGAGAAAAATTTTCACTTCATTTTTGCCTTCGAAAAATTTAACCAAAGCCGGCACGGTCGAGCTTGCATCACCACACCAAACTTCGGAAATGATTAAAATTTTTCCATCAAAGTTTTTAGATTCCAATTCTTTTAGCTGGTCTTCATCCGGAACATATTTTTTTATGGTCCTGTCGATTCTTTGAAGTCCGAGTTCGTAATATTTTTTATAGTCGATTTCCTGTTGAGAAGCAGGACTTTCCAACCTTTTTTTCCCGATTGTAAGATACTCTTCGAAAGAGATACTTTTTTCCCAGTAATTTTTCATTACTAAAAATATTTATATTAAAAATTATTTATATTTCTTGTTTTATTGATCAGAAATAGATCAGCCAAAACAAAAGCTGCCAGATTTTCTACTATCGGAACCGCTCTTGGAAGCACACAAGGATCGTGACGACCTTTTCCTTCAACAACTACCGGGTTTCCATCTTTGTCAACACTTTCCTGGGGTCTCAAAATCGTTGCCACAGGCTTGAAAGCTACCCTGAAATAGATATCCATTCCATTGGAAATTCCCCCTTGAATTCCTCCTGAGAGATTAGATTTTGTGGTAAAATCTTCGTTGAAAAGGTCATTGTGCTCTTTTCCGGTCATTTTTGCGCCGCAGAATCCACTTCCATATTCAAAGCCTTTTGCCGCATTGATGTTCAGCATTGCTTTTCCCAGTTCTGCCTGAAGTTTGGAAAAAACCGGCTCACCAATTCCGACAGGAACATTTTTAATCACGCAAGTAATAGTTCCTCCGATCGTGTTCCCTTCTTTTTTGATTTCCTTGATTCTTTCAATCATTTTTTCAGCAGTTTCCGCGTCAGGACAACGAACTTCATTGCTTTCCGTTTTAGAAAAATCCAATGCCTGATAAGGTTTTTCGCAGAAAATTTCGCCTACGGAAGAAACGTATGCATTGATTTCAATGGTTGAAATGAGTTGCTTTGCCAAAGCTCCGGCAACTACCCAGTTTATTGTTTCTCTGGCCGAAGATTTTCCTCCGCCGCGATAATCTCTCAAACCAAATTTCTGATCATACGTAAAATCTGCATGACTCGGACGATAAGAATTCGCAATGTGATCATAATCTTTTGACTTCTGATTTTCATTTTCGATGATAAAGCCGATGGGAGTGCCTGTAGTTTTTCCGTCAAAAATTCCTGACAGAAATTTCACGGTATCACTTTCTTTTCGCTGGGTTACGATTGCGGATTGTCCGGGTTTTCTGCGGTCTAATTCGTATTGAATTTTATCGAAATCAACCGTTAAACCTGCCGGAAAGTTATTAATGATTCCACCGTAAGCCAGACCGTGACTCTCTCCAAATGTTGTAAGACTGAGAAGATTACCTAGAGTATTTAACATGATACAAATTTACGGCTTTTTCTTCAGATAGAAGGTGCTAGAATTACTTCTGTTTATACGAATTGTTGATAGAATTGATAATGTTTTTCGCCTCGTTTTTTTCTTTTTGATTTAATTTTTTCCAGATGAATCCTTTTCTGATATTTTTTTCATCGACGAGCTGTGGAAAGATTCCTGCTTTTACATCCTCAGAGATGTAGTTTTCTGAGATTGCAGGAAGCTGGGTTTCAAAATTATAAGGATATTTTTTTGAAACATTAAATTGTAAATTTCCTATTTTAAAAGAATTAAAGCTATTGTAATGATAAGCTGAAGGTGTATACAGCTGTTTTGATTCAAATTTTCCCATGAAACTTCCCAGCCTGAAACTTGGCAAATAAATTTGAACAATATTCGGTAGAGTGAAAAATGTGATGAAAATTATACTTAAAACAGAAAATAAAGCAATTGACTTTTTAAAATTAAAATAATTAATAAAAATCACAAAAAAGATTACAAAAAACACATCCATGAAAAATCGGTACTGAGCGGAAAACAGAAGGACTAAAATACTTTTAATAACAAGTGAAATGCAAATGAGGCTGATGATTTTATTTTTTTTAATATAACTGAAAACAATAAATATAACTAAGCTTAAAACAAAAAAGATATTGATTTTTGATTTAATTCCATCTAAAAAAAGCCAGTTTTTAATATAATCAAAACCGGAAAACTCTTTGATTTGCTGATAAGAATACTGCATGTCATACGTTTTCTGAATGGCATATTGTGAAGATGTTTTCAGCACTTCGGGATTGGGTTTCCAGTTTATACCGATATCACCAATCGAAACCGGAAAAACGGGATAACCGAAAGTATAAATATTTTTAACAAAAAATAAGAATATGATTAAAATCCCAGGTAGCAAATATTTAAAACTTGATTTAACAATAAAAATAGAGTAAAGGAAGCTTAGAACCGGCAGCCATATCATCGTAGGTTTTATGGCAAAAACAAAGACAGAAAAAATGAATAGAAGAGAAGTTTGTTTATTTTCTTTTATAATTTCATTTAAGATCATTAATGAAAAAACAATCACCGGCAAATCTGGACTCGGAGATTGTGAAAACAATAGTAATACTGGAATAAAACATAGATGAATCCAACTTTTTTTTTCTACAACATATAAGGTATAAACAATTAATAATATTGAATTCATCCTTAAAAACGGATCAGAAAAATTGGAAAATCCAGCCTGGAAAATATGCCAGATCGACATCTGTCCCAAAGTGAAATCCAGATTTGAAATACCCTTAATAAGACCAAATTCCGTAAGCCATTTTATAGTAGGAACATAATATCCAAAGTGATCCAGTATATAAGGATAGAAGGAGCCGCAAAGTAAAATTATTAATGAAATAATTAAAACTAGTGAAAATTCTTTTTTTGAAAACGGATAAAATTCCCGGTATAATTTATTCTTAAAAAAGAAAATCAATCCCAATAAAACTGTTGGGATTTCTACATATATATTTAAAGGAATAAAAAATGCAAGAATTGTCCAAATCAGACTAATTCCTAAGATCCCTGAAGCTATTTTTCCGGCAATTCCACCAAACAAAGATCCGGAAAAGCCTTCTACAGCCTTACCCAGCCCCATTAAGACGGGAATCAGAAAAATGGTTGACAGGAGAATTAAAATCATAAAAAAAGATTGCTTAAAAATAAGCAATCTTTCAGTGTTATCGTGAAAAATAATTAATTACTTGGCTGTACTCTTCCGTCTTTTCGGTCGCCGGCTCTACCAATGGTGTAACCTGTTGCACCACCTACTACACCTCCGATTACTGCACCAAGACCTCTGTTTTTCTTAGCAATAATCGCACCTGCCGCTGCACCACCTACTGTACCGATGATCGTACCTTTTGCTGCTTTACTCATTCCTTTTTTCTGGGTTGTTGTACCCTGAGATGCGCTGGTTCCGTTATCAGCATAATTTCCATTGCTTGAACTTTGGCTAGGTCTGTCTCTATATACGGTATGTGTTTCTCTTATTACCTGTGGTTTTGAATTTGCGGCTGCGGTTTTAGCTTTTTGAGCTTCTACTGCACTGTCTGCTTTTTTCTGAGCTTCATAAGCCATTTTCTCTTTCTCGATTGCAAGCTTTTGCTTTTCAATTTCAAGTTGCCTCATCTGGAATTCAATTTTCTGTTGGTCCAGAGATTTTTCAGCTACCTGATCGTCCTTTTTACAGGCTGTCAACATAAAAACTGACAATAGACCTGTCAATACTATATTTTTCATAATTCAAATTTTAATAAGGTTTCAAAAGTTACAAGACTTTTGACTGTATAGTATTTTCAATTATGAAGCCAAAATTTAGTTAACTAATGTTAAAAAATAAAAAAATATTAAAAGAATACATAAACTGCCTCAGTGCGCGAAATAATTTTTACTTATTTAAAATAAAAAAATACGGTGTTTTAAAAATTGATTTGTTTTTTTTAATACTACTAATTGAACCAAAGATGTAACCTTTCGTTAATTTTATCTTTTTCTTGAATTGATATTTATTGATTAATTTTGATCTACCAAATTACATTATTATGAAAAACATTACAGCAAAAGCCTTACTTTTTGTTGGGCTAATCAGTATCGTCACCTCATTTTCTTCAAATGATGATTTAAGAAATGTTGAGACACAGAAAAGTGCAGTGAATTCAAAAGAAGCTTCAAAAACGAAAACGTACAATATCCGTTATGGCCTTCTTTCGCAAAGCGGTACGAAAATTCTTTCGGGAAGTTATGACGTAGGAAGTTTTGTTGCTACCAACAATGCTACCGGAGAAACCTTTGAAACCTATGCTGGAGGAGGATTTCAGTCGATTCCGAAATTTTATGAGGGCATTCCTGCCGGAACTTATACTTTCACCGCAATGCAAGGACAGGGTGGCTGGGTAGGATACGGATCAGTAACGGGAGAAGTTTCTGATGCTCAGGTAGATGCCGACGGATACATTACAGTGTATATTCCTATTGTTTGGGAAGAATAATAAAATTCAGTTTTGTTCCTAAATTATAGTTTTATATTCATTTAAATGTATGATTTTAAGAAATTTTATTTAAAATAATACTTTTATTCACTTTATATCGAAATAAGTCTTAAATTTAAATGCCTAAAAAACTGAGAACTATATTATGGAAAATTCTGACTTTTCACTTATTTTATTGCCAACTATTTTGTTTATATCATTAATGCTTGTTATCTTTGGCCTCTCTCGGATACTTCAAAAGAGGAGTTATAGATCAGGTTTTTTATATTACAATGATTTTACTCACTGGAAAAAATATTGTAAAAAGAAAATATAATAGCTATTGAGCTACGTAAGAGTTCTGTTCAGTGTATTCTGAATAGATTTTTTTCATCATTTGTGTTTTTACGGCCTCCTGCAAGGGAGGCTATTTTTATTAAAAAAATTTACCTTTATGATTCTGCTCATATTTTGTAATCTTCTAACGTTATAATTTTGAGATATAAATATTTACACCATAAAAAATATTCATATGAAAAAAGTAATGCTATTAATGCTAGGAGTAAGTCTTTTTGCAGTAAGCTGTAAGAAGCAGGAAACGACACAAGATAATACAATGAGTGACTCCGCTACTTCGGATACGATGATGTCTGCGGATGATACAGGAACGAGTGCTATGCCAATGGATACTACTGCGAGTGTTCGTGATAGTGCTATGAACCAGGGAAATAGAGCCGGACAAACGGCAACCCCAAATCAGCCTGCCGGAACAACTAATAATGCTTCGGGCTCAAGGGCAGATTCGGTGAGATAAGAACACTTTTTTAGACCCCATATACTTTTTTAAAAACTCCTCGGCCTGAGGAGTTTTCTTTATAAATAAATTAAATATTAAGTGTTGTTTTAATTTTACTCATTAATCTGTAAGGTATTTTAGTCTGGTAGCTTAGCAGATTGTAAATTTCATCAGAATTGGTAAAATTTTCAGGGACCGGAATATTATTAATTTTTGTAATTCCTCTTCTTTTCATTGATTCGTGAATTACTTTAGCAAAAGAATCTTTTGCACTTTGCTTGGAAGATTG
Organism: Chryseobacterium sp. IHB B 17019; assembly: GCF_001456155.1. NCBI lineage: Bacteria > Pseudomonadati > Bacteroidota > Flavobacteriia > Flavobacteriales > Weeksellaceae > Chryseobacterium > Chryseobacterium sp. IHB B 17019. Next base: position 2,698,262 of record NZ_CP013293.1, on the reverse strand, counting down.
TTGGGAAATTCCGTTGGAATGAAGTCTGTATTTATACAAAACCTCTTCGATGAATTTTGCATCCCCAATTTCAAGTAATTTTAAATATAAATCCTGATCTACAGCATTTTTCAGATTTGGATTAATTCCGCTGGTTTTAAGGTAAGCTTCTCTTTTAAATATGAATAAAGCTGAAATCTGGATTGGAGTATTGAAAAAATATTTGTTATTGTAAACTTGTTTTATTTTGGAAAATATATCTTTCGTATTAAGCTTTTCATCACAAAATACCAATTGTGAATAGGTTGCTATAATTTTATTATTTTTCTCAAATTCACCTACTGAACATTCAAGCGAGTGGGGTACCAAAGCATCGTCAGGATCCAAAAACCCGCATAAATCGCCTGAAGCAAGCTCAACGCATTTTCTTTTTGTAAAGCCACAACCTCTGTTTGTTTCATTTTGGGATAATTTAAAACGCTCGTCATTTTTTATAAGTCCCTTAATAATATCTACAGAGTCATCTGTTGAGCAATCATCTACTATAATCACCTCCCAATTCTCATAGGTCTGTGAGATAATGGATTTATAACAATCTTCAAAATACTTACCATTGTTATAATTTGCAATTAAAATAGACACTTTATTCACTTGTTAATGATTTACTTAATAAAAACAAATTTATTCAATTAAATCGAGAAAAAAAATGATCTAAATCATCGCTTTTCTCAATTATAATTCCTATATTTTAGAATTAAATACATAAAACACTAGATCCTACAGCTTGAATGTCCCTATTCATCATTAGTTTTGTAATATTTGATTTTCAATGGAAAATATAATTAAGTACATAAAGCCTTCTTTTTTAAATAAAAATTAACATAATAATAAAGTAGAATTTTTAATTAATTCTTTTTAGTGTACTTTTTCAATAATTTTTTTACTAAAATTTGTGATTATGATTCGGCTCATAATACAATAGTGTTATTATGATTAATTTTACAATAGAATTAAATTAATTGATTCCGATATAAAAATTTTTTTTCATCATTTGTGTTTTGGGTCTCCTTTGGGAGACCTTTTTTTGTTAAATTGATAACAATACATCCTTATGTTAATACTAAAAACATAAAATCTTGTTCATTTTTGGATATATTTTGTTGAAATCACTTTTAAAATGGTTGTTTAATATTCGTGTAAATGTTGCTTTGGCGGTAATTCAATTTGTCATTTTATTTCGAAATAAGATATTTTTCTGTTAAAAGATTAATGTATATAATAAAATTAAATACTAAACGTTTGTTTTAAATAAATTGTATCTTGACGTTTTACAATAAATAAGTAAAAAACATTGTGATTTATACTATATATTATTAAAAAACGAATTAGATTTGCAACGGATTAATATTAAATGATAACTTATGAAGAAAATTTCTACTTTCTTAGTACTTCTTCTGTGTTTGATAAACCTAGGCGCCATACCGGATGCCTATGGTCAAGCACCTGCAACGTTACCGTATTCACAGGACTTTACTACCGCGAATGACTTCACGATTCTCAACGGAACTCAGACGAATAAGTGGTTTTATGGTGCAGTGACAGGAAATACGGGTAGCTCTCTTTACATTTCAAATGATAATGGAGTAAGCAATGCCTATACAATTAATACGTCCAGCGTTGTGCAGGCGTATAGAGATTTTACGATTCCGGCAGGATCGACAATTGCTAATTTTTCTTTTGACTGGAAAGGAGATGGAGAAAGTAGCTATGATTACTTGAAAGTCTGGGTGGTTCCGGCTACTTATACTCCAACACCGGGAACGCAGATTACTGCCGGAACGGGTAGGGTACAAATAGGAGGGGATTTCAACCAGCAATCTACATGGCAAACTTACAGCATTCCTAATTTAAATATTAGTGCTTATGCCGGAAATACAATGAGACTTGTATTCCAGTGGAGAAATGATACAAGTGCAGGAACTCAGCCTCCTGCTGCAGTAGATAATATTAACTTAAATATTCCTACATGTATCATGCCTTCTGCTCCTACAGTGTCTGCAATAGCAACTACTTCTGCTACACTATCATGGACAGCACCTTCACCAGTACCAGGAAACGGATACGAATATTATCTAAGCACAACCAATACAGCACCTGTAGCAGCTACAGTAGGTATTGCCAATGCAGGAACATCTGTAACTCCTACTTTAACAGCCAGTACAACATACTATTGGTGGGTACGTTCTATATGTAGCGGTACTGATAAAAGTGTATGGACAGCAGGGCCGAGTTTTTCAACAACTCAGGTACCGGCAACAATTCCTTATGTTCAGAACTTTTCTGGAGGTAATGATCTTCAGCTTGTTAACGGAACACAGGTTAATAAATGGTTCTATGGTTCTGTTGTAGGAAATCCTGCGAATGCTCTTTATATCTCAAATGACAATGGAGTTTCGAATACCTATACAACTAATACTTCAAGTACAACACAAGCTTTCAGAGATATTACTGTACCTGCGGGAACTACTGATGCAACATTATCTTTCGACTGGAAAGCTGATGGTGAAAGCGGTTATGATTATTTAAGAGTTTGGTTGGTGCCGTCTTCTTATATGCCAACGGCTGGAGCTCAAATTGCAGCTGGTGGTGGAAGAATTCAGGTAGGAGGTAATTTTGGACAGCAAACTGCTTGGCAGAATTATTTTAATACTGCATTAAACTTAAGCACATTTGCAGGGCAAACCATGCGTCTTGTTTTTGAATGGAGAAATGACGGCAGTGGTGGAACACAGCCACCGGTAGCTATTGATAATATTAATTTGAGTATTCCTACATGTAAGGTTCCTTCCAACGTGGTTGTGAACACTGTGGGAACTACTACGGCCACTATTAGCTGGACGGCTCCAACGCCGGCTCCTGTAGGTGGTTATCAATATTATTTATCAACTACAAATGTTCCGCCTACGGCAGGGACAACTCCTACGGGAAGTTCAGCAACTACTTCAGTTACATTGTCGACTTTAACACCGAATACTACCTATTACTTCTGGGTACGTTCTGTATGTGTTGGACCAGACAGAAGTTTCTGGATTGCTGGGCCTAGCTTTACAACAACTCAAATTCCTGCTACCATTCCTTATGTTCAGGATTTTACAGGAGGTAACGATCTTGGGTTTACAAGCGGAACTCAGGTAAATAAATGGTTCTACGGAAATGCAACAGGAAATACAGGAAATTCCATTTATATTTCAAATACAAACGGAACAACTAATGCTTACTCTACATCATCTACAAGTACAGTTCATGCATACAGAGATATTACTGTTCCTACAGGTACTACCACAGCGACTTTCTCATTCGATTGGAAAGCTGATGGTGAAAGTTCTTACGATTATTTAAGAGTTTGGCTGGTTCCGTCTACTTTCATGCCGGTTGCAGGAACTCAGATTACTGCAGGAGCAGGAAGAATTCAGATTGGTAATAATTACAATCAACAGAGTACTTGGCAGTCATTCCTTAACCCGACCCTGAATATTGCCAGCTTTGCAGGACAAACTATGCGTCTTGTATTCGAATGGAAGAATGACGGCGGCGGCGGTACACAACCTCCTGGAGCAATTGATAACATTAAATTGCGTATTTGCAGCACGGCAACTCCTACTGTTACATTGGGTACACCTACTCATAATTCGGTTGTATTGACTTGGCCTCAGGATAATGGCGGTGCAAATTATACAATCAGATACAGACCTGTTGGTACAACAACATGGCAGACTGTAAACGTAGCAGCGGCAGCTTACCCTACTCCTACTAATACAACGACATTAACAGGCCTTTTATCTGCCACTCAATACGAAGTGGAAATAGCAGCGGTTTGTAATGGTACAACTGGTGTATTCTCACACAACGTATTCTTAACAAGATGTGATCCTACACCTCCGAACGTAACAATAAGTAACATTACTCCTACTTCTGCTTTGGTTACATGGTCTCCATTGGCAGCAAGCTCTCATTATTTTATGAGATACAGAATCGTAGGAAGTGGAAATGCGGGGTGGAGTGCTAATATTGCATTACCAGTAGCACCAACAAATACTTATTCACTTACGGGATTAAATGTTTATACTACTTATGAGGTTCAGATTGCCAATATGTGTGACAATGAAACTACATTAAACACCTGGTCGAACCCTAAAGTATTTACAACGGAAAGAACTTGTGAAATTGCACCTCCGGGACTTACAATCACGAATCTTACTCCTACGACTGCTGTTGTAACTTGGGATCCTTTCCCTGGAGCAACTTATATCTTAAGATATAGAAAAGTGGGTATTCCGAGCTGGACAAATGTTCCTGCTTCTACGAATACTGTTACCTTAACAGGATTAATAGAATTGACTCAATACGAAATGCAGGTAGTAAACGTATGTAGCGGAACACCGGGTACTTATACTCAGCCTTACGTTTTCACAACACCTACAGTGGTTTATTGTCAAATGGAATCCACTACTTCATCTTCTGAATATATTTCAAAAGTGACAATGACTCCAAACGGTAAGCCTGAAATGGTAAACCAGTCACAAGCTTCAAACTATACCGACTACACAGGGGTACCTGACAAATTTATCGAATTGATCCAAGGTTCTGCAAATAACAAGATCACAATCGAGAAAAAGCTTTCAGGTAATACCAATGCCGGAGTTGCTGTATGGATTGACTTCAACAGAAACGGATATTTTGATATTAATGAAAGAGTATTTGTTTCATCTTCAAACAATGAGCAAACGGTAAGCGGAACATTCTCTGTACCTGCAGATGCATTCATCAGTATGACAGATTACAAATATGTTGTCATGAGAGTCGCATTGCAGAAAGACGGAATTCCGGTGAACTGTACAAGTTTCCCAACTGGAGAGGTTGAAGACTATACCGTGAGAATTTCTAAACCGATCGTTCCAAATCCTCTTAATCAGACTGAGATTTTGATTTATCCGAATCCAGTAAGAACAGTATTGAATGTGAAAAACATTAGCAAAAGAGCTAATTATAAAATCTACAATGCTGCAGGACAGATTGTATCATCAGGAATCATCTTAAACAACAAGATTGATGTACATGCATTAAGCAATGGCGTCTATGTAATTGATATTGATGATGCACAGGGCACGGCTCAAAAGAAGTTTATCAAAGAATAATAATTGATAATTCAATAATAGAATAAGCTCTCAGAAATGGGAGCTTATTTTTTGGTTAAAATACCAGTTTCGGTATATATAATTATTGTTAAAACTGCCGAACTTTTGAGTTCTTAAATTATTTTAAACTTTAATAAATAATGTTAATTGATGAAATTAATAGTGATTATAAGCCTTCACATAATATACATTTCATACATTTGCAGTCACTCATGTTTAATTTGAGTTTTCATGGTTATTAGTTTTTAGTCCTCGTTGAAAAACGGGGACTTTTTTATTATGAACTGAGTGTTGATTTAATGTTATATTAAACGTGATATAGAGGGTATTTTTGAAGATGAAGTATAAGTCTATTTTGATTCTAATTATTAAGATTAAAGTGTCAAAGTGTTAATTTATGACAGGAGTCATAATCCGAGCCCGAAAATGATATTAAATTTACTTATCATTATTATTTTCATCTAATACAATTATGCTTAACCTCTCGATTTCCGGGAGGTTTTTTATTTCTATAATAAAGTTTTGGAAGAGGGTGTACAATAAAAAAAACCTCTGATCCAAAGATCAAAGGTTTTAAGAGGTACCTAGCGTACCCGAATTAAACTATTTGTTAAAATCTTAAATCATTTAAAAAGGTGATAAACGATTGTATATATGGTGTTTATGATTTTATTGAATTGTAATTAATATAAGTGATTGGAGTAAAGAAAAGTCACTTCCTAAGCAAAACAACCCAGAAAACAAACAAATTACAACTCAATTAAAAAATCTTGAGACATATATTTTAACCGCTTATAATTCCGATTATGCAAAAGGTATTTTGTTTACCAAAGAATGGCTGGATGAAAAAATAAATTCTTTTTATAATCGAATCGATGAAAAAGGGGATGATAGTATTTTCTTAAATTACCTAAGCAGCTTTATTGACTTCAAAAAAAGTATTGCATCTTATACATACAGTACGATTGGTAAGTATAATAATCTAAAAGATCGGTTCTCAGAATATCAAAAGAAAAAAAAGAAAAACTTCCTAATTGAAGACCTCAGTGGAAAAGTTTTAATTAATTTTAAAAACTACCTCATCGTTGATTGTGGATTAATGGAAACTACGGCCACTCGCTTCATTAAAAATCTTAAAACGGTTATATTCGATTCCAGAAATAATGGGAAACAAATACATCATCAAATTACCGGGTTTTCTACCGGAACTACAAACAGCGAACATAAAGTTTTTTTATCACTTGAAGAGATTGGAAAAATAAAAGAAATTGTGACCCTTAATACAGACTGGAATCTTGCAAAAGATTGGTTAATTCTTGGTTGTTATTTGGGGCAAAGAGCGAGTGATTTATTAAGAATGACTAAAAGGATGATCTATACAAAAACTGATTCTGATGGTGACTCATTCAGGTTTATTGAAATTAAGCAGCAAAAAACAGGAGAAAAGGTTGTAATTCCTTTACATGATGAGGTTGAGGAAATCTTAAAGAAATATAATGGTAATTTCCCGCCTGTATTTGCAAATAACCAGGATTCTAATTCTGCACTTTTCAACAGGCACATTAAAAAGGTTTGTGAGTTGGCCGGAATTCATGATATGGTAAAAGGCAAATATTTTAATGAAGTCACTAAAAAGAATGAAATTGTCGAAACGGAGAAATGTAAACTTGTTTCTTCTCATGTTTGCCGCCGTTCGTTTGCTACAAATTTTTACGGAAATAAGATGTTTACAACACCTCAGCTTATGGCTATTACAGGACACAAATCAGAATCTCAATTTTTAAATTATATCGGAAGAACTGCTGATGATTGGGCAATGCAAACGGCTAAGACGTTTAAAGAGCTTTCAACTAAACATAAAATATCTTGATAGCTTTCTAAACCTAGCGTCATAAACAAAATATGCTTATAATTTTATTTCCTTTAGTAATTCACTAAGCGAAACTTCTAATGCTAGAGCAATTACGGCTACAGTAAAAATATTTGATTTTCCTTTTCCTTTTTTGATTTTATAAAGATATTGTCTGTCTTTCCCAATCATTACCGCCAATTCGGTTTGCGAAAGCTTCTTTTTCTCGCGAAACTTTTTCACCTGGTTGCCTACATCAACCGGGATTCTTGCCTTTAATTCATGATTGTATTTTCTTCCAAATTCTTAACTTATATGAAGTGAAATATAAAATACTGCATTTTTTGTAACCTTATATTACTATATTTAAATATTTGTAAAAAAATAAATAGTTTATGGAACCCCATAATGTATTTATTCTAAAGCTTTTTATTTTTGTTTCCAACCAGCAGCAATAAAAAAGCATCAGTAATATAATACGACATGGTTTGTCGTCCTACGTCTATAAATTTGCTACCGCAGGTCAGTGTAATTATTTAATAAAGAAAACATTTTTAACAAAAAAATAATATAGTATGAAACAGTGTATTCGGGCTAATAAGCATCTTCTTACAATCACAATTCATAATATGAGTTTTCTCCATATTAGGATTTAAAAAATAGTATTAAATTCGCGCATTAATAAACAGGTATGAAAAAAAATTACACATTGGCACTGTTCTTAGGTGCATTTCTGGGTATTTCTGCCCAGGAAACAAAAGTCCTTTGGCAGAAAGACATCAAATCCTCGACCCAGGATTTTCTAAGCCAGGTAACCACAACCATTGATCAGCAGTATTTAATTACAGGAAGCTCTATTCAGAGCAATAAACTTCAAGCTTCAGGCAGTAAGCAGAATAATGGCTACGACTATCATTTGGTCAAATTAAACCAGCAGGGAGAAGAAGTCTGGGAAAAATATTTTTCAGGACAAAACCATGATTTTTTATCTGCAACGGTGAATACTCAGGAAGGAGGCTTCCTTCTCTCCGGAACGTCTTATAGTGGAAAATCTTTAGACAAAAAAGAAGAATCCAAAGGCGGTTCAGATATTTGGCTGATTAGACTCAATGAATTCGGTGATGAATTGTGGCAGAAAACAATCGGTACTCAAGCAGATGAAGAAGCAAGAGCTGTAATTCAAACCACGGATTTTGGATTTTTTGTTGCGGGTAATATTCAAAACTCAGCAAAAGGTTACGGCTCCAAAGATGTTTTGATTGTAAGACTGGATAAAAACGGAGGCATAGCCTCTCAAATTATATTAGGTGGAAAAGGGCTCGATGAAGTAGAGAAAATGATTCCTACCAAAGATGGTGGAGCTTTATTGGGAGTGTATTCACGCAGTGGAAAAGCTGCAACCAACAACCTTTCATCTGCAACCTCAAAACAAACAGAAAACTTCGGTGAAGGAGATTACTGGATCATTAAACTTAACAAAGACGGAAAGGTAGAATGGGAAAGGAACTTTGGAGGAAAAAGTGACGATCATTTGCGAACACTCGCTTTAACATCAACAGGCTTTTTAATCGGAGGAGAATCGAGATCGGAGAGATCAGGAAATAAAACCGTGGGGAATTGAAGAAGGAACAGACCTTTGGCTTATTTCACTTAATGAAAAAGGGGAAGAAATCTGGCAGAAATCTTATAATTTCAAGAACAGGGATGTTTTGATGGGAATGAGTGTTATTACAAAGAGCCAGGATACAAGAACCAGGAATCAAGATATTACCACAGGGATATTGCTTGGCGGTTACACCCAGGCAGAAGGAAGAATAGAGAATGAAGACGAAACGTTTTGGATGCTTTATGTAGACCAGAATGGAAATGAGCAGTGGAGAAAGCATGTGAAGGGAGAATCCAGAAAAAAAGAGGAAAGGTTATCTGATATTAAATTAAACAGAGATGGTTCCATTATTCTGGCAGGAACCAGTGCAGAAGAGCTTGGAAAAGAAAACTGGAAGATTGTAAAGCTGGGAGATAAGCAAATTGATCAGCTGATCGAAAAGCAGGATATTAAGATTTATCCAAATCCTGTATCGGACTATGCTTATGTAGAAATAGGTTTTGATTTTAAGGAAGCAGATATTTTGTTGTATGATATGTCCGGAAGACAGTTGCAAAGTTTGAAAACCAAAAACAAGGTAACCAAGATCAATACCCAGCCTTTAATCCAGGGAGCTTATCTGATTACCATTAAAACGGATACCAATAAAACAGCTAACGCTAAATTGATTAAAAAATAACACTAATAATACATGAAAAAAACTATAATTTGTGCTGCCATTGTATTGGCTAACCTCTACAATGCGCAAGCAAACGACAGTCAAAAGAATATTCCCCAAATTATTCCGCCTTCTCCTACGGTAAATTCATTGATGAAGTTTGAAGAGGTTCCGGTAAGCAATTACACAGGAATTCCTGATATTACTATTCCTGTTGCCAATGTACCGGTAGGGCTGAGCAATGTAGATATTAATCTGGCATTAAAGTATCACGTCAACAATGCCGCTTCGGAGTCTAAAGCCAGTGAAGTGGGATTGGGGTGGAGCTTATTTGCAGGAGGAACTATTTCAAGAACGGTTATGGGAAGCCCTGATGAAAAAGTTGTCGCTTATTCTATCGGAACTAATACTAAGCTGGGAATTTACTGGGATGAAAATACCAATGTGAATGCTAGTAAAAATTACTTTAGTGCCATGATAGAAAATCCTAATCAGGCAGCTCTGATTTCCAATGCAATGAAAAGTGTTTTCGAGGCTCATTATAAGAACAGATATGATACCCAATATGACCTGTATCAATATAATTTCCTGAATTATACAGGAAGATTTATTGTTAAAAAAGTAAATGGAATTTTGCAGGTAATGAAGCTGGACAAAAATAATCTTAAGATTACGGTAAATGCTACACAGGATTTTGAACCGACCTCTTTTGATATTATTGATGAATTCGGAAACAAATTTATTTTTGATGTATTGGAAACATCGTCAACCTCATCTGTTACGGAGTCTGCAGGTTTAGAATCTTACCTGTATACATCCTCATCTGTAATGACGGGAACCTTTAATAGCGCCTTTCATTTAAGCAAAATAAAAAGTAGTGCTGATGAAGTAAAGGTATCATTAAAATACGATGAGCAGCCAGTAACCATACAATCTGCTGAAAACACCATAAATAATAATTTCATTGATTATCAGCCGGATCTTGCACTTACTGAAATAGTTAATCAAAACAAAGGTCTGCTGCCAAAAATTTCCGAGACATCTACTAATATCACCGTTACCCAAACTCGAAAAATAAGAGAAATAGAGATTACAGGAAAAGGAAAGATCATATTTGAATACGAAAACGGGAGAGAAGATACCAATTACGTAGGAGGAGATAATGCTACAAGACTTTCAAAATTAAAGAATATTATCATTCAGGGAATTGATGGCAAATATGACGAGAAATACAGCTTCAATTATACTTACAAGGAGAATGGCCCTTATAAGAGGCTCTTTTTATCTTCAGTTCAGAAGTTAAATAAAAACAATGGAAGCTACGTTCAGGATTTTAATTATCAACTGGATTATTATAATCATACATTATCAACGCCTTTGATTAGTGGAAAAGAAATTTTCTTTAAATGTCCCGGAAATTCCCCAGTTGGCTGTTCAAATATTGAACTGCTGAAATCAGTTACTCACCCTACAAAAGGAAAATCAGAATTTATTTATGAAACAGGTACATTCTCTTTTGTTCCGGAAATTAATTCCACAGCTCCTTCAACCGGAGCCGTAGAGCTCACCAACTTTGATGAAAATCCTTTGAACTGGGATGCTACTAATCAAACAACTGCCATTAATAATTTTACCGGTGGGGAAAAGTATGTATTTACCATTCCTGAAAACAATACACCGGTTACTATTTTTTTAGAAACAGCTTCTATCAATCAGTATGCATGGACTTTGAAACTATTGAAAAAAGAAGGGAGTACTTATGTTGAAAAAGGAGCTTTGGGTACGGCTTTATTAAGTCAGGGGGAACCCGTTCCTACCGAGTATAGCAAAACATTAGAAGCAGGAGAATATTACCTTAAACTGGTAAGTAATCAACAAGGAACTTCAGGGCTTACTTTTAATACCAGCTATAATTCATCTTTTAAGGTAAGAAACACCAATAATCTAAAATATTTGTTCGATTATAGAAATGTACGTATTAAGAATATCAATTATTATATAGAACAAGGCCATAGTACTCCTAACAGAACTATTAATTTTAATTATAATACTCTTTCAGATAATAAAAAAAGTACCGGAGCTCTTGTATTTCCAACACCTTTATATTCCTACAGCTCTCAATATGAAGCAGGAATGGAGTATGTTTGTTCTGCACATTCAACTATATTGTGTACATCTATATTTATTGCCGGAATGATTTATAATTCCGACAGAAACTTTCTGCCAACACAGAAAACCAAAGGCTCAGATATAGGCTATCAGTTTGTTACAGTTTCTGAATCCGGGAGAGGAAAAACTATTTATCAGTACACTTCGCCTATAGATCAACCTAATCCGTACACTATTCCTACTGTTGCACCTTTTAAGCCGGTTGCAAATTACGATTATACAAGAGGAAACCTGTTGAACAAGAAAATTTATGATAACAGCAGTACCCTTTTAACCGAAGACCGATATATATATACTTATGATGGATATGATGTAACAACAGGAGCAATTGTACAACCTATTCCTCACCCTGCAGTAGGAATGTATTTACATGGAGGAAGATATGTAAATTATGAAGATTTTGTAGCTGGTACTGACGGGATAAGGCCTTTCGTAGGGAATGATCCTTTTGCTTTCTTAAGCCTGATTTTTCAAACAGAACGTATTGGAACGGCTCATCTGACTGAGGAAAAGCATATCGAATATTTCCCTAATCAACATTCTTTAACCCAGATAACCAATAATACTTATAACACAAGGGACTATATCACAAAAAAGACCGTACAGTCACCGGATAACACCATCTCGGAAACCACTTATAAATATGCCCATGAAAAAGGAAACCAGAGGCTGATTAATGCAAATATGATCGCTGTTCCGCTGGAGGTTTCTTCAGTAGAAAAGGCAACTTCTTCTGATCCTGGCAATATTGTATCGAAATCAGAAACGAAATATGATGATGTTTCGCACCTTTTCCCAAGTTCAGTTGTATCCTATAAGCTTTCAAACGGGAATGCCGATACAGAGGTGACTTTCGATAAGTATGACAATAAAGGAAATATCTTGCAGTACACATCCAAAGGCAGCGTTCCGGTAGCCGTTGTCTGGGGGTATAATGGGACCCAGCCTATTGCCAAGGTAGAAGGAATCACCTATGACCAGCTGGTAAGTTTGGGGCTCGTTTCTACCATCGTGTCCGCTTCTGACGCCGATGCGGTCAATCCTACCAATGAACCAGCCTTACTTACGGCATTGGATAATTTCAGGAATAATTCCAGCTTATCGGGCTACCTTATTACAACAATCACCTATGATCAGCTTTTAGGAATTACGCATCTTACACCTCCTTCGGGAATCAGGGAAAAGTATATCTATTCGGCAAACAAGCTCGAAAAGATTGTTGATGAGCAGGGTAAAGTATTAAAAGAATTTCAGTACAACTACAAAAACTAAACACAGGCATGAAAAATATAGTAATTTTTACGCTTGCTTTATTGGCAGCGGCGACATACAGGGCACAGACGACTACGGAAAATTTTGTAAAAGCTACCACCTGCCTGGATGCGGATTGCGTTAAAAAACAGGTAACCGTTCAGTATTTCGACGGACTGGGAAGGGCAAAACAGGTTGTAAATGTAAAAGCATCGCCTTTAGGAAAAGATGTAGTAAATTATATTGAATATGACCAGTTCGGGAGACAGGTTAAAGACTACCTTCCCGTACCACAGTCGGTTACCCAGAATGGGGCTATTTATATAACACCATTAGCCAATGCATCATCAGTATATGGAGGAGAGAAGATCTTTGCAGAGAAAGTTCTTGAGAGTTCACCTTTAAACAGGTTACAAGAGCAGATACAGCCCGGGACAGCATGGAGTACAAAGTCCATAAAGTTTGGATATGATGCAAATGCTGCGGATGAGGTAAAGAAATATTCTGTTACCACGATTTGGGAAAACGGTGCTTCTAAATCTTCTATCAGTGGTATCGGAACCTATGGTGCAAACCAGCTGTATAAAAATACGGTAACCGATGAAGACGGAAACATAACCATAGAATATAAAAACGGGAAAGGTCAGACTGTTTTAGTAAGAAAGATGCTAAACAGCACCGAAAAGGCAGATACGTATTATGTATACAACAATTACAATCAGCTGGCTCTTGTAATTCCTCCGTTAGCATCTGTAGGGACAATGGATCAGACCGTACTTGATAACCTCTGCTACCAGTACCGATATGATGGGGACAGCAGGCTGGTGGAAAAGAAGCTTCCGGGTAAGGGCTGGGAATATATGCTGTATGATAAGCAGGATAGACTGGTAGCTACTCAGGATGCAGAGCTTAAAAAGAAAGGACAGTGGCTATATACAAAATATGATAAGTTTGGAAGAGTAGCTATTACAGGGATCAGCACGGGATCTGATAGAAATACAGAGCAAACAGAAATTAATGGTATAAGCCCAAATAATGTTAATAGAATACCTACAGTATTTTTTAACAGACAGGGAATGGATGTATACTATGATACACCGGACAGCACCTATCCTAATTCAAGTAAATGGGTCACTTTATTATCATTAAATTATTATGATACCTATCCTGGATACAGCTTTAATCCGGGGTTTCCGTCCACCATTTACGGGAAACAGATTTTAACGGACAATCCTGCCACCGTAGGAAAAAGCACGAAAAGCCTTCCTGTACTGAGTCTTGTTAAGAATATTGAAGATGATAACTGGACCAAGATGTATTCCTATTACGATATGAAAGGACGGGTAATAGGAACACACACCATCAACCATTTGGGTGGGTATACAAAAACAGAATCTGATCTTGATTTTGCAGGAATGGCCTTACAGACCAAAACCTACCATAAGAAACTGAGCACCGATCCGGAAAAGATAATTACGGAAACCTTTACCTATGATGACCAGAACAGACTTAAAACCCACAAACATAAAATCGATAATAATCCTGAAGAGATCCTGGCTCAAAACGAATACAATGAGCTTTCACAGCTGGCCAAGAAAAAAGTAGGAGGCACCAATATAGCAGTTCCTTACCAGACCATTGATTATGCTTATAACATCAGGGGCTGGATGACCCAGATCAATGATCCTGATAACCTAGGCGGTGATTTGTTTGGCTACAGGATAAAATACAACCAGGTTCAGGGGCTTGAAATTCCTGATGCTTCGGACACAGGTTTGAAAGTTTTACCTAAATTTAACGGGAATATTGCCGAGATAGACTGGAAAACAAGCACACAGGAAAATGAACCGTTAAAAAGATATGGATATGTTTATGATGGTTTAAACAGGTTGTCGGCAGGCTTTTACCAGAATTCTATCAATCCTTCGTTAAGGGAATATTATGAAAAAATAACATACGACCTGAACGGGAATATCAAAACCCTGAAACGAACTGCTGGAAAAATTGGTACCACTGTAAGGACTATTGATGATCTTACCTATAGTTATTTCTCAGGCAACGCCAGCAACCGTTTGCAGAAAGTAACGGAAACGGTCCAAATCTTTAGCGGGTATCCTTACACTGCGGTACCTACCGATATTGGATATGATGATAACGGCAATATGACAAGCCAGGTTGATAAAGGGATTTCCTCAATCCAATATAATTATTTAAATTTACCCAAACAGATTACCCAAAACGCTGTATCTACAAACTACACGTACAGGGCAGACGGGGTAAAAGTGAAGAAGCTCTTTGGAAGTGTAGAAACCCATTATCTGGATGGCTTTCAGTATAAGTACACCGAGCCGTGGGAAGATCCCAACGGAACGATGATAAACCCTGAAATGAAATTAAGGATTATCCCGACATCTGAAGGATATTATGATTCTTTACTGGAGCTTTACATTTATAATTACACAGATCACCTGGGAAATGTAAGGTTAAGCTATGCAGACACGAATCATGATGGGATTATACAGGGAAGAGACCTGAGAGTCAGGACTTGTACAGATCTGGGTAATGGAGAACAAGCCTGTGTAGATACCTTTACTCCGGGAGAGGTAGCGGAGGTAAATAATTATTATCCATTTGGATTGCTGCATGATTATAGCGGAACTACGCAGAATGCGTATCAGTATAAGTACAATGGAAAAGAACTTCAGGAAACGGGAATGTATGATTATGGCGCGAGATTCTATATGCCGGATTTAGGGAGATGGGGTGTACAAGACCCATTAAGCGAAAAATTCTTTGATTCTAATAATTATAATTACGTTCTAAATAATCCTATAAAATTTGTTGATAAAGATGGAATGGATGTTTATTTATTAAATGAAGAAGGAAAATTTATTCTAGCAAAAAAACAGGCAGGAGATGATCTAGTATATGGTTATAATAGTAAAACAAAAAAAATAAACGATAATAATGGAGATAAAAAAGGAGATTATAGAGATGGAATAAGAATAAAGACCAAAGGCTTAGTAGGTCAATTACGATTTTACAGAGATGGTAACAAAGATGATCAGTATCAAGCATATCACCAGTCTATAAAAGAATATAGCTCTCAAGTAGAAGATGACATGTTTAATTTATTTCATTATGCAGCTAATAATGCTAAAAATGTTGAATTCTCACTTATAGATTTTAATTTGGGAAAAAAAAGATATTTGTCTTTGCAGACTTATAATGACTCTGGTTTTTCACCAGGATCTGGTCAAATAGGGAGAGAAATCAAAACAAATGCTGAATATCATAATCACCCATTTAAAACAAAATATGAGGAAGATTATACAGAAATTAATTCAATGGGATCTAGAGGAAATGGTATATATTACGGAGCAGGAGGAGATTATAGAAATACGGTAGATTATAATGTTAATTTCCCTAATTATGTGTTTTTTCCTAAATCTACAAATCTTTATAATGTAACTAAAACTGGAATATATTTAATAAAGAAAATCAATAACGATAGTAAAAATTTTAAAAAATGAAAATAATCTCTTTATGTTTATTTGCTTTTGTTCTTCTAATAAGTTGCAATAAGGAAAAAAAGCAAGTTTTTTTTAAGGATAATCTATATAATGAAATATTGAAGTATCAGAAAAAAAATCCAATTCCAAATAAAGGCTTATATAAATTATTCCTTTATGAAATTTCCTTTTTAAAAAATAAAGATTCATTGCTTACAATAACAGTTAGTCCAACTGGTATTCGTTCAAAAAATAGCTATGGAATTTATAAAGACGAGGCCTTAAAATCATCTTATGTGATTGATAGTGAAAATATTGGAAATAAATTTATAAAACTTTATAAAAAAGATAGAATTGATCCATATATTTTGGAAGGTAGGCCACCTCATATTGACGTGATTTATCCGACTTATAAATATAAAATAAAAGGTGATAAATTGTTTTTTATTGATTCTATAAGATAATAATAAACCGTGTAAAATCAAAAATACTGGAAAGTGATTTAAGAAATCCACAAAATGTAAAATATATTAATTAATAAATCTTTTCTCAATGAGAACTTTAAGAATATTCCTAATTACCCATTTTCAATGAATTTAGAAGAAAATCACCGAATCCCTTTAAGTTAAACAATTGCAGCATTAGAGGAAATGTAGGTTAAGCTATGCAGACACGAATCATGATGGGATTATACAGGGAAGAGATCTGAGAATCAGGACTTGTACAGATCTGGGTAATGGAGAACAAGCCTGTGTAGAAACGTTTACTCCGGGAGAGGTAGCGGAGGTAAATAATTATTATCCTTTCGGGTTGCTGCATGATTATAGCGGAACTACGCAGAATGCTTACCAGTATAAGTATAACGGGAAAGAATTGCAGGAAACAGGAATGTATGATTATGGTGCAAGATTCTATATGCCGGATATTGGACGGTGGGGTGTTGTGGATCCATTAAGTGAATTACAATTTGCTTACAGCCCATACTCTTATGTTTATGGGAATCCTATAAGATTTAATGATCCAACAGGTATGATTGGTGAAGATCCGGACCCGAAAAAAATATATAATAGCGGTATAATTCCTGAGGTTACTATAAAAGGAGTTTCTAAAGCACAGAAAATGGATGCTTCTTTATCATTTATGGGTATTCAAAGTTTAAATACTTATCATTTATCTGAAGACAGGCTAGCAGCAGGAATTAGAGGAAGCAAAGCCGCCCTTGCTACAGAAAAGTTTGAAAGAAATCTTGCTTTTGCAATGGGGACTTTCATGATGGGAGGTAGTAATATTGTAGCTTCTGCTGGATGGGCTACTTTTGATACGTGGTTGGATTATCAAGATGATAAAACGAAAAATACTGTAGGAACTGTACAAGCAATGGCGCTTATTATACAGCTTAAACATGGAAATCTAAGCGGAATAAAAAGATTAGCGGATAATATTATAGCAGAAGGATTTTCCTTAAATAAACATGGGGAATTGACAAATGGAATATATACTGTCTCGCAAGAAGCCATGAAAAAACATGTTTTTGGAGGTATTGCAGGTAAAAGTCTTTTTTACTCATCTGTTGATGCTAATATTGCTGTTTTAAAAGCTGCTCAATATGCAGACGAAGCAGGCTTGTGGATTGGAAATAAAGCAAAGGTTACAGTTACGAATACAAATATTGGTGTTTTAGGTAATGGAACACATACAAATGTTATAAATGTTTATAAAAATTCTAATGGATATGTTCACGGTTCGCCAGGAACTATGAGATAATTTGAATATGGAAGATATTACAATAAAAATAAAAAATGCATTATCATATAAAGGAAATTGGAAAATTTCGGATTTCTTTTTTATCATTGAATTATTAGAAAAAAATAGAATAGATATTTCATTTTGGGAAAATGAAGAGAATTGGGCTACACTTCTTAATGATAATATTGCTATAGGTTATTTATGGAAAATGTTTCCAATTTTAATTATTGAAGATAATTATCTAAACCTTGTAAAGCTTAATTTACAAAATTATACTTTTATAAATACGATTAATGTGGAAAATTTAAGTTTTAAAACCTTAAAATTGGAGGATGGTATCTTGAGTGATTATTTAGATAATAATATAATTAATTATAATAAATTTTCTGCAAATGATTTATGGTTTTATACAAATAGTATCTAATTAATAGAATGTTGATAATATGCCGAAGGTAATGATGGATGTTTCCGAAATTGCAAAAAATTGTTAACTAAATAATATTATAATAATGGATTATATTAAAGAAATGCTTACTAAAAATTCTAATTTAGAAGAATTATTAATGTGTTTTGAAACAGTAAAAATAATGGAGATGTTGCCATTATTAAGTTTGACGGAATGAGAGAAAATAATCATTACACATTATTAATTACTTTTTCTGAAAATAAAAGAGAAATGCTAAGAATTGACAGTGATAACCTTAAAGAAGTTATGCAAAATATATTAACGCAATATATAACTGAATGATTACTGAATCAAAAGCCACCAAAAAGGTGGCTTTTCTATTACTCCGGGAGAGGTAGTGGAGGGTAATAACTATTATCCTTCCGGGTTACTACATGATTAAAATTAACATGAATGGGAATGTTCAGGCAGCTGGAAGATTTGATTTTGTGGTAATGGACTCTGGTGAAATTTTATTAGGTAGAAAACATACTTTTTTGTCTAAAGGTGCAGATGTTATAGCGGCTGGCGAATTAAAAATTAGAGATGGAAATATTGTGGGGATGAATAATTTGTCTGGTCATTATTTACCTAATTCTGATGTTTCAAGTAAATATTTAGACATTTTTAAAGCGCTGAATGTGGATGTGTCAAAAACACATCTAAAGATATATAACTCTCAAGGTCAAATTAAAAATCATATATTACCAACAAAATGAAAGAAATAATTATAAAAAGTGATAACTCACAAGTCATAATTGATAAGAACCTATCAAGTTATTTATTGTCTTATTTTTTTATTTTACTTATTGAAAACAAAAATAAAATTATAAATGACAACATAAAAATAACAGAGATAACTAAAATTAAAGGATTACATGATAAACTAAGTAATTATCTAGATAATATTTTAATCGCATGGTATGAAGAACCTAGTCAAAGAGAACTTCAAAAGTATTCGTCTCGATATGAAAAAATAAGATTAAATGATAAAGACTATAAAATTAATTATAGAATGTCTGAAATTGGAAGACTAGTTTATGTCATATTTTGTTTGTTACAAATTTTAAATGACACATATCATAAAAATAGCATTCTTAGTATTGAAATAAATAAAGAATAAAAATCTGGGCCAACCTCGTAAAACGTGAGATTTTATTCATTACAGCTTTATATTTATAACTACACGGATCATTTGGGAAATGTAAGGTTAAGCTATGCAGACACGAATCATGATGGGATTATACAGGGAAGAGACCTTAGGGTCAGGACTTGTACAGATCTGGATAATGGAGAACAAGCCTGTGTAGAAACCTTTACTCCGGGAGAGGTAGCGGAGGTAAATAATTATTATCCTTTTGGATTGCTGCATGATTATAGCGAAACAACGCAGAATGCGTATCAGTACAAGTACAATGGTAAGGAGTTGCAGGAGACAGGGATGTATGATTATGGGGCAAGAATGTATATGGCGGATATTGGAAGATGGGGTGTAAGTGACCCATTAAGTGAATTACAATTTGCTTACAGTCCATACTCGTATGTTTATGGAAATCCAATACGATTTAATGACCCAACAGGTATGATCGGGGAAGATCCAGACCCGAAAAAAATATATAATAGTGGTGTTATACCTGAAGTTACTATAAAGGGTATTTCTAAGGCTCAGAGAATGGATGCTTCTTTATCATTTATGGGAATTCAAAGCTTAAATTCTTTCCACGCTTCAGAAGATAGGTTTGCAGCAGGCATTAGGGGAAGCAAAGCAGCCCTTGCTACAGAAAAGTTTGAAAGAAATCTTGCTTTTACAATGGGGACTTTTATGATGGGAGGCAGCAATCTTGCAGCTTCTGCTGGGTGGTCCGCTTTTGATTGGTGGCTTGATTATCAAAGTGAAGAAGCAAAGAACAAAATTGGGAAAGTTCAAATAGCGGCGATTCTTTTAGTTATTGCAAGAAAAGGTAATGGACTGCAAACTTTGGCCGATGACATGGTAGCTATTAATAAAACTACTGATGGCGGTGGTGTGCTACTTAATAGTACACCAACCACTGCTATTTCCTCTGCTATGTACTATGAAACTGCAGCAGAACAAAGTGCCTCTATATTTAAATCTATAGCACATGGTCATATGTTTGAAAATGGTAATAAGCGTACGGCAGTGGCAATATTTGAAAAATTAGCCAAAGAGGCTGGAATACAAACAGTAAGCCGACAAGAAATGTTAGATGTTGCAACTCAGGTTGCTAAAGGAAAAATGACGGACGTGTCCGAAATTGCAAAATCATTAACTAAATAATATTATAAAATGGATTATATTAAACAGGTACTTAGCAAAGATTACAATTTAGAGGAATTATTAATGTGTTTTGAAACAATAAAAAATAATGGAGATGTTGCCATTATTAAATTTGATGGAGAAAGAAATGATGACCCCTATACGTTGTTGATTAGTTTTCCTACCAGCAAAAGAGAGATGCTAAGAATTGATGGTAATGACTTAAAAGAAGCCATGAGAAATATATTAACACAGTATATAGCTGAATGATTACTGAGTCAAAAGCCACCCATTTGGTGGCTTTTCTATTACTCTGGGAGAGGTAGCGGAGGTAAATAATTATTATCCTTTCGGGTTGCTGCATGATTATAGCGGAACTACGCAGAATGCGTATCAGTACAAGTACAATGGTAAGGAGTTGCAGGAGACGGGAATGTATGATTACGGGGCGCGTCAACTAATGGTGGATGCTCCTGGATTTTTACAAATGGATCCGCTTGCTGAAAAAATGCCTTGGATGTCGCCTTATGCTTACGCATTCAACAACCCAATCCGAAATACTGACCCAACCGGAATGGAACCGGAAGATGTGATTAATAGCGATGGTGGTGATGAAGATTGTTGTGGTGGTTCGTATGTCCAATTTCAGCAGGCAGCATACAAATGGTTCGATGCTGGTGGGGAATTAATAAATAGAGCCGGAGCAAAATTAGAAGGTTTTTTCACAACCGGTAAAGAAATTTCTAAGGTAGGGTCTAACACAACATCTATTGAAAATACTACTACTGCATCTGCCGGACTAGACGGTAATTTCTTTAAACCTATGGCAGTAAAAGATGAACGCGGAAATATTGTTGTTACTGCCCAATCAAAATCTCTTTTTAAGTTTGAAGTAAGGAATGAGAGTCTTGTTAAATCAGAATTCAAAAACGTAATCCCCACGGAAGCAGGAACAGTAACTATTAAAAATACAACAGCATATTCTTCGAAAAGCAGTACATCAAGTGGTAAAAGTAGCGGTAAGAGCAATACCACAAAAGCAATTTTCGGAGCGGGAGATAATGGTATAGTGGGTGCAGTAAAAGTAGAAAAGAAATCAACCACCTATTCAGGAGGACTTCAGGTCGAGCAAAAGGTTAATGTTGGAAACAGATACATTAAAATTGGAGCTAGTGCTACAACAAATATAAAAAAGGATAATAAATGAAAAATATAATTTTGGTAATTTTAACCCTATTAGTTGTAGGGTGTAAAAAAGATGAAAAAAAAGAACATAATGAGATAAAACAAAATCATTATGTAAAAGTCATTGAAGATTCGGTAGAAATTTCAGTGCCAAAGACTTGGAAAATTATTTCAGATAGCACTTACCACTTTGCCGCCTTAATGGATAAATCTGATGAAAAGTCTGAAGCAATATTGCTTTCAAATAGTATAAAAATAATAACTTTGAGAGATTATATGATACATGATTTAAGTACTGCAATTGAATTACAACAAAAAGAGGGACTACCTTATTACGTTTATAAATATTATGTAGAAAATAATAACTGGTGCTATATTTTAGAAACCTTTCCAAAAAATAAAAAAGGGATTTTTAGCTTTATTAGAGAATATAATGGGAATATCTATGATTTAACTTTTAAAACACCAGAAGGGCAAGAACAAATACCATTGAAAAAAGATAGCCTAATAGAAATTATCAAGACCTTAAAAATAAATAATCAATATTTATTTCCTAAAGATTCTAAAGCTGTCGTAACAGATTTAACGGACCTGTAAGTTGCTTCTGCTGATTGGGTTACTTTTTGATACGTGGTTGGATTACCCGCTGGTAATGTTGTAGGATGTTGTGCAGGAATTTCAACCAGGAAATAACTTATTATTGAATAACCCTTTGGCTACTCCTTCACAATTAACTTTACAGAAGCAATTAGACCAAGAACAGGTCAAACAATACCAATGTGTGAAAATTGCAAAGCAACTTTTGGAAAATAATATATGTATACAGAAATAGAACAAGAAAATTTAGATATAGATTGGTTTATTACAGATGGTGAATATGTGGGATTTATGGCCTCTGGCGGTGGCAAGCTAACCGACTCAGTAGCTAAGTCTAAAAAAAACAATGAAATATTGGTTGAATATTTTAGAAGTTTGCCAGAAATATCAGAGGTAGTGATTAATCCAAAATTAGACAATATATTGATTAAAGTATTTGGTTCAGGGGTTGATGAAAGATATTTGGAATATTATATGTCAATGACAAAAAAAGGACTATATTCTTTTGATAAAACATATCCAAATCAATTTTTGGAGCCTCACTATCATTTAGTTACGTATCCAAAAACTCCATTGAAATTGAAAGAATTACCACAAAACATATTAGACATAGTTATTGAAACAAAATATAGCAATAAGCTTATGGAAGTTCAAGAAATTAATATATTAGAAGTTAATTGAAATAACAAATCTAAAGGCTGGTGCGATCCACTAGCTGAAATGATGCGTCGTCATAGTCCGTATAATTATGCGTTTAATAATCCTATTAGATTTATTGATCCTGATGGTAGACAAGGAAAGGATATTATTTTATCATTAGGTCATGATAAGTGGGGAGCTGAAATAAAAGCAAGATATGAAGGAGGAAAGTTATATGCATATGCTAATGGAAAAAGAACGGATATTGAATATACTGGTGACACTTCCAAAGTGAGTGGAATTATTTCTGATCTGAATAAAATAAATGCAAATTCTGCTGGGAAATCCGAGCTTATTGACTTCTTTTCAAAAGAAGGAAACGACGTCACAATAAGATCAAATCCTGATAAGGAAAATCATTATGGGTATGGAACTGGAAGTATATCGGTTACCGGGGAAACTGTTCCGATAGCAACAACTGAAGGTATTAAAGACACAGATTCTTACATCGTTTTAGGGCATGAAATGGGTCATGCAAAATCAGATTTAAAAAAGGAAAAAGGCTCCTTAGATACATGGTACAACAAAAATGATGGATCGCCAGTAACAGTAGATGAAATAAATGCGACCCACATCGAGAATAAGATGAGGAAAGCTGCAGGTCTTCCTTTTAGGACTAAGTATAATCCTAATAGGGCAGATACTTCATTGTTAACGGATGATAATAAAAAGAGTCTATACATCGATAAAAAAGAAACATACCCAACTAAAGAAACCGTTAAAGATAATTATGAATACTAAAACTTTTATTTCTATGCTGTTTGTTTTGGCTATACTATTCAGTTGTAAAACAAAAGCTCAATGTGATATGTACGCAGACGCTCTCAATAAAGTTATTGAAAGTGAATACAACCAAAATCTGAATAAGAATAGAGAATTATTCAAACGAGAAAAGATTAGTGTTGAACCCTTAGTGGACTATACGAAATTTAATAATTGCGAAAGAAAAAGTAAACTATTTATATATCCAAAAGATTCTGTGATTGTGCTAGACAGAATTAGATTTGATGATTATGCAGGTATGAACACTAATCTTACAGGTGTTTATGTTGGCAATGAAATGATTTCGTATAACGCATTTAATAAAGGTTCCAAGACTATAAAGATTGACAAAGATTATATACTCAATAATAATCATTATAATTATGTTTTGAAACTTAAAAAAGGACAGTTTTCTAATAAAAGCTTATCAGAATTTCCAAGCTGTGCTTTAAAAGATATAACATTTGTTACCCTTATTGTCAATCAAAAAATAAGTAGTATCTATCGTGTATGTTCAAACGAACTGATTAAAATAAATTAAGAAAGCGTTTCCTACAGTCACGAAAGTGGAAGTGAACAATATCAATTTATATTACTTATAAGCCTCGCTACGCAAAGTCTTTGACTTTGAGTAGATAAAAATAACCCATCACAATTGCGATGGGTTATACTAAAAAGTATATTTACCAGTACCAAGATCACTTAGGAAATGTACGAGTGAGCTTTGGAAAAACCAGCGCAGGAGTTCTTGAAATTGTAGATAATAATGATTTCTATCCTTTCGGGATGAATCATTTAAAACGGGAACTGCTTACTTTGCCCAGGGTAGTTACAAGAACTATAAGTATAACGGGAAAGAACTTCAAGAAACGGGCATGTATGACTATGGCGCAAGATTCTATATGCCGGATTTGGGAAGATGGGGTGTGTTGGATCCATTGGCAGAGAAATATTCTGGATTATCATCTTACAATTATGCTGTGAATAATCCTGTGATGTTTATTGATCCTGATGGAAAAGATATAATTTTTGTACATATAATTAATGATAAAACCCAAGTTCAACTACAATATAGAAAAGGTCATTTTTATTATTTAAATGGTGACCTAGCTGGCAAAAGATACGACGGGAGAAATCAATCAGTAAGTCCTAACTTATTTAGATTAGCAAAGGCATATAGAAAAATTGAACATTCTAAAAATAAAGAGCTAAAAGCGATGCTTCATATTTTAGAGAACAGTGATAATAAACATTACATTTTTGATCCTTCAACTCCCTATGAAGGGTCAGGTATGGACGGCTCTCCAGGTGGTGGATCTAAAACAGTATATAATCTCAATAGTTCTTCAGAAAAGAAGAGGTTTAAAGAAACAGAGGGAGTTCCCAGTTCTGATCTAACTACAGTTGTACATGAAATGCGACATCAATTTGATAAGGAAGTAGATAATCAGTCTGATGCTACGGATGAACCTGGAGCTGAAAATCCAGCAGAACAAAGAGCGGTAAAAGCTGAAAATGAAGCGAGAAAAATAGAAGGATTACCACTTAGAACAACTTATGGAGGACAAAAAGTAACTCCCAATCCTCCAAATTATGTTTTACCACAAGAAATTATCGAAACTGACAAAAAGAAAAACTAGCATTATGAAACTATATTTTAGATATTTTGGATTGTTGATATTGCTATTGCTTTCATCTTGTAAAAGCAATAATGATAATATTGATTTTATAAAAAAATTGTCAACAGTAACGAACGGATTGCCCTCACCTTACTTTAATTATTATTTATACTTCGAGTTAGAAGATGGGGATTTATTAGAAACGAATATCGATCTGGTACACGAACTGTATAAAGATTATTATCAGCATCAATATAAAGATTTCAATGTGTACCTCGAAGATCTATTTAATAAAAAGCTTTTGTTAAAAAGTATGGATTTGGCAAAATATAATCGACAAGATTATTTTTTCACTATTAATAAATTTGACAATGAGATTGATAAAATGAATATTAGTAATATACAGAAAAAATATTTAATATCTGAAAAGCAATCTTATATTTTGCCCTTGAAGAAATATAAGCCAACTCAATTACGAACAATTCTTTATAAAATGTTTAGTCACGGCTATTTAATAAACTTCAATGATTATTCAGGATACTATTATATCTCTAAATATAGAGAAAATGACTTTAAATAGAGGAACTTTCAGAATTACTTTCAGAAAATTGGCTTATTGAAATGATGTTTTTATCCTTAAATAGTATTTAAGATAGATTTTACAGTACAGTACAAAGATCGCTTAGGAAATGTAAGGTTAAGCTATGCAGACACGAATCATGATGGGATTATACAGGGAAGAGACCTTAGGGTCAGGACTTGTACAGATCTGGTAATGGAGAACAAGCCTGTGTAGAAACCTTTACTCCGGGAGAGGTAGCGGAGGTAAATAATTATTATCCTTTCGGGTTGTTGCATGATTATAGCGGAACCACGCAGAATGCTTATCAGTATAAGTACAACGGGAAGGAGTTGCAGGAGACAGGCATGTATGATTATGGGGCCAGATTTTATATGCCTGATCTAGGAAGATGGGGTGTTGTTGATCCAAGAGGCCAATATACTCACGAATCCTACAGTTATGTTTGGAATAATCCAATATCTTTTAATGATCCTACGGGAATGCAAGGAGAATGGGGATTTCCGGGCCGTGATGGTAGGCAAGATGGTGAAGTTTGGAAAGACTCAGATGGAATGTTTTATTGGGATAAAAGTAATGGGGTATGGAAAGATTTCAATAATAATAGTTCGGTTATAACAGAAGTTACGGTAAGTGGAAAATCTAAAAACAGTAATTCCGGGCCGGGAGCGTTAGCAGCTACAGCTCTTTGGACTTCACAGGTTGATTCTCCTGCGCCAGGTCCAGCAGATATTGTAGCTGGTGTAATGTTAATAGGAGCCGGAGTTTGGTGGACATATAATCAGTTTACACCTCCAAGTACAGGATATACTACCATTGCAGATCCCGGTGCAGGTTACGGAAGTATGAATATCGAAGATACTGCTGAAGAAGATAAGGATGTAAATGGAGTAAAAGTACCACAAGAAGGAAAGCCTGATGCAAGATATGAGCCAAAAGATTTACAAGAACAGTTAGCTATTGAAGAAGCAGAATCAGGTGAAGGAGATACAATTATGAGTGGAAAACTGAAAGATCCTAAGTATAATTACAATACGAAAATGAAGCATACCCATGATCATGGTGATGGTACAAAAACAGAGGTTCATTATGACATTAATAATCAAACTGGGAAACGTTCAGGATTTAAAATAAAAGATGGAACAAATGCTAAAAGTAGAGGACATCGCTATCCTTAAAAATTAAAAAATTGAAATGAGAATTAAATATATTAAAATAGACAATCCAGAAAAGGTAAACTATAAAATAAACTGGCAAATACCTTATGAACGTTTTCCATTAACAATAGGGCAAGAATATACAGTTTATGCAATAGAGTATACAGAGGAGGGACGAATAAATTTTTTTATTATAGACGAAGGAGGAAATACTTATCCTCATAATTATCCCTCTGAATTTTTTATTGTTACAGATAATAGAATGTCCAAATACTGGGAAGGTCTTACTGGTAAAGAGAATTATCCTATAGATACTTTTTTTCCAAATCTAATTACCTTTAAAGAATGGAAATGTAATAAATTCTTTGAAGAGGAAATGATGGATAACATAGGTCAAGCAAATACTATTTTTAAAAAATATAAAAGCTTAATTGATAATGAATTTTCTAACAATCAATTGCAAAATGCTGTTCCTATCGGAGATAATTGGGTAATGTGTTTTAATTGTAATAATTCCTGGGAAATAGCTAATAATAATGGTGTAATTGAGTGCCCAAAATGCAAGACGAGACAAAATAATCCATATTATTAAAGCCATATCCTCCTTTGCTAGTACGAGCGTCTCGCTCGTGTCCTGTATAATAAAACAAAAACCTTCGCTTTTGCGAGGTTTTGTGTTTTATAAAGCTGCCGAATAAGCTTTAACAAAAAAGCAAACTCATTTGAGTTGGCTTTTATTATTTTATACAATGGAGCGACTGTAAAAAAAGAGCTCTTATTTGACAAAATGCAAATACTATTTTTTTCAATTGAAATCAAAAACTTTGCGAAAAAAATTGCGCGGCGACGGAATTTTATTTTTCAAATGAATAAATCTGTATTTTTGAAAAGCGACAGAAAGCGTTCAAAAAATAAACCGTCGCGCGAGGAAAAATGAAGTAGAGAAATCCTGAAAAATACAAATGAGTACTATTATAGGAAGTGGAGCTATGGATGGTAAAAGACTTGGACACACATTTACTAAGCATGGAGCAGAAAATACAACCCAACTTGAATTACAAGCAACAAATAGTGGCATAGCTCAGGGACAATGGATCGATAATGTGGCTGCAGAACAAATAATTTTTGATAATTTGAATAATTTAAAAAACGGAGCAATAAATGTTGAAATCCCAAATGGTGTAGGAAGAGTAATAAATCCTGATGGAACATTTTCACCTGCAACACATGCAAGATTAGTACCTAGTGGCTCAGGTGTAAAAACTGCTTACCCATTAAATCCTTAATAATATTAAAATGGAAAAACTAGAAATAATTAAAAAAATTTCCTCAGAATTAAATTTACAATATGAAACACAAGATTGGGGAATTATTAATGCTGATCCAAATAGAGTGAGAGAGTTTATTTCTTATTATAATAAATCGGATTGCCCAAACATTATAAAATATGAATTGTTTGAATTAATAATAGCTTCCTTTAATGAATTAATTTTAGAGGGAAAGAATGAAAAACTAATAAATGATTTTTTCACTGATTTTATTAATAATAATCTCACATTACCATTTACAGATATTTTAGATTATTGGAATAATATATACAATAAAGAGGAATTTCCTGTAGCAAAATATTTCCCTAAATATTAAAAAAATATTTTCGATAAAAATTTACCTCTATTATTGCTCCACAATTAGAAGATGTTGGGGGGGTGTCTTGTAATGAGAACAGGCTTTTTAAAAATCCAGTGCTACGTTGAATTTAATGCATGAAATGAATTGTTGTTAATAACCCATTAGCTACAACATCACAAGTTAATTTTTACTGAGACAATAAGATCAAGAAATGGTAAAGTGATTCCAATGTGTGATACTTCTAAAAAAACTTTTAACAAAAGATAAATATTTGATAACAGAAATAAAACAACAAACCTTAGATATAGATTGGTTTTTTACAGATGGTAAGTATATAGGGTTTACAGCGTCAGGAGCAGGAAAATTACCTGAATCAGTTGCTAGATCATCAGAAAACAATGAAAAACTAGTGTCATATTTTAGAAATTTACCAGAAATATCAGGCGTAATAGTGAACCCAAAACTGAATGACTTATTGATTGGAATATTTGGCACAGGTACTGATGAAAGATATTTACACGATTTTGTCTCTATGACCAAAAAAGGATTTTACTCTTTTGATAAAACTAATTTAAATAATTTTCTTGATTATGATTATCATTTAGTAACAAGTCCTATGAACCCTTTGAATATAAATGATTTGCCTCAGGATATATTAAATATTATTCTACAAACTAAGTATCCAGATGGTATGAACAATGTTATAAATATTAGTAAAATAAACTAATGATCTCCCCCTCCGCGCAAAGTCTGGACTTTCAGCAGATAACACAAGCCCATCGCAATTGCGATGGGTTATACTAAAAAGTATATTTACCAGTACCTAGATCACTTAGGAAATGTACGAGTGAGCTTTGGAAAAACCAGCGCAGGAGTTCTTGAAATTGTAGATAATAATGATTTCTATCCTTTCGGGATGAATAATTTAAAACGGGAACTGCTTACTTTGCCCAGGGTAGTACAAGAACTATAAGTATAACGGGAAAGAACTTCAAGAAACGGGCATGTATGACTATGGCGCAAGATTCTATATGCCGGATTTGGGAAGATGGGGGAGTAGTAGATCCGCTAGCGGAAAAGATGAGAAGGCATAGTCCTTATAATTATGCTTTTAATAATCCAATAAGGTTTATTGATCCAGATGGAAGACAAGGAAAAGATATTATTATTCTAACTGCAAATGGTTCTTTAAAAGCTTCAAAAGAAATGCTTTATAAGACAGCTGAAGGAAAAAGAATATGGGATAAATATGGAACAAGTAAGACTGATGATATTTATATAAACTCAAGCATTTTTCCTTCAAAATCATCTAGAGTAGCTGCTGAAACCTATACTATTACAGGAACTGAGTCTTTTATTAAAAATGGTAAAGTTGATGGTGTAAGTAAACCTTATCCTAGTATGGGAAGTTTTGAGGGAGTTGATATATCAAAGTCGAAAGAGAAAAAAGTTCATTTGATGGCTTTTAATGAAGCATTTTTTCAAAATGAGGCATCTGAAAAATACACTAAAACAACTGAGAGTGTTACATTAGGTACCGTTACAGAAGAATACAACTTAGAAGATTTGACTAAAGTTCTTTATCATGAAACTAAAGCGCATATTGAAGATGCAACAGGAGATGCGGATGCAGACCATAAAAAACTGGGAGAGTCAAAGTTTCAAGGCTATATAAGACCTAATTCTCCAATGGATATTTTTGAAAAGCAATTATATCAAGTTGTAAGAGCTATGAATGAAAATAAGAAACATGAAAATAAATAAAATTCTACTTTTCCTAATATTAGGATTTATAAATTTTGCCCAAGGTCAAGATTTAAAGCTTTTTAGCCCCATTGTTATTAGTAATCTCCCAAACGATATTATTAATAATGAAAAAGTCAATAAAGTAATCTTAGATTATTATAACCCGGAAGCCAATAAAATGGAATTGAGCTTTCTAAAATACAGTTCGGATGATAATGTTTTATATCTATTCGATTCTGAAAAAAAAGGATTTAAGCCTTTTATATATTTTAATAAAATTGGTAAAAATGTTTCTACTGAAAACTTTTTAGGTATTTTTAGATATTTTGATTTAACACAAGAATCTGAAAGGTGCTTTAAAGCTTCATCTGCAAGTGGTAATTATCCTAGTCATTTTGAAAAAATAGATTCTATAGAAGTTTTAGAAAAAGATAAAAGATTTTTAATTATAAAGATTAATTATTCAGATATTTATGACTTTAAGGGATATGGTGTTTTAGTTTTGCAAGATTACAAGCATACTATTAAATCTAACTAAAAAGCTGCCAGATTAATTCAAGATTATAAAATGGCTGAATTTTAAAGTATAATAATTATTCATTTCTGAAAAGCTATAAATACAAAAATACTGCACATGCGGTATTTTTTGTCAATATAAGATCATTGGGGAATGTTAAGCTATGCAGACACGAATCATAATGGGATTATACAGGGAAGAGACCTTAGAGTCAGGACTTGTACAGATCTGGGTAATGGAGAACAAGCCTGTGTAGAAACCTTTACTCCGGGAGAGGTAGCGGAGGTAAATAATTATTATCCTTTTGGATTGCTGCATGATTATAGCGAAACCACACAGAATGCTTACCAGTACAAGTACAATGGTAAGGAACTTCAAGAGTCTGGGATGTATGATTACGGCGCGAGATTTTATATGCCCGATATTGGAAGATGGGGTGTGGTGGATCCGCTGGCGGAGAAGATGCGTCGTCATAGTCCTAATAATTACGCACTCGATAACCCAATCAGATTTACAGACCCAGATGGAAGAGCTCCCAAAGATATTATTATCCTAACCGCAAATGGATCTTTCAAAGCATCAAAAGATATACTCTATAAAACTGCTGAAGGTAGAAGGATATGGGATAAGTATGGAACTAGTAAAACAGACGATATTTATATTAATTCCAAAAATTTTGGCACAAACTCCTCCACTGTAGCAGAGGCAATTAATGACGTTAAATTTATGGGGCTTGCAAAAGATGGCAAAGTTTCAATTCCTGAAGGATATACAAATTCCTCAGAATTCAACAATTTGGATATATCTAAATCAGGAGATAAAAAAGTTCATTTAGTATCCTTAAATGAAAACTATTTTAAAGAAGAGGCAAGTGATTCAAGATATAGTGCAACTCGTACAGATGATGAAGGTAACTCGAAAACAGTTGGATATAATAATTATGATTTAGCAGAAGCAATTTATCATGAAATAAAGTCTCATATAGAAGATTCTACAGGTGGGGCTGATGGGGATCATGTCAAATATGGAGCAGATAGTTTTAAACTTATAGCGCCACGTGCGCCAGGCTCTCCTTCGGAAACCATTATGAATCAACTTATACAAGTTCGAGAAGATACAAAAAAAGAAAAAAATGACAAGAAAAATTAAAAAAACAGCAATTTTATATATCCTGCTTTTATCTTTAACTACTATGGTAAAAGGTCAAATTTTAGAGTTTTATAAACCAATTATTGTAACTTATAAATCAGGGATTTTAAATAATGATAAAATTAATATAGGAGTGTTTGATTATTTTAAACAAGATACCTCTAAGATGAAATCTGAATATTTAAAATATGATTCTGATAAAGAAAGTTTATACAAATATGATGACGTAAATAAAAAATTTCAAAAAATAATATGTTTAAAATCTGAAAGTTTTAAATCTCAAGAAAAAATTAAATTGGGAATATTTGACGAATTTAATTTAGCTAAAGAAAGTAGTAAAAATTTTATAGCTTCTTCTCCTTATGGAAAATATCCTTCTCATCACAAAATAATTAATTCTATTGAAATACTTCAAAAAACAAAGAAAACATTAATATTAAAGATTAATTATCAAGATGAGTTCGAATGGCAATATTTGGGGATATTAGTTTTAACAGATTATAAGTATGAGAATTTAGAAGATGACGAATAAATGTAAAATTTAAATAATAATAAGGCTGTCTCAAAAGTCAAACTGATGCCCTGGGAATCTTCTAAATGACAAAAATTGTCAGACAGAAGTCCGGGATCGGGGGTACTTTTGATATAGCCTCTTTTTACAATTACAAGTACAACGGGAAGGAGTTGCAGGAGACAGGGATGTATGATTATGGAGCAAGGATGTATATGCCGGATTTGGGAAGATGGCGAGTCGTTGATCCGCTAGCGGAGAAAATGAGAAGACATAGTCCGTATAATTATGCGTTTAATAATCCTATTAGATTTATTGATCCAGATGGAAGAAGTCCTCTTACTGACTATTATAACTTAGCTGGAAAATTAGTAAAGCATGTGGAAGATGGTAAAACTGATAAAAAAGTAGTAATTACTAATAGTAAAAAAGAAGCTGATGCTGACGCAGCTATAAATAAAGGATATGTACTAAATCAACTGTCTAATGACGATTTATCAAAAATGGGATCAGTTGCTGATTTTGGATTAAAAGATAAGACAGGTACTGAGCAGGGATTCTATTTAGGACAAGGTGGGAAGTCTTCAAAAATTGTAACTGGTCTTCAAGCTGGACAAGTTGGTTCAAAGGAATGGGCTGAAGCTAAAAGGGATCTAAAAACACAGGGTGATGTTATTGCTTCAGATGTTCATCTGCATCCTCTCGAATATGATAATGATGGCAACGTTACAATGATTGGAACTCCTTCACCATCTACGGGTCCGGGCAAAGATACAGATCCTAAAAATAATGTTGGATTTACACAGCCGGCATTAGTTATAGGCTTTGACAAACAAGTAGGATCATTGCCGGCTGGACAAATTGGAGGAACTCCTCCTGTTTCTTACATTCCTACTGTAGGTTTTTATAACACATCTGGAAGTATCTCTGATGACAAAGGAAGGCCTATTACTATTCCTATTAAGAGTTTTATTAATGCAATGCAAAAACTTAATAAATAAATTAATATGCAGAAAATTATTATATTAGCAACAGTATTATTTCTTTTTACTTCTTGCAAATCCTATGTAGATTCTGATAAAAATAATAATCTACAAACCTCTAGTTTTCTCCTACAATATAATGATGAAAATAATATGTTTCATTATTACGATAATGTGAATGGAATAGCTGATAAACAGATTTTTTACAATACTCATTTTAAAATAAATCTTCCTAAAAAAATTATTAATTATAGCATAAAAGGACATGATTTTATTTTTGAATATGCTAACAAGCAAATTATCTATATCTATGTTCCATATAAAAATGAAATGCAGGGATCGAATTATTGGCAAGTAAAAGATAGTGATTATCATGATGCTTTAAGCTTAAATGATTATTGGGAAGAAAGAAATTATAATGATAATCATCTCTATAAAGAACATAACGGTCGTATATCGAAATTATACATAAATGGCAAATGCAAAATACTGCTTTACAATATAAAAACTGAAAATCTTTCAAGATTTATTGAGAGTGCAAAAACATTTAATATAATACCATAATTATAAAGAGACTATTTAATCTTTTTGATAGTCTCTTTACAGTGCTTATCAGTATAAGTACAACGGGAAAGAATTGCAGGAGACAGGGATGTATGATTATGGAGCTAGGATGTATATGCCGGATCTGGTAAGATGGGGTGTGTTGGATCCTTTGGCTGAGAAAATGCGACGTCATAGTCCTTATAATTATGCTTTTAATAATCCAATAAGGTTTATTGATCCAGATGGAAAGAAACCAGAACAATTTATGACAATAAATGATTTGATGAACGATGATAAAAAAAGCAGTATTCCTCCAAATGAATATGAAGTTGATTTGAAAACAGGAAAAACTAAACAGATTAGTAATTTAGGAGGGGATGAAATTGATTTTTATCATTATAAAGGAGGAGGACCGCAGTTTAATGGAAAAACACGAATTGTAGATAAAGCAACAGGAGAAGATCAATGGATGAGTTCTTCAAAAAATCTGAAAGGCTATACTCATAGAAGTAATAATGTGGATTGGGAAAAAATGTATGATGAGTTTATTGACGGTAATGGTCCTGAAAATAGTTTACTCGTAGGTCAACAAAGTGTTGCGGTAAATCAAATGATGGAAACACGGATATATAATGATGCTGTGGAATACTTCTTAAATACTTCAACAAACGAAAAAGTATCATATGCTGCTTCGTTTGGACTCTGGGGAGCGGCGCGAGAAAATACAAATTTTCAGGGTCAATTTATGGGAAAAACAAATTTTAGTTTTTATCCCGTTGGAAATAAAGTTGTTATAATGGCTTTTGATTCTAAATCGGTTTCATCATATTCATTAAACCCTTTTAATAAGGCAGAATCAAGAAACATTCCAAGGGTTAATGGCGTTGGACCAAGCCAAAGTACAACATATCAAACATATTTGTTGTGGGTGAATAAAAATAATATGTTTAAACATTAATAATGAAACAAATAATGAAACAAATAATTTTTCCTTTCTTATCTATTTTAATGATAGTTAGCTGTACTATAAGTAAAAAAGAATTAATTGGTAAATATTCTTTTACTGGGAATCAAATAAAAGATTCGTTAATTTTGCATGACAATATTTATGTTCACAAGATTTTTGATAAAGATCATAAGTTGATGTATACTGAAAGTAATAAGTGGATATTGGATAAAGACAGAATTACATTATTTGGATTTTATAATAATGAGAATAATCCTTTAGAAGAACATTTGTCAAATGAAGATGCTAAAAAATTTCTAATGATCACTTCCTTTCCTCTATATAAACAAAATAAAGATATAATAATCGAAGTAAACTCAGATGAGAATATTCTATATAGGAAAGCTAAGTAACTTACTCTTACATTCGCTAATGTCCTGTAGATAAGAAGACCTCTCGTATTTTGCGAGGGGATTTGTGTTATATAATGTTTTGTTTTGTATTAGGAAACAAAACTAAAGCGCCTCAATATTTTTAAGTTTAGCAGCTTTGATAAAGCATCGATGGTTGCAAATATGTGAGCCTTTGTGTTGCTATCCAGCTCCTGTATTGCTTTTAGTTAGGTAATGGAGAACAAGCCCGTGTAGAAACGTTTACTCCGGGAGAGGTAGCGGAGGTAAATAATTATTATCCTTTTGGATTGCTGCATGATTATAGCGGAACTACGCAGAATGCGTATCAGTATAAGTACAATGGAAAAGAACTTCAAGAGACAGACATGTATGATTATGGAGCTAGGATGTATATGCCGGATTTGGGCAGATGGGGAGTAGTAGATCCGTTAGCAGAAAAGATGAGAAGACATAGTCCTTACAATTATGCGTTTAATAATCCTATTAATTTTGTCGACCCAGATGGAAGAGAAGGTTTGGGATGGATAATCAAATTATAGATGGAAAACAAAAACTGACTTATGATGCTAATGTCAATACAATTCAAGAGGCAACAGCGGCTGGTTATGAACACGTTTATGAAGTTGCTGATTCAGGACAAATAACAAACTCAGATACAGGTTCATTAGCCTATTCCTTAAACTCGGACGGAACTGTTACAGACGCAACAGGAGATACTTCTTATGGTACTTTTACAACTACAGGAGGAATTGATGTACAGGCAAAAGGAGCTTTTGATCTTACTAAATGGTTATCACATTTAGGAAATGAAGGTGGAGATTTTTATACTAATTTAGGTGGTGCTGGCTTGGGTCAAGGAACTAATCCGTTTTTTAGAGGAGATATAGATAAAATAGTTGATGTAGAGGGCTATTTTGGAGGTATACACAATGGTTTGAGCAGAGGTGATAAAGGAGATCCTAGTTTAATGAACTTCATGGTAGACATAATGGCATTAGGTGATTTAGCACTTTCAGCACTTGGACAAAATAAAGCTCCTGATAGCATGGATGTTTCTAAAGATGCTAGTAATCTAATTGATACTATTCATAGAATTCCTAGAACAAATATGGGTATAAATAATTATTATGATAAAACTTCTCCAAAGTTAGATTCAATTAGTAGTTCGAGACTGCATAATTGGGCAATTAAAAATTATGGAAAAAAATAAAAAAAAATGAAAAGATATAGTTTATTATTGTTGGGTGGATTTATTTTATTCTCTTGTGAAAAAGAAGAAAATAAAGAATTTATTAGATCTAATAGTTTATTTAATGATATTACAAATTTGAAAAAATATAATAATATTCAGAAAAAAGATGTTGATACATTAATTAAAATTAGTGCAAGTAATGAAGATTACATAATTGATGGCTATTTAAGTAAAAGGTTAAATAAAAAAACTGGTTGGTGGAACATACAGGATAAACATAACAAGTTTAACAAAGCTAAAATACAATATCTTTATTTTGAAAATAAAGAGAAGGTTAATCAATTTATATTTTATAAAAATAATACTATTGATTCATCAAGAAGTAAGTTCTATGATTTAAGAAAAAGTGAAAATACGATAACATATACTTTTTGCACTCCAAAATCAAAAGAGACGGCTTTATCTGGAAAATTATTTTATATTGTTACAGATAAAAATAATGAAATTTTAACAGAATCAAAAATTGAAAGTAAAAAAAATAACAATTCTTATCAAATTAAAATAAAGACTCCTTTAATAAAAAAATTAATAATTAAAGGTCTGTTTTCTGAAATCTTAAATATTGAAAATAGCGATCTAGGCACGAATGAAATTTTTACTGAGGATTTAATTAACAATGAATAGGCTTTTATTATAGCTTATAATTTCCTAGCTGTTGTGAAACCGCTTGTGATTTAGAATAAAATAAACCACTGCGGAGGCAGTGGTTTTTATAGTTGAAAAAATCAATATATTTACCAGTATAAAGATCACTTAGGAAATGTAAGGTTAAGCTATGCAGACACGAATCATGATGGGATTATACAGGGAAGAGACCTTAGAGTCAGGACTTGTACAGATCTGGGTAATGGAGAACAAGCCTGTGTAGAAACCTTTACTCCGGGAGAGGTAGCGGAGGTAAATAATTATTATCCTTTTGGGTTGCTGCATGATTATAGCGGAACCACGCAGAATGCGTATCAGTATAAGTACAATGGTAAGGAATTGCAGGAATCTGGAATGTATGATTATGGCAAGGTTTTATATGCCTGATCTGGGACGATGGGGTGTTGTCGATCCATTAAGTGAATTACAATTTGCTTACAGCCCATATTCTTTATTTTTATGAAAATAGTTGCGTAAGAATTTAATAATCAAATAAATTTTTATATTAATGACGTTAATGGTTTTACGAAATTATTATAGATTAGATTGATGCAGTGCGTAAAGCCAAAAGTTAGGTACAAGCTTAAAAAACAACGATATTTGCAAAAAGAAACAGAAGACAAAAATAATGATGGTAGAAAAGCAAAAGAGAGATAGGTATGAAATGCACAAGTATTGGGGTAAAAAACCTTCAAGTAACTTAAAAGAATTGATAGAAAAATATTCTGCCGAAGGTGATACTATTTTAGACCCATTCTCTGGATATGGAGTTTTTTGTTGTGAAGCACTATTGCTTAACAGAAATGTTATTTCAAATGATCTGAACCCAATTGCAAACTTTATTAATAAGCAATTACTTTCAAGAGAAATTGATTTGAAAAAGTTAGAAAAGGAGTGGAAAAGTATCAAAAAAGAGCTTGCTCCATTTGTAAATAATTGGTATCAGTTTAATTTTGGTGCAGAAAAAGTGGAATTAATAAATATTCTTCGCGACAAAAATGACATTCCTTTAAAAGCAAGATTTAAAAGTACTGAAAGTAGAAAAACACAGGAAATTTCATTTACAAAGGAAGAAATTCAAGATTATATGCAATTTGAAAACGAGCAAATAATTGTTGATTGGTTTCCTAATACTGAATTAATTGAAAATTCAAGAATATCAGCAAAAAAAGGAATGACCATTGCTAGCTTGTTTACAAAAAGAACACTTGCTTGTCACTCAAGACTTTTGAGTTTGATTGAAAACAAATCCTCTGGAAACGAAAAAGAACTTTTTAAGCTAGCGTTCACCGCTAATCTTGCTAATTGTTCAAAATTAGTTCCGCCAATTAAATCACGAGGTGATATGTCACAAGGTGCTTGGATGACGGGTTTCTATATTGGAGAAACGTATTTAGAGAATAACGTTCTTCAATATTTTGAGAATAGATTTACTAAAATAGTCAAGGGTAAAAAAGATTACTTAAAGTTTTTCGAAGAAGGACTTTTTACAAATAAGACACATACTTATTCAGTAACACAATTTGACGCAAAGAAACTTAAAATACCAAACGATTCAATAGATTACATTTTCACTGACCCACCTTATGGTGATGCGGTGCCTTACTTTGAGCAAAGTATTATTTGGAATTCTTGGCTTAAGTTAACTCCTGATTATACAGAGGAAATTGTTATTTCAGATAGTAAATTAAGAAAAAAAAGTACGTCAAATTTTGAAATAGAAATAAACGAAGCGTTTTCTGAAATAAGAAGAGTTTTAAAACTCGGTGGTCATTTTTCATTGACATATCATTCTTTATCCGGATTGGAATGGAAAGCAATAACCAATGCTTGTATTAAAAACGGCTTCGAAATGGTTGCATTTGAATGGCTTGTACAGAAAACTTTCACACCGAGGCAAATTAATAGGTCAAAAAGCATTAAAGGAGATGTTTTGGTAACTTTTCAAAAGTCACCCAGTATCAAGCCAATTTTAATGGATGATAGTCAGATTGAAGCTTTTTTAAAAAAAGAAATCGAAGGCTGGCTTATCAAAGAGTCACTTGATACAAATGAAATCTTTTTGCGAATTATGAAAATAATATTTTCTAGAAAAATCATAATTGGCAATATTGACTTACTTAAAATACTTGTTAAACACTTTGTGTTTAACGATAATAATAAATGGATATTAAATGACTAACTTGAACTTTGCTGAACTAGACAGTTGCTTCAGAAATGATGATTTTCCGAGCATAGAAAACGATAATAGAGGCATTCGTTTTCTTAAACTAAGAAGTATGTCTCGAAGAGAGACAATGGAAGAATTTTGCTCCTTGCATAATATTGATTTGTCAGAATTGCCATCAAGACAATACTTTTCTCACATATTCGAACTTCCTAATATTACCAATGAAAATATAGATTCATTTATTAATCAGAAATATCAAGAAGAAAGACAAATAAGAATTGCAAATGAGGATTATTTAGTTGACCAGTTAAGTAGGTTACAATATTTTGATTGGGGTGGCTCGTTTGGCAACAGTCTTGAAAAAAATATAGTAGACAACTATGTAAAAAAAATTCAATCCTATGAGCGAATTAATGATGAAATAGAAGGCAGTTTATTAACAAGTCTAAGAGGTTATACTTTAAACTCTTGGTATAATCACTGGACTACGATTTTAATTGAGGATTTATTCAAAGATCACGCAAATGTATTACCAACAGTTGGATTAGTAAAAAAAATTGATTTTTTTATTAATAACATTCCTTTTGATTTAAAGGTGACTTACTTTCCAGAACAATTACTTGCACAGAAACTTAGAGATAGAGGTTTTGGTAATGAACTAACTAAACTAAAACAAGTTTGTAGAACACTTAATATTTTCATACCAAACGACTTAACTGACAAAGAACTTAGGCTGCATTTGTATAATAAAGTTTCAGAAGACCAAAGAGATATTGCAAGACAATTTATTTTAAATCTAAAGGAACTTAAGCGTGAAATTATTTCGGAAGCTGAAGCTAATCCAACCGAGTTAAAAGTTTGGCTATATGAAAATCAAGGTGAAGCAAGGTTTGACGCATCGAATAGATTCTTTTTGGTATTAACAGATGAAACTGATATTACTAATAGTTGGAAACTAAAAAGGAATATTGTTTTTCTAAGACAGAAAATAAATGAACATCTGGACACTATCACTTTGGATTTAGCAAGGCTTAATACAGAATTTTATTGGCGAAAAACCCAACAAACATTTAACTGTAAATCTGATATATTATTTATTAAACAGACAGAATAAAAGCCAGCACCTAACAACAGTTTGGCAATGGCGGGTTCAGTGCTAAATTGAAAGTAAGTGTTTATTAAAACTCTTTTAAAACCTGTAACGGTAAAAGGATTGAATATTTAATTGAAGGCAAAAGCTATTTAAAAGACTATTAACAGTGACTATCTTGTGCAATTTTTAGCTATAACTTATTTTCTATGCCCTTATTTTTGAGCATGTTGCCCCCGTGTTAAGTTATACACTCAAAAACTCTGATTTTAAACTTAACTGTGTTTTTTTTAACTTTTTCCAGCATCAATATTAAGGATTACGGAAGAAAAAATAATTTTAATACGACACAGTTTGTCGTAACTGAGGATTATTTTAGCTTCAAACACACTTATGGAACTTAATAATCTTAAAAGTATTAATGTAAGAAAGCAATTTGAGTTATGGAAAAGATAGATGAAAAGCCAATTATGTACTATTTTAGACACCCTTATTTTATGGTGTATTTAGAAGAATATATTAAAGAACTGGTTAACAAATTATTGTTCCGTAAGATAGTAGGTGTTGAAAGAGAATTGAAATATATTATTGAAAAAGAATTTAAGGAAAAATATTTATTGGAAAATATCTCCTTATATCAATCGTATGATTTCGCAATTTTTAAAATGAATCTAAAATTTTCAATTGATTATATTGATAGAGATGTAATCATGGATCAAGGATGGATGTTAAAAACGATAGAAGAATATGACAATAATTATAATGAACTTTTTACTATAGTTCCGCATCCTGATGTCTATTATGCAGAAGATGCATATAATTTTATACGAATTACTGAAGAAGAAGATATGTATGATAAGTTCGATAAATGTAAAGAGGGATATGTTGAGGTTTTAATTGATTTTTTATTTTATTCTTATCTGATAGAAAAGTTAGAAAGTTTGACAAAAACTTCTATGAATCATGATTATCAAGAGCCTATTAATATGAAGCAAAAACAAAAAATAGGATTACTAATTCAATCCGGTATTGTTGATTTTCTTAGGACAAAATATCCAAAACTCACTAATAACCAGATTGCTGGATTTTTTGAGCTTATTTCGCAGGAACCTTTAAAACAAAAGTCAACTAACACACACTTTACGCACGATAAGAATAGCTCCAAATACCCAATCCAAAATATGCAGGATAGAAGAGAGCTTAGTCTCATTCTTGCTAAATATGGAATGAAAAACAACTAAATACCATATTGTTCGGAGGAATAACTTTGTTCCGAATTTTTTCCGAACCCATCTTTGTTGCATAATATTTTAAACAATACATTATGACAACAATACAGTTTATAGGTAC
The DNA here is from genome assembly GCF_001456155.1 of Chryseobacterium sp. IHB B 17019. Taxonomy (NCBI): domain Bacteria; kingdom Pseudomonadati; phylum Bacteroidota; class Flavobacteriia; order Flavobacteriales; family Weeksellaceae; genus Chryseobacterium; species Chryseobacterium sp. IHB B 17019. Next base: position 2,656,028 of record NZ_CP013293.1, on the reverse strand, counting down.
TACACCTACAGATTTAATTCAGGAAATTAAAAAAGAAATTATCCCGGAGCTTAAAGAACAATTATGCAGGGAATTTCAACCAAAGGAACCTACAAAATATCTTACCCGTGCTGAAGTATGTGATATGTTGCATATTGATCTCTCTACGCCTCATCGCTGGAGAAAAGAAGGGACACTTATTGCCTATGGGATGGGAAACCGAATCTATTTTAAAAGAAATGAAATTGATGAACTCATCAATCAAAATAGGTTAAGGTGATCTTCCTTAATAATTTAGGTTTCCATATAAATAGTAGTATCAAAAATAGATTCAATAAACAATGTCAAAATCTCCATCATTCCCAACAGTTATAGAAGATCTCCTTTGTTTTTCTATGTCGTTTTTAAAGAAGCATAATTACATTATATCAGATCAATATCAGAGTGGTACAATGAAATGGTCTAGAAATGGAGAGGAAAGAGCTAGTATAAAAATTTCAGTGCAAATTTATGAAGATAGAGGAGTTTTAACTCTTGATTATCTCTACAAAAAAGAACCTGTCAACTATAATATTCAAATAACCTCAAAGACATCTAATCTTGGAAAAGGAAAAATATGGTTCTTCGTTTGTCCTAATACCGGAAAACTATGCAGGAAATTATATGGCAAAAAATATTTTCTTCACCGTGAAGCATATTCTGGGATAATGTATCAGAAACAGATAGAGAGCAAAAGTTATCGTCTTATGGATAAACTTTATGGACCATATTTCGAATCAGAAAGACTTTATGAACAGTTATATACACCTTATTTCAAGAAATTTTATAAAGGAATACCTACTAAAAAGTATCTGAAAATTATGGAGAAATTAAATGCCGCTGATAAAATTTCACATCATGATATTGAAAGGTTATTGGTTTCTGGAATTTAGCCTACTCTTAATTTATTAGTCAGTTTATTTTATGTCTTAGCAAAAATAATACGACATCTTTTGTCGTAGCTCCGGCTTAATATTCCATTCAGAAAAATAAAAAATATGGAAACCTCTAGAAACAATATCAAGTACTTCAATTTCCCTATTCATTTAATGCAGGGGATTTTAAAATCCAATCAGGAAGGTAAGAAAGATTTTCTTAGTAATTTACTTTACTATTCGCTTTACGGGCATTCGATCTTTATTGAAGATTTGAATCAATATGAAGAAACAGAAGAAGAAAGATTTAAAAGGTCGGCATCATGGCTTAATGTGAAATTAGCAAATGTAGATTATGCTTTATCTCGAGGTAAACAATTACATTCAAAATATAGAAATTCTAAAGTCTATACCGGGCTCAATACAGATATTTTTTGGGACTTTTATAAAAACGATAAAACGGATTATATCTGGGAATGCCTATTTACATTTTTAGCTTTAAAATCAATTATTGGAAAGAAACAATATGCCAAGACAAATAATCAAATGATGTTTACCAGAATGGCAGGTAAGGAAAAAGTAAAAGACTACCTAGCCTTAAAAGGTTTTGACTTTACAAGATACCATTTAGACAAAATAAAGACTGAGTTACAAATTAATTGGGGATTAAAATACTATTCCCGATATACAAAAGGGTTTTATGTCGGATTTGATATTGATCTCAAAGAATTAGTGTTTGAAGCAGAGAAAAGAAAGGAAAGCATGAAGATAAACTTATTAAAAGAAAGTAAAAAAAGCGCTCTTAATATAGCTCTGGAAAAAATAAAGGTATCAACAACTCTTCAACAGCTTAAAAAGTAAATCAGCATCTTAAAAAGAAAAAACAATTATTTAGGAAATATTTTTTTTAATAGTAAGAACATTTTTTCAAAATATCAGCAGCTTAAAAAAGGTAATTAAATAAGATAATCAATAAATATATTTAATAAAAATAATAAATGGTCGTGTTTGTTCTTTTAGAAACAAACTTATCCCACTAATATATCAATTTTAATTTATAGTTTTTAATAATTTATTATCTTTGAACATTAGTTAAGAGATGAAGATAAAATCAAAACTTTGCAAATCTGAATTTATACAAATTTCAAAACTTTTCTCACCTGCAAATTTTAATTACTTAGCATTGCAGGATGAGGACAAGATTAATAGTATTGTGAATACATTTAAAAGCTTGTGTTTAGAATATCCGGAATTTACATTAGAAAAAGCATATACTGAATTTTATAAAGTTTTATCAAAGAAATATAAGAATGAATATATCTTTAAAAACATCATTTTTAAAGACGTAATTTTAAAAAATCATAATATAAATGATTGTGTTACTGTTCCAGAATTTTACGTCGGAAAATCTAAGGCCGACTTAGCGGTTTTTAATGGTGTTTCAACAGTGTATGAAATTAAATCTGAAATTGATACTACTGAAAGATTGTTTTCACAATTAGCTGATTATTCCAGTTTTTTTGAATTTGTAAATGTAGTAACTTGTGAAAAGCATCTCAAAAAAGTTGAAAAAATTGTCAGCACTGAGGTTGGAATTTTAATTATAGACAGTTTAAACAAAGTCCATATTTATAAGGAAGCAGTTTCTAATTTTCAAAATATTACTCATAAATCACTTTTTTACGCTCTAAGAAAAAATGAATATATTAATCTTATAGTTGACTGTTATGGGCCTATTCCTATAATGCCAAATACTAAGATATTTAATTATTGTTTTGATCTTTTTAAAGAAATTAATATTGAAGCTGCTTACAAAAGAACGTTATATTACTTAAAAAGAAGAAGCTTAAAGAAAGAACATATTGAATTAATTAGCGAACTACCAACAAGCTTGAAAAGCATGACAATTCAACACGGTTATAACAAAAAAAAATGTGAGAACATTAAAAGGAATATTCAAAAGGTTTTTATTTAAATATTTTTTATATTAGACAATTAATATAAAAATAAAAACCATGTATTTCCCAATTTTAACAGCAAAGCAAAATGAGATTTTTGCTTTAAGTGAACTGCCTGCTGCAGTATTTGAAACAACAATTCCTGTGCTTATTCCACCTAATAGCAAAAGCTTAAAATCACAAATCACAAGATTAGTAGAAAAGAACATCTATTTTATCTTGGTTGTTAACCCTCAAAAAGCAACTTATCCAAAACAAAATCAGATTCAGCATGAATTTATTCAAGGTGTCTTAAAGGGCTACAAAAATTATTCGCTAGGTTTTATATTAGACAATAAAACATCAACCTATGATTTAGATGATTTTTTTAAATCTAATCCTAAATTAGAAAAATCTTTATTACATTATGGTAAATTTAGTGACACATTGTTTTTAAGAAAAAATTCTAAAGCTAAATATGATATTTATTTAATAAATAAAGTAAATGATGATTATATAAACAATACAGCAAATGGTGAAATAGTTTATATCGAAGATGGATTCAAAAAACAAGAACGAAATACTGACTATCCGAGCCATTCTGAATTTTCACACTTAATATTCAAATATGAAAATGAAGGGATATATGGTTTCGGTGATTTTACTATTATCGGCAAAGAGGTTTCAGATACGGGAGGTTCGCCTTTTGCTATAGCATTGCACTTATCAAAAATAAATTCGAAAGATTTTGAAATTAGACATTTTATTTCCAATGACAATGAGGATAGAAAAAATCAAGCTAATAAATTTACTCAAGCATTAAATAAACTAATTAATTATATAGATGCCAATCCAATTTTTGAGGGCGTAGGTATTAAAGATTTTCGTGATAGACAAGCAGACGGCCATTATCCAGGGTTAGGGGTTTGTAAAAAAATGTCAATTAAAAACCATATAGAACAGGTAAGTAATCATATATCCATTTTATAAAGCAATCCCCACTTAAAGTGGAGACTTTTATTTTAAATTATAAAGTTTGAACCATTGCTTGAAAAAATTATAATTTTCATTACCACCTTCACATATACCTCCGTGTGGAGTCCACCCTAATCTAATCCATTCTCTCAAGATTGGCTAATGTTTCAATGTCATCTGCTTGGATTACTTTGTAGTCAACAATTTGTTTCATGGTTAAAATTTATTAACCAAAATACGAAAGTTTCAGTTCATCGTTTGGTAAAAGTTGATTATAAATATTTAATATGATTTACATTTATTACAGTTGTAGCCTACCACTTAATATTGTGCGTATATAAGCTTATAAAAACAGCACAAGTAAGATTATCGGGAAAATATCGGGAAAACAACAAATAAAAAACCTCTAAGGATCTATTAATAAGATGATTAGAGGTTTTAAGTGAGGTACCTAGCGGATTCGAACCGCTGTAGATGGTGTTGCAGACCACTGCCTAGCCGCTCGGCCAAAGTACCATGTTCTTACCATTTTTTAGGTGTGCAAATATAACAAAATATATGATTCAACAAAAATTTTTTAGACAATTTCTTTTGCGCCGATCCCTTCTATTTCGCTTTTTACCTGTTTTTCAGATTCATAGTTTTTGATATTGATTACCCTTGTTTCACTCCAACTGTCGTGTAAGCCATTTTCGCCAAAAAATGAAAGCTGATCTACGAGAATAATTCCCCGTATTATATTTCTTACAAAAAAATTTCCTATTTTAGGTTTGCTTCCGTCAATCATTATCACTTTAGTTCCTGTAATCAGTTTTCCAATGCTTCTGCCACCCGTTATGCTTTCCATTAAAAAGCAATAAGAAATGTACGATAATATTCCCATCAGCCTTTGTGACAATTCGCTGGAATTTGAAATCCAATGGTTAAAAGCAGGGCTTATGATCAATAAAATCCCGCCAAACATAAAGTACACAATATAAAAGCTGATAAGGTCTATAATGTAATTCCCAAATCTCTGTCCTTTCGTAGCCCGGTGATTGTCTACAATTCGTAAATATTTTCTCATGGTTAGTTATTAGTTTAATTAAATTCCTTTTAATATTAGTTTTAAAATAGCATTAGTATCAATAACAGCCGTAATACCCGAAGGATTAAGGTAGATATTACCTGGTTTTAAATTAAAAACCCTTCCGTTCATGTTTAAGCCTTTATAATATTCTTTGTTGAAGGCCTCTTCAATGCTTTTTCTGGAAGTATTTTCAAGATCCTGTGTAGGAATTCCGTATTCATCCTCAATCATCTTTACAATTTTCCCTTTGAATAGGAGAGTCGCTGTTTTTTGAAGAATATTTGATGTTTTTAAATTAAATTTTGTGTTTGAAAGTACAATTTTCTTTTTAATAGCATCATAAACCGGAATCCCCGAAATGAAAGCTTTACCCTTCACATATCCTTCGGTTTCAGCCTCAATCATTACCCTGTTTTCAACGCCGTAAACTTTGATATCATTAATTTTCACTTTAGATCCTCTCAAATCATATTCTTTATTCAAGAACATATTTCTGGCGATATTTGTTGCCTCTGTGAAGGGGATATTTGCCGTTGTCTGTAATAGAAACTTATCCGCCAAAATGGGAATAAAGTTGAAATTCATTGCAGTTTTTATCGGTTGGGATGCCTCAGGTTTACTTCCTGTAAAAGTTTCAGAATAAATGTCAATCCCGATGTTGGTATCAATTTGATTTCCGTAAAATTTTAAGGGAGTGATGTTTACATTGATAGGAGTTATTTTCAGCCATGTATTATATTCTTCCGAAATATTGAAAGGCTGTGAAAAAACATTCCAGGCCATAACAGCGTACTGTTGGAAATTCAGTTGGGTAGCCATTTGTTGATCAATGACTTTACCGAACTTTAGTTGTTGTTCTTTCAGGCTTTTTTCAACCAGAGAGGTGATGGGAACTTGTATTTTTCCGTAATTTAAGACTGGTTTCGTTACCCACCTGAAGCCGTTAGGTTGAGTACTTGTGGTAATTGTCCAGTTGTTGTTAAAATGCAAAGTGGTATTGAAAGACATCACGGTTTCAAAAGTTGTATTCTGATAGCTGTAAACTCCCAAAGTTCCGATACCTTTTTCTGCCCAGATTTTCAACGGGACCTCAATTAGGATATTTTGATTTGTTCCCCCAACCAGTCGGATAGGACGGGTTTTCCATACTTTTACCTTAAATTGATCGTTGTTATTATCTGTGTAAGAATCATCCTGATAAACAAGTTCTTTCACGGAAGCGTTAATCATATTGCTGATTTCCGAAAGCGGGATAGTCACCGGCATCGTTATGCTGGATTTTATTTTCGGAAAATTATAAGCTGTCAGTTGATTATTAACATTCGATTGCCCGAAAGTACTGATAAAAGCTAATAGAAATAATATTTTGATGAATTTCAATTCCTTATGTTTTTTAGAGAACGAAAATAATGATTTTTTAATTATCTGGTTTAAAACTTTTTTCAAGCTCAATACTTGCCCCTTTCATTTCGCCCTGCATTGGAGGAGAAGTTTTGGTGATTTTTAATTTAATGTAAGAAATATCTGAAAATTTTTCATGAATTTTAGAGATGATTCTTCCGGCAACATGCTCCAGCAATTTAGATTTAATTTTCATTTCGTTATGAATGATTTCATTAATATCGGCATAACTTATTGTATCATGTAAGTCGTCTGTTTCTGCGGCTTGCCAAAGATCAGTATGAAGTTCTACATTTAAAATATAATAAGTTCCGATAATATTTTCTTCCGGTAAAACTCCGTGATAAGCGTAGATTTTTACATCTTCAAGATAAATTTTACTCATGATTTTGTTTTTAATTTAATCGATCCTTCTCAATTTGACTTAATTTTAGCTGATTTAAAATGTTGTTTTTATTTGCTAAAAATAATATTTTAGCAGCAAATTCTCCAATAATTCTATCTTCATTTATATCAGTTAAAAGTTCTTCTAATGTAGTTTTATAAAGATTTGCTGGGAATTCATTTAGAAAATTGATGATTTCTGATAGAGCCTCATCAATTTTATGCTCGCTGAAAAGACAAAAATACTTCAGTTGAGATGCAAATTCATTTGATGTATTTTTTTTTGAAACTAGATCTGCATAATAAAAAGACTGCTCAAAATTATCCAGACTATAATAACTGTACGACAACAGTAAATATTGATATTCTTCTTGTTTAAGATTTAAATCTTTTAACGGCAAAAGTATTTTAATGACATCATTATATCGTCCCTCATCATTAAGTTTTTTAGCTTCGATTAATATTTTCTTTGCAGACATCGATTAATATTTTTCAAAGTAAAAAAGCGAGTCTTAAAAACCCGCTTTTCATTTATTTTATAGTTTTTGAAAGGTCAAGCATCGCTTCAATCGGTTTCAAAGCTCTCAATCTCAATTCTTCATCAATAAGAATCTCCGGAAGCTCATATTTCATACATAAATACAATTTTTCCATTGTATTTCGTTTCATATAAAAACATTCCGAACAGTTACAGTTTTCATCAAAAACCAAAGCCGGAATCAGTTCTTTATGAGGGGCGCGTTTTCTCATTTCGTGAAGAATTCCTTCTTCTGTCGCGATGATAAATTTCTGACAATCATCCTGTTCCACAAAATTCAAAAGTGCAGAAGTAGAGCCGATAAAATGAGCCAGCTTCAAAACAGCTTCTTCACTTTCCGGATGTGCAATTAGTTTTGCATCAGGATTTTCTGCCAGTTGTTTTGCAATTCTCTCCATCGAAAATGCTTCATGAACAATACAGCTTCCGTCCCAAAGAATCATATCTCGACCCGTTTTTTGAGACAAATATCTTCCCAGGTTTTTATCCGGCGCGAAAATAATCGGTCGGTCCTTCGGAAGCGCCTCAATCACCGTTTCAGCGTTTGAACTTGTTACGATAATGTCACTTTCAGCCTTCGTTTCAGCGTTACAGTTGATGTAGGTTGCGATTAAGGCATTCGGATGCTGTTCACGCATTTTTCTCAAACCTTCACCCGAACATCCGTCTGCTAAAGAGCATCCCGCCATTGTATCGGGAAGGACAACTTTTTTGGTTGGATTCAGGATTTTTGCTGCTTCTGCCATGAAATGTACTCCGCAGAATACGATCATATCAGCGTTTGTATCTTTTGCCTGTCTTGCCAATTGCAGGGAATCTCCTAAGAAATCGGCAATATCCTGGATCTCTCCAGGTTGGTAATAATGCGCCAGAATTACCGCATTTTTTTCTTCTTTCAATTTAAGAATAGCTTTTACCAGCTCTTCTCCTTGAGGAATTACCAAATCTTTTATATCTAAAAATCCTCTTACAGGAATTGCAGATTTAGCTTTTTCTAGTGTTTCGGTACTCATATGAACCCCATTTTTACAATAGAAAATTAGAAGTTAGAAATTAGAAATTAGAAATTGACGTTATTTTATTAAACCTCAAGCTTCCAACTTCCATCATCCAGCCTTTAACTTTCTATAAAATTTTTTATTAAACTTTCTATTTCTTTTTTTGCAATATCTAAATCGGAATTAATCACGATTTTATCAAATTCTTTTGCATAAGACATTTCTTCTTCTGCCTTTTCTACGCGGGTTTTGATGGTTTCTTCATCATCGGTACCTCTTGAAATCAATCTTCGTTCCAATTCTTCAATGGAAGGTGGCTCAATAAAAATTGATAACGCCTGTTCACCAAAATATTTCTTTAGGGAAATTCCACCTTTTACATCAACATCGAAAATTACCACTTTCCCCTGATTCCAGATTTTTTCAACCTCAGATTTTAAAGTACCGTAATATTTATCAGAATAAACTTCTTCAAATTCCACAAAAGCATCTTCCGCAATTTTCTGTCTGAATTCATCAGGCGTTAAAAAATGATAATCCACGGCATGAACTTCATTTCCTCTCGGCTGTCTCGTCGTGCACGAAATTGAGAACTGAAGATCATCAAATACTTCCAAAGAATGCTTTACTAATGTAGTTTTTCCGCTTCCAGACGGCGCTGAAAATATGATAACTTTATTCATTTTAAATGAGTTATGAATTATGAGTTGTGAATTATGAGTTTAACCAGCAACAAGCAACTTATAACTCATTATTCATAACTTATAACTTTTTACAAAACGTTTAACGTCTGTTCTTTAATTTTTTCCAAATCATCCTTCATCATGACCACCAGCTTCTGGATTTCTGCATGATTGGCTTTTGATCCTAATGTATTTATTTCACGTCCGATTTCCTGAGAAATAAACCCAAGTTTTTTCCCGTTGAATTCTTCATTATCCATTACTTCCTTGTAATATTTCAAATGTTGGGAAAGCCTTACTTTTTCTTCTGAAATGTCAAGCTTTTCAGTGAAATAAGCCATTTCCTGATAAAAACGCGTTTCATCAACGTTTTCAAACTCTTTTAAAGACTTTTGGTAACGTTCTTTTACTGAAGTAATTCTTTCTTCTTCGAAAGGCACAACTTCATTCAAATATTTATCAATATTCTGAATATTTCTTTCTAATTCTTCATGCAGAATTTTTCCTTCTGTTTTTCTAAATTCCTGAAAACGGTCAATAGATTGATGTACAATGCTTGCCAGTTTTTCCCATTCGCCTTCGCACAGTTCGTCAGGTCTTGAAGTGATAGCGTCCGGAAGTCTTACCGCCATTTTAAGATATTCAAAATCAGGTCCGTCCGGTGCAATGTTGCGGAGTTCATTCATGTAAGAATCAATTAAACTTTTATTGATTTTCACATCAGTAGATTCTTCCAGATTTTCTATATTGATATAGCAGTCTACCTTCCCACGAATAAGCCTGTCGTTGAGAATTTTTCTGATTTCAAATTCTTTTTCTTTATATCTTAAAGGAATTTTAATATTTAAATCAAAGCTTTTGCTGTTCAGTGACTTAATATCTATTGTAATTTTTTTCCCTTCAAAAACATCTTCGGCTCTGCCGAATCCGGTCATTGATAAAATCATAGTTTTTTATTGTCTTACAAAGATAAACATTTAAGTCTATAGTTTAACTAAAGTCGAATGGCTGGAAGCTAGAGGCAGTAAGCGGAAAGATGGTAATGTATATAAAAGAATACAAATATCCTCATCTCATCCTATGATGACTGCAAGCAATATTTTGACGAATCTTAACTTCCACCTCCATGCTTCCCTCCTCCAGCAAATTGACATTTCTTTTGCAGTTAAAAATAAAGCTCATTTTTGTAAATTAGCGCAGTGAAAAAGAAAAATTTAATTTCTGTTGTTGGCCCCACCGGAATTGGAAAAACGAGGTTGGCGATTGATCTGGCAAAACATTTCAACACGGAAATTGTTTCCTGTGATTCGCGCCAGTTTTTTAGGGAAATGAAAATCGGGACCGCGTCGCCATCGGAAGAAGAACTGGCGGAAGCACCTCATCATTTTATTGGAAATCTTTCGGTTGAGGAATATTATTCGATCGGGCAATATGAGGAAGATGCTTTAAAAAAACTCAATGAACTTTTTGAAAATCACGAAACCGTCATTTTGGTTGGTGGAAGTATGATGTACGAAAAAGCGGTGATTGAAGGTTTACATGATTTACCGGAAGCCGATGAAAACAACCAGAAAAAGTTACAGGAAATTCTCGAAAATGAAGGAATAAATAAACTTCAGGAACTAGTAAAAGAACTCGACCCTGAATATTTTGCAGTTGTAGATTTGCATAATCACAGAAGGCTTTTACGGGCAATTGATGTTATCTGGCAAACGAATCAAAAATATTCTGAATTAATTGCCGTTTCACAGGATTCCAGAGATTTCAACGTTATCCGAATCGGAATTGAAGCTCCGAGGGAAGAATTGTACGACAGAATCAATAGGAGAGTGGATATTATGATGGATAAAGGGCTGTTGGAAGAAGCGAAAAGCCTGGAGAAATTTAAGAATTTGACAGCTTTAAATACGGTTGGCTATTCAGAATTATTCAAATATTTTGATGGAGAATGGGACTTAGATTTTGCCGTTTCGGAAATTAAGAAAAACAGCCGAAGATATGCAAAACGTCAACTGACCTGGTACAGAAAAGCGGATGATATTCATTATTTGCAGTTAGGATATTCTCAACAGGATTTTGATGATTTGATTAAATATATTAATGAGCAGTTTAAAAAATAATTTCTTTTTTTGATGCAAAGATTTATTTTTAATGCTGGATATTTAAAGGAGCAAAGATTGAATCAATAATTGATTCTGACGAAGCTGTCTTTATCATTAACTTTTTAGCAAATTTTGCTTATTAAATTAATATAAAACAATAAATGATGATTACCATAAAAAATTTTATCAACAATTTCGATTCTGATGTTTTTAATACTGAAAATAAGTTTCCCTGGGAAATAACAGATCAATTGGAAGTTTTATTAATTGAAAAAATTAAAACCTTATCAGAAGATTATATTATTAACGGAAATATTGCCATTCACAAATCAGCAGATATAGAGCAGGGCGCCATTCTAAAAGGAACTTTAATTATCGGTGAAAATTGTCGTGTCGGAGCTTACGCGTATCTGAGAGGCCCAATATTTCTTGGAAAATCTGTAAATATTGGCCCAGGTTCGGAAATCAAGCAATCTATCATTCTGGATCACTCAGCTACAGCACATTTTAATTATGTCGGTAACAGCATCATTGGGAAAAATGTAAATTTTGAAGCAGGTTCAATCTGCGCCAATCACTTTAATGAAAGGGAAGAAAAGAATATTTTTATTAAATATAATGATCAGATAATTTCCACGGGAACTAATAAATTCGGTTCATTGGTAGGTGATGATTCAAAAATCGGAGCTAATGCAGTATTGTCTCCCGGAAGTATTTTGGACAGGAAAACGGTGGTGAAAAGATTAGAATTAATAGAACAAATTACTCCATAAAAAATGCGATCCCGAAAGACCGCATTCAAAACAAATATAATTAAATTTACTACTTCCAACCGCCTCCTAAAGCACGGTACAAATCCACAATGCTACTCAATCTCTGTCTTTTTACGGACGCAAGATTCAGTTCAGCCTGAAGAGAACTTGCCTGAGCTGTAATTACTTCTAAATAGTTTGCCATCCCGCCTTTGTAAAGCATTTCGGCACTTTTAATTCCATCTTTTAAGGTTTTCACCTGTTCAGTTGCTTTTTGTTCCTGAACTTTTAAGCTTTCATTTGAAACCAATGCATCAGAAACCTCACCCACCGCATTTAAAACAGATTGACGGAACGCCAACACGTTTTTCTCTCTCTGAATTTTGGCAACATTCAAATCTGTTTTCAACTGTCTTTTCTGGAAAATAGGCTGGGTAATTCCCCCTAAAACAGAACCGAACAATGAAGCCGGAATCTGAAACCAGTTGTCAATTTTAAATGAATTTACGCCTCCGTTTGCCGTGATTTTCAATGCCGGATACATATTTGCCTGAGCAATTCCAACCATCGCATTGGATTCCAATAACACCAATTCCTGCTGACGAACATCAGGACGACGGCTTACCATCGCTGCCGGAAGCCCCGCAGAAATATCCTGTGGTAAAGAAGTATCAGCCATTTCAATGGTTCTGCTGACTTTATTCGGATTTTCACCGATTAAAATACTTAACGCATTTTCCTGAATCGCAATATTCTGTTCCAATTGAGTGATCAAAAGTTCTGTCGATTGCTTTTGAGCGGTAGCCTGCTGAACTCCCAAAGAAGTTGTATCACCACTCTGCCACAATTTTTCTGTAAGAGAAAGGGTATTGTTGCTTAATTCTAAATTTGATTTTGCAATCTGCAATTGTTTATCAAGCATCAATAAATTATAATAACCTTGAGCAATCGCCGCAACAACCTGTGTCTGAATAGCTTTTGTAGCTTCATAAGTCTGCAGATACTGCATTCTTGAAACTTCCTGCTGGTTTTTTATTTTACCCCAAATATCGGCTTCCCAAGACAGATTGAAGGCGGCATTGTAGTCTTCAACGTGGCTTTGACCTAAAAATAAATTTAAGCTCTGCCCGTTCATGCTGTTTTTTGAAGGCCTTGAAATTTGCGCGGAAACTCCGAAACCAACATCAGGATATTGAAGATATTTTGCCTGTTTTAGTCTTTCCTGCGAAGAAGCAACTTGTTTTAAAGCAATCTGTAAATCGTAGTTATTTTTAATTCCTTTTTCAATTAAGCCTTGTAAAATCGGGTCGTTGAAAAATTGTTTCCATTCCAGATTTGCAACACTCGCTGTATCGGCAGTTGCTGTGTACTGGAATTTCTCTGGGAGCTGTAGGTCTGGCTCTGCGTATGCCAATTTGGAAACACACGAAACCGAGCCTAAAGCCAATATAAATGTGAGAAAAATATTCTTTATTCTTTTCATAGTTTTTAAATAAACTTTTAATTGAAAACAAAACTTTGAGAGGTTTTGTATATGCAAAAGATGTCTTTAGTAGGAGAAATTCTTTGCTTTTTTTATTTAACCACAGATTTTCTCAGATTGTGTTTAAATCTTTTGTGGTTTAAAATACTCTCAAAGCTTGTTTATCATTTTTATTAATGAGCTGTTGCCAAAAGTTCTTCCTGCTCTTTTTGTTTAAGCAATCTTCTTCTTTTTCTGCTCGGCATTTTTTCGTGTAAATACTGGAAGATCACGTACATCACAGGAATAATGAAGATTCCTAAGACAACTCCCGTAAACATCCCTCCAACAGTACTGATACCGATTGAGTGGTTACCTTTTGCCGCCGCACCCTGCGACCAAACTAGCGGAAGCATACCGATGATGAAGGCAAATGAGGTCATCAAAATTGGTCTTAAACGTAATCTTGAAGCCTGTAAAGCTGATTCAATTAATGTTTTTCCTGCTTTTCTTCGCTGGACGGCAAATTCAACAATCAGAATAGCGTTTTTGGCCAATAATCCGACGAGCATGATTAATCCTACCTGAACGTAAATATTATTATCAATTCCTGCTAATCCAGTGAAAAAGAAAACTCCGAAAATCCCTGTAGGAACCGTTAAAATAACGGCAAACGGAAGGATATAACTTTCATATTGAGCTGCCAACAGGAAATACACGAATAAGATACTTAACATGAAAACAAACGCTGTTTGTCCACCAGTTTTGATTTCCTCACGGGTAATACCTGTCCATTCGTATCCGTAACCTCTTGGAAGTGATTGTTTTGCAACTTCTTCCACGGCTTTAATGGCGTCTCCGGTACTGTAACCAGGTTTTGGAGTTCCATTAATTGTTACGGCATTAAACAAGTTATTTCTTGTCACGGTTTCAGGTCCGAAGGTTCTTTTTAAAGTCACTAAAGTCTTTACAGGAACCATTTCGCCTAAATTATTTTTAACATAAATTCCTTCCATAGAATTCGCATCCGTACGATAAGGAACATCTGCCTGAGCCATTACTCTGTAGTATTTCCCGAATCTGTTGAAATCTGAAACGAAACTACTTCCGTAATAAATCTGCATGGTCTGCATCAATTCTGTCACAGAAACTCCTAACTGATTTGCTTTATCGGTATCAACATCAATTGTATATTGAGGATTTCCAGCTGCATAAGTTGTAAAGGCAAATGCAATTTCCGGACGTTTCATCAACTCTCCGATAAATGCCTGAGTTGTTGTTCCTAATTGTTCGAATGAACCGTTCGTTTTATCCTGAAGCATAAATTCAAAACCGGAAACGTTACCAAAACCCTGAACAGTAGGGAAGTTGAAGAAAAATGCACTTGCATCTTTTACTTGCGCTACTTTTCCTGTTAATCCCGCTGCAATCTGATCAGGATCTTTCACTTCGCCACGATCTTTATAATCTTTTAGCTTAATAAAACCTGCAGAATATGGTGACGCATTGGCGTTACTGATGAAGTTCAAACCGTCGGCTACCCAAAGGTGATTGGTTGCTTTTTCGGCATTTACAATTTTATCGATCTGCTCGGTTGCTTTGTGAGTTCTGTCCAACGAACTTCCCGGAGGCGTATTCACGGCATACAAAACGAAACCTTGATCTTCAGTCGGGATAAATCCTGACGGTGCTTTTTTAATTAAGAAAATACTTGCCGCAGTGATTAAAGCTAAACCTCCGATAGCAACCCATTTGTTTTTAATTAAAAATTTAAGACTGTAAATATATTTTTTAGTCATATTATTAAAGGCAACGTTGAATGCGTTGAAAAATCTCGCTCCAAAACCTTTTTTATGACCGTGATCTCCACCTTCACCTTGAGGATCGCTCAAAATTAAAGCACATAAAGCCGGACTTAATGTCAAAGCATTTACCGCAGAAATCATGATCGCAATGACCAAAGTAAAGGCAAACTGTCTGTAGAAAACTCCCGCAGGACCCTGCATGAAACCAACCGGAATAAATACCGCACACATTACCAATGTAATGGAAATAATCGCTCCGGAAATTTCGCTCATGGAGTGTGTTGTGGCTTGCTCAACAGGCATTCCTGTGTGTTCCATCTTGGAATGGACGGCCTCGACGACGACAATCGCGTCATCCACTACAATACCAATCGCAAGAACCAATGCAAATAAGGTCAACATATTGATACTGAAACCAAACAGCTGAAGGAAGAAGAATGTACCGATAATCGCTACAGGAACCGCAATAGCAGGAATTAATGTAGATCTGAAATCCTGAAGGAAAATAAATACCACAATAAATACCAAAACAAATGCAATCACTAAAGTCTCAACAACCTGATCAATCGATGCATCCAGGAAATCCTTGGAATTGTACATGATAATCGGTTTTACACCTTTTGGAAGTGTTGTCGAAAATTCTTCGACCTGTTTTTCAATTTCAGTTAAAATCTCGTTCGCATTGGAACCTGCAGTTTGAAGGATTGCAAAACCTGCTACAGGCTTACCATCCACTCTGTTAGCTGCTGTATATGTATAAGAACCGAATTCTACTCTTGCTACATCTTTTAATCTTAAAAAAGAACCGTCATTATTGGCTTTAATAGCAATATTTTCGTAGTCTTCGTTTTTGTTTAATTTACCTTTATATTTAAGGATATACTCGTAAGTTTCCTTACTTCCCTGTCCGAGACGTCCCGGAGCAGCTTCAAGGTTGTGATCTTTGATAGCTGCCATTACTTCCTGTGGAGAAAGGTTATTGGCCGCTAATCTGTCTGGTTTTAACCAAATTCTCATCGAATAATCTCTCGTCCCGAAAACCTGAGCCTGGGCAACACCCGGAATACGCTGTATCTGAGGTATGATGTTGATCTTAAGGTAATTCTGTAAGAAAAGCTCATCATATTGTTTAGGATCATCACTGGAAAGCCCCATAAACATAATCATACTGTTCTGAACTTTCTGTGTTGAAATTCCCGCCTGTACAACTTCCTGCGGAAGCTGGCTCATCGCTTTTGATACACGGTTTTGAACGTTTACGGCTGCATTATCTGCATCTGCACCTTGTTTGAAAAATACGCTCAACGTCATGGTACCGTCGTTACTTGAGTTTGAGGTCATGTAAGTCATGTTCTCAACACCATTCACCGCTTCTTCAATAGGAACTGCTACCGAACGGGCTACAACTTCCGCATTTGCACCTGGATAAAATGCCGTCACCTGTACACTTGGTGGCGCGATATCCGGAAACAGGGTGATCGGAAGATTGAAAACCGACAGTGCTCCCAAGAGTAAGAGTATGATGGAGATGACCGTTGAAAGTACCGGTCTTTCTATAAATTGTTTTAACATAAGAAGTTTATTTTTTTAAGTCTTCTGTATTCTAAAAGTATTTTTTACAATGGTCTTGCTTTAAGCAAACTATCAGAAGAAATAGTTTTTGGCTGAATGACAGCACCATCTTTCAATGTTCCGATTCCTGTAAATACAACTTTATCTCCCACAGAAAGCCCTTCTGAAATGAAATAATAGTTATTCGTTTTTCCTGAGATCGTGATAGGTTTTGAAGTCACCTTTTTATCCTTTCCAACTACATAAACATAAGTTTTATCCTGTATTTCAAAGGTTGATTCCTGTGGAAGAACAAGCGTGTTGGTGAATAACTGAGGCATACGAACTCTACCCGTATTTCCTGTTCTCAACGTTCCGTTTGCATTTGGGAACACTGCTCGAACGCTGATTGCTCCTGTGCTTTTGTCAAACTGCCCGTCAACAATGCTCATTTTTCCTTTTTGAGGATAGGTGCTGTTGTCTGCGATTACCAAGTCTACCATCGGCATATTTTTCAGCTTCTCGTTTAAAGTGGCTCCGGGATATTTATTCTGAAAAGCAATAAAATCCAGTTCGCTCATAGAGAAATACGCATAAATTTCGCTGATGTCTGATAGTAAAGTCAATGGATTAGGATCTGTTCTTGAGATCAAGCTTCCTTTTTTGTAAGGAATTCTTCCGATATAACCGCTTACAGGAGCTGTAATGGTTGTAAATCCTACATTGATTTTTGCACCACCCACAGAAGCTTTTGCTTGTGATGCTGCGGCAACTGCTGCTGCATAATTGGCTTTTGCAGTTTTCAGCTGTACATCAGAAACTACTTTTGCGGCAACTAACGGCTGAAGTCTGTCAACCTCAACTTTTGCTTTCTGAATATTGGCGTTGGCAACCTGTAAATTGGCCTGCGCCATATTCATCTGCTCACCGTAAGCTCTGGAATCTATCTTAAATAATGGCTGTCCGGCTCTTACATAAGCGCCTTCTTCCACATAAATTTTATCTAAATATCCATCAACCTGAGATCTGATTTCTACGTTATTTTTTCCTTCTAAAGCTGTCGGGAATTCCTGATAAACAGTAGCAGGAGAGGTGATTACGGTATAAACGGGCAACTCTGGAGCAGGTGGCGCCTGATTGGTATTTTCGGCGGCCTTACTGCAACTTTGTAAAAGGATAATACTTGCGATAAGTACGATGATCCTCGTTTTTCCAAATATTTTCATTTTAAGTTTAAATTTTTAATGAAGTGTTTGTTTAATAATGTTGTTTTTTAATTCAAGTCCTGTTAATTTTTCTAACGGTGTTAATAATTAGTTCAAAAAAATTACAGGAATTTTAATAATGGGATTAGATTATCGGTTCCATGATTACAATTTTTAATGTTGATTTTAAATATATCTAAAGGTGAGGTGTGTTATTTTTACTAACGGTGTTAATGGCTTAAATAAAAAAATTGCTTAATAATTCCTAATTGATTGTATTTTAATTGTTTAAAATTAAATAACTTATAATTAATTTAGCGTTAATATTCCTAACAGTGTTAATTCCAGGTTCAAAAAAAATTACAAAGACTTAACGAAAGCGGAAACAGTTTCGTCCAAAGTCGTTTTATTCATTGTAGAAGGAATGTCATCGTTACGCATCATCATGATCGAAATCAAGCCATGTACCGCAGAAAACAAGGCGTGAGACATGTGACAGGCGTTTTCCGGATTTGATCCGTTTTTCTTAATAATTTCATACGTGCAGTCATACAGCATATCCTGAAATGACGAAAATTCTTCTTTCATCATTCCTTTTCCGCTGCATTGCATCCCCAATCCGAACATCAATTGATAATACTCTTTATTTTTGAATGCAAACTTCCAGTATGCATCCACAATAGCCTTCAGCTGGTCTTCCGGATTGTCGTGTTCTCTCTGGGCTTTCAACAATTCGATGTGTAAACAATGGAAACCATTCAACGAGATTTCATATAAAATAGCTTCTTTGTTTTCAAAGTAATCATAAACCACCGGCGCACTGTACTCAATGGCATCGGCGATTTTTCTCATGGAAAGTGAAGCCCACCCTTCGGTTTTAGCCAAGGAGAATGCCGCGTCCAAAATATTGGCTCGGATCGACTCTTTTTCTCTTTGACGACGTTCATATAGACCCATGATTTTTATTTACTAACAGTGTTAGCAAAACTACAAACTTTTCAATATATCTTCCAAACAAATTTTAGAATTTAATTTTTAAATGTCAGGTTTAAGAATTAATATAAATTGGATGGATGCTGGAAGAATGGGGGGCTGAAGGTTATTTTGAATGGTTAATTTATAGATTATTGTAAAAATTAATGAAGCTTATAGCCCAACTCAATAATTGTAATTTGGATAATCTCCAGAATCCCCGCTTCGAGCTTCCTTACTTATATAATCAAGAAAATCTTTATCTTTGTGGACAAATAAAAAAGATATGAATACTCCCTCAAATATGTTAGCATTGGGTACAAAAGCACCTTTTTTTGAGCTTCCAAACCCATCAAAAAGTAACGAAATCCAGTCATTGGATGACTTAAAAGGTGAAAAAGCCACTTTGGTGATCTTCATGTGCAACCATTGTCCGTTTGTTCTTCATGTAATTGACAAATTAAATGAATTATATGAAGACTATCATGAAAAAGGGATAGAATTCATCGCCATAAACTCCAATGATGTAGAAAAATATCCTGCAGATTCTCCGGAAAAAATGATCGAATTCCAGATTGAAAGAAAATTTGATTTCCCTTATCTATATGATGAAAGTCAGGCGATTGCAAAAGCTTACGACGCAGCCTGTACACCGGATTTCTTTTTCTTTGATGAGAAACTAGACCTTATTTACAGAGGACAAATGGATGATTCCAGACCGGGTAACAATAAGGATGTGACGGGTGAGGATTTAATTATTGCTTTTGAAAATCTTCTGTTGGGCGAACCGCAGGAGGAAATTCAAAGACCGAGCATGGGTTGTAATATTAAATGGAAGTAATTATAAAGTTGATTGTTGCAGGTGTCAGTTGATAGTCTTGCAATCCGATGATATATAAAGCTGTTCTATTTATAGAACAGCTTTTAATTTAAAAAAACATGCTGAGGGTTACTTACATTCAGGAAGTGATAATAAATTATTTTTTGTTGAACTATCTGCTTCAGTTTTTAAATATTTAGTACCACTAAAAGTTTCTGCAGTAATGACTTTTACTCTATTTCCGTAACTGTCTATAACGTAAGCTATCCCATTTTGGTTTTTTATCCAAAAATAAATTTCTAACCTAGTGCTTTTCCCAGCCTCTCTAGTTTCTTCATTTGTCCAGCCTAGATGTGTAATTGCCAAGTTTGGATTTTCGTGGTATCCATTGTCTTTGTTGATACATGTAATTCTAATTGCCATAATTTTGTAATTAAGTTGTTAATAAATTATTTTTACGAAAATAATTTATACTAACTGTCTTTCCTTACGGGTTTCCATAAACAAAGAAATTATTATTAAACAAAAATTTTTAAAACTCAGCCTTAACCTTATTCTCAACCTCAGCCTTCAAACCCACATTCACCTTATTATTGGAATAGCTTTTAATAAATTCCGAAGGCGTTTTCTGCGTGTATTTTTTAAACATTCTGTTAAAATAAGTCACATTGTTAAACCCACAACTGTAGCTGCTTTCCGAAATACTTTTATCCTGCGCCATCAACAAACACGCCTTATTAATACGATACCGATTCACGAACTCCGTAAACGTAATTTGAGTAGCTTTTTTGAAAAAATTACAAAACGCGGGTAACGTAAGATTTGCCAACTTTGCCACCTCTTCAATATTAATTTCCTTGTCGTAATGGTGCTCTACATAAGTGAAGATGTTTTCCAGTCGGGTTTTATTTTTTGAAATGATCGTGTAGGGCATAATTTCCTTATTTAAAATCTCATAATTTGTACATTTTGAGAGTTCAAAAAGAATTTCCAACAGCAATAAATATCGTTTATAACCTTCGGAATCGAGCATCAACCGTAATTTTGGAAGCATTGCTTCTTTGATGTTATTATGAAATTGAATACCAAATTTTGAAAGCTCCAACAGATTTTTAATCAATCGTGCTTCAACTTCCTGTTGGGGAAACTGCAAAATTTCTTCCTTAAACTGAAGCACGATTTCCTCGTGAGGATCAATAGAATTCAAGCCGAATCCGGAGTGTGGAATATTGGAACCGATCAAGACCAAATCACCATTCGTATAATTGCTTTTATGATACCCGACATGCCGCGTTCCGCTCCCGGAAATCACGCACACCAGCTCAATTTCGGGGTGATAATGATACTCCCATTTGAATTCTGAAATAGGAGAATTGTTATGAATCGTGCGAAAAGAGCTCTTTTCATCGGGGATTACGCGTTCGAAAGTAACTTTCATTCAGTTAATCGTATTTTATCTTCTAAAATAATAATTATATTAATATAGTTCAAATATTCATTTACTGTGTTAAATTATTGTTAAACCAAATGCTTTTATCTTAGCCGATAAGAAATTATTTAATGAAAAATTTCAACATAAAGGCAGTTTTATTTTTAAATTATTTTGTTTTTGCAATTCTTTTGAATTCTGTAGGCACGGTAATTTTACAGATGCAGCAGAATTTCGGGATTTCAAAATCTTCTGCAAGCGTTTTGGAAGGTTTTAAAGATCTTCCGATTGCCATCTGTTCATTTATTTTAGCATCATTTTTACCTAAAATAGGAATCAAAAATTCAATGTTGATTGCTTTGTTTTTGGTGAGCTGCATGTGTTTTATAATGCCTTTTGCGAATGATTTCTGGTTTTTCAAACTCTTGTTTACAATTGTTGGAATTTCTTTCGCTTTAATAAAAATTTCAGTCTTCACATCCATCGGATTGGTGACCAATACAGATAAAGAACACTCAAGTTTTATGGGTTATCTGGAAGGTTTTTTTATGATCGGAGTTTTGATGGGAAATGTACTTTTCAGCTTATTTATTGATGATCACAATCCGAAATCTACACATTGGCTCAACGTGTATTGGGTATTGGGCGGACTTTCGGTGTTGTCGTTTTTATTCCTTTTCTTTTCTAAATTAAATGAAAACGAAGCCAAAAGCGAGAAAACAGACCTGCTCGGAGATGTGAGAAACAGCATCAGCTTATTCAGTTATAAAAAGGTGTTGTTCTTTTTACTGTGCGCGTTTCTTTTCGTTTTGGTTGAACAAAGTTTCCAAACCTGGACTCCAACTTTCTATAAAGAAATTTTAAAAGTTCCGACCTCGATGAGTATTCAGGCGGGAGCGGTTTTAGCGGGAGCTTTTGCTTTGGGACGATTTTTATCGGGGTTTTTCTCGAAAAGATTCAGTTGGATTTATGTGGTTTCTTTCTGTGTGGTTGGCTTTGCAATCAGCATTTTACTCGTTTTACCTTTAACTCATAATACTCTTATAAATACAAATACAACTTGGTTTAATGCGCCGCTTGTGGTCTATTTATTTCCATTAATGGGTGGTTTGCTGGCGCCAATTTATCCGAGTATCAACTCTGTGATTTTAGCCTCAATTCCGAAATATTTGCATAGTGCAATGGCTGGTTTGATCGTTGTTTTTTCAGCGATCGGTGGAACGATAGGATCAATTATCACAGGTTTTGTGTTTCAGGAATTCAGTGGGCAACAGGCGTTTTATCTGTCGTTAATTCCGCTTTCCTTGTTGATTATTTCAGCAGTAATTATGAATAAATTAAAAATAAATCCTAAAAATTAAAATGAATAAGCAGCTATATATCAATGAAATTCAGACACTTTTTGATGATGTTCAACGGTCAAAAATCTTTGAAGATCAAAAAACAATGACCGATGCTGTCCCGCTATTTCCGATTTCTGAAATTAATAAGAAATATGAAGAGGAAAAACAAGCAGAAGGTTTTGATTTAAAGGATTTTGTATTATCTAATTTTGATTTTTTAGGGGCGAAAATTTCTATACAGAGGGAAGATCATTTGCCGATCAATGAACATATCGAAAAGCTTTGGGATGAATTGACAAGAACAGCTTACGAAGAAAAAGGAACATTGTTGAAACTTCCTAAGCCTTATATCGTTCCGGGAGGCCGTTTCAATGAGTTTTTTTACTGGGACAGCTATTTTATCATGTTGGGTTTGCAGGTTTCCGGAAGGGTAGAAATGATGGAAAATATTGTTGAAAACTGTTCTTATTTAATTCAAAAAGTAGGATTTATTCCGAATGCGAGCCGAACTCATTTTCTGAGCCGTTCTCAGCCGCCGTATTTTTCATTAATGCTTGATCTTCTTTTTGAAACCACAAAAGACGAAAATATTTACATCAAATATCATGATACTTTGGAAAAAGAATATGCTTTCTGGATGAATGGGGAAGAAAATCTGGAAAATGGTTCGAATAAAAACAGAGTGGTGAAAACGATTAACGGAGATATTTTAAATCGTTATTATGATGCAGAAAATGAACCTCGCCCTGAAAGTTATTTAATTGATATTGAAGATAGTAAAAATGCGGGCGAAGAATTTTACAGAAACATAAGAAGTGCTTGCGAATCGGGTTGGGATTTCTCCAGCAGATGGTTTGCCGACGGTGAAAATATAAAGGCGATTGAAACATTGAATCTCGCTGAGATTGATCTAAACTGTCTTTTGTGGCATTTGGAAAAAACATTAGCAAAATCTTCATCGCTTCAAAATTGGACTGAAAAAGAAAATCATTTTAAAGAAAAAGCGACACAGCGAAAACAGATCATTGATCAATATTTCTGGGATGAAAAAGCCGGGACTTACAAAGATTATCACACGAAAAAAAATACACAAACACTGTCCGAACATATTGCTGCACTTTATCCTCTATTCCTTGAGTTGGCGAGTGATGAACAGGCAAAAGCTGTCTCAGAAATTATCGCTGAAAAGTTTCTATATCAGGGAGGATTGGTTACAACAACTAAAAATTCCGGTCAGCAATGGGATCTTCCGAACGCTTGGGCGCCTTATCAATGGCTGGGTTTTAAAGCAATGAAAAACTACGGTTTTGATGATTTAGCTCAAAAAATTAAAAATAATTGGTGCTCAAATGTCGAAAGAGTGTACAACAACACCGGAAAACTGATGGAAAAATACAACGCTTTGGATACAGAAACAATTGCCGGAGGCGGGGAATATCCTAATCAGGACGGCTTTGGCTGGACGAACGGTGTTTATCTCAAATTAAAACAAAATTAAAACTATAATAATATGGCTATGAAAAAAAGATCGATTTTCTTACTTGCCGGTATTGCAACGCTTTATTTTAATAACACGTATGCACAGGAAACTCCTATGGATTCCACCAGAACGGCATCTATAGATCAGGTAGTAATCACGGGTAACTCAAACCCGAAAAAGAAAATAGAATCCAGCACGGCGATTTCCACATTCAGTGCGAAGGAAATTCAGAAACAAAACCCGATCAGTGCGGCGGCTTTGTTGCAGAGAGTTCCGGGTTTTGCGGTAGAAACTTCGGGTGGTGAAGTGGGAAACAACCTTTTCGCGAGAGGGATACCTTCTGCCGGAGCGTACGAATTTGTGCAGGTTCAGGAAGACGGGCTGCCTGTTTTTGAAGACGGAGCTTTACAGTTTGCCAATGCAGATAATTTCTTCCGTGTAGATAATTCTGTGAGCAGATTGGAAGCCTTGAGAGGAGGTTCAGGATCTATTTTTGCAACCAATTCTCCCGGAGGTTTAATCAACTTTATTACGAAAGAAGGAACAAATGATTTCAAAGGAACGGCGAAGCTTGAAACAGGGACTTACGGTTTAATGCGTACCGACGTCAACTTGGGAGGCGCTTTGGTTGAAGATAAATTGTTTTTTAATATAGGCGGATTTTACAGGACAGATAACGGAATCAGGAAAACAGGATTTAAAGCAAACAACGGCGGACAAATCAGGTTGAATCTGAAATATGTGTTCGATAAAGGGTATGCTAAAGTGTATTATAAGAAACTGGATGACAGAAATACGTTTTTCCTCCCGATTCCTTTGGTGCAAAACGGTAATGATTTAAAAGAATTTAACGGCTTTGATCCTAATTACGGAACATACAGCTACAGAGCGATCAGCCAGTTGAATATTCCTCAGGCTGGAGGAGGTTTTTTCAGCAGGAATTTAGAAGATGGAATCCATCCGAAAGTTGATGTGTTGGGAGCTGAATTTAAATATGATCTGGGAAATAATTTCTCTGTTTTAAACAAAACGAGATACACCAACATCAATATGAATTACACGGGGATTTTCCCTGCAGGCGGACCGCAATTGGCTGCTGATTTTGCTAATTCAAACGGAATTTCGGGAAATAATTTCCAATATACATCGGTAAGTTCTGGGGCAATCGTAAATCCTGCCTACGTTCAAAAACTGGGTTTCTGGGCGATTGACAAACAGATGAATAATTTTGTAAATGACTTACAATTTAATTATAAATTTGATAAAGGAAATGTAACGGCAGGTTTCTATAAATCCAACTGGAAATCCCATCAATACTGGAACTGGAGCAATATTTTAACAACAGCAACAGACAGACCGCAACTTCTTAATCTGGTAGATACTTCGCTGGCTCAGACCGATACCGGATATTCTAAAACGTATAATGGGGTTACGGATATGTCTTTTTTGATCAGAGATTCTCAGATTCAGGGAAGTTTGAATGATTTATATTTAAATTTAGATTATAACATCACGGATAACTTAAGTTTTAATGGAGGAATCCGCTACAGCCGTGATTTCTACAAAGGATATGGCGTAAGCACGACCACTTCCAATTTAAATAATTCAGGCTTAACAACAGACGGAACCCATTCTTTTTTGACCACAACGGCCGATGATAATATGTCTGTTTTAGGGAATAGATACACGTATTGGAACTATGATGTAAACAGGGTTTCTTTCACAACCGCTTTGAACTATAAAATCAACAGAGAAAATGCGGTGTACGCCCGTTTTTCCAACGGTTTCAGATCTCCAAACGAAGAAGCGTATTATAATAATATGAATAATCTTTCGGCGATAAAGCCTGTAACCACCAATCAATTGGAAATTGGATATAAATACTATTCAAGAACATTTGATGTAGCGGTGATTCCGTTCTATTCTACATTGAAAAATCTTTCATTTACAGATGTTTTCTCTGACGGAACTTCAGAAAATAAATTTGCCAATACCACCAATCTTGGAGTGGAATTGGAAGGATATGCCAGACTGTTCAATAATCTGTTGGAAGTAACTTTCAATGGAACAATTCAGAGTCCGAAATATCAGGATTTTACAGGAAGAAACGCGGATGGAACAACATTCGATTATGATGGAAACTCAGTGAGAAGGATGCCGAAGTTCTACTTTAATATTTCTCCAGCCGTGAATATCACAAAACAATGGAGAGCTTATGTAAGCATGAATTATTACGGAAAACGCTTCCAGGATGAGAAAAATACGCAGACTTTGCCATCATTCTCAGAATTTGGGGCGGGAACTTCTTATCAATTAGGAAAAATTCGTTTTGCAGTTGACGGAACCAATATTTTCAACACCATTGGTATCACGGAAGGTGATCCAAGAGCCGGATCTCCGACTGGTGACGGGATTATTATGGCAAGACCAATTATGGGTGCTGCCGTGAGGGCTTCCATTACTTTGGATTTTTAATCTTAGTTTTCTTTATTATAAATTGAAACCGCCGGAATTTCTTCTGGCGGTTTTTGTTTGATTTTTTTAAAGTGAGATGCTTCGGCAAATTCAGCATGACACCGATACAAATTAACCGTTAATAAAAAAACAGTTAGTATTAGAAGTGTCATGCTGAATTTGCCGAAGCATCTCTATAACTTACAATAATCGATCTCTCATTCAACTCAAAAAAACTCTCCAACCCTCAACCTATTAAAAAAACGGATTATACTCCTTCTCAAAACCAATCGACGTAGGATTTCCGTGGCCGGAAAAAACCTGTGTCTCATCATCAAGAATAAAAAGTTTTGTTTTAATTCCTTCAATTAATTGCTCATAATTCCCTTTGTACAAGTCTGTTCTTCCTATGCTTCCTTCAAATAAAACATCACCGGAAATCATAAATTTCTGAGCTTCATTATGATAAACCACACTTCCCGGAGAATGTCCCGGAACATGATATATTTTGAATTTTTCTCCATCAAGATCAAGCTCATCACCTTCATTAATGTATTCAATATCAACCTTTACGGGATTAACCTGAAAACCAAACCTCATTCCGCTTGCCTGAAGCATATCCAGAACTTCTTTGTCTTCCTGATGCATCGTTACGGGAACTTTAAAAGTATCAAAAGCCCACTGCAAACCTAAAACATGGTCAATATGAGCATGAGTTAAAAGGATTTTCTGAATTTTCAAACCGTTTTCTGTGATGAAATTTGAAATAGCCTGAGTTTCCTGCTCGTTCATATTTCCCGGATCAATCAACCAGGCATTTTTATTTTCGTTGTAAATGATGTATGTGTTTTCGCTTGCAAAGTTGAATACGAAACCTTGAATTTGAAGCATGTTCTGAATGTTTTTAATTAAGGCAAATTTACCATAATTTTTAGTTTAATATTCAATTATTGAGATACTGAGCTTGCCGAAGTATTTTATTTAAGTTTAATTAAAATCACTTTAAAAGATATTTTATCATACCAAAAACCCCGATTTTTCGTTATCTTCGTAATAATGAAAACTTTGCGAATACTTTTACTTTCTTTGGGTGGATTGGTTTTTGGACAAAACATCCAAAGTATACAGTTGTTTAATCCTCAGACGAATGACGAAACGCCTGTCATTAGTTTTAATCAGCAATTGGTGTTGAGCTTTGACGACCTTACCAATGCCAGTGAAATCTACAGATATACCATAAAGCATTACAACAGAAACTGGGAAGATGACAATCTTTTCTTTACAGAATTTGCCAATGGAAGCCTGAATGGTTTGCTGGATAAATTTCAATATTCCTTCAATACGCTACAAGCTTATACACACTATAAACTAACGTTTCCCAACGAAAAAATACAACCTAAGATTTCAGGAAATTTTGAAATTATTGTATATAAGGATTCTGCAGAAAAGCCTCTTTTTAAAAGAAGGTTTTATGTGGTGGAAGACGCTGCTACGTTAGCCTTAAATATTTCAAGAATTTCTGACGCAAGAAATCCTGATGCCAACCAAAGGGTAGAGGTTAAGGCCGTTTCAAAAGGTGGCGATCTGTCTTCAAACGTGAATTCAATGACGTTGAATGTAATACAGAATAATAACCCGAATGTTACGGTAAATAATTTAAAGCCAAGCACTACGATGGGAAATCAGTTGCTTTTTCAGCAAATGAATCTGGTTTTTCCGGGTAATAACGAATTCTATTATTTCGATAATAAAAATATGAATATGGCTGCTGATATGGTTCGTGCCACGGAATTGAAAGAGGGTGTAAATCAGACATATCTGCATCCGGTTTGGGCTTTTCCTTTGAATTATCAGTATCAGCCGGACGTGAACGGAGCCTGGTATTACAGGAGAAATGATCTTGGAAGAGAAAGAGATGCGGAAAGGGAAGCGGATTATTCATGGGTGTATTTTTCTTTAGATTCTGATCCTGTGGATAAAGAAATTTACGTGCTGGGAGGTTTTAATGATTTTAAACCAAACAAAGAAAATCAAATGCAATACGATGCCGCGACCAAGCAGTATGTAGCAAAAATGTATTTAAAGCAAGGTTTCTATAACTATATTCTGGCCACAAAAGAGCCTAACGGACGCCTGAATTTTGGTGAAGTGAACGGGAATTTCTGGCAGACGGATAATCTTTATCAGGCATTTTTATATTATGCACCTTTCGGGAGGAATTATGATGGTTTGATGGGGTATGGCGAGTTCAGAACGCCTGTGAGGTAGTGTTGGGATGGAGAGTTGTAGTGTTCGAGAGTTTTTAGGTTTTTTTTTAATAATCTTATCAATTTAAATATAAATAAAAACCTCGCAGAAAAGTCCTGTGAGGTTCGATATAATAATAGTCTGAAAAATCTTCAATTTTTAAAAACCGCAGTTACAAACAACGTTGTCTCATTCTCAAAAATATAATAAATATTAACAGGGAAATTGCTCATTTCATAAATGCTGATCTCCTCCGGTCTTTCCGTTTGCTCTAGAATTTCATTAACAGATTCCTTTAGATCTTCAAGAAAATAAGCTCCCATGCTTTCCTTTTCTGCGTTGAATACTCTTATAAGAAGCCTTATATCATTTTTTGCAATGGAAGAAAGAAGGACATTCATTTAGGCACAATACTTTTTAAGCTCAGAAATATTTTCATAGAAATCCAGCTTTGTTTTTGGGTTTTCGTTATGAAATTCTATTCTGTATAAAACCTCATCGATTTGAAACTGCGGAACGGAGAATTTGTTCTGGGCTTCCAGTTTTTCTACTATTCTTACCAAAGTTTCAAGTAATTCGGGAGTGAGGCTCTCAATCTTATGTTTTAAAATTTCGGTAGTTGCATTCATTATTTTTTATTTTTAAAAGTTAATGATGTTCTTTTGATAGGATAAAGGTAGTAAAAAATATAATATTTTGAATATATGTTTAAAAAATATAGGGGTAATTTTAAAAAAACTGTTTTTATTTAAATTGGATGTGGAATAAAAGGGGGTGTTCATTAAATCAAAAAAATAGCCTCCATTTCCGAAGGCTATATTTTTTATATTTTAGACCAGATAAAATTCATTGAGTTTTTCTTCACATAAAGTCTTTACAACTTCTATCCATCGGTCTTCATCATTAAGACACGGAATGTAATGGAAGTTTTCACCACCGCCGTGGAGAAACTGCTCTTTACCTTCCACCGAAATTTCCTCCAGCGTTTCCAGACAGTCTGAAACGAAGGCCGGACAAACAATAGCCAGGTTTTTTATTCCTTTTTTCGGAATAGTCTCCAAGGTTTCATCTGTATAAGGCTCGATCCATTTATCTTTTCCTAATCTTGATTGGAAAGAAACGATGGTTTTTTCCCTTGGTAAATTAAGTTTTTCAATCACTTTATTGGTGGTATCAAAACACTGATGACGGTAGCAGAACTGATGGCTCGGATTACTTTCTCTTGAGCAGCAATCGTTTAAGTTACACGTTTTTGTAGGATCGGTTTTATAGATATGTCTTTCCGGAACGCCGTGATAAGAAAACTGTAAGGCATCAAAATTTTCAGGAAGTTTTTCCTTAATACTTTCTGCAAGACAATTAATATAAATATCTCTGTTGTAAAACGGTTGGATATAATTAATCTTTACTTTCGGGAATTTTTGTTTCCTTACTTCTTCCGCTTTTTCGATCACGGTTTCCGTTGTACTCATCGCATATTGAGGATAGAGAGGAAAAAGTACGATCTCAGAAACACCTTTGTCCACCAGCTTTTGGATTCCTGTTTCAATGCTCGGTTCTGCATATCTCATCCCGATTTCCACCGGAACATCAACCAGTTTTTGTAATTTTTTCTGAATTTTTTCAGTAATGACAATCAGAGGTGAACCCTGATCTGTCCAGACTGTTTTATAAGCTTCGGCAGATTTTGCAGGCCTTGTTTTTAAAATAATTCCACGAACGAGAAGTGCACGGAAAATCCATCGGTAATCAATTACCTTTTCATCCATCAGGAATTCATCAAGATATTCCTTTACATCATTTACGGCCGTAGATCTTGGCGATCCCAGGTTTACTAATAGAATTCCCTTCATTATTTGTCTAAACTTTGCAGTCGTCCATCAATAGTCGGACCATATTTCTTTTTTAAACGTAAAATATAAATTTCGAGTGCTAAATGCTTTTCTTCATCAGAAATACCAAAAGATTTCAAGTATTCATCACTCTTTTGAGTAATTGTTTTTGTAAACATTCTTTGATATTCTTCATTGGCATCGTACACGAATTCTTCTCCTTTTAATTTTTTTATTTCATCATGAGCTTCTTTATCCAGTACATAATAGTGATGAAAATAATAATCAAGAAACGTTGTGTTTTTCTTGTTCATTTTTTCCAGAATAATATCCATTTTTTGAAGACTGTCCTTCGCAACGCCCATTTCAACAAGGTCGTCATGAATTCCGTCATTCAGTTGTGGCTCTTTTTTGCATGAAAAAAGGTTTATGCTAAAAATAATTAAAAGAAAAAATATTCTCATAGATGATTATCCGTTTACAGCTTCCACTCTTTCCACTAAGTCCGGCGCGAATTGTTTTAAAATATTTTCGATCCCGTTTTTCAATGTAGCGGTAGAGCTTGGGCACCCGGAGCATGCACCTTGTAATAGCATTTTTGCAGTTTTATGTTCCTTATCGTATTCCATCAAAGAAATTTTCCCACCGTCATTTTCCACTGCAGGAGCAACATATTCATTTAAAATATCTGAAATTTTCTGTTCGTCCTCCGTATAATCTCTGTTGATCAGTTTTTCAACAGGACTTTCGTGTTTTTGAGGTTCGAGGTTTGAAATCTCACCTCCGTTTTGAAGATATTCCGCAATCAGGGCACGAACAGTCATCATTACCTGATGCCATTCTACGGAAGTATTTTTGGTAACCGCTACAAAATTATCAGAAATAAAAACTTCAGTAGCAAAATCAAATTCCTTGAAAATAGCCTCAGCCAAAGGAACTCCATCTGCCTGCTCTCTGGATTTTACTTCCACAAAACCGTCTAGTAATAACTTGCTTGAAACAAACTTCATTACATTCGGGTTCGGAGTCATTTCAGCATAGATCTGGTACATTTCCTTTTTCTTTTGAAGATAAATTCGTGGATTTGCCAGCAATTCGTCTTCAACAACATTTTTCAGGCTTTCTGCCACGTGTTCCCATTCTACGGTGTCCTGCTTGGCAACGGCCACAAAATTAGCCGTAATGAAAACTCTTTCCACAAACGGATAATTGAAAAGCTCCTGCGCCAAAGGAATTTCTGAAATATCTGAATTTCTGTCCAACTCCAAAGATCCCGGGATCAGGTTGTAATCCGCAACGAATTTCATTACTTTCGGGTTTTCGGTTGGTTCTATAAGTATAGTATGCATTTTTTCGTTAAATTTGAGATACAAAAATACGCAATTAGAAATTAGAAGCTGGAAGTTAGGAGTTAGATTTTTGCTATTAACGTCATTTAGAAATTATGGGTTGGTATTATTCGTTTGGAATTATTGTTGAAAATGAAAAAATAGCTCTTGAATATAAAAGAGAGTTTCCACAAAACATTATATTGAGCAACAGTAATATTGTTAAAATTTCGTCTTATATTAATAAAGTTGTGGATTCTGATCATTACACAATTCAATTTTCACCAATTGGTTTGGGGACAGATAAGGCCCAGGGAAGAGACATTCTATTTGATAAGCCTTATTTTTATGAGATCAGAGATTTCTTTTACAAAGAATTATTCAGTTTAAATATAAATTTTAAAATAGCATTATTTGAATTAGAAGCTGGAGATTATTTGGGTGAAAATGTTGTGATTGAAGAGCTGAATGCAAAGGAAGTCCATGAAATAGCCTACGGCTTTCAATATATTTCTAATGGAGATGCTAACGCTTCTAACATATCATGGAAAAATCCACCTGAATATTATATTGCTAAAAGATATCTGGATGGATTGATTTTAAATAAAAATGAATTCGATAGCTTAACAAAAAACATGTCTGAATTTCAATTGTTTAAAGAAAACTATTACTGGCTTCCAATTCAGGAATTTAAAATATTAAATTAAAATTATGGCTTTAATAAAAGAACTTTTAGGAAAAATACCACAAATAGGAGAAAATACTTTTTTGGCTGAAACTGCAACCATTATCGGTGATGTTACGATGGGAAAAGACTGCAGCATCTGGTATAATGCGGTGATCAGAGGTGATGTTCATTATATCAAAATGGGTAATAAAGTGAATGTTCAGGATAATGCTATGCTGCACTGTACCTATCAGAAACATCCTTTAAATATCGGAAATAATGTTTCCATCGGTCATAATGCCATTGTCCACGGATGTACAATTCAGGATAATGTCCTGATCGGGATGGGAGCTATTGTAATGGATGAATGCCTTGTTGAGGAAAATTCTATTGTGGGAGCCGGTTCTGTGGTGACTCAGGGAACTCATATCAAATCCGGAGAGGTTTGGGGTGGTGTTCCTGCAAAGAAAATTAAAGATATTAGTGCCCAGTTATTGGAAGGTGAAGTAAACAGAATTGCAGATAATTATGTGAAATATTCTTCATGGTATAAGGAAAATGTGAAACATGTGAACGGTGAATAATGAATTGTGAATAATCAATTAACTTCGCAAGTGAATTGACTATCACATTATAATAATTCACAAAAAAAATCTCTGTCAAAATTAATTGACAGAGATTTTTTTAAGAGTTTACCAGCTCAGGTTTTCCGTTCACACATTTAATGGAAGTCGGTGGCATGATCATCATACAATCCGACATGATGTTGTATTTTTGGTTGAAAGCTTTCACTTTTTCCGTATAATCATTGATTTTCGGAAGAATTGTAGCTTCCTGATTTTTAGGATAAGCGATGTATAATTGAGGCCCGCCGCAAGCTTTTGCACCCATCGGAGCAAACGTCCACTCATTGGCTTTGGTACATTTTTCTTTGGAAATTTCAGTTTCAATAGATGCCTTTATTTTATCCAGCTGAGCCTGATCGTATTTTTGGCTGTTTTCATCGGCCGGTCTTTCGGAAATATCTTTGGGTAAATTAGCATCGATTTTTTTTGCTGTATTACATGAGACTAAACTTAATGTAGCACAAAATATTAAAGCAGATATCTGTAGGAAGAAATTTTTCATAATAATTTTTTTTGTGAGCAATAATTTTCAAAAGTTATGCCAAGATAAAAAAAACAAATTCATTTTCCGTAATTTTGACGACGATGAACAATCATTTTTTTGACTTAATAGAACATACCAACCGAAGCGTATTTTTAACGGGAAAAGCAGGAACAGGAAAAACGACCTTTCTTAATGATTTTGTAAAACGAACACGCAAAAAACATATTGTAGTGGCTCCGACGGGGATTGCTGCAATCAATGCGGCTGGCGTTACCATTCATTCCATGTTTGGATTGCCGTTGAGGACTTTTTTACCGACCACAGATAGGATTGATACCAGTTTGGCGAATAATATTGCCGATCTGATGCCGCATTTCAAATATCGGAAAGATAAGCTTAAACTTTTAAGAGAAGTAGAAATCATTATTATTGATGAGGTTTCCATGCTTCGTGCCGATGTTTTGGATATGATGGATTTTTCTCTGCGGTTTATCAGAAGAAATAATCAGCGATTTGGGGGTGTTCAGATGCTGTTCATTGGGGATTTGTACCAGCTTCCGCCAGTGGTAAGGGATGAGCATATCCTGAAAATGTATTACAATTCGCCTTTCTTTTTTGATAGTCTTGCGATTAAAGAAATTCCTTTAATCACCATTGAATTAACGAAAGTTTACCGTCAAACCGACGAGGAATTTCTAGATGTTTTGAATGCAATCCGAAACGGAGACGTCGCCAATATTGATTTCGACCATTTAAATGAAAGATACGACCCAGATTTTGATATGGGTACCGAATCTTACGTTTATTTGTGTTCGCACAACAAAATGGCGGATGAAATCAATCAGCAAAAATTAGCGGAAATAAAAACTGATGCGAAAAGCTATGAAGCCAAGCTCTTCGGTGAATTTAAAGAAAACCAGTTCCCGAATGAGCAGTTTTTAGAATTAAAAATAGGGGCACAGGTCATGTTTATCCGGAATGATATTTCAGGAGAAAAGAAATATTTCAATGGAAAACTGGGTGAAATTTCCGCTTTGGATGAAAATGAAATCAAAGTTATTCTCGACGGCAGCGAAAGAGAAATTACCGTAAAAAGAGAAATTTGGGAACAGAAAAAATATTTCCTGGACACTGAAAAAAATATTAAAGAAGAAGTATTGGGAAGCTTCGAGCAGTTTCCGATAAAACTGGCTTGGGCGGTGACCATTCATAAAAGTCAGGGCCTGACGTTTGATAAAGTGATTATTGATGCCGGAAAAAGCTTTACGGCAGGTCAGGTTTATGTGGCATTATCCCGTTGTAGAACATTGGAAGGGATTGTTTTAAAATCCAGAATTACACCTGAAGTTATTTTTAAAGATAACAGAATTTTAAGTTTCCATACGGATACGGTGGCGAACGACCATGTAGAAAATATTTTAAATAAAGAAAAATACGATTACAGTATTAAGAAAGTGCTTCGTACTATTGACTGTCAATGGCTTCTCAATGAAGTAGAGGAGTGGAATAAACTGTCGATGGTCACGAAAAGTATTGATAATTTAAAGACAAATCAGCTTTATCAACATCTGAAACCTGAGATTGTCAATCTGGGTAAAATTTTTGAAAAACTAGACCGGGTAATTTCTCAAAAAGTTAATAATTTTATTGAACAGAAGGAAGAATGGTCTGAAATTGAAAACAAAACCAAAGGTGCGGTTAATTTCTTTTTTACCGAAATTAAGGATAAAGTTTTCAGTCCGTTGAAAGAATTCTATGCTGAAATAAAAGGAACAAAAGGCTTAAAACAATACAACGAAGAATTCAGAGTCTGGCTGGAAGATATTGAAGAATATTTAAACAGTTTGAAGGACGTTAATCTGTTGGAAACCAAGTTACTGGACGAAAAGAATGATAAAGAAGTCAGCATGAAAATTGCGAAAGTTCCGTCTCAGGTTCTTACTTTTCAATTGTTCGAACAAGGAAAAACAATTTCCGAGATTGCACTGGAACGAGGTCTGGTAAAGGAAACGGTGATTGGTCATTTGGCGAAATTCGCTGAGCAGGGCTTGCTGGATATTTCAAGAGTGATTACATCAGATAAAATCAAAGCGTTTGAAGAAATTTTTCACAAAGACCCTAAAGAAACCTTAACGGAGTGGAAGAATGTCCTGCCGAATGATTTTGAATTTAATGAGATCAGGATTTTGATTAATCATTTTAATTATCTGAAGGAGAAAGCGAAATAATATTAAGAAAGGTTTAATAATTAATGTATTACTAAACCTTTCTGTTTTTATTTGCTTAATAAATTCTGATTAACTCTATAGCCAACGATTTTTATGTTTCCGTCTTTATCTTTTTCTAAAGTAAACGATTCTTCCGTTTTCTCGACACCTCTTTTTACTTCATACACAAAAAAATACTGACTTCGGGCGTTACTTCCTTTTATAACCATTGTTTCCCATTTTACAAGATTATATTCCTGAATGGGACCAATTTTATTGGTGATGTTAAGAAGTTCCACAAGCTTTTCTTTATCAGTTACAGTGAAAAACTTTTCACCAAATAACTTATAAATGTCATCCTGATTAGCTCCATGCCGAAGTTCCCAGTAAAATTTTTGAGAAACTTTTTCTCCATCTTTTTTATCGGATTCCCTGTCTTTATAAAATTCATTAAAAGAACAGCTTATAAGCAGAAAAGAAATTATTAAAAAATAAATTTTTTTGAATTGGGTTATTGCTTTCATGGTTAAATTAATTCAGCAATATTAATAAATTTAACAATAACAAAATATTAATAAACGAAATTTCCCATAGTTTTTCCCTGAACTAACCAATCAATCCTATCAATTACAAAAAGTAACTAATGCAATTTATAAGTTTTAAATTTGTCTGGTTTTAAACCTAAAATTTAAAATATGAAACCGACGAAGGAGATTCCATATCACCTTTAAAAAATTATATACTTGATATGAAAAATTTTGAAATATCAGTGTTGGATCTTGCCCCTGTAAAACAGGATAAGACTATTCACGATACGTTTCAGGACAGTTTATCTTTAGCAAACCATACTGAAAATTTAAATTATAAAAGATTCTGGCTCGCCGAACATCACAATATGGAAAGTATTGCCAGCTCTGCTACTTCTGTTCTCATTGGTTTTATCGCCAACGGAACAAAGAAAATAAGAGTAGGATCGGGTGGAATTATGCTCCCGAATCACAGTTCACTCGTTATAGCCGAACAATTCGGAACACTTGAGTCGCTTTTTCCCGGAAGAATAGATCTTGGACTTGGAAGAGCTCCCGGGACAGACGGCCTTACA
Source organism: Chryseobacterium sp. IHB B 17019 (assembly GCF_001456155.1). Taxonomy (NCBI): domain Bacteria; kingdom Pseudomonadati; phylum Bacteroidota; class Flavobacteriia; order Flavobacteriales; family Weeksellaceae; genus Chryseobacterium; species Chryseobacterium sp. IHB B 17019. The sequence continues at coordinate 2,619,282 of NZ_CP013293.1, read as the reverse complement.
GCTCAGGCGTTGGGAAGAAATCCGGCGATTATCAACCAACAGTTTCCTCGGCAAATTTTAGAGCTTCAAAAATATTTTTCCAAAGAGAATTCTGATGCATTGGTTCGGGCCATTCCGGGAGAAGGACTGGATATTCCGTTGTATATTTTAGGATCAAGTACGGATAGTGCATTTTTAGCTGCAGAATTGGGGCTTCCTTATGCCTTCGCCGGACATTTTGCTCCGGAACAAATGGAAATGGCCTTCAATATTTACAGGGAACATTTTGAGCCTTCCAAGCAATTGGCTCAACCTTACATTTTAGCTTGTGTCAATGGGATTGCTGCCGAAACTTCTGAAGAGGCACACAAAATTTCCACTACTTTATTTCAGGCGTTCATTAATATTGTAAGAAACGACAGGAAACCTTTCGCACCGCCGGTTGATGATATGGATGAGATCTGGTCACCCATGGAAAAAGCGATGGTTTTACAGAAATTGAGATATACTTTTATCGGAAATCAAACTGAAATTGAAGAAAAGCTTAAAAATTTTCAGGAGAAATTCAATGTTGATGAATTAATTATCAACTCTCATATTTACGACCATCAGAAAAGACTGGAGTCTTATGAAATTATCAGAAAGGCAAAAGACTCTTTATTCAAAGCCTAACAAACCGTTTATATTAATTGGAAGATGCCTTTTTTTATAAGTATCTTTGCAAAAATTTTTTAAAAAGTAAAAATGTCAGATATTAAATTAAATACCATTCCCGAGGCTATTGAAGACCTTAAAAATGGTAAAATAATCATAGTAGTGGATGATGAAGACAGAGAAAACGAAGGTGATTTTCTTTGTGCTGCAGAGTTGACAACTCCGGAAATCATCAATTTTATGGCGCTTCACGGAAGAGGATTGATCTGTATGCCGCTTCCTGAAAAAAGATGCGACGAATTGGGCCTTGATGTGATGGTAAGCAGAAGCAGCGATCCTAAAGAAACAGCTTTTACCGTTTCTGTTGACCTTTTGGGGAACGGAACTTCAACGGGAATTTCTGCAAGCGATAGAGCGAAAACGATTTTAGCTTTAATGGATGAAAAATCCAAGCCTACAGATTTTATGAGACCTGGTCACATTTTCCCGCTTCGTGCAAGAAAAGGAGGTGTTTTGAAGAGAGCCGGACATACGGAAGCTGCCATTGATCTGACTTGTTTAGCAGGTTTGAAAGAAGGTGGAGTAATCTGCGAAATCATGAATGAAGACGGCTCAATGTCTCGTTTGCCGGATCTTTACGCGTTTGCTCAGAAGCACGATATGAAAATCGTTTCTATTGAAGATCTGATTCATTATCAGCTTAAAAAAGGAAACCTTATTGAAAGAATCGAGGAAAGAAAAGTAAAAACTGCTTACGGAGAATATGATTTCTTTGCTTTCAGGGAAACTTCTAACGATCAGATTCACTTTGCTTTAACGAAAGGAACCTGGACGGTTGATGAACCGGTTTTGGTAAGAGTTCAGTCTTCTGATTCTTATTTTGATGTGTTGACAAGATTGAATAACGGTGAAAAACCTTTATTGGAGAAAGTAACCAACATGGTAAATGAAGCTGGAAAAGGAGCAATTATCTTCATTAATAATGTTTCAAATTCTGAAAACACATTAAGAAAATTACAGCAATTCCTTAATTATCAGGATGGTCAGGAACAACACCCGACGTTGGCGTATAACTACAGAGACTACGGAATCGGAACTCAGATTTTAAAGAATCTCGGAATTAATAAGTTTAAAGTAATCACTCAAAATCCAAATATCAAACCTCAGGTTGGAGGATATGATGTTGAGGTGACGGAGATGGTGCAACTATAAATGTGAATGGGCAATAGTGAATTAACTTCGTTGTCAATTCTCAAACGTTTTAAATTCACTTGCAAAGCAAAATTGACTTATTGACAATTGACATAAAAAATGGCTTGAGAAATCAAGCCATTTTTATTTCTTCAAAATTTCTGAATCCGTTCAAGAAATCTTTGATATTCATTCTTTTTTTACCTTCCAATTGCAATTCTAATGGAAAATAAACGCCATCCAGAGTGTAAATTTTAAAATCATTTTTTGAAATTTCTAAGCTTCCAACGGGTTTCCCGTGATTTTCAATTTCAAACTTTCCTCCAAATATTTTCAATCCTTTTTCCTCTTCCCCGATTTTTAAAGTTGTAAAAGCTGCAGGATAGGGTGACATTCCCAAAATAAACTGATGAACTTCCTTTGAATTTTTTGTCCAGTCGATTCTGGTATCTTCTTTGAAAATTTTAAAAGCATTTTTAGGATGTTCAACGTGGGGCTGAGGTTTTTCAACAATTGAATTTTCTGCCAAGCCATCCAATGTTTTCACCACCAATTTTGCTCCCATTTCCATTAATCTGTCGTGAAGACTTCCCGCATTTTCATCAGGTAAAATTGGCAATTCTTCCTGTAATAAAATATTCCCCTCATCGATTTTTTCGTTGATAAAGAATGTGGTTGCCCCGGTTTTTTCTTCACCGTTAATGACTGCATAATTAATCGGAGCTGCACCTCTGTAATCTGGAAGGAGGGAAGCATGAAGGTTGAAAGTTCCCATTTTTGGCATTTCAAAAAGAACCTTAGGCATCATTCTGAAGGCAACAACTACAAATACATCAGCTTCCAGTTTTCTCAATTCTTCTAAAAATTCAGGGTTTCTCAACTTTTCTGGTTGAAAAACAGGAATATTATTTTCTACCGCAAAAACTTTTACTGGTGACTGATTGATTTTTTGCCCGCGTCCGCTTGCCTTGTCTGCAACGGTTACAACACCTACAACTTCATGATTTGACTGATGAATGGCTTCCAGCGAAGTCTTAGCAAACTCCGGAGTGCCTAAAAAAACGACTTTCAATGATTTCATGTTGCAAAGATAAGTTCTTTGATTTTAAGTTATGAATTATGAATTGAATTACTTATTACCCATTACTCATGTTAAAGCGTACGTCCTGAAATTCAACATTTTTACTTTCCCGGAATCAAGTAGAAATATTAAATTTTCCAGAATATTTTCTTTTGAATGATAATTCAACTGGATAGAAAGTTCTTCTATCGTGGAAGGTTTGTTAGCCAATAAATTAGTAATCTGTACAGAAATGTTCTTTCCAAAAATAGATTGCTTATTCTTTTCGCAAACAGAACATTGACCACAATTTTTAGAATTTTTTTCTCCAAAATAGGCAAGAATCAATTTCATTTTACAATATTGATTATCTTCAATAAAGAACTTCATTTCTTCCCATTTCTGGATTTTATTTTTCTGAATATGCTCAAAAAGTTTCCAGTATATAGAATTATTGACTCTTTCGTCCCGTGGTTTTAAAAATTTAATGCTTGTCAAAGCTCCGTCAACATATTCCACATAACCTTTTTCCTGAAGTTCCTTTAATCTTTCCTTGATCAACAGAATGCTTACCCCGATTTTATTGCTTGCCTGCTGTTCACTGAACATTACCTTGTGAGTAGTAATTCCTGATATGGTACGAAGCATTAACTCTATAAAATAGGCGTCTTTCCGCGGTAATTGATCTATTTCATCAGCCTGCATTAATAGTTGTAATGATGAAAGGCTTTTGTTGTCGTTGAAATAAATAATTTCCTGATTATGAAGGAAGTTTAGTACATTTTTAATCTTTGCAGTCGATAGTTTCGTAAAGCTTTGAATTCCGTTGATATTTAATTGAAAAACTTTTTCAGGTAATTCAAACTCGGCAACTTGAAAAATAGAATACAGATAAGTGATAATCTTTAAAAATTCTGCTTTATTTGGAATTTGATTTTTTAAAATTTGATCAAAGTTTGAGAGCTCCTGCTTATTCCATAGCATAAAAGCAAAACTGTCTTTTCCGTCCCTTCCTGATCGACCGATTTCCTGATAATAATTTTCAATCGATGGGGAAGGAGAATAGTGGATCACAAAACGTACATTGTCTTTGTCAATCCCCATTCCGAAAGCGTTTGTTGAAATTAAAACATTATTATTGCTGTTGTTCCAAATGGTTTGTTTAGCATTTTTTTCCTTCGTAGTCAATCCCGCATGGTAAAAATCAACGTTTTTCAATTGATTTTTATGTAAATATTCGGTCAGTTGTTCAGCTTCTTTTCTGGTTCGGGTATAAATAATTCCTGATTCATTGGTATACTTAAGAACATCGAGAATCCTTTGAAATTTATCTGAAACTTCTTCTGTGAAAATTTTAATATTATCTCTTCTGAAACTTTTTTGAAAAACTTTAGGATCTTTAAGCTCGAGTTTGACTTTTATCTCTTCTAAAACTTTTGTAGTTGCTGTAGCAGTTAAAGCTAAGCAGGGAATCTTAGGATTATTTTTTCTAAAATCTTTAATATTTTGATAGCTGGGCCTGAAATCCTGTCCCCATTCTGAAATACAATGTGCTTCGTCCACTGCAATGAATGAAAGCTGAATTTCCTCAATATTTTGAAGAAATTGTTTGTTAGTAAGTCTTTCCGGTGAAATATAAAGCATTTTTGTTAAGCCATCTTTGCAACGGCCATAGATTGTTTCTGCATCATATTCATCTAATTCGGAAGATAAATATTCTGCTTCAATGCCTCTAAATTTTAATTGGTTCACCTGATCCTTCATTAATGCCAAAAGCGGTGAAATGATAAGGCAGGCTCCTTCTTTTAGCAAAGCGGGAAGCTGATAACAGAGTGATTTTCCTGCACCGGTGGGTAGGAGAACAAGAGTATCTTTTTCATTGATTATAGAATCAATAATTGCTTCCTGAGAGTCACGAAAGTTGTCGTAACCCCAAAAATATTTTAAAGTTTTAAATTTTAATTCCTGAAAATCTTGCTGAGAAATCATTGGATAAAAATAGTGAAAGTATTATAATAAAAAAAGCCACGCAGTGCGTGACTTTTATATAATTTACGAATAAGTTTATTATTTAGCTTCGAAGTAAACTCTTCTGTTTGCTCTGTTTTTCCATTCAGGACATTTAGTAGCAGGTTCGCACTCAGGGTATTTAAGGTCTTTTTCACCTCTACCGATTGCGTTAAGTTTACCAGACTGAACACCATTTTGAATTAAATAATTCTTAACGTTGTTTGCTCTTCTTTCAGATAATTTCTGGTTGTAAGCATCAGAAGCTCTTGTATCTGTAGCTCCGATCACATTATAACTACCGCTTGAAGAATTAATATAGCTAACAGCGTTGTTAAGGATAGGAGTGTTAGAAGGTAAAATTCTGTCAGAGTTTAGATCAAACTCGATACCGTCTAATTTAGTTTCTGTTTCTGTTACAGGTCCTGTAATAGGAGCTGTAGTTGTAGGACATCCTTGATTTTCTACAGGTCCAGGAACCGTTACACACTTATCGTAAAGGTCGATTACACCATCAAGGTCTGTATCAAGGGCAACACCAGCACCGTCAACTCTTGCACCAGCAGGAGTATCAAGCTGTCTATCCCAATCGTCGCAAACACCATCGTTATCAAGATCTCCTTTTTTACAAACTTCAATATCTTGATTTTTGTTAGCCAAAACATCTAGCTTGTAATAGATTTCCTGAAGTGGGTCATGCCACATTAAGTGAGATTCGTGTTTTCCTAATTTTAAAGAAACACCTAAAGTTGCGTTGAAGAAGTTGTCAGAAACCTGCTCTTCACGTTGGTTGATATCGCTGTATTTGTGACCTCCACCATCGAATTCATCATCACCAGTCATTACATACATTAATCTACCTTCGATGTCAATTCTTCTGTTAACTTTGAATTTAAGACCAGCACCAGCCTGACCAAACATTGATCCAAGTTTGAATGGCTTGATTTCAGTCATTAATCTCTGGCCTGCAGCGTCTTTTTGATAAGCTCTGTATGCAAGAGTACCAACACCCGCATATCCGTGTAATGCCCATCTGAAAGGAGAATGATTATCAACTCTTCTCAAAAGGTTTGAGAAGTTAATATCTCCTAAAATTGAGATCGCATCATATTGAGTTCTGGCTCCTACTTCCTGATATCCCATACCGCTAGGTGCAGAATCTTTTGTATTGAACCAGCCTTGTCTAGTTTCCCCTCTGTCATATTGTAATTTAAGACCAAAAGCATGAGTAATAGCTTTGTCAATACTTACATACGCTGAATAACCAAAAAGGTTTTTACCGTTACCGTTTTTTATAGATGTTAAATCTGCAGATTGTACTAATGGAACACCAGCACCCACTGAAATTGACCAGTCGTTGAATCTTTTTGATTTATTTGTAAAGGGGGAAACATTCGCAGAGCCTGAAGAAAATGTGTTTGGATATTCTCCATTTGAAACTACTGCAGTTGAGTCTTGTGCAAAGCCTGCCGTCGGAACAGCTAATGCAAATGCAACAATTGCTAAACTTAATTTCATAATGTATTTTTTATTTAGTTAATTAAATGATTTTTATTTTGCTTGAAAGTAAACTCTTCTGTTTGCCTCGTTTTTTTCTTCAGAGCATTTAGAAGCTGGATCACATTCAGGATACTTAAGGTCAGTTTTACCTCTTCCTTCAGCAATAAGCATACCAGAAGAAACCCCTTTGCTATTAAGGTATTTTACAACAGCATCAGCTCTTTTCTGAGATAGTTTCAAGTTGTAAGCAGCTGAACCTCTAGCGTCAGTAGCTCCAATTACCAAAAACTTATCACTAGAATTCAAACTTTTAATAACGTCTGCAGCGTGATCTAGCTTTCCATAAGATACAGGTCTGATCTTATCACTGTTAAGCTCAAATTCAATACCTTCAAAGTTTTTGTTGATTTCATCTACAGCAGTTGCAGAAGTTGAAACTGCAGCAGGAGCTGGAGGACAACCTTGATTTTCTACAGGTCCTGGAACGGTTACACATTTATCGTATAAATCGATGACACCGTCAAGATCCATATCTAATGCAACACCGGCACCGTCAACTCTTGCACCAGCAGGAGTATCAAGTTGTCTGTCCCAATCATCACAAACGCCATCATTGTCATTATCTCCTTTTTCACAAACTACAAAATCAGTTTCTTTGCTTTCCAGCACGTTGGCTCTGTAATAAGCTTCTTGTAAAGGATCATGCCATGTCAGGTGTGAAAGTTTATTACCTAATTTAAAGGTAAGTCCTAAGTTTACAGTCAGCATATTATCTGATCTTCTCTTGTTGATCATGTTATACTTAGAAACTTTGGATAAAGGATCGTAATCTGCTTTACCAGCATTTCCACCACCATCGAACTCATCATCACCACTGATGGTATACATTGCTCTGGCTTCGATATCAATAAGCTTAGAAACATTATACTTCAGACCAGTACCGAATTGGTAATAGAAAGATGCTAAGTCTAATTTCTTATCAATGAACAAAGGAATTCTTGCTGGAGAAGTACTCCATCTGAATTCGTTGTTGTCGTGCAAGGACGTGTTGAAGTTCATAAAACCGATACCAGCGTAACCATGCAATGCCCATCTGTACGGAGAATGATTATCAACTCTTCTCAAAAGGTTTGAGAAGTTGATGTCTCCCATTAAAGCAATTTGATTGTACTTGGTATTGGCTTCTGCAACTCCGGCAGCAACACCTGCAGCTCCTTCTAGCTGAGCTTTTTGTTTCGTTTCTCCTCTCTGGTAAATAAGGCTTAAACCAAAAGCGTGGCTGATTTGTTTGTCTAAACTCACGTAAGTGTTGTACCCCCAGTTGATCTTTTTATCATAAACTGATACAAGATCTGAGTGAACCATTAAGGCAGTACCACCACCGACTGAGATAGACCAATCTCTAAATCTTCTAGCCTTGTTGTCGAAAGGTTGGACATTGGCGGAACCTGATGAGAACGTATTCGGGTATTCGTTAGTAGAACTAACTGCGATACTGTCCTGAGCATAAGCTGCAATAGGCAATGTGGCCAATAATAATAAACCTAATTTCATACAATATGTTTTATGTTTTATTCAGATAAATCTTTTAATAATACTTTTGAGAATTCCCTTTCAAAAAGATGTTTTATGTGAGGGATTTCCAATCTTTCTGAGACGAATTTCAGTTCATTATATGTAACGATATCTATGTCTATTACCCTGTCCGCATATCCTCCTGTGACCCTAGAATCGTTACTTCTGCCCATCTCAATTTCAATACTTTTAACAAAATCAAGTAGTTGAATAGGTGAAAGACTTGTCAATATTATTGATGCAATATTACAAAAAATATTGGAACTGACAAATTCTACAGCCTCGGATGTCAAAAATTCACTTATTTGTAATATTTCATTCCCCCCTTCTTTAATCTTCTGAAGGGCGGTTTCTAAATTTTTTTTTTGATCTCCAATATTACTTCCGAGTAACAAAACTACCTTATGTTGCGACATATAGGAAAATGATTGATTTATGAAAAGTTTTTTTAAAAATGTACTGGCAAATATAGTGGCTATTGTTATATTATGTGCCGTGTTTTTCTTCTTTTTTATCATAATGCTTGTATTTAGCGCGATGGGAAATGACAAGTCTGTAGTGGTGAAAAAAGATTCTGTGCTTACAATTAATTTAAAAACAAATATAATAGACAGCCCTACGGAAGAACAGGGAAGTTTATTTAATATTAATGACCAAAATAAAAGTGTCTTGATTTATGACGCGATTGAGGCGATTAATAAAGCAAAAACGGATGATAAAATTAAAGGGATAAGTATCGAAGCAGACGACCTGAATGCCGGGATTACCCAGATTGATGACCTTAGGAATGCAATCGCAGATTTTAAGAAAAGCGGAAAATTTGTGTATGCCTATGGAAACGGGGTGTCGCAGGCAGCTTATTATTTAGGGTCTGTTGCGGATCAGTACTATCTGAATCCGTCTGGAATGATCGAGCTTAAAGGCTTGGCAACGGAAGTGACTTTCTTAAAAGATTTTGCGGATAAGTACGGAATCGGGATCGAGGTAATCCGTCACGGGAAGTTCAAATCAGCGGTAGAACCGTTTTTAAGAAATGATATTTCTCCCGAAAATAAAGAACAATTAAGCACACTTCTAAATGACATCTGGAAAAATACATCTTCAAAAATGGCTGTTTCAAGAAAAATTGATACCGCCCAGTTCAGAACAGTTGTTGATAGCTTATACGGAATGATTCCTGAGTTGGGATTGAAGTATAAATTAGCTGATAAGTTAATTCAGAAAACAGAATATGATGAATTAATTAAATCAAAATTAAACTTAAAAGAAAAAGATAAGTTAAATAAAATCTCTTTAGGAAAATATATAGCATCTTATTCTGAGGATGAAAAATCAGGGGATAAAGTTGCTGTCTTATATGCTTCAGGATCTATTAATGGTGGAGATAATTATAATGATATTCATGCCGAAACTTATATTAAATATATCAAGGAACTTCAGGAAAATGATAAAGTAAAAGCTGTTGTTTTCAGGATCAATTCTCCTGGTGGAAGTGCCAATGCGTCTGATGAAATTTTGTTTGAGCTTCAGCAATTAAAAAAGAAAAAGCCACTTATTGTTTCTTTTGGTGATTATGCTGCTTCAGGAGGATATTATATTGCAATGGCCGCGGATAAAATTTATTCGGAGCCTAATACCCTTACAGGATCTATTGGTGTTTTTGGGGTGATTCCTTACTTTAAAGATATTGCCAATAAAAACGGCGTTCGTTCTGATATTGTTTCTACAAATGCAAATTCTCAATATTATTCTTCTTTAAACGGTGTTACGCCTTATGGAGTAAGCCTGATAACGAGAAGTGTTGAGGGAACTTACAAGAGATTTGTTCATTTTGTAACTCAAAACAGGAAAAAAACTTTTGATCAGATTGATAATGTAGGTGGAGGAAGAGTATGGAGTGGAACAAGAGCAAAGCAAATCGGTCTTGTGGATGAATTGGGAACCCTGAATGATGCAGTGAAATTTGCGGCTCAAAAAGCAGGTTTGAAATCGTACGCAATTTCATCTTACCCAAAAAAGATGACACCTTTCGAGCAGATATTTAAAGATCTGAATGAAGATGATATCTCTGCAAAGGTTATTAAAAATAAGATAGGAAAGGCTAATTATGAAATTATGCAGCAGATTATAGAAGAAAGAAAGCTACAGTCTGAAGTGAAAATGGAAATGCCTTATCAGATTAAGATCAACTAAATTATATTTTGTACAAAAACGGCGGATTTGAATTTCAAATCCGCCGTTTTATTTTTATTTTAAATTATTTAGGTGCTTTTCTTCGTAGCCATTCCGTAAATCCAAAGAACTATTAAAGCTCCCCCGATTGCCAGAATCCAGCTTCTGAAGTTCCAGAAGGAATCTACATCACCCCAATGAAGGATATAAACCCCGATTGCACCTCCTATAAAGGCGCCTATAATTCCTAAAATAATGGTGATCAGCCATCCTCCTCCCTGGTTTCCGGGCATGATAAGTTTTGCGATAGCTCCGGCAATAAGCCCGAATAAGATCCATGTTAAAATTCCCATAGTTGCAAATTTTTTAATTGTTAATATTTATGATTTTAATAATTGCTAAATTAGGGAAAACATGATATAAATCATCTTTTCTTGAAGAACGAATCAACAAATTCCGTACCATTAAACAATTGCAGATCCTGCATCTTTTCTCCGACACCGATATATTTTACCGGAATTTGAAACTGATCCGAAATGCCTATTACAACACCGCCTTTGGCCGTGCCGTCTAGTTTTGTTACAGCAAGAGCGTTTACTTCTGTCGCTGCCGTAAACTGTTTGGCCTGCTCAAAAGCGTTCTGACCTGTAGAACCGTCCAGAACCAAAAGTATCTCATGAGGAGCATCAGGAATCACCTTTTGCATCACCCTTTTAATTTTGGAAAGCTCATTCATCAGATTGATTTTATTATGAAGTCTTCCCGCTGTATCAATGATGACAACATCTGCTTCCTGTGCAACTGCACTTTGTACCGTATCAAAAGCTACAGAAGCCGGATCTGAGCCCATATCCTGCTTTACGATAGGAACGCCGACTCTCTCACTCCAGATTACCAGTTGATCAACAGCTGCCGCTCTGAAGGTATCTGCCGCTCCCAGAACAACTTTCTTTCCTTCAGATTTAAACTGATGGGCAAGTTTCCCGATTGTAGTTGTTTTTCCGACGCCGTTTACCCCGACAACCATTATTACATAAGGCTTTTTGGAGGTGTCAATATTTCCTGTTCCTTTGTGTGGGTTTTCAAGCAATAATCCTGAAATTTCTTCACGAAGAATATTGTCCAGTTCGCTTACGCTGACGTATTTGTCTCTGGCAACACGTTCCTCAATTCTTTCTATGATTTTAATGGTTGTGGATGCGCCTACATCAGATGCAATCAGTATTTCTTCAAGATTATCCAGAACTTCATCGTCAACCTTGTTTTTACCGACAACGGCTTTCGTCATTTTTTCGAAAAAACCTTGGCTGGATTTTTCCAATCCTTTATCTAAAGTTTCTTTCTCTTCTTTTTTAAAAATATTTTTAAACCAACTCATTTTTATGAATTACGGAATTTATTGTTTAATGTTGGAAGGTGGATGTCTGCAATTCTACCGTTTAGTAGAAGAGTAACTTCCAGCCTCGGCTTCTGACTTCCAGCTAGATTAGAAGCAAAGATAACAAAAAAACTACCCAAATATGAGTAGTTTTTTATATTGTAAATAAAGTGTAGATTATTTTTTCAAATAACCGTCTACTTCGTCTGCATTCATTACTTTTTCTTCGAAAACGTAAGCTCCTGATTTAGAAGACTTCACCATTTTCACAACTTTAGTCATTTTTTTAGACTGTCCGCTTTGTAGGGTTGCTACTACTTTCTTTGCCATGGTAAATTATATTTTATAAATTACTTGATTTCTTTGTGAAGGGTAGATCTTTTAAGAACAGGATTGTATTTTTTCAATTCCAATCTCTCTGTAGTGTTCTTTTTATTTTTAGTAGAAATGTATCTAGACATTCCTGGCATACCACTTTCTTTGTGCTCTGTACATTCAAGGATTACTTGAACTCTGTTTCCTTTTTTTGCCATGATTTAGTTCTTTTTAATCAATCCGTTTCTAGTAGCTCTTTCAATAGCTTCTTCGATTCCAATCTTGTTAATCACTCTCAATCCATGAGCTGATACTTTCAGTGTTACGTGCTTATCTTGCTCCGGAAGGTAAAATTTCTTCTCCAATAAGTTAATTTCAAAACGACGCTTCGTTTTGTTATTAGCGTGAGAAACGTTGTTACCAACCATTGCACGCTTTCCTGTTATTTGGCAAATTCTTGACATATCTCGATGTTCTTTATTTGTATAATATTTGAGGTTGCAAAATAACGAAGAATTTTTTAGATAGACAAATCTTTTAGAAAATTATTTGAAATAACTTATTAATATTGACTGGAATTAATTTCATTTTTAAATCTCAAAAGTCAATGATTGTTTTTGTTTTAAAGTGTTTTCAAAAAAAATTACAGCTTTTGTGATTAAAATAATTGATAAACTTAGCTTTTTTTCCTCTTATTCTGGAACCATTTAATTAAAAAATAAAACAACAGAAAGCCCAGAGCGAAAACAGAAATTCTTGAAAGAAAATCTCCGGCTCTTGTGTAAAAGGTCATTTCATCGTAAAGATTCACTTTTGCAAATAAGGCGGTCTGATCTCCATAAAAAGTATCAGCTACAATCTCACCTTTTGCGTTGATATGTGCAGAAATTCCACTGTTGGCTGCGCGGGCAATTTCTCTTCGGGTTTCTATAGCTCGCAGTTTTGCATAAGATAAAAGCTGTTTGTGGCCTTCCGTAACGCCCCACCAGGAATCATTGGTCATGATGGCCAGGAAATTGGCTCCTTTTTTTACATAATCGGTGGTGAATTCTCCATAAATACTTTCATAGCAAATGATAGGAGCAATTTTTCCTTTATTGAAGGGGTTTGAGAATGCAACACGTTCTTTATCCGTTCCCAGAGAAGCGACAGTACCTCCCAGATTAAGCATTGCATCACCTAGAATTGGTTTTAAATAATTCATGTAAGGGAAAATTTCAACACCGGGAACCAGCTTTCCTTTGTGGTAAACCACTACCTTCTGGTTCGGAACAATTTGAATGGCTGAGTTGAAGCTCTCCACCCAAAGTCCCGGATTCAGCTGATAGGCTTCTTTTGGTAGATTTTCCTCGCTGGTATAGAATTTATGTGAAGAAATTCCTGTCGCAAAAACAGAGCCCGGATGTTTTGATAAAAATCCTTTGATATTATTAAGAAGAAAGCTCTTTTCAAAAGCCGCCTCTGAAATAGAGCCTCTTCCTGGAAGAGCAGTTTCCGGAGCGATGTAGTAATCAATTTTCCCTGCTGAGTTTTTTTCAGCCAGGTTTAGTAGGTCATTTTCAATAACGAGACTGTCTTTAGAATATTTTTCGGCATAAGGGTCAAGATCAGGCTGAAGCAGTAATACATTTACCTGCCCGATTGGTTTTTCATTAAAGCTATTATATTTAATGACAGAAATAATCATTGGAATGAAGATCAAAGCAGCTACAATAGAAGAGTTTTTAATCAAATCTTTCCTTTTTCTTCCGGCTTGCCAGGTTCTTATCGTATAGAATAGTAAAATATTAATCAATAGAATCCAGAAGCTTCCTCCGGTTGCGCCTAATGTATCATACCATTGAATCAATTTTGGATAATCTGAAAATACATTTCCGAGATTCAGCCACGGCCAGGTAAGTTCCCAGCCTAAATGAAATTTTTCAAAGCTCATCCAGATGGCAATGAAAAACGCTAATCCCCAATAGGTTCCCTGAGCGTTTTTGTACCAATGATAGCATTGGAAAACAAGTGAATATAAAAAGGAATTGACCAAAACCGGAAATACAACCGCCATCAGAGAATGGCTGCCGTCAGGGTTTTTTGAGCCGTACAGCCAGCCTGTCGTTACTACATTCCAGATTACAAAACATACGTAGGAAAGCCCAAAAACCACCCAGCTTTTTCTTTTGTACGCCGAGAATTTTGAAACTCCGTGCTCCATCATCAGTAATGGAACAAGGGCAAAAAATATAAAAAATGGAACCCCGTAAGTCGGCCATGAAATGGACAACAGCATTGCTGAAATCAGTGTAAGTAATACGTATTTCATTAAATTAATTTAACATACAAATTTAATGTTTTTGAAATGAATAAATTTGCAATCGATGTTAAAGAAATTTTATAAAATTATTATCGTTCCCTATACTTTATTTTTATTGTACCTCCTGTTTCTCGGGATGGGCAGATTTCAGTATGACGATAATCTTCTTACGATAAAACCGATCGTATCGACCATTAATTTCATCAAAGGCGCTTCCTCGTGGATGGATATTGTCACTATTGTCCTCGGAAATATCATTATGTTTATTCCGTTTGGGTTCCTGGGATGGATTTTTCCTACACTTAAGGATTTAAAAAGCCTGCTTTTTACTTTTATTTCGGTAATTTTTATTGTGGAAGCGCTTCAGTATTTTACAAGAATGGGGATTTTTGAGATCGATGATATTATCCTGAATACTTTTGGGGTGTATCTGGGGTTTTTGCTTTGCCGGTTTGTGGAAAAGAGATTTGAGGAGCTGGTTTGAATGAATTTGTTTAGATAATTGAGGTGCTTCGGTAAGCTCAGCATAACACTGTGGACATTATTTTGTAATTTAATAAATCAAATAATATTCACCTCTCTCTCTAGCTCAATCCCGAATTTTTCTTTTACAGAATTAATAATCTCCGTCGAAAAATCGAAAATTTCCTTTCCTGTGGCTTTTCCGGTTGCGTTGATGATTACCAGAGACTGTAATTTATGAGAAGCAACATTCCCGATCTGTTTCCCTTTCCAGCCGCATTGCTCGATCAGCCAGCCTGCAGGGACTTTCACGAAATCTCCGTTGGGGTAACCTTGGATGGCAGGGAATTCTTGTTGTAATTCTTCGAATTCAAATAAAGTGATGGTGGGATTTTTAAAAAAGCTTCCGGCATTTCCTATTTCTTTCGGATCTGGCAATTTGCTTTGTCTGATATGGATTACAGCGTTGGAAACATCCTGAATGGTAGGATTTTTAATACCCGAATTTTCCAGTTCGGATTTAATTGCTCCATATTCTGTTTTTATTTTGTGGGCTTTTCTGGTCAATTTAAAAGTAACTTCCAAAATCACATATTTTCCTTTTCCTTCCTGCTTAAAAACAGAATCTCTATACCCGAATTTACATTGCTCGAGATTAAAAGATTCCAGTTGAAGATTTTCAAGATTTAACACTGTGCAGCTTACAAAAGTATCTTTAATTTCCGTTCCGTAAGCACCGATATTCTGCATTGGTGAAGTTCCTACATTTCCCGGAATCAGGGAAAGATTTTCCAGCCCGCCAAAGTTTTTTTTCAAACAATGCATCACGAATTCATGCCAGTTTTCCCCCGCTTTTGCCGTAACTAAAACTTCATTTTCACCGGTAATGTCTTCGTGGATTCCTTTTAAGCTTAGTTTAACGGCTAATCCGTCGAAATCTTTTGTTAAAAGGATATTGCTTCCGCCTCCGAGAAATAAAATTTTGAGAGCTTGAGAGTTTGAGAATTCAAGGGCTTCTTTTAATTCTTCGATGGAATGAATTTCGATAAAATATTTTGCTGCTGCATCTACGCCGAAGGTATTGTAAGGCTGAAGTGAAAAATTTTTGTGCATGATTTTATTTGTATTCTTTTGGAAGAATGTTTTGAAGTTGATCCTTTAAATTCTGTAATTGCTTATAATGAACGGTGTCAACATAAGAATTTACATAAGCATGGTATTTTTTCGGAGTCCTGATCTGGAATGTTTCGTCAATTCCGTCCACAGATTGCTGGCTTGGTGAGCTTTTGATCTTATCCAGTGTTTTTACGTCGATACATGAGATCAGCCGTTGCCAGATTTCGGGAGTTATTGCAGATTTCCATTCTTTATGAGCTTTGATGTCCGTAGCTCCTTTTTCCAGATGGATGGAATCTTTTGTGGCTTTAATGATTTTATAATTTCCCAGCTCTCCACCGATGTCTGAATAGCTTATAAAAGTAATTTCGTTGGGTTGGGATGTTGTTTCAGTTTTTTGATTGCAGGAAAAAAATATCAGCAATAAAAGGGTAGGGAAGAAGAGTTTCAAACCTGTATTTTTTATTGCTGACATCTTAATTAAGCTTTTAAATTAAAGATTAAATTCCAATTTATATTTTTCAAGTGCATCTTTTAAAATTGCAACACTTCTTTTTAAATCTTCTTCTTTTAAAACATAAGCGATTCTCACCTGCTTTTTACCTAATTCCGGATTGCTGTAGAATCCTCCTGCAGGTGCAACCATGATAGTCTCACCGTGATTGGAGTATGTTTCCAGCAGCCATTGAGCAAATTTTTCAGTATCATCCACAGGAAGCTCTGCAACACAATAGAAAGCTCCTTTCGGTTTTGGACAGATAACGCCAGGAATTGCATTCAACAAATCAACTAAAACATTTCTTCTGTGCGTATATTCTTCTCTTACGGCTCTGATGTAGGCTCCGTCGTTTTGGTGGGCAGCAGTAGCCGCAATCTGACCCAATAAAACAGGACTCAGTCTGGCCTGTGCAAAAAGCATAGCCGCATCGTGGATTTTTTTAGAACGGGTAATCAAACATCCGATTCTTACGCCACACATTGAATAACGCTTGGACTCTGAGTCGATTATGATACAGTTTTCACTTAATTCAGGAAAGGCAAACATTGAGATCTGCTGTTTTCCGTCGTACACATATTCTCTGTACACTTCATCGGAAATGATAACAATATCATGTTTTACGGCAATATCCGCCAGCTTTTGAAGCTCTTCGCGGGTATAAAGGTAACCCGTAGGATTTCCCGGATTACAAATAATGATTGCTCTGGTTTTATCCGTAATTTTTTTCTCAAATTCTTCGATCGGAGGAAGTGCAAACCCAGTATCAATCGTGGAAGGAACGGCTACTACATTGACATTGAATGTACTTGTAAAACCGTTGTAGTTGGCATAATACGGTTCCGGGATGATTACCTCATCACCATCATCGCACAACGTTGAGATCGCGAAATTCAACGCTTCTGATCCTCCGTTTGTTACAATAAAATTATCTGGGGTAAGATCTTCAAAACCTAGAGAATGGTAATATTCTGTAAGTGCTTTTCTGTATTCTATATTTCCTTCAGAAAGAGCATATTCCAATACTTTTAAATCAATATTTTTTAAAGCGTTAAGAGCCGTTTCCGGAGTTTCAATATCGGGTTGTCCGATATTCAGGTGATATACTTTTATCCCTTTTTGTTTTGCTTTCAGGGCAAAAGGAACCAGTTTTCTTACCGGCGACGGCGGCATGTGTTGTGCTCTGTTTGAAATATTCGGCATTGTTCAAATAATTTGTATGGCAAAAATAAGATTTAATTTCTCAATATTAAAATAAAGCTTAGGCTGAATGGATTTTTATGAGATTTTTAATATGTTCAGTTTTCTATCATTATTTGTAAGAATTTAATAGGTATTTGTAATTATATTTTTGATTAATTATTTCTTTAATTGGTGATTAAATAGTGATTTTTTCATGATAATTAATAAATTCTTAAAAATTTTTCATCAAAACTATTTTTATATTGTTTTTTTTATAAATTTACAGCGACAATAACTAGTAAATTATGAATTTAAAACTACTTTTTGGAGCTTTCAATGCGATCGCTCTATTGACTGCCGGTTCTGTGGCAGCTCAAAATTTCCAACAAATGCCTATTGCTTCTGGTTTTACAGCGGATGTAATTGCAAACGGAATAGGATCTTCAAACACCTCTACAAATAATGATGTAGACGGTGTTTCTTATGCTTTTGTAGCTAAAGATTTTCAGCTAACATCCACAACCCCAGCTATTACATACGGTATTCCTGTGGATGGAATTATCAATTCTGCAGTAGCAGCAACGCCCGGATTGAGTTATCAATTGGCAAGTTTAAATGCAAATAATTCTTTGAGATTATCTGCAATAAGTGATGCCGGGACATTAGTATTTACAACACCGAAAGCAGCTACTAAATTGTATATGCTCGCTGTTAGCGGTAGTGGTACTTCTACGGTAAGTGTGGTTGTGAATTTTACAGATGGTACTTCACAAACGTTTGCAAGCATCAGTCTTGCAGACTGGTATGGCGGAACCAATTTTGCGATTCAAGGGATCGGAAGGATAAAAAAACCAGGGGTAACTCCTGCTGCTGGTGATGATGTTCCATCTCCTGAAGGCGGAACAAACCCTAGATTATATCAAAGTGAGTTGGCAATAGATGCTGCAAATCAGGCAAAACTAATACAAAGTGTAACAGTAACCAAAGCAAGTGGTTCGGGCCTTCCGAACATTTTTGCTTTCTCGGCGGATTTGTATTCAGATTGTGCGCCTCCAACTTTGCAGGCTCCTGCAAGTATAACGGCTAATTCTGCATTGGTTTCCTGGTCGACTCTGGCAAGTGCAGTAAGTTATGACGTATATCACAGCACTTCCAACACAACACCTGCGAGTACAGTAACGCCTACTTATCCTGGAGTAACGGGTACAAGCACTACGATTGGAGGCCTTAACTCAAATACAAATTATTATTATTGGGTAAGAACCAACTGTAGTTCAGCAACAAGCCAGAGTGTTTGGTCTTTTGCGGGAACATTTAAAACAGCTTGTTCTACTTTCACTACTCCGTACACGGAAAATTTTGATACAACAAGTACAGGCTCTTCAACCAATAATAATGCGCCTAGCTGCTGGTCTTATTTAGAAAGTGCTTCGTTTTCAGGGTATGGTTATGTATCTGCATCAAATTCATATTCAGCGCCGAATTCTTATTATATGTATAATTCGTCAGCTTCTACGGGCAGTCAAATGTTGGTTTCACCTCCGACGATAAACCTTTCGGATGGTACTAAGCGTGTAAGATTCTACGCAAAATCAGGGTCAAACGGTTATACAGTATTAGTAGGTACTTTATCAAACCCTACAGATCCTGCTTCTTTTACTCAAATTGGTTCTGCTATTTCATTAACAACTACTCAAACATTATATACTGTTAATATCCCTGCGGGCTCTGATGTCCAATTAGCATTTAAGCATGGCTTGGGAGGAACTTTCCGTGGTATTTATCTTGATAATATTACTGTTCAGGATATTCCTAGCTGTTTAGAGCCATCTGCAGTTACTTCATCGAATGTCACTTCGAATTCGGCGGCTATTGGCTGGACGGCACCTGGTACAGTTCCTGCAAACGGGTATGAGGTTTATTACAGCACAAATAATACGGCACCTACTTCTACTACCGTTCTGGATGCCAGCAACTCTGCAACTTCTACTACAGCTTCTGCACCGTTGAATTCACTGTCTCCTTCAACAACATATTATGCTTGGGTGAGATCGAATTGTACTGCTACAGATAAAAGTATCTGGAGTGCTTCTCCAACAACATTTACAACACTTTGTGTTCCGATCACCACATTGCCTTGGAATGAGAATTTTGATGCAATGGCAAGTACAGGATCTGCAATAATTCCGAATTGTTGGAAACAAACTCCTGGAGGAAGCTCATCTACGTATAACTTTACATCAGGAAATGCTTCTCAGCAAGGTTATAATGATCCTAAATCTGCACCAAACTATGTGACAATTTATTATCCATATACTAATGCTGCTTATTTGTGGACACCTACATTTACTTTAACGGCTGGAAATACATATGAGTTTACGTTCTTTTGGGTAGGGGATAACTACACGGGATGGCAGAATGAGGTTCTGGTAAATAACGGACAAACACCAACGAATGCTACAAGTTTATCCACATTTATTACCCCTGATCAGACAGCTACCGGTGGAAGTGATAGTACAAACTATACGAAAGTAACCGTAACCTATACGCCTACAACTACAGGAGATTACTCTTTCGGTATCAAGGCTTTCAATACTACAACAGATCCGTATTATATGGGATTTGATGATTTCTCTCTTACAATGACTACTTTGGGAACTGCTGAAACTTCTGCTAAGAAAAATGAAGTTAAGGTATATCCAAATCCGTTCAAAGATGTTTTATATATTGCTGAAACAAAGGATATCAAATCTGTTTCTGTAATGGATGTATCTGGAAGAGTAGTGAAAACTATTGAAAACCCAGGTAAAGAATTACAATTAAGTGAATTGAATTCAGGGTTGTACTTAGTGACTGTTACGTTTAAAGACGGTTCTAAATCAACAACGAAAGCAATCAAAAGATAATTTTTAGATTTAATAATTTTACCAAACAGCTAGACAATATGTTTAGCTGTTTTTTTATTTTGTTTAAATTTAATTTCATTTAAATTTTGTTAATTTGAAGAATTATTTAAACTAAACGAATATGCAGATTCAAGCTGTTTCTATAGAAGATTATATCTCGAAAATTCCTGAGGAAAGACAGGAGATTTTCAGAAAGATATTTGATACAATTAATGATAATTTACCGGAAGGCTTTCGAGAAAATATCAGCTACGGAATGGTAGGTTGGGGAGTTCCTTTGGAAACTTATCCTGCAGGATATCACTGCACACCGGGTTTGCCGCTTCCATTTATGGGATTGGCTTCTCAAAAGAATTTTATCGCATTTTACCATATGGGAATGTATGCCAATCCGGAACTGCTGAACTGGTTTGTAGAAGAATTTCCGAAACACAGCAAAAGGAAATTAGACATGGGAAAATCTTGTGTCCGCTTCAAAAAAATGGATGATATTCCTCTGGAATTATTGGCTGAAGTGAGCAAAAAAATGACTGTGCAGGATTGGATAAAATGTTATGAATCAAATTTTAAAAAATAAATTTATCCTGAAATTATATGCAGCTGTTTTTCTCTTAAATGTACTTTTAAATTGTAAAAACAATGCGGTTTCAGATTTAAAAAACGGAGATCTGCTTTTTGTGACGGCCAAAGCAACCGGCCTTTCGGGAGCCATTAATAATGTAACTCAAAAACAGGAAAATGCATCCTTCGATCATATCGGGATTTTGGAGAAAACTAAAAATGAGGTGTTTGTACTTCATGCAGCTCCCAAAGGGGGTTCTCAAAAGCAAATTTTAAAAGAATTTCTGAAAGATCAGGCAGATGACGGACAAAAAGTAATCGTTTATCGTTTAAAAAAGCAATATCAAAATGCAATTCCTGCTGCATTGGAAAGGGCAGAGTCAATGGTGGGGAAACCTTATAATTTTAACTATATCTTAGATGAAAATTCATATTACTGTTCAGATTTTATAGAAAGAGCTTTTAGAAAAGATGCTGTTTTCAAGCTTGAACCCATGACTTTCATTGATCCGAAAACAGGAAAAACTAATGATTTCTGGGAAGAGTTTTACAAAAAGAAAAACCTGAAAGTTCCTGAAGGTGAACCCGGCTGTAATCCCAATGGTTTGGCCGCTTCTGATAAATTGGAAAGAGTTAGGGAATTAAAATAATTTAAGAATAATATCTACAATAGGAGCGGGCTTTAGCCCGTTTTTTTATGAATGAAATTCAAATGGTTTTAGCCGAATCTTAAATTTAAATGTTAAAATTAAAAATTAATACCCTACTAATTTTGTAGACTAATAATTTTTTATATTTTTGCTAAAGATTTAACGCACTAGAGCAGAGAATCTGATGTCTAACCCAAAGCAATTAGTTATGATTACACCAAATCCGAACCTGCAGGTTTTACAAAACAAAATAAGCCTGCCGAAAAAAGAATTTATCGTGGAAATAGAATTGAATGGTAAAATGAAGTTTGAACATTTGATGAATACTATTTACAATAAATTCGGGATCTGTCACAGGGTGTTGTCGGCTAATGTGGAGTATGATACGAAAGGAAACAGTTTTGGTACTGTTCAGCTGTATATTAATGTAAATTCAGAAGATTACGAGCAACTGGAATTTTATCTGAATAATAATAAACTTTTGAATACCACTGTAGAATATGTCTGCAGAAAATATTCATAAGAGATTCATATAGTTTTAATTACAAAAAAGCGTTCAGATTTCTGAACGCTTTTAATATTTATAAAACCCAAGGCTAAAACTAACTTCTAACCTCTAATTTCTAACTTAAATTCTCTCAATATCAGCTCCGATAGCTTTCAGTCTGCCGTCGATATTTTCATATCCTCTGTCAATTTGCTCGATATTGTGGATGATCGATTTTCCTTCTGCAGAAAGAGCAGCGATAAGAAGAGCATTCCCAGCTCTGATATCCGGAGAAACCATGGTTGTTCCTCTTAATGGAGCTTCCTGATTCAACCCGATTACTGTTGCTCTGTGTGGATCGCAAAGGATGATTTGAGCACCCATATCAATCAGTTTATCAACGAAAAATAGTCTTGATTCAAACATTTTCTGGTGTACCAAAAGACTTCCTTTCGCCTGAGTTGCTACTACTAAAATAATGGATAGTAAATCCGGAGTGAATCCCGGCCATGGTGCATCAGAAATCGTCAGGATCGAACCGTCAATAAATTTCTGAATTCTATAATTTTCCTGAGCAGGAATAAAAATATCGTCATTACTTTGCTCAAGCTGGATTCCTAATTTTCTGAATGTATTGGGAATAACGCCTAGTTGGTTCCAGTTTACATTTTTAATGGTAATTTCAGATTTTGTCATGGCTGCAAGACCAATCCAGGACCCGATTTCTACCATATCCGGAAGCATAGTGTGTTCGGTACCGCGAAGGTAATCAACTCCTTCGATGGTCAGTAAATTTGACCCGATTCCTGAAATATTGGCTCCCATTCTGTTCAGCATTTTACAAAGCTGTTGAAGGTAAGGTTCACACGCAGCATTGTAAATTCTTGTTTTTCCTTTCGCCAGGGTCGCCGCCATCACAATATTTGCAGTTCCCGTTACGGAAGCTTCTTCCAGAAGGATAAATTTTCCTTTAAGTTCTTTGGCTTTTAATGAATAGAAATATTCTTCTTCATCATAATTAAATTCCGCGCCGAGCTCAACCAATCCCTGAAAATGGGTGTCTAATCTTCTTCTCCCGATTTTGTCACCACCCGGAGTTGGCATATAAGCTTCGCCGTATCTTGCCAGCATTGGACCCATCAACATAATTGAGCCTCTTAATTTAGCTCCGTCTTTTTTAAATTCGCTGGACTTTATATAATCAAAATTAACTTTATCAGATTTGAATGTGTAATCTCCCTGTCCATTTTTAGTCACTTTTACCCCAAAATCTCCTAAAATCTCAATCAGTCTGTTGACATCGTGGATATCCGGAATATTTTTAATTCTAACTTCTTCATCAGTTAACAAAACGGCACAAAGGATTTGAAGAGCTTCATTTTTTGCTCCTTGTGGAGTGATTTCACCATGCAATCTTTTTCCTCCTCTTATTTGAAATGTCCCACTCATTTACTTTCTGTTTTTATGATTATTATTGTTGTTGTTATGTCTTTTTTTGTTGTTAGACTGGTTTTTGTTGTTATTTCTGTTGTTGTTATTATTATTCCTGTTGCTGCTGTTCGTATAGTAAATTTTACTTTTTTCCAAAGTTTCAATTCCTGTAAGATCCAGTCTGTTTTCTGAAAGCTCCTTCAGGTGACGGAAAATCACATCATCCGTTACGTGTTCCTTATTATATACATTGTAAGACTTCTTCATATTGTTGGCAATCACCTCGATCAGGGCTTCTTTTTCATCACCCGGTTCAAGCTCGATGGCTTTTTCTATTAATTGAAGAATACTTTTCCCGTAAAATTTAAAATCACCCTGTAATTTTGGGTATTCCATCCTTTTAGGTTTTTCGGCCAGCTGTTCTCTTGTCGGGAACGGATACGGTGAATCTACATCCAGATCATACTCTGCCAGAATAAAAAGATGATCCCAAAGTTTATGCTTATAATTTTCTTCGTCTCGGAGCTGTGGGTTTCTTTGACCCATAAAATCAATAATTGCCATTGCCATTTCGCTTCTTTCTTCTTTTGTAGGAAGCTCTTTGCAACGTTCAACCAACTGTTGTATAATTCTGCCGTATTCCGGCAAATGAAGCTGAGTTTTTTGGGTATTATATTCCATAGTCTGCAAATATATGGATTAATGGAAAAATTGTACCGAAAATCTTAAAAGTTTATGATTTTTTAATGAAAATTAAAAATAAAGTTTTTATTATGTTTATTATTAAATATGAAAATTATTTCACTGCGGTTAGAATTTATTTTAATAAAATTGTAATTTAGTTAATGGTTTAATAATTAATACTTTCGATATGAAAAAAACACACTTCTTACTTTCATTGATGGCCTTAGGATTTATCAATTCTTGTCAGAATATTGATGAAATGGCTGTTGAAAATCAAAAGCAACAGGAAATTCATAACAAAACGGTGAATGTCACCAATCATGACGGCCGCCCTTTCAGCACAGGAACTCCGGTCAATGCAAAATTTGTTGCCGGACCGGGTGGGAGCGTTCTCATGCAGGGTTTTTATTGGGATGTTCCAGATGGTGGAAACTGGTGGAATACTGTAAAAGGAAAAATTACCGATTGGTCTAATGCAGGAATCGGAGCTGTTTGGTTGCCGCCTGCTTCAAAAGCTCAGAATGGACCATATTCAATGGGGTATGATCCTACAGATTATTATGATTTCGGAAATTATAATCAAAATGGAACCATTGAAACCCGGTTTGGATCAAAAACAGAGCTGGAAGCATTAATTACAAAAGCTCATGCTGAAAATATGCAGGTTTATGCAGATATTGTCATTAATCATAATAGTGGTGGGCAGTCCGAAGCAAATCCTTACACGGGAACAAACACCTGGACTAATTTTACAGGAGTAGCTTCAGGAAAATTCCCGAGAAGTTATAATGATTTTTATAAAAATGCTTACGGAAATAATGATGAGGGGGCTTTTGGAGGCTTTCCGGATCTTTGTCATGCCAACCCGAATGTTCAGGACTGGTTGTGGGGAAGAGATGATTCTGTAGGAAAATATTATAAAAATGTGATGAAATTTGATGGATGGAGGTTTGATTATGTAAAAGGTTTCGGGCCTTGGGTAGTTAATACCTGGAACGCAAACGTCGGCGGATTTTCTGTGGGAGAATTGTGGGATTCAAATGTAAATACACTGGAATGGTGGGCAAATAACGCAAATAGTTCTGTCTTTGATTTTGCAGCGTATTATAAAATGGATGAAGCTTTTGATAATGGAAATTTAAATGTCTTAAATGACGACATGATGTGGAAAAGAAATCCTTTCAAAGCGGTAACTTTTGTAGCCAACCACGACACTGATATTATTTACAATAAAATGTTGGCTTATGCATATATTCTCACCCACGAAGGCTATCCGACAATTTTCTACAGGGATTATGAAGAGTGGCTAAGCAAAGAAAGATTA
Organism: Chryseobacterium sp. IHB B 17019; assembly: GCF_001456155.1. Classification (NCBI taxonomy): domain Bacteria; kingdom Pseudomonadati; phylum Bacteroidota; class Flavobacteriia; order Flavobacteriales; family Weeksellaceae; genus Chryseobacterium; species Chryseobacterium sp. IHB B 17019. Next base: position 2,593,850 of record NZ_CP013293.1, on the reverse strand, counting down.
AATAATCTAATTTGGATTCATAATAACAAAGCAACAGGTACAACCTCAATTTTATACACCGATAATGACGAATATGTTGCAAGAAGAAACGGATACAACGGAAATCCCGGATTGGTGGTTTACATCAATAATTCTTCAACCTGGCAGGAAAGATGGGTTGAAACAAATTGGAGCAATCAGCAGATAAAAGATTTTACAGGGCACTCAAGCTGGTATCCAACAACGCAGGGTGACAAATGGGTGAAAATCCAGTGTCCGCCGAATTCTTATTCTGTCTGGTCTTTGAATCAGTAAAAAATAAAGGCTATTTCAAATTTTGAAGTAGCCTTTTATTTGTAATTTTCAATCTCAGATCCTTAAAATTTGTTTTATTGAGAATCTTAAATTTGTGATATTCGTGTAAAAAATTAGTGAATTTGTGTTTAAAAATCAAACCTGAATAAATTTAGCTCTTTGATGCGGTGTCGGCAAATAACATTTCTGGTTTGCCAGTTTCATCCGGTTTCTTGAAATAATATCATAAAGTTTGTCACTCAAAAAGGCCGGAACGATTTTTCCAAGCCACGAAAGCTTATAAATTCCGCCAAGTAAATTAGCAATCTGTAAAACTGCTTTTGATTTTTGCAAATAATACTGATTGGGCTTCCAAAGATACATTGTGTTAAAAACTTTTGTATCCAAGCCTCTTTCGGATAAAAAATTTTGCCCGAAATCAGACTGAAGAGAAGCAAACAAGAATTGATCTTTTTTATCCCTCTCCAAAATCCATTGTACCCAGAAATTGCAGACTCCACAATCTCCGTCGAAAAATACAACATACTTATTTTGCCATTGTTCCTCCATAATGTTGATGTTAAAGGGCCATTTTTCTCTCTGTTTCTTTTTTCTCTCTTTTAAAATAATCAATTAAGATTTTTCTTTGTTTATCAGTCAGTTTTGCTTCCTGATGTCCTATGAAATAAGATTCCAGCGGCATTTCTTTTTTCTCAAGCATTTCAATACATTCCTGCAATTTTTGTGCCTGTATTTTAGGATCATACATAGCAAAAGTAGAAAAGTTCAGATGTTTCCTTCCTTCATTGATATGATTTTTCAAAAACCAGGAAGCCGGGGCAAAATTAGAATACCACGGATATTTGGTTTCGTTAGAATGGCAGTCGTAACAAGAGCTGTTGATGATTTTTGCGACTTCAGGAGGCGTGTTTTTTATTTTTAAAAAATCCATTCCCGGTGTAGGAGCAGGATTTGTTTTGTCTATCGGGAAAAACTGGATGATGATAAATGCTACCAGTAAAACGGTTAGTATTTTTTTCATGCTAAACTTTCATGTTTTCTGAATAGATAAAGTTAAGTAAAATTTTGATAAATAAAAACTTGGATTTTATGTGGTATTAACAATAACTTGAATTATTCTAAATACGCTCTTTTGTCATTTTATTTTAATTAATCTAAATGTAAATTTTACTGACATCTTTGAAATATTATAATTTTTATTCCTGTATTGTCAGATAATCAATGATTTGTGATATGTTATTGTTTTTAACTATCGTAAAAATTTTTTCAATAGATTGTATTTATTGCAAAAACTATTGTAAGTTTGAATTGCTTTTTAAAGAAAAAAATTAACTGTAATAACATAAAATTTGAACTAAATGGAAAAAGATTTAAATGACATCAGTAAATGCCCTTTTCACAACGGAACAATGAAAAAACAGAGCGTCGCAGGCGGTGGGACTAAAAATTTAGATTGGTGGCCAGATCAGTTGCGGGTAGATATTCTTCGTCAGCATTCTGCGCTATCAAACCCTATGGATAAGGACTTCAATTATGCCGAAGCCTTCAAAAGCCTCGACCTTGAAGCTGTAAAAAAAGATCTTCATGCTTTAATGACTGATTCTCAGGATTGGTGGCCCGCAGATTTTGGACATTATGGGCCGTTATTTATCCGTATGGCGTGGCATAGTGCCGGAACTTACCGCGTCGGTGATGGTAGAGGAGGAGCGGGAGCAGGGCAACAACGTTTTGCACCTTTGAACAGCTGGCCGGATAATGTGAACCTTGATAAAGCCAGAAGGTTATTATGGCCGATCAAACAAAAATACGGGAACAAAATCTCCTGGGCAGATTTATTAATTCTTACCGGAAACATTGCTTTAGAATCAATGGGCTTCAAAACATTTGGTTTTGCGGGTGGCCGTGAAGATGTTTGGGAACCGGATATGGATGTTTATTGGGGCTCGGAAAAGACCTGGTTGGGCGGAGATTTGCGTTATTCTCACGGATCTCCGGGAGTGATTGAAAACCACGGTGTTCTTCCAAGTGATGACGATGCAGACGGAAATATCCATTCCAGGGATTTAGAAAGACCTTTGGCCGCCGTACAAATGGGGCTGATTTATGTAAACCCTGAAGGACCCGACGGAAATCCGGACCCAATTGCAGCAGCCAAAGATATTCGCGATACGTTCGGGAGAATGGCGATGGATGATGAAGAAACCGTTGCTTTGATCGCCGGTGGACATACTTTTGGTAAAACTCACGGCGCAGGTCCGGCTGATCATGTTGGCAGAGAACCCGAAGGTGAAAGTATTGAATCACAGGGCATAGGTTGGAATAGCTCCTATAAATCAGGTAGAGGGGGCGATACGATTTCCAGTGGATTGGAGGTAACATGGACAGAAACGCCGACGCAGTGGAGTAATTCTTTCTTTAAAAATCTTTTCGAAAACGAATGGGAACTAACAAAGAGCCCGGCTGGCGCACATCAATGGGTTGCAAAAAATGGGGCAGAGACTATTCCTGATGCCTTTGATCCGAATAAAAAACACAGGCCAACAATGCTTACCACAGATCTTTCATTAAGATTTGATCCGGTGTACGAAAAAATCTCCAGAAAATTTCATGAAAATCCGGATGCGTTTGCAGATGCATTTGCAAGAGCATGGTTTAAATTAACACACAGAGACATGGGTCCGAAAGCCCGTTATTTGGGTCCGGAAGTTCCTCAGGAAGAATTGATCTGGCAAGATCCGATTCCGGAAGTTGATCATGTTTTGATCAATAATTCTGATGTAGAAGCTTTAAAATCAAAAATTTTAAGTTCAGGTTTAAATATTTCTGAATTGGTTTCGACAGCTTGGGCATCAGCTTCTACATTTAGAGGAAGCGATAAAAGAGGTGGCGCAAACGGGGCAAGAATACGCCTGGCTCCGCAAAGATATTGGGAGGTAAATAATCCTGCTCAGCTTCAAAAAGTTTTAAGCGCTTTAGAAAATATTCAGAAAGAGTTTAATGAAAATCAAACAGGTGGTAAAAAAGTTTCATTAGCTGATTTAATCGTGCTAGCCGGAAGTGCAGCTATTGAAAAAGCAGCAAAAGATGCGGGCCATACCTTAATTGTTCCTTTTGTACCTGGAAGAATGGATGCTTCTCAGGAACAAACCGATGTTGAATCAATGGGTTATCTTGAGCCTGCGGCAGATGGATTTAGAAATTATTTAAAGAAAAAACTTTCTGTTTCTACTGAAGCACTATTAATAGATAAAGCTCAGCTTTTGAATCTGTCTGCTCCGGAGCTCACGGTATTAATCGGTGGAATGAGAGCGCTAAACACCAATTTTGACGGTTCTGCACACGGTATTTTTACTCAAAAACCGGGTATTCTTACTAACGATTTTTTTGTAAATCTTTTAGACATGAATACACAATGGAAGGCGGCTTCTCAGGATAACGAGCTGTATGAAGGAACCGATCGCAAAACCGGTGAGAAAAAATGGACTGCAACCCGTGCAGATCTTGTTTTTGGTTCAAATTCTGAGTTGAGAGCAATTGCTGAGGTGTATGCAAGTTCTGACGCACAGGAAAAATTCGTAAAGGATTTTGTAAGTGCTTGGGTGAAAGTGATGAATGCTGATAGATTTGATTTAATTTAACATATTTAATACTTTTAACGAAATATATTAATGAGACAGTAGAGATACTGTCTTTTTTATGTGGTTTTTTCAATTTTTAACCCTTAAAACTAGGGTTAATTTAAATAAAATATATTTTTGTCAGCAAAAACAAATCAAACATGACAAAAAAATTATTCCCTTCCTTATTTCTATTGGTCGGTTCTTTCGCTTTTGCCCAGGTTGGCTTTAATACAAACAGCCCGAATGCTACTTTAGATGTAGTTGGAAATCCTTCAGATACCAGCAAATTTGATGGTATCATTGGCCCGCGAATTTCAGGGGATCAGCTAAGAACGAAAACCTATACTGCGTCTCAAACCGGTGCTTTGGTATTTGTAACAGCAGCGGATTCTGCACCGGCAGGGCAAACGCTGGAAGTAACGACACCTGGATATTATTATTTTAATGGGAGCCGATGGATAAAAGTTGTTGTTTCTGCCGATCAGAAAATCAGGACTTTAGCCTCAGGATCTGTTGCCGGAAATGATTATACGGTTCTTGTCGGAGGAAATATTGCTCTTCCGGCCGCAAATATTTCAAATATGGGAAAAATCTATAATCTGATCAACGATACCAACGGAAATGTGACAATATCAGGTACTTTCAGAATGAATGGCGGTAATTTTTCTAATTACGGTCTGAATAATAATGATCTTGGAAGAGGAGTTGTGGTACAGAGTACTGGTTCTGCTTGGGCTGTGATTTCGAGATATTAATTTAACTGAATTTCAAATACTAAAACCATCCTCAAAAAAGGATGGTTTATTAGTAATCAAAAAAATAGATTAGTTATGAAAGCTGTTGCAGTTGAGTTATTTATTTTTCTTTAATTCTTCAATTTCCTTTTTAAGGGTATTGATCTGTATTTGCTGTTCCTGTATTGCTTTTGTAAGTATCACGGTCATTTCAGCATAATTTACTCCAAGTGTTTTCATATTATCATCCGCAGTAGTAACAAGTTCGGGCATTGCAGCTTTTATTTCCTGAGCTATAAATCCTATTTTTTTGTCTTTACTCAATTCTTCATCTTTATATTTATAGTTAATAGTTCTCAGATTTAAAACTTCTTTTAAGCCATAAGTATTGTCTGTAATATCTTTTTTTATTCTTATATCTGAAGGAGTGATAGTTCCGGATGCCAGAATATTTCCTATAACGTGAAGTTTCTGTGTTGGAGTATTTGTACCCATTCCCACATTTCCACCATTTTTGATAATCATACGATCTACATAAGTCCCACCATTTGATGATTTGAAAATAAAGTCAGCATCTCCAAGCGCGGTGCCATCAAAAAATTGTGAGCCTATTGCCCAATGAGCATACCCTCCTGCTATTGTATTAGGATTAAATCCAACTAAAATATTTTGACCCACGGCCGGAGTTGGGTTATTTCCTGCAAATCTTATTCCCAGGCTCCCAGTATTAACGTTGGAAGTTACCACTTCCAGAGTAGTAGTGGGTGATGCTGTATTTATCCCTACATTTCCATTCTGGTCTATTCTCATTCTTTCTCCTGTTGTCGGCATATTACCGCTGGTAAAAAAACGAAGAGAAGTAAGATTATTGGTTCCATTACCTTCATAAGCAGCATACAAACCTGTTCCATTGTTATAAGGAGAGGCAGTGTTATTGAAATAAGGTGTAAACTCAATAGCTCCAATATGATCTCCGTTTTGAAGATTTGCCGGTGCTGCTACTGTACCACGTGCCTTATGGATACGGAATGCATTGTATTTATTGGTTGTTCCTCCATAATCATCAAAATGATACTCATTCAAGACATCATTGTTTTCTGAAACTACATGGAGTCTTGCTGTAGCTATGTTATTTGTACCGATGCTAAGATTACCCGTGTTAGATATTACGACGTCATTTCCTTGCTGAATCTCAGTAGGAATTCCTGTAATCGGATTGTCTGCCGCGCCGTCCACATGAAATGTCCGTTGCGGGTTAGGTGTTTTAATACCGATATTACCGGTACGGGCTGCGAGAGTTCCATTGATACCGGTTCCAAAAAGGACACTTCCGATATTTAGCTGGTTGTTGCCATTTTGTAAAGAAGCCTGTCTTCCTATTATTATATTTCCATCTCCTGATGTAAGTGACACGCCACCTGTTCCTTCATTTCCTGCATTTTGTCCAATACCAATATTACTAAGCCCAGTGGTTAATCCTATTAACGATGCATATCCAAGTGCTGTGTTAAAATTACCGGTAGCATTATTTAAAGAAAAGTGTCCCACCGCGGTATTACTACCTCCGGAAACCATATTAGCAAGGGCTACTGTACCAACCGCTGTGTTGCTTGCTCCTGTAATATTAGCAACGAGAGCTTGTGCTCCAAATGCAGAATTACTGCTACCTGAAATATTGGCAGAAAGAGCTTGGTGCCCAAAAGCTGATCCGCTTACGCCTCCCGTAGTATTGCCTAAAGCATTGATACCAAAAGCAGTGCTGCCAATTGCAGCAGATGTAGGTGGCAACGAAGAAAGACCGAACGCGGTATTTATAGCGCCTAGAAATCCTGACTGTATATTGTTTCTTTTAAAAGTAAGATTTTGATTATCTAAAGTACCAATAAAATTGGTGGTCTGATTTGTTCCCAAGTTTCCGGCAAGCTGCCAGTTACTATTACTGTTATTGGCAGATGAAAGAATGGCTGTCCATTTTGTCCCATCAAAATAATAATACCCCGTTGAGGTAACATCAATGGCAGTGCCTGCAGCAGTGCCGGTGGAAATATCATTGATGTATACCAATGTGGAATTGGGGACAGCAGTCATGGATTGAGCCCGTTGACGATCTATTCGAGGAATCAGCAAACCTTCCACATTGGTTGTTGTTCCGGTGGGATTTATTGCAGTAATGTCAAGGGATGATGCAGGAACTGATGTACCAATTCCCACTCTCCCCTGTATGATTGCCCCATTTGTTGGTGCAACTATTCCTACATAAGCATTACCTACTGATGCATTACCGTTTACAGTAAGGTTATTTGCTGCATTATATATATTATTTATTCCTAATTTTCCGGAACGTGCAAGAACCATTGCAGCACCTCCAGCATCAGCACCGGCATTATCTGTGACTCTTTGAAAGTTTAAAATAGGCTCAGTACTGTTCATAGAATAATTAATTTTCAAAAGTCTACTGCCAACGGGAGCATTAACATTTTCAAGGTAAAAACCGGGTCCTGTTGCTCCGCCAGCAGCGCTACCACTTCCTGTAATTGCAATTCCTGAAATAAAGCTGTTGGTAATAGCACTTACTATATTGGGCTCGATAATATGCAGCTGCTGTTTGGGCAGTATAGTCCCTATCCCGACATAGCCTGAACTAAGTACTGTAAGGTCATTAGATTCCTGTGCACCATTAGGAATGCCTGTAACTGGATTGTCTTTGGCTCCGTCAATATGGAATATACCTTGTGGATTGGGCGTATTTATCCCTACTTGAGCCATAGCAAAATTGCTCATTAATAAGAGTAAAAAAAATTTTTTCATGATTTAATTATTTGGTGTTATTTGGTGTTATCTAAATAGCATTTTTATTTGGATACATCATTTTAGGTGAACTAAATTATAGTATTAGTTTTTGCTTTTTTTAACGTAATACAAAAATAATTTAATTCAAAACGCTTATTTTATTTAAAAATATTTACTAATAAAAAATTAAAATTAAATTTGATTAATTTGTTATAAATCAATAACTTATTGATTTTGTAATTAATGTTTTTAGATACCTAACATTACATTAAATGGTTTTCAAATAAGTATCCAGGCTTGTTTCCCTGTCTAATCCAATTTTGGTTTTGATTTTTGTTTTATACACTCTAATGGTATTTGGAGTCGTATTTTCAAATGAAGAAATTTCTTTTGAAGAAAGGTTTAATCTGAAGTACATACAGAGCTTAAGTTCCAGATTCGTCAGGTTCGGAACCTTTTCGGATAATTGATTGACGAAATATTCGTTTTGTAATGTACATTCACTTATTAAGTCATAATTTCTCTTGTCTACCTGAATCAGATTATTTACTTTGAGGAGAAGATCTTTCAACACCTCTTCGGTTTGGAAGTTGTTTTGTTTTTTTATGTTTTTAAGGCTGTTGAGGAAAGCTTTTTCGGTTTCGATTTTCAGGTTGAGACTGTGATAAAGGCTTTTAATTTTTTCATTTTGAAGTTTAATATCTTTTTCCAGCATTTTTTTATTGTTTTCTAAAATCATTTTTTGCCTTTCGAGGCTGTCGTGTTTCCTTTTATTTCGGTTCTTGATATTCAGAATAAAAAATGCAAAAGTTATGATTGCCAAGAAGATAACAGATGTTAATAATATATTTTTTCTTTTTTGATAAGCATATTGCTGGTTTATATTTTTAATGATAAAATTATTCAGACGGTCTGATGTTTCGCTTAATTCATGTGTTGTTTTGCTCGTATTTTCATCGTTCAGTTGACTGAGTCTTTCGGAATAAATTTTTAAATTTTCCAGATTATTGATGCCGGCATAATATTTCTGAAATATCTTATTTATTTCAATTCTGTCCGTTGTTTTTGAACGAGATTCGGCTTCCTTTAAAAAATTGATCAGCTTTTTCAAATGTTCTTTGTCATTTGTGATTGTATAAAGCTCAAATAATTGTTTTGAAGGATTAATCATTTCACTTGAATAATTCTCAGTAATGTAAAATTTAAGCTCTTGGGATAACAGCTTTTCTGCTGAACTATAATCTTTTAGCTTAAAAAAATACCCACCCAGATTTCCTTTGATAAAATACAGAAAAAGTCTTTCTTCTTTAGTTTTGGAAGGCTTATTTTCCAATATATTAATTGCCTTTCGTGTCTTCTCAATTGCTAGTTTGGTATTATTCATTTTATCAAAGCATAACCCAAAATTATTGTGCATTGAAGCGACGTAGAGTGTTTCTTTCCTATTTAAATTCTTTAAGCATTCATTAAAATAGAAAAGTGCTTTTCTATAATTTTTCTTATTGTAGTACCATCTCCCTTTTTGATGATATAGATGTGGCAGGAAATATTTTTCGCCTGATCTTTCATCCAGCTGAATAGCTTTGTTCAGAAATTGTAAAGCCAGTTCCGGTGATGAAAATTCAAACTGTAACGCCAGGTTATAATTACATGCAATTGAAACGTAATCATATTTATCATTATTCAGTTTTAGAAGTTCATATACTAATATATGCTTGTCTTTTTTGCGGAGGGAAAGCTCAACATACTTACTGCTTATGAGATATTTTTTGGTTCGGTATTTTTTGTATTTCTGAAGCTCGCGGGTATAAATTTTTTTAACTTCCTCAGGCTCATCCACTACAGCAGAGACCTCTTTATTGATGGCACAAAAATAATCATCAGGCTTTTCCACAGTTGGAAAGCACGAATTTGTCAGAAAAAAGAGAAATAAAAAAAGTATAAAATTTTTCATGTAGTTAATTTGTGTTTTGTTGTTTGAAAAATTAATACTAATAATAGTAGATATATTGTAATTTCTTTTATCAATTAATAATTACTATGTAAAATTTGAATCGTTTATTCAATGAGCAAAAATATCTTAATAAAATTACCACTAATATGTGAGATAATATTCCCTTTACCGAAAAAAATTCATAGAGTAAATGTTACTAATGCAAATTACTAATGTTTAAATATTTGCATGATATTGATTAACAGGCTTTTATTGACTTATTGCTAATATTTTTTATTTATAAATTCATGAAAATATTAATTTTTTTATGAATTTTCTTCCAAAAATAAAAGATGTTTTTATAAGGAATACAGATTCTTCAGCGACTATAATATTGATTTTTTCAATTGAATTTTTTTAATAAACATATTAAAATTCAATAAAGTGAAAAAAACTAATGGAGTTTCTTTTGATTCACTTTTAGGTGATTTTATTTACTGTTTTTAACCTGTTTTAAACAAAATTTTTTGTAAAAAGCATTAGTAAAAGAATAATTCTTGTTCGTTTTAATGGCCCTGTTTAAGCCGGGACTTATTATTTCTTATGATGATTTCATGTTTTTTTTATTAGTGATCTTCCATGAGTGACTTATAGACTTAAAAAACATTTATTTTTGACATGTAAGCAAAACGATTCTAGACACAAAAAAGAAAAATTATTTTATGAAAATTACCTGTTCCCATTTCAATCATTCCTTGAAATTATTATCGGATAGGAATAATTCAAAGTGATGAGCCAAAAATTAATGTAGACAGTCTGTGATATTAACCGTCAGTTTCCCAACCTATTTTATCGGCTGATTTTATCTACACTGCTGCATGAATACTGATCTGAAAACAGCTCCAACTGAACCGATTGGATGAGCTGTTGTATTCGAAATATTCTGAACCAATACCTATGATCAACTTAAAAATGACGTATTATGAAACTTTTTTTATCAACTATTTCAGGGTTTCTTGCCCTTTCAGTAACAGCATGTAAACATCCGGAAAAAGAAAATAATACTACGGCTGGAAAATCTGTAAAAGCCGACAATATTGTAAAGGAAGTATTTTCCAATGAGCTCGGGGAAGAGATGGAGGTGGCTATTAATAACTCCAAAAATACGGCAATTGTACATCTGGATGGTAAAACATACGAACTGGAAAGAGATTCCGGATTATCGAGCTACACAACTTTTGATGACGAATATGAATATTCTAACGTAAAAGGCGAAATAACTTTTCTAAAAAAAGATTACAACATGGTGCTCTTTTATTATAAGCCAAAATCAAAATATTCCTATTTAAGTTCAAAGTAACTTTTTATTATTAATTATTGGTGAGCTTTTATTAGAGTATATGCTGCGTTCAAATCATCAATTAACTGTACTTATTAATGAAAAATAAATAAATAATTGTTTTTCATTAAATTATGTGTATATTTGTAAAATAATCAGGCTCCTGCCGATGCTTTTTCTGAAATTTTTGAGTTCACTCTTTCCTCTCAGTCTTCGCTTTTTCAGCCGCTAAATTTTTGAAATCATTATAGGTATAGTTTTTTTTAAGGCCTTAAGAATACTAATATCAATTTTGAGCTTAAAAAGATTTATTATTGTTTGGTAAATCCATACAGTAATGGCGTAAGCCAAATAATATTACAATAATTTTATAATACATTACAATGCAACAAGGAACAGTAAAATTCTTTAACGATGCTAAAGGATTTGGTTTTATTACACCATCAAACGGTGGTCAGGATGTTTTCGTACATACCTCAGGTTTAATTAATGAGATTCGTGAAAACGATGTCGTAACATTCGACTTAGAAAACGGAAAAAAAGGCGTTAACGCAGTTAACGTACGCGTAGCATAATTTTGAAAAAAGATTAAATCTTTCTTCAATTTAGAAAAGCAGCAGATAGCATTTATGTTATCTGCTTTTTTATTAGCATTCTACTGTAGCCTAAGTGTTTTTATAAAAAAGGATGAGCGCAATAGTAAAAATATTTGATTTTCCTTTTCCTTTTTTGATTTTATAAAGATATTGTCTGTCTTTCCCAATCATTACCGCCAATTCGGTTTGCGAAAGCTTCTTTTTCTCGCGAAACTTTTTCACCTGGTTGCCTACATCAACCGGGATTCTTGCCTTTAATTCATGATTGTATTTTCTTCCAAATTCTTAACTTATATGAAGTGAAATATAAAATACTGCATTTTTTGTAACCTTATATTACTATATTTAAATATTTGTAAAAAAATAAATAGTTTATGGAACCCCATAATGTATTTATTCTAAAGCTTTTTATTTTTGTTTCCAACCAGCAGCAATAAAAAAGCATCAGTAATATAATACGACATGGTTTGTCGTCCTACGTCTATAAATTTGCTACCGCAGGTCAGTGTAATTATTTAATAAAGAAAACATTTTTAACAAAAAAATAATATAGTATGAAACAGTGTATTCGGGCTAATAAGCATCTTCTTACAATCACAATTCATAATATGAGTTTTCTCCATATTAGGATTTAAAAAATAGTATTAAATTCGCGCATTAATAAACAGGTATGAAAAAAAATTACACATTGGCACTGTTCTTAGGTGCATTTCTGGGTATTTCTGCCCAGGAAACAAAAGTCCTTTGGCAGAAAGACATCAAATCCTCGACCCAGGATTTTCTAAGCCAGGTAACCACAACCATTGATCAGCAGTATTTAATTACAGGAAGCTCTATTCAGAGCAATAAACTTCAAGCTTCAGGCAGTAAGCAGAATAATGGCTACGACTATCATTTGGTCAAATTAAACCAGCAGGGAGAAGAAGTCTGGGAAAAATATTTTTCAGGACAAAACCATGATTTTTTATCTGCAACGGTGAATACTCAGGAAGGAGGCTTCCTTCTCTCCGGAACGTCTTATAGTGGAAAATCTTTAGACAAAAAAGAAGAATCCAAAGGCGGTTCAGATATTTGGCTGATTAGACTCAATGAATTCGGTGATGAATTGTGGCAGAAAACAATCGGTACTCAAGCAGATGAAGAAGCAAGAGCTGTAATTCAAACCACGGATTTTGGATTTTTTGTTGCGGGTAATATTCAAAACTCAGCAAAAGGTTACGGCTCCAAAGATGTTTTGATTGTAAGACTGGATAAAAACGGAGGCATAGCCTCTCAAATTATATTAGGTGGAAAAGGGCTCGATGAAGTAGAGAAAATGATTCCTACCAAAGATGGTGGAGCTTTATTGGGAGTGTATTCACGCAGTGGAAAAGCTGCAACCAACAACCTTTCATCTGCAACCTCAAAACAAACAGAAAACTTCGGTGAAGGAGATTACTGGATCATTAAACTTAACAAAGACGGAAAGGTAGAATGGGAAAGGAACTTTGGAGGAAAAAGTGACGATCATTTGCGAACACTCGCTTTAACATCAACAGGCTTTTTAATCGGAGGAGAATCGAGATCGGAGAGATCAGGAAATAAAACCGTGGGAATTGAAGAAGGAACAGACCTTTGGCTTATTTCACTTAATGAAAAAGGGGAAGAAATCTGGCAGAAATCTTATAATTTCAAGAACAGGGATGTTTTGATGGGAATGAGTGTTATTACAAAGAGCCAGGATACAAGAACCAGGAATCAAGATATTACCACAGGGATATTGCTTGGCGGTTACACCCAGGCAGAAGGAAGAATAGAGAATGAAGACGAAACGTTTTGGATGCTTTATGTAGACCAGAATGGAAATGAGCAGTGGAGAAAGCATGTGAAGGGAGAATCCAGAAAAAAAGAGGAAAGGTTATCTGATATTAAATTAAACAGAGATGGTTCCATTATTCTGGCAGGAACCAGTGCAGAAGAGCTTGGAAAAGAAAACTGGAAGATTGTAAAGCTGGGAGATAAGCAAATTGATCAGCTGATCGAAAAGCAGGATATTAAGATTTATCCAAATCCTGTATCGGACTATGCTTATGTAGAAATAGGTTTTGATTTTAAGGAAGCAGATATTTTGTTGTATGATATGTCCGGAAGACAGTTGCAAAGTTTGAAAACCAAAAACAAGGTAACCAAGATCAATACCCAGCCTTTAATCCAGGGAGCTTATCTGATTACCATTAAAACGGATACCAATAAAACAGCTAACGCTAAATTGATTAAAAAATAAAAAAATGCAAATGAAAATAACTAAAATATTGAGCTTGGGAATGGGAATTCTTTTCCTAACTGCTCATGCTCAAAGTGATTTAAATTTCGGAGACTTTCCTAAACCGGTGCCATCTGTTTCCTCTCTTACAACTTACGCCAATACTCCTGTATCCAGTGCTACAGGGCTTCCGGATATTTCATTCCCTTTACTGGGGTTGCCATCGTATAACAGTGGAGTGAGCTTAAATGTGGGATTATCCTACAATCCCATGAATGTTTCACAAAACGAACCCGCCAGTCAATCTGGTACAGGATGGTCAGTTTTTGCAGGAGGAGTGATTTCAAGAAGCATAGAGAATGATATTGACGAAATGTATGATGATACAAGCAACGGCAATTATTATAAAAACGATTTTGATGATATTTATTATTACAGCTTTCCGGGAGGTTCCGGAAAATTTAAATTTAAGAGAAACCCTTCCACCAATACTTTTGAGTTGATTAATCTTTCTTCAAATAAAATTAAGATTGAATATACCCGTACCAGTAATACCGCAACCCTTATCCTCAATTCGTTTACAATAAGCGATACAAGGGGAATTAAATATTATTTTAATGATTACAGCAGAAGCAATCAGGAACGGAATGTAGGTGTATTGGGAGGTAAAATATACAAATCGGCATTCTTTTTAACCCAAATCAAAGACGCCAATAATGTAGAATTAGCTAATTTTATTTATCAGAAAGATGTAAAATATAAGAACAATTCCAGTATAATAGCCTATGAAACCAGTAAACTAAAAACCATTACCTCCCCGGGTTTCGGAAAGATCGAATTTGATTATTCGTATGATACCTCCATGGAAAATACGATGAATGATCCGTATCAAATTCAAAAAATTACTTTAAAAGATAACTACAATCACACCATTTCCGGATATGCTTTTGAGTATATTTTTTACGGGTATAATTATTCTCCTTCGGGAAATCCTTTTGACAACCAAAATAAAAGAATCCTGACAAAACTTAAAAAATTGGATAAAAATTCCGTTGTTTCTGAAACAACGGAATTTGAGTATGGAAGTTCAATCGCCTCTCAGCCTCCTGGCATAAGCCCTGATACTTTTTGCAACCAGTCAGACATTCCTACAATACCGAAGCAGGCTCACGGAATTTTAAGAAAAGTGATCACCCCTACCAAAGGAGTCGTGGAATATAATTTTGAAGCCAATCAATATTATAAAGATCGCAGTGAACCTAGCTACGTCAGTTCCATTTTAAACGGAAGCAGTTTTACAGATCCGGAAGTGCAGTATCTGGCATCATTCAAGGAGCTGGGTTACAATACCAATCAGGGTACCAATTATTTATTTACAATTTCCGGTACACAAACTAAAAAAATATATCTCGTTTTCGGAGTTGATGAATTATTTCCCGTTCCGCCCATATGGGACACCAATACCCCCGCTTTTGTAGATTATATGATTAAAAGTGGTGGAGAGACTATTTCAGGAAATGTCTGCGGGAATTCTCAGTACGGTAATGTAAGGGAATATGATTTGCCTCCCGGAAGTTATACCTTGACGATAATGGGCTCCGGAGGGAAAGGTATCGCTAACTTCTTTGGAATAGAACACATTGCGCAACCTTTTTCAAACAAGGCTACCGGAAAGGGAATCAGGATTGCCAATATTAAATATTATAACAGTGTAGGATCAGCTCCTGCAAAAATTACAAAATTTGAATATGATAATTTTTCAGACAGCAATTCTTCTTCTGGCTTTCAATTTTTTCCGGAAATTGATACCAATGCGGATAGTTATACATTATATAAAAATGTTAAGGTAACCGGGGCCGATGATGGTAATGGCTATGTAAAATATTATTACAAGAATCCGGATGATTATCCTAAAGTTGGAAATTACTGGCCTTACTATGCCTTTTCCAGTGGAGGGATACTGAATAAGAAAGAAGTATATAATTCACAAAATAAACTGCTGGTATCAGAACAAACCAATTATACTTTTGAAGAAATCCCTGGAATACAGGAACATTTACTTTGGGGTGGTGATGTCTATACTTCTAAACTAGCGTGGCTTAAAAAAACAGCTGTTAGTTCCACATCGTATTATGATAATAATCAAAGTGTGGAAGAACAATCGGAAACCAATTTTAATGTTTTCAATTTTCAAGTGGCATCTACAAAAAAAGTACTGGACGACGGTAGTATAGAGAAGTATTATTACTATCCCGAATCAGGCTATCCCAAATTGGCATCATCTTATATATTAAATACCCCTGTCAGGGTTGAAAATAAAACAGGTGGAGCCCTTGTATCAAAAACTGAGACTAAATTTGATAATGCAAACTCGACCCTGCCAACTTCAGTAATGGTAACAAATATTGCAAATGATACCAGGACAAGTACTATCGACCTGTATGATGATAAAGGGAATGCGATTCAGATAACTTCTCCGGTGGGAATACCAACAACCATAATATACGGTTATGATAAAACCAGCCCTATCGCTAAGATAGAAGGTGCAACCTATGCCCAGGTATCACCTTATATTCAAACCATTATTGATGCTTCCAATGCGGATGCCCAGGATCCCTCCAAGGAAGGCTTACTGCTTGGTACATTAGATAATTTCAGGAAAACGGCTGCATTGCAAAATACTCAGATTACAACCTATACTTATGATCCCCTTATAGGTGTTACAACTACAACTCCGCCTGACGGAATCAGAACAATTTACAAGTATGATGCTAATAACAGGTTACAAAAGATAGTAGATATGAATGGAGTAACACTGAAAGAATATCAATACAATTACAAAAACTAAGCACAATGAAGAAAATAATATTACTACTCAATCTGTTATTGGTTAGTTTTACCTACGCACAAACAAACCTCAGCTCAACAGAAAATTATATCTACGAAAAAAACTGCCTGACGGAAGATTGTACTAAAAAAACAGAATCCGTACAATATTTTGACGGGCTTGGAAGATTACAACAAAGTATAGCGGTAAAAGCAACCCCCAGCGGAAAGGATATTGCTGTGCCAATGGAATATGATGCCTATGGCAGGCAGGTAAAAAGCTACCTTCCCGTTCCACAATCAGGGACACAAAACGGAGCTTTATATGTGGATCCGCTAGCCAGCGCTTCTTCCCAGTATGGCGCTGAAAAAATCTATGCCGAAAAAGTGTTGGAGTCTTCTCCTTTAGGAAGGCCTCAAGAGCAAAAACAAATCGGTAACGACTGGGCTTCCCATCCCGTACAGTTTTCGTATGCAGCAAATACCACGGCAGATAATGTAAAAAAATATACAGTTGCAACGAGCTGGGTTGAAGGAAGGACAAACAGTGTTTTGAGCCTTTCGGGAGCTTATGTTGCAAACACTTTGTACAAATCTAGCGTAACGGATGAAGACGGTATTGTGACTGTCCAATTCAAAAACAAAAAGGGGCAAACTGTTTTAACAAGAAAAAAAGATGGTTCCCAAAATGTAGATACTTATTATGTGTATAATGAATATGATCAGCTGGTATACACTATTCCTCCATTGGCTGCAAGCTCACCGACACTCTCAACTTCTCTTTTGGACAATCTTTGTTACCAATACCGGTACGATGGTTGGAACCGCCTGGTGGAAAAGAAAATCCCGGGAAAAGGCTGGGAATATATGTTGTATGACAGACAAAACAGATTGGTTGGTGCTCAGGATGCAGAACTAAAAAAGAAAGGGCAATGGACATACACCAAATATGACCAGTTCGGGAGAGTGGCCATTACAGGAATCAGCACGGGATCTGATAGAAATACAGAGCAAACAGAAATTAATGGTATAAGCCCAAATAATGTCAATAGAATACCTACAGTATTTTTTAACAGACAGGGAATAGATGTTTATTATGATACACCGGATAGTACTTATCCTAATTCAAGTAAATGGGTAACTTTATTATCATTAAACTATTATGATACCTATCCTAGCTATAGCTTTAATCCGGCCGTACCGTCTGCTATTATGGGGAAAAGTATACTTTCCGATAATTCTACAGTCAATGCGGCAAGCACGAAGGGATTACCCGTATTGAGTTTGGTAAAAAACATCGAAGACGATAACTGGACGAAAAACTACGTATACTACGATCTAAAGGGAAGAGTAATCGGTACCTATTCCATCAACCATTTGGGAGGCTATACCAAAACAGAGTCTGACCTTGATTTCATAGGAGCTCCTCAAAAAAGCAATGTATTTCATGTAAGAAAATCTGGCGAATCGGGAGTAACGATTAAGCAACGTTACGTATATGACAGTAAGAACAGGCTGTTGCAGCATTATCATCAGGTAGATGATAAACCAGAACAATTGTTATCAGAAAGCACTTATAATGAGCTTTCCCAGGTCATCAATAAAAAAGTCGGGAACAACCTTCAAAGCATTGATTATACGTACAATATTCGTGGGTGGCTGACCGATGTCAACAAAGACCAGATGGCCCTTGCTGATCTAGGTGGAAAGTTATTTTCTTATGGGATCAAATACAACCAAAAAAACGGAATTGATAATCCGGATCCCGCACAATTTGCAGGAAAGAATGTTACCCCAAAATATAACGGAAGCATTGCGGAAGTGGATTGGAGAGCTATAGAAACTATTGGCGTTAATCCTTCTTCTACCCCAAAAAGATATGGATATGCCTATGATTCGCTAAACAGGTTGACGGCAGGCTATTACCAGAATCCTAATAACCCTTACAGCAAAGAAAGTACGGAATCATTATCATACGACCTCAACGGGAATATTACTAACCTGTACAGAACTTCGGTAGCAGAATACGGAAGCAATACTGCTACGGTGATTGATAATCTGAACTATACCTACACTGGAAATCAGGCAACAAATATTAATGACGCATCACAAAACTTTGCGGGCTATGAAGGTGGTGGAAATACGATCACCTATGACCAGAACGGTAATATGCTTACAATACCGGATAAGGGAATCAATTCTATACAATACAATTATCTGAATCTTCCTAATTCCCTTAATGTAAATAAGTTTGGATATGAAGATGTTACTATTAATACCAAATACAGGGCAGACGGTACAAAATTAAGAAAAGAAAATACTACCGTTACAACAGGAATTAACGGAAGCACAACAGCAATTGGTGTTACAGATTATCTTGACGGATTCCAGTATTTTTATTCAGGTACTCTGACGCCTCCGGGTGGGGGCTTTGAAATGTTTTCCAAAAGAGCAATGGAACCACAGGCTTTTACCCCGATAACAGTGCAAGACCCAACTATCCAGCCTATCGGAGGAGGTTTTACAGCAACTTTAAAAACTCCTGATCTGAAATTTTTCCCGACAGCAGAAGGGTTTTATGATTACCAGAAAGATCAGTATATTTACAGCTATAAAGACCAGCTGGGAAATGTAAGGGTTTCTTATACAAGAAACAGCACAGGGGCTCTTGAGATTACAGATTCTAATGATTACTATCCATTTGGGATGAATCATTTTAAAACCGGAAATGCTTATTTTGGGCAGGGAAGCTATAAAAACAACAAGTACAACGGTAAGGAATTACAGGAAACAGGCATGTACAGCTATGGCTGGAGAGACTATATGCCGGATATTGCAAGATGGAACGGTATCGACCAGTTAGCTGAAAATTATCTTTCAACAAGTACGTATGCGTATGTTGCGAATAATCCTGTCTCTTACTCGGATGTAGACGGAAGGTGGTTTGATCAGGATGGAAATATTATAGATACTTCGGGTCAGACTTACGGTTTCCTTAATTCATCGGTTAAACCTCATTATGCAAGTAACTATCTTGGGGTAAATCCAAGTGATGGCGGAGGAAGCGGAACATCTGCTCAGGCACTTATTGCTCAGATGTACAGTTTAGGTGGTGATTGGTACAATACAGGAAATGGTTTCACCAGCTCCGAAAATATAGGGCTAGCTTATGATGGAAGCTATACGAGCCTTAACACAGCATTAGATATTCTTATTCCTGAAGTAACAATAAGTGGTAATAGCTTTTTCTGGGGAATGCAGGTACAAGATCAAGTTAATTCTTATGTAGGAAGGTGGAATTCTAGCAATTCAACTTTATGGGCAAAAAATGATGGTCCTGTAAAAATGATAGGGGGAATGGGTGATCCCGTAGGTGCTTTTGATGTTGGGGCTCAGGTAATGAGCAATTGGGAGCCTAAAAACCAATATCTTGCAATGGCTGTGGGAATTATTGGTGCTGTAGCTTTTAAGAAACCAAGTCTAGCTAAAGCTGAAGGAAAAATAATTGGCTTAGGACTGGATGCTGATTTAGTTTTACATAGAGGAACGGGGGCAATAATCTGGAAAGAAGCAAAATGGCAAAAAGAAGGATTAACTTCTGTAGATTGGGGAAAAGCCGTTATTGATAAGTATCACTTTAAATCTTCATTTAAAGAAGCTGCTGAAAATGCAGCAGGAATAAGGTTTGAAGTAACAAATTTTAATCCATTATATCCAAAACCAGGGATGACAAATTTTGAATTTAACCATATACTTAATAATCCTTCACTACTACAAAAAACAACATTTATACAAAATGGAAGTCAGGTTTTTTGGAATGGAACACAATTCATGAAATAAAAATATTATGGAAATAGTAACGGACTTAAGTCAAATAAATAGAATTTTAAATAAATTAAATGGGAGTAAAGCACAATTATGGCTATACGATATTACTCATAAAAGATTGGCAATTAGAATATCAATTAATATGAGTGATGAAGTTGCTTATATAGTAATGGCTAGTTGTGAATATATTCGAGGTAATTTTTCTTGGAATAATCCGAATTTTTCGGTAAATAAATATTACAACGGAAAAAGAATGGAAAATATATATAGTTTAATAGATAATGATACTGATTTTCTTCTAGAAGGTTCATCGGGGATCGTTTTAGCAAAAGGTGTAGAGTCTGAATTTGGAGATTCTTTTGAGAATTTTTTTCAAGAACAATAAAAATAAATAATAACAATGGATGATCTAAAGGATTATCCGTTTTAGTGGAAGCAGCTTCTTTTGGGGAGCACAGATGCAGAGCCATGTTAATTCTTTTGTGGGAGCATGGAATGGTACAGCCGTTACCCACAGGTGGCGGTGCTTCAGCCGGAATTTGGACATCAATTAGAGGTGTATTAGGGGAATTAGCTGGAGGTTTAAGAGCTGGTGTATGGTCTTTACCTTTACTATTAGAAGGTGATATATCACGAAGAGAGCAAAGAATTACGTTGTATAGAGGTGTATATAAAGGACACCCAGATTATAGAAATGCATTAAAAGGTCAAGCTTGGCCATATGATTTAAATGGACATAGTAATCCTGAAGCTCATAATGGAGGTAATTTTAAAAGTAAATTTACATCTTGGACAATGAGTCCTGCTGTTGCAAATTATCATGCAAATAAAAGTGGACAACAAGGTGTAGTTTTGAAAAAAACCTTCCCAATAATAAATACTGTCCCTAGTCCAGATGCTTATGATGAAATGGAAGTATTGGTTCCTGGTATAGTTACAGGTGCAACAGTAACAACACCAACAGGCCCAGGTTCTCCAACTGCTTATTAATAAACTAACAATATGGATTATCAAAATTTAAAATGGCATATTATAAATGAAAAGCCTATTCTTAATAGTATTTTTGAAAATTTTTTTGAAGAGGATAGGTTAATAAAATTATCTGAACCTATTATATTAGAGGCACAGCATGCCCTTAATGTATACTACGATAGATATATGATTCAAAAAAACGTTACAAAAGCCAATGTAATAGGTTACGAGAAGCTGCTCGAAAATTTAAAAAATAGAAAAGATAAAATTTTTATTTATCAGATTAATACAGAAATAGGTTTTATATCTTGTTTTTTTGATAACAAAGAAAAAACATTGTTGGGAGTATTATGGAATCCTAATAAAAAAGGCATATAATTTCAAAATATGTACTTTTAGATTATTGGAGTTGCTAGCTTTTTTGAGACAAAAGGCTTATCCTTTTTATACTCTTAATTAAGATGTTAAATAATTCAGGGTGTTGAAATCAATGCCCTGATTTTTAATTTAGAAAAGTCTTGAAAAAAAACGGAGAAGGCGTTCTTGAAATCGTCTACTACCCATTTGGGATGAATCATTTCAAAACAGGGGAATTCCTACTTTGGGCAGGGAAGTTATAAAAACAACAAGTACAACGGTAAGGAATTACAGGAAACAGGCATGTACAGCTATGGCTGGAGAGACTATATGCCGGATATTGCAAGATGGAACGGTATCGACCAGTTTAGCTGAAAATTATCTTTCAACAAGTACGTATGCGTATGTAGCTAATAATCCTGTCTCTTACTCGGATGTAGACGGAAGATGGTTTGATCAGGATGGACATATTATAGATACCTCCGGACAAACGTATGGTTTCCTTAATTCATCGGTTAAACCTCATTATGCTACCAATTACCTTGGGGTAAATCCAAGTGATGGCGGTGGAGGAAGCGGTTACACTTTTACAGGAAATGCTGCTGCATCCGTTTTCAATTATTTTGCAAATGGGGGGGGGCTATGGACGGAATTTCTTTTGACAACGGATATATGAGTTGGTGGACAAATGTTACGGAGGATTCCGGAACTTTGACTAGTCATATGTTGAAATTTGCTTGGGGAAGTATTGGTGATTTTTTTCAGGATCATTTTGTATTAAAAGGAGAGCTTTCAGGCAGTTTGGGTGTACAAGTTGGAGCAAAATTGGGAGGCCCTTTACAGGCAAATGCAGAAGCTGGTATATTTTCTACTGAGATAGGTAAATTAGGATGGAGTTATGGTGATGGGTTTTATGCAAATTATGGTGATGGAAAGGGTCATAATTTTGCTGCTGCTGGGATAAAAATATTATCAAAACAATTGAGTGTTGGTGGTAAAGTTGATTATGTAACAAACCATGCAATTCCAACTACTGGGGATTTGTTAAAATATTATCCAAATAATGGGCATCTTGAATGGGAAGGGAATATTGGTCCGGGTAAATCCCATTTGTCACCACAAAAAGGTTCAGATGCAGATATTTTAAATATAGGACTTAAAAGTAAATTAAGAGGTAGTAATAAAGAATCCTGTACTTATTGTGCTGATTTAGGAGTTGGATTTAAAGCACTTTTAGGAATAGATGTAAAATTAATAATAGGTTTTAAATAAAGATTTAATGACTAAATAATGAAATATTATGTAGCTTTTTCAAAAAAGTCTATTGACATTAATAGTGACCAAGGCTTAGTTTTTCGTACAATTTGTAAAAACTATTTTTTCAAAAGAAAATATTTTATATATGATAATAAAAATGATTTATTATGTGTTTTTGAAAAGAATGATTTTTTATTGTTTTTTACCAAAACTAAAATTATCACGAACAATCTGAATTACGACTTTTCATATTTTAAAAAAGGGCAAATTAATTTTTTAAAATTAAAAAATGATACTATCTCCTATAAAGAGAATTTTATAGGGTACTTGAAGTCTGAGTTTATGCTTAATAACCAAGTAATAGGTAGTATTAATGAAGAATATGAGTTTCCTAATAATAGAATGAGTTTTAATTTTTATGAAAATAATATAATCAACTATAGTTGTTTGATACTGTTTATAATATCAAGTACTGCTTATTGGGATCCGAACTAGAGTTTATAACAAAAAATATAGAGAATAAATAATTTTATAATAATGAATGATTTTAGTAATTTTGAAATTATACCTATTAAACGAAGATCTCTTTTGCCATGGTGGATAAGGGGCTTTTGCTGGTTATTTATAGCAACTGCTTTTATAGCGATTTTAAGGATGGTTTTATTACTGTTTGACATAAATACTGAATTTGAATTTTACGGGTTAAATGCAAAAGACAATACACTTATTTATGGGATGATTGTTTTTCTCGTATTTATATTACACGGTTTCACAGCATATAGCTTATGGTTTGAAAAGGATTATGCGATAAAATTAGGTGTACTAGATGCTATAATTGGTATTGTCTTATGCTTATTTTCAATGACTGTAAGTTTTTATTATAGTCATTTTACAATAAGATTAGAAATGATACTATTGATACTTTTTTTATTTAAATTGTTGAAAATTAGAGCGAAATGGGATTCAGCTGTTCCTTCCCACGAGCAGAAGTTGGGATGAAAACATCTATGCATAAGAAAATTCATTTGTTGCATAAAGTTTATGAGTTTGATATGTTTCAAAGTATTGTTAGAGTTCCTTTATTAATCAAATTACGAAGTAAGCTTTGAATAAAATAATTAAAAAACAGGTAATCTAAATGGTTACCTGTTTTAGTTTTGCCATCAGAAAGATCAGTATATTTACAGCTACACAGATCAGCTGGGAAATGTAAGGGTTTCTTATGGAAGAAACAGCGCAGGGGGCTCTTGAAATTACAGATTCCAATGATTATATCCATTTGGGATGAATCATTTCAAAACAGGGGAATTCCTACTTTGGGCAGGGAAGTTATAAAAACAACAAGTTCAACGGTAGGGAATTACAGGAAACAGGCATGTACAGCTATGGCTGGAGAGACTATATGCCGGATATTGCAAGATGGAACGGTATCCACCAGTTAGCTGAAAATTATCTTTCAACAAGTACGTATGCGTATGTTGCTAATAATCCTATCTCTTACTCAGATGTAGACGGAAGATGGTTTGATCAGGATGGAAATATTATAGATACCTCCGGACAGACCTATGGTTTCCTTAATTCATCGGTTAAACCTCATTATGCCAGCAATTACCTTGGGGTAAATGCAAGTGATGGTGGCGGAGGTTATACTCTTACTGGAAATGCAGCCTCCTCGATGTTTAAATATCTTGCGAATGGAGGAACTATAGACGATATTTCGTTTACTAAAGAATATGCAACTTGGTGGACAGACGGAGATCAGTTAAGTTACAGTCAAGTTAGATGGTGAAATAGATGTATATGCGCAAGAAAAGATAATTCATAAAATGAAGTTGTATGAAAGGGAAAAGCTGTGGGACGGAGTGACAAAAAAAATGAGTGCTTTAGGTTTTGCTAATGATGTAAAAATACAATTATTTGAAGCTGGTATCAGAAAAAGTGCTGGTTTAACAATAAGCGAGTTTAATGCTCTAAATAAAACGGCACAAGAATTGAGAACTCTGGGAGCACTAGGTTATACTGGAACTAAATATCTTAGTGCGTTTAAAAATTTAGGTGTTGCTGCATCAATTGTCACAACAGCTTATTCGGCTAGTAAGGTTTATAATCAATACCAAGAAGGTGGAGCCAGTGAAGTTTTTAGTCATAGAGATGTTGTTGATACTACTGTCGGATTAGTTGGATTAGGTACTACTGCTTTAGTAGCTGTTGGGCTTATATCAAATCCTGTTGGATGGGCTATTGGTATTGGTGTTTTAGTTTATGGTACTGGAACAATGATTTATGATTTGACAAATGAACCTTAATTCTCAAATAATGCAAGAATATAATATCACAATTTTTAGACAATCAAGAGTTGTATTAAGTCTCTTTTTATTACCTATACTCTTTGTATTGACAATTTTTATAAGTGTTGAAACTCATTCAATTATTATTGCTATTTTATTTATAACTATCTGGATTTTGCTATTTTATTATTTTAGTCTAGGAAGTCTCAAAATAACCATCAGAAATGATGAGCTGTTTTTTGAATGGAAAAAGAAATTCATTTTTAATTATGAGCCAATTAAATCTATAAAAATCAATGATATAAAAGTTATTGTTGTAGATAATGGTGAATTTTTAAAGAAAATTAAAACTAATAATAATACCATATATATTAATAATTCTAGATTTAATGCGAAGGATGCACATAATTTTATAGAAAAATTAGTTAAAAATAATATTAAAGTTATAGATAGTTGGGATGAGTTTGCTGAAAAAGGGTATATTAAATAGCTTATATAATTAATTCAATTTTATTAATTGTCTCAATAATAGTTGTTATACTTTTCACAATTTTAAAAGGTTTTAACCCTGTGTCATTATCTATTCTGTTGTTATTTATCCCGCAAATAATTTTATATCAAAAACAAATTAAAAGTAAAATAAATTATAAAGATTAATTAGTAATATTTTCAGAATTGTTTTATTACTAATAATGAAAATTAACATAAACTATCAAAATGGATAATCTAAATGGTTATTCGTTTTATTTTGTTGGTAAAAAGATCAGTATATTTATAGCTACAAAGACCAGCTGGGAAATGTAAGGTTTCTTATACAAGAAAAAGCACAGGGACTCTTGAAATTACAGATTCCAATGATTATTATCCATTTGGGATGAATCATTTCAAAACAAGGAATTCCTACTTTGGGCAGGGAAGTTATAAAAACAACAAGTACAACGGTAAGGAATTATAGGAAACAGGCATGTACAGCTATGGCTGGAGAGACTATATGCCGGATATTGCAAGATGGAACGGTAACGACCAGTTAGCTGAAAATTATTTTTCAACAAGTACGTATGCGTATGTTGCGAATAATCCTGTCTCTTACTCGGATGTAGACGGAAGATGGTTTGATCAGGATGGAAATATTATAGATACTTCGGGTCAGACGTATGGTTTCCTTAATTCATCGGTTAAACCTCATTATGCCACCAACTTTCTTGGGGTAAATCCTAGCGATGGCGGTGGAGGCGGTGGAAATGGTTACACCTTTATTGGCAATGCGGCAGCATCGTATTCAATTATTTCGCAAATGGAGGAAACATAAACGGAATTTCATTTGATGATGGATGGCAAAATGGTGGTCAGATTTAGGACATGAAAATGAAGGGTACTTGGGGATTTAATATTTGGAGAATGTAGTCTTATGAATATGGTTCGGAAATGCATAAAACTTCACAAGATCTTAGAAAATGGGCGGGATATGCTTTTTCAGCCAATAAGTTTGTTTTTCAACCTGCTGCTGACAGAGCTGTTTTATATGGAGCAGGCGAAGCTTATTCTACTACCAATTTGGTTTTGAAAAAGCATTACCAAAGATATTAGGCTCTAGAAAAATATATGTTCCAATAATGGAAGTAAGTGTTAAGAATGCACAAAGGTTAGCCGCTGGAACTAAAATTGTAGGAAGAGTTTTAGGAGGTGTTGGAATAGGTTTAGCAACCGTTGATATTAGTCAAAATGAGGTAACTACATCTAACTCATTAGATCTTGTAATGTCTGTATTAGCTGTTTCACCAACAGGTTAGGGGCAAGCTATAGCAGGAACTTATTTTATTGCCAATGGGATTACTATGTGAGTAATGGGAAAAGATATAGGGTAGCATATTGAAGGCACTGTGAATAAATACTATAATGATGTTGTAAGAGCAGAAGAACAAAGAAAATTTAACGCAGCCATGGGCTATTAAAAAATAATATGATACTTATTGATTATATATACTATCAGATAACTAATTTTTATCATCATTTTGAAAAAGATGGTACACATAAAGCTTCAGGGATTATAGGAGCTTGTTCCTTACTTTCATTTAATTTGATATTTGTATTGATGTTTTTAGATCATTTTTATGAGATGAACACCTTACCTTCGAATAAATACATAGTAATAATCTATTGTTTACCAATTATTTCACTAATGAGCTTAAGATATTGGAAATTTACTTCCTATGAAAGAGATTAATGAGAAAGTGAAAGGTTTTAGTAAAACAACAAAAATAATAGCTGACATTTTAGTAATTAGCTATGCTATCATTTCATTTTTTGGATTACTTATTTTAAGTCTTTATGTAGGCACATTAAAAAATACATTTTAATTATTATTAAGTTACAATTAGGGCATTGATATTCAATGCCCTAATTAATTTGTAATCCAAACTAGTAAATACTAAAACGACGGAATAAGATTAGAAGAATAGAAAAAATTTAATACAGCCTAGGCTATTAAATTTATATATAATATGTTTTTCCTTGATGAAAACTATCTTTTCATATCTTTTATGATATAATTTATTTTATCCCCTTCCTCCTCATCAATTTTTATGTTGGGTTTCACGCCAATATTATCGATTGGGTTTTCAGGAAGGCGTTTCGAACGTCCAATAGGTATTACCAAGTTGAAATCTTTGCATGGAATATCAAAGTATTGAGCGTTATTGTAGTCTAACATTCCAGCTGAATTTTCTCCGTAAACTTTCACCTTGCTGCTCTGCATCGCGGTTAACAGAAATGATTCTGCAGAACTCGCTGTATTTCTATCAATCAGTATAGCTACTTTACTTGGATATTGATATACAGTATCAAGCCTAATTTCGAAGCTATCTTTTCCGGAAGGATTGACAAACTGATTTGGGTATTGATTCATCAGCTTAATTAAATTAGCTATTAGATCTTTTCCAGCCTGTGGTAGTTCATTATCTTTAAGATTTTTACTTAAGATCTTAATGTTCTCCTTCGAGGAGAGAAATTCATCAGGCTTGATCTTTATTGGATTAGTATAGATGTAAGGTATTAGTCCGCTGAAAGCATAATCAGTTCCTCCATCATTACCCCTTAAATCGATAATCCAGTTCGGCAATTTCTTCAGTCTCTGATCGTAAGCTTGCAGTAAACTATCAATGTTTTTTTTCTCACCCCATTCAAAAGACGGAAATCTTAATAGAACAGTTTCATCATCAAGTATTTTGATATTAGTCCTTGATTCTAACTTTCCTATTGAAATTGAAATGTTCTTTGGTTTAGTAAATCGTCCGTTCAACAACTTTACTGCTTCTGGATACTTCTTTCTATATCTCCAATCAAGCTGGATTCGAAGGTGATTATCTCTGAAATAATTGGTCCATGTTCTAAGGATAACATAGCATGAATCGACATTCTTAGCTTCGATTGATTTTTTTCTTAATGAGGTTGTAAAACTTTCGAAGACATTTTTATTGCCAATTTTAATTTTATCTTTAAAACCTGCGTAATCAGTTTTAACGTGACCAACCATGTAATCAAAATTCAGTAAACAATCGCATTGTTGCGCTGATGATGTAAAAGGAAGAAGTAAAATCAGAATAGGAAGAATTTTTTTCATGTAATTGAGTATATAGTTAATGGCTCATAAATGCAATTTTTGGTTGCATGATTGCTATGTCCTGTCGTTTTAAGGTTTTTATAATTTTTTACTATCCTGTGTTCTAGCTCATCTATACTACAAAGATAGTATGAAAATTTTACCTGACCTTATCACCGATTTTAAAAGCATTCGAGACGTTTACTTTTCCAAGCACAATTGAACTTTTCAGAATGTCATACCTGTCCAACTTTCCATTTACAAAGGCATGCAAAGACTTTTGCCAGGTCAGGAGTAATCAAATGTATCTGGTGATAAAGTATGAAACAAACGCGAATAACGTATTAGATAAAATTGTTCAAAGCGAAATTTTAGAATATATTTAGATTGAAAGAAATTCTAAATTTAAAAAATTATTAAGTTTATAACTTTTGTTAACTAAAAATATTTTTTGTGAGTCTCTGAAAGTTTACAGTGTATAAAACACAGTCTGATGAGGTTTCTGTAATAAGGTAAATATCTTTCTGTTTATGTCCTGTAATAAACATGATTTGAGGTGTTATAAATCATTTGATACCATAAAAGTTAGTGTAAAAATGTGTCACATAATATGAGAGCAACCTGTATCTTGAGTTTCTACAATCTCATTTGTTTAATCATTATTTAGGCATTAATAATATCATTAAATTATTTAAAAATAAACTTATTGGCTAACGATTAACTAGAAAAAAAACAAAACCACTTGAAAATCAAGTGGTTTGTTGTTAAATTGTAGACCCACAGGGATTCGAACCCCAGATGACTGAACCAAAATCAGTAGTGTTACCGCTACACCATGGGTCTGTTTCTATGACGCGAAATTATAGAATTTATTTTAAAAATAAAAATCTAAATTGAAAATTAATTGTATAAAAAAGTCGGGATAAGCCCTTTGTTATTGATAGACAAAGTTTTATTTATAATGTGGAATTCGTGTTCAAATAAAGGTTCATAATGAAGTAATTTTCTGTTCAACTTAAGGCTAATTATTAATTTCCGGGTCATTAAATAAAAACCCTTATCTTTGCAAAAAATTGGGCTCCAAGAGTTGGAGAAACCCATTAATAATTAAATTATTAAACATTTTTATGTCGAATATTGTTGCAATCGTTGGGCGTCCCAACGTAGGAAAATCCACACTTTTTAATCGTTTACTGGAAAGAAGAGAAGCTATTGTAGATTCTACTGCAGGAGTTACCAGAGACCGTCATTACGGAAAATCTGACTGGAACGGAGTAGATTTTACCGTTATCGATACAGGTGGATATGATGTGAATAACGATGACGTTTTTCAGGAAGAAATCTCAAAACAAGTTCAGTTAGCAATCGATGAAGCTACTTCTATCATCTTTATGATGAACGTGGAAGAAGGTCTAACGGACACGGATTACGAAATTTACGAACTTTTAAGAAGAGCAAACAAACCCGTTTATATCGTTATCAATAAAGTAGATTCTGCTAAGGAAGAAATTGATGCTACTGAGTTCTATCAGTTAGGAATTGACAAATATTACACTTTATCGTCTGCAACAGGTTCCGGAACAGGAGAGGTTTTAGATGATATCGTAAGAGATTTCCCGACTACAGATTATAAAGATCCATTTGAGGGGCTGCCTAAAATTACCATTGCAGGCCGTCCTAATGTAGGAAAATCTACATTAACGAATGCCTTATTAGATGCAGACAGAAATATTGTAACGGATGTTGCTGGAACTACAAGAGATAGTATTCAGACTCTTTACAACAAATTCGGACATGAGTTTGTATTGGTAGATACTGCCGGAATGAGAAGGAAATCTAAGGTTTCTGAGGATCTTGAATTCTATTCTGTGATGAGATCTATACGTTCTATTGAATATTCCGATGTAGTAATCATTATGGTGGATGCTACTTTAGGATGGGAATCTCAGGATATGAATATCTTTGGTTTAGCACAGAAAAACAGAAAAGGTATTGTAATCGTGGTGAATAAATGGGATCTTATTGAAGATAAGAAAACCAATACGGTACGTGATTTCGAGCAATCAATTAAAGATAAGATCGGTCAGTTCAGTGATGTTCCAATTCTTTTTGTTTCAGCTTTAACGAAGCAGAGAATTCTAAAAGCCGTTGAAGTAGCGATGGAGGTTTATGAAGCCCGTAAGAAAAAGATCAAAACTTCAAAATTGAATGAAGTAATGCTTCCGATTTTTGAAGGAACTCCACCACCGGCGAATAAAGGAAAATTCATTAAAATCAAATATTGTGTACAGCTTCCAACGCCGTCACCACAGTTTGTATTCTTCTGTAACTTACCGCAATACGTAAAAGAACCTTATAAAAGATTTACTGAAAATCAATTGAGAAAAGAATTCGGGTTTACCGGAGTTCCGATCGAAGTATATTTCAGACAGAAATAAATTACAATCCCTTTTAGATTTTCTAAGAGGGATTTTTTTTTGGCAGCTATTTCCGCCTTCCGTTCCCGCAATTTTATAGTTTTGCCAATGCTTTTCCCCTTCCAAAAACTACAAAATGTGCTCCACTCAAGTCGGGCTGTGCCTTTCAACATGTTTTAAAAAATGCATCACTACTTATTTCTACTACTTATTCAGATTAAAATTTATAAATTAGATTAAAATTTTTTCAAACAATGAACACAGTTGTATTATCAACACAGTTTTCTTTAGTTAATTCCTGGATCAATGAACTCAGAAACGTTGAAATCCAGCACGACCGAATGAGATTTCGCAGAAATATGGAAAGAATCGGGGAAATTGCTGCTTTTGAAATCAGTAAAAGTTTAGAACAAAAAGAAATCGAAATTCAGACTCCTTTGGATACAATCAGGAGTAAAGAAATTGCTGTTCAGCCCGTTATTACAACTATTTTAAGAGCTGGAGTGCCTCTTTTTCAGGGGATTTTAAATTATTTTGATAAAGCGGATTGCGGATTTGTAGCAGCATACAGAAAACATGACGCGAATGATTATTTCTCAATTAAACAGGACTATCTGACCTGCCCGAACATCGACGGAAGGCCACTAATTGTTGCAGATCCCATGTTGGCAACCGGTGCATCCTTAATTGAAGCGATAAAAGATTTATTAACCAACGGAACCCCAACCCAACTCCACATTGTTGCAGCTATTGCTTCAAAACAAGGCGTTGAAACCATCGAAAAAGCATATCCAAACGCAAAAATATGGGTAGGAGCAATTGATGAAAATTTAACGTCAAAAGGCTACATCACACCAGGATTAGGCGATGCCGGAGATTTAAGCTACGGAGAAAAACTTCAGAGATGAGTGAAACCTTTGAGTTCTTAGCTGAGTGTTAACGCCTTTGAACTTTGCGTTAAATTAATCTCAAACATTAATGTAGATTCCAGAAATCCTTCATTAAATTCAACAATAAATTACCCCTTACTTTATCCATCGGATGTTTCGTATTGGGAAGTACGGCCAATTTTGCGTTGGGAAGACTTCTGTAAACCTCCATGCTTTCTTCAAGAGTCACCATATTGTCTTGATCTCCAACCATAATCTGAACCGGAATATTGATTGTTGTTAAGTTATTTTTCAACGGCGGATTCTTACCCAGAGAAATCATCATTTCTGCAATAGCGGGAAGCAGTTGTCGCCATTTTTCACCATGTTGATTTTCCAAAAGAGCAGCATATTTCGGGACTTTTTCAGCAATAACATCCGGATTAAGCATTTTACTTTCTTTTAAAGCCTGTTCCTCCGTCCAGTCGAATTTTGTACCCAAAGTCATGATGGAATTTACATTTTCAGGATGTTGATTGGCATAGCAAAGCGCAACATAACCACCCATGCTGTGCCCGAAAATATAAACATCTTTTAAGTTTTCTTTTTTAATGTATTCTGCCAGTTCTTCAGTATATTTTTCAATAGTTATCCCATTTTCAGGAAGGTCAATATTTCCGTGTCCGGAAAATA
This sequence comes from Chryseobacterium sp. IHB B 17019, assembly GCF_001456155.1. Classification (NCBI taxonomy): domain Bacteria; kingdom Pseudomonadati; phylum Bacteroidota; class Flavobacteriia; order Flavobacteriales; family Weeksellaceae; genus Chryseobacterium; species Chryseobacterium sp. IHB B 17019. The sequence goes on along the minus strand of NZ_CP013293.1, from coordinate 2,561,197 downwards.
AAGGCGTATGAATAATAAAATATTTTGAAAGTTCTTCTATAAAAGGTTCAAAAATTTCGCTGTGACCCAAAGCTCCATGTAGTAAAATAAGATGTAGCATAATCATTAGTTTGTCCCGGAAAATTAAGAAAAAGAATCGGAATTAAAAACATGAAAGCAATGATGGTAGAAGTTTCAACTCATAACTCATAATTCATAACTCATAATTCATAACTCATAATTCATAACTCAAAATTATAACCTTAAACATCCATCGCCATTACCAGAACACTTATTTTATTGTCTCCGGCCTTCAAAATTTCCCATGCAATGGTAGACAAAGTGTTTCCTGTTGTAAAAACATCATCAATCAGCAAAACATGTTTTCCGGATATATTTTTGGTGATGGAAAAATCATTTTTTGTTTCCAGCCGGTGCTGCTTATCTTTTAAAGCTTGAGCTTTGGAATAATGATTTCTTGTAATTAAATCATGATCGAAAGGAATTTTATAAAAATCAGACAACGTTTCGGTGAATAGATGCAATTGATTATAGCCTCTTTCCTTCAATTTTTTTGGGTGAAGCGGAACGGAAACCATCAGATCAGGCTTTTGATCTTCAAAATCCAACTGTTCAGTTACCCAATCAGCTATAATTTTTCCGGTCTTTTCGCGGTTTCTGTATTTTAATTCGTGAATGATTTTCCGGCTCAAATTTTCTTCTTCAAATTGCATCAGGGAAAAAGTATTTTCAACAGGAAAAAGCAGTTTACATTTTTCTTTTACCGGATTATCTTTAAAATAATTAAAATGTGTAAAATGAATTTGCTCAAAGCAAAGACTGCAGACCAACAGGTCGGCATCAATAATCCGGTTGCAATGGATACAACGGTTCGGAAAGAAAGTATCTAAAATCATTTGTGTGTGTTGTACCGCGAAGATAATATAATTGTTGGAAATGGAAACAGCGAAATTATTCATGTTAAAATAACGGTAATTGGAAAAAGAAAATTTAAAAAGTCCCTATCTTTGGATATGAGTTTGATTTACGAAAAAGAATTACAAGTAACAGAAAAGCATATCGATCAGAATAATCACGTAAATAACGTTCAATATGTACATTGGGTGGAAGAAATTGCTGTGGAACATTGGAATTCTGTAAAGCATACTACCGATTATCCCAATGACATTTGGATGCTTCTGGATCATCATATTCAATACAAAAAGCAGGTGTACTTAGGAGATACCATCACGATAAAAACATATCCGAAAACTCCTGAAGGAATTCGGCAGCCCAGAAAAGTTGAGTTTTACTGTAAGGATCAGCTTGTGGTAGATTCGCTTACACTTTGGGTTTTGGTGGATAAAGAAACACAGAAAATTAAAAGGCTGGAAAGTGACTGGCTGGAGAAACTTAATTTTTAAATTCCTTTCTGATTAATCTCACTTTCCAAATCTTTTAATTAATAATTTAATCAAAAGATCGGATTCCTTATCTTTGCAACATGATACGTATTACAAAAATTTTTACATTCGAGACGGCTCATGTGCTGTATAATTATGATGGAAAATGTAAAAATATGCACGGGCATTCTTACAAGCTGTTTGTGACGGTGAAGGGAAAACCTGTCAATGATTTGGAAAATCCTAAAAATGGGATGGTGGTGGATTTTGGTGATATTAAAACGATCGTAAAATCTGAGATTGTAGATGTTTGGGACCATGCAGTTTTGGTCAATGCGCTTTCTCCTCATAAGGATTTGGGTGAAGATCTTGAGCAGAAAGGTCATAAAGTGATTTATTGTACTTTTCAGCCGACCTGCGAAAATATGTTATACGCCATCGCAGCAAAAATAAAATCAAGGCTTCCGGAAGGAATTTCTTTAGCTTACCTTAAACTTCACGAAACCGAAAACTCTTATGGAGAATGGTTTGCAGAAGATAATCAATAATTTTAGAAAACTCAGACGGTGTTAAAAACGATCATCAATTTAGAATCCGGAAAAAAAGTGTACTTCGCTTCAGATCAGCACTTCGGTGCGCCCAATCCGAAGGAAAGCAAAGTGCGTGAAGAGCGGTTTATCCGTTGGATGGATGAGATCAAGCATGATGCACAGGTTTTGTTTCTGATGGGTGATTTATTTGATTTTTGGCATGAATGGAAGCATGTGATTCCCAAAGGATACGTCCGGGTTTTAGGGAAAATTGCAGAATTGAAGGATCGTGGAATTCATATTTATTTTTTTGTAGGGAACCATGATCTTTGGATGAAAGACTATTTGGAAGAAGAAATAGGCTGTACGGTTTTTTATCAGAAACAATATTTTGAGATGGGTGGAAAGCAGTTTCTATTGGCTCATGGTGATGGATTAGGGCCCGGAGATAAAGGGTATAAAAGGATGAAAAAGCTCTTTACCAATCCTATTGCTCAGTGGTTTTTCAAATGGCTGCATCCTGATATTGCCATGAAAATCGCGTTGTATATGTCTCAAAAAAACAAAATGATTTCCGGCGATGAAGACAAAGAGTTTTTGGGCGAGGATAAAGAATTTTTAATTATTTATTCTAAAGAAAAGTTGAAAACGCAGAAGATAGACTATTTTATTTACGGACATCGCCACCTGCCGATGGTGCTTGATTTGGAAGGAAAAGCAAAATATATCAATCTTGGAGACTGGATTTCATATTTCACATATGGTGTTTTTGAACATGATTTTGAATTAAAAATGTTTGAAGAAAACACAAAAAAAATTACCCCATAAGAGGTAATTCTCCGAATGAACCGAAATTCACTCTTGTTTTTAATCCATATTCCGCATTTCTTATTGCAAGAATTCGACCAAAGATTGTTTTAAAAGATTAAAAAAAAATTAAAACTGCATTTTTCTTGTTAACTTATTTGAAATGAGATAGTAAGAATTTAAAATATTTTTGAAGTGGAAAATATATTCGACATATTGACAGAAGAGGACTTTTTGAGCATGTCATTAAAAACATTTCGTTACCAATACGAAAATGTTGAGATCTACAGGCGTTTTGTGGATTATCTGAACATTAATCCGGACAAAGTGGACACTCTGACAAAAATTCCGTTTCTGCCAATTGAGATGTTCAAAAATCATCAAATCCTGGATAAAAATGTAACTGCTGATCTGTTTTTTCAAAGTTCCGGAACGACACAGATGAATTTGTCTAAACATTTCATTGCGGATGAAAACATATATCAGGAAAGCATCTATAAAAGCTTTGAACAGTTTATCGGGAAGCCGGAGGAATATATTTTTCTGGGTCTTTTGCCAAGCTATTTGGAAAAACAACATTCATCGTTAATTTACATGGTAGATTACCTGATGAAAAAATCGGGCAAACCTGAAAACGGATATTTCCTCTACAATCATTCGGATTTATTTGAATTATTAAATGCTTTAAAAGATAAAAAAGTCATTCTCTTCGGTGTTTCATTTGCGCTTTTGGATTTTTTGGATTTTTGTAACATTAATACTCAAACTCTTTCACTCTCTCAGTCTCTCACAGTAATCGAGACCGGCGGAATGAAAGGCAGAAAAGAAGAAATGACAAAAGATGAATTGTTGAAAATTTTACAGCAAGGTTTTAAAACTGATAAAATTTATTCAGAATATTCCATGACGGAATTGCTTTCCCAGGCATATTCTTTAGGAAATAACGAATATCAATGTCCGAATTGGATGAAAATTATGGTAAGAAATGCCGAAGATCCTTTTAATTATGAAAAAGAAGGAAGGACCGGCGCGATAAACATTATTGATCTGGCAAATATTCATTCCTGTTCGTTCATTGCAACGCAGGATTTGGGGAAAATTACAGGCGATAAATCTCAAGTATTAGGAAGAATCGACCACTCCGATATTCGCGGCTGCAGCCTTTTGGTGAGCTAATGAGTGGAGAGTTTTAGGTTTTAAGTTTAATGATTAATGAACTTTGCTTAGTGAAATGAAATATACAGAGGGTTTTAAAACAAGCTTTGAGATCCTTGCGTTTAAAATTAGAGTTAATTTAAAATCCAAAATTTAAATTTAAAATTTAAGGTGTTAAAAATAGAAGAACTTGTTCACGCATTCATTCATTCTCAATGTGATTTTGAGAAGGAAGTTGTGTTGACCAACCACTTTCAGGCAGATTGGGAAGCGGATCTGTTGATTATTGATTTTGACGGATTTAGTCATGAAATTGAAATTAAGCTATCAAAAAGCGATTTTAAAAATGACTTTAAAAAATCCTACACAAATATAAATACAGGTGAAAAATTTTTAAAGCACGACAAAATTTCCTGTGGGGATTATGTCTGTAATGCCTTTAGTTTTTTGCTTCCGATGGGAATGGTTGAGCACTCAGTAATTCCCGAACATTGCGGAATTATTGAATTTTACCATAATGTTGATTCCTGGGAAACAGAGTTTTACCTGATCAGGAAACCAAAAAGAGTGCATGAAGATCCTTATTGGAAGCTGAATGACAAAGATCTTTTTATCCGGAAAATGGCCCTGAATTTATTACAGAGAAAAATGGAAATCAAAGGAAAACATGAAGAGCTTATTTTTAAAAATCCTTTTGATATTAAAAAATTCAAATAGCCATTTAATTTGTCATTTTAAGTTTTAAAGATTGCTAATTATTATGCATAAAAAAATCCCGTCAAACGACAGGATTTTATTTTTTATTTATTGAAGCTTAGTCAGCAACAATTTCATCTGAATCTCTTTGCAGTAAAAATTTGTAGATTAATCCTCCTACAACACCTCCAAGAATTGGTGCTACCCAGAACAGCCAAAGCTGCGACATTGCATTTCCTCCTACGAAAACTGCTTGTGAAAGTGATCTGGCAGGATTCACAGAAGTATTTGTAATAGGAATTGAAATTAAATGGATTAATGTTAAGGCTAAACCAATTGCGATTCCGGCAAATTTTCCGTTGGCGTACTTGTCAGTTGCTCCCATGATGATGATCAGGAAGAAAGCTGTCAATAAAAATTCCGCCAAAAATGCTGCACCCATCGAATAGCCTTTCCCAAAATAGACGGCATCACCATAAAAATTGGTGGCAAAAGCTCCCGGCCCCGAAAAATCCGGAGTACCTGAACCGCTCAAAATGACATATAAAGCTCCCGCTGCTACAACAGCTCCTAAACACTGGGCTACAATGTAAGGGATAAGATCTTTAGCCGGAAATCTTCCTCCTGCCAACAGCCCGAAGGAAACAGCAGGGTTGAAATGTCCTCCCGAAATATGTCCCACGGCATAAGCCATCGTAAGGACAGTAAGCCCGAAAGCCAAAGCAACTCCTATCAACAGAATTCCCAATTGCCCATTCGCTGAGGGGGCGATCTGTGAGGCGAAAATAGCACTTCCACAACCGCCGAAAACAAGCCAAAATGTGCCGAAAAATTCAGCAAAAAGTTTTTTTATCATATTGTTTATTTTAAAATGTTAACCAAATTTAAAATTAAAATCTCAAACTAAGTATATAATTAGTGAAAATATTTCTACAGGTTGTGAAGGATGATTGTGAATTTAATAATTGTGTTTATGTTTAGCAAAGAAAGTATTTTATTAATATTGGTATTATAGTTGATTTTTATAACATAAATTATTATTTTTCGTTTAAATCCTAAAGCCTCATTAATGAAAAAGTTTTTGTTTGTGATTTTTGTGTCTTTTATTTATACTTCTCATTATTCTCAGATGGCAAAAAAAATACTGCCATGCTATGATCTCACGGAGGTTTTAAAAGTTGAGCCAACTGCTCTTTACAAGCCACATCTGGATGCTTCCAAAAGTTTCGGAGTGAAGCTGCTGAAAGATTCTAAGACCGTTCAGAAATATATTAACAGCGGGAAATTTCATAAAATAAAAAAGTCAGGAAAAGGGTATCGTGTCCAAAAGCTTGATTACAGCAGAGGATGGATGGTTTCCAAGGGAAAACTGATGCTGGAAAAAATGGGCGCACGTTTCAGTAAGGAAACAAAAGGGCATACATTCACGGTTTCTTCGATTACCAGGACGCTGGAAGATCAGTGTAGATTACGAAAAATTAATTCTAATGCAGCTTTGGGAATCAGCTCACATAATTACGGCAATTCATTTGATATTTCCTATGTCCGTTTTAATGATGTTTTAAAGTATAATCCTAAGATGGAGGCTGCTCTGGAAAAAGTCCTCAAATATTATTACAATGCAGGGAGAATCTATTACATTAAAGAAAAACAGCAGAGCTGCTATCATGTTACGGTAAGAAATTATTAACAAATTTTCAATTATCGGTGAGATACTTGCACAGGTAGTTTAGTTTATATAATTTTATGGGACTAAAATACCGTGAAAATATGAATACATTCAATACAGAGCAGTGCGAAGTTGCCATTGCAGAGTGGATCAACTGTTGTGGAAACTATACCGCAATTCAAAATCTAATCCCTACCAATTACGTTTTTAATTTTGATGCTGCCCAGATTGGCTGGTTGAAATTACGAAATAAATACAGCAGTTTCTGTGCAGAAATAGGAATTTATGAAGATCAGCTTGTGGCTATTCTTTATCCATTAGACGCTGCAGGTCAGAAAGTGGCTGCTGAAGAATACCCTTATAGTTTTCTGAAAGAATTGGAGCAGGACTTGGTATTGGTGGAAACTGCGGTTTATACGCTCATAAAAAATGCTGTTCTGTCTAGAGATCTTAGAAAAATTGACAATAACTCTGATATGAATTTTCCGGTTTCCAATGCACCAATGATGGAGCAGGATCAAGCCGTAGCAGCTATTGAATCCTGGAGAAATGATGGGATGACGTGGTTTTACAGAGAGTGTGATGAGTTTGCAGGAAACAGGATTTTCAAGAAATTTTATGTGCCCGCAGAGGACCTTACCTTGTCGAAACCGGGACTTACAAACATAATCTGCTCTTTCGGGATGAAGTTTTCTGAAGTATATCAGAGGGTTTTACCTACTTTGATTTTTATTTCTTTCTATGTTGATATTGAAAATACGGGCAGTATTGAAAAAGTTTCAAATACATACGACTGGTCACAGCCTTGTCCGCCGATTTGTAATATTTAATTTTTAAAAATACTCATTAAATGGAGGATGCTTTTAAAGTAATACTTTATTTTAATAACGGTTTTCTTTTTATCAGTGCTCTTATCGGACTTTTAAAATTTAAACGCCTGAAAGATATTGAAAAATGGTATGTTTATTATATCATTTTTCTTTTTTTCATAGAAGCCGCTATTAAAATTTCGATCTATGTTTTAAAATTAAAAAGTATAGATTTCCTGTATCCTCTGTATGTGTCGGGAGAGCTTCTTTTGTTGGGAAGCCTGTTTATAAGGAAGTCAAACCTCTCCAAATATTGGTATATCCCGATTTTTATTCTGGTGGGCTATTTTTTCTTTGTTAATAAAATAGAAACCAATGAGTTTAAAAAAGTATTCTCCAATATAGTAGTTATCAGTTTTACAGGCTATTCACTTTTAATGGAAATCAGGAAAAATGAGACCAATAAGGACAGGTTTATCCTTGTTGATGCGTTTATTTTCCTTTATTATGCTGTTTCTGTGTTTATATTTTTCATGCTGAAACAGTTGAAAACGTTTTCCAATGATGAGGTGTATATGATCTGGAGTATGAATAATATATTGTGCTCATTCCTTTATTTATCAATTATTTATACCTTTTTAAAATTAAAGAAATAACCTTAAATATCAGCTTTTTCATTACACTGATTGTCGTTTTGGTAATCATTGTATCCTTTATTCTGCTTGCCTACAGAAGTTTTATTTTAAGAATTGTTAAAGAAAAAAACGCACAGCACGAAGCGGAAGTTTTACATCAGAAAAGGCTTGTTTTAGAAAATATTAAAGCCCAGGAATCGGAAAGGAAAAGAATTGCCGTAATGATCCATGATGACATCGGAAACCGGCTGAATATCCTTTCATTATGGCTGAATAATCTGGACACGAAAGGCGACGATATTATTAAGAAAAATATCTCAACGCAGATGGGTTCATTGATAGATTCTGCAAGAAGTATCTCACATTCATTATATCCTGTCAATCTGGAATCTGTGGGTTTGGTGTTGTACATCGAAGAGCTGATCGCCAATCTGTCAGGAAGAGTCAATATTTCATTGAATGTAAGCCCGAAATTTCAGAAAAAAGATATTTTCATTGAAGTTCAGTTGTACAGGATCATTCAGGAATTTACCACCAATGTTCTCAAGCATTCGGAAGCATCAAGAGTCTGGATTTATATTAAAGATAACAAGACAAACCTTGCTGTTGTAATCTCGGATAACGGAGAAAGTTTTGAATATGAAGAAGTAAAAAAAGGAATGGGTATCAAAAATATCGAGTCCAGAATAAAATCAATGAACGCGGCGCACAAATGGAAAAATGTATTGAATAAAGGCAGCCGTTTAATTATTAAAATTCCATATAACAATGAATTTCCAAATCAAAATAGCATTAATTGATGATGAACAGCTGATCCTTGAAGGAGTGAAAATGTTATTGTCCTCCGAACAGAATATTTCAGTCGTCTCAACATCAAACAACGGACCCGGCTTTTTGGAAACCTTAGAGAAGACTTCAGGAGAAGATTTTCCGGATATTGCTTTGGTAGACGTTCAGATGCAGCCAATGAACGGTTTTGAGCTTGTAGAGATACTCAAGGAAAAGTATCCCGATCTTAAGATTATCATCCTTTCTTCGCACTACAAAACTACAATTTTAGGGTATATGGTGAAGCTGGGAGTTTCTGCATTTTTGCCTAAAAATTCAAATAGAGAGGCTTTTATAGAGGCGATTACGATGGTTTATAAAAACGGAATTTTCTTCACGCCGGAAGATCACCAGATGATTTTTTCCTACATGAACAGTCCCACGAAAAAAAGAACCCTTTTCGAAATGGACGATGAACTTTCCGATCGTGAAAAAGATGTTGTAAAGCTTATTTGCCAGGAATTTACCAACAACGAAATCGCTGAAAAGCTTTTCATTAGCCCAAGAACGGTAGAAAGCCACAGGCAACGGATTGCTGAGAAAATTGGTGCTAAAAACACCGTTGGAATTGTGATTTATGCCATTATCAACAATATTCATCCCTTAGAAAGAATTTGATTCCGTAGAAATACGGAATTTTTTATTTGGTACTTTTTACTCTATCATCCGGATTTTTTTCATCGTTACTTTGAGGAAGTTCATTCACTTTGTCGAAGTTGAATCTTTGACAAAGTTTAAAAAAAACCACAAAGTGAAATGAAAAACAATATAATCTCTGTCGGAGTTTTTTTCGACGGAACAGGAAATAACGGGATGAACGCCACATCCCCCAAAAAGCCTCAGAAAAACAATGAAAGTTATTATAGCAATACCACAAACATTTTTAAGCTGTTTGAGTTATTTAATGGTGATGAAAAAATTTATATCGAAGGAATAGGAACGGTAACAGGAGCGGAAGACAGCGATTTTGCAATGGCAACCTGCCAGAATCCTGCCGGATATAGCGGATATTCTTCTGATGACAAATTGGAAAAGGCTTTTTCTTTTATTAAAAGTAAAATGTATGACCAGACAAAAGAATATCATTTCTACATTTATGGTTTCAGCAGGGGCTCCATGTTGGCAAGAAATTTCTGTTACGAAATATTGAAGCCGGACTCGGCTTGGGGAGCGGTCAAAGTTAAGTTTTTGGGAGTTTTTGATACAGTGGAATCTGCACCTTTCAATGACTACAATGTGACGGTTTTGCCTGCAACGGAGAGAGCGCTTCATATTTGTGCAGTGAATGAATGCAGATATTTTTTTCCTCTTACAGGTATTTTTGATGACTCTAAAGAAATGGAAGACACAAAATCTGAAACCGAAACCTCCGTCTGGAAAGAAATTTTCGTTCCCGGAGCGCATGCAGATGTAGGAGGTGGATATTTGGAAGGATCGCAATCAGTCTATGTTTCCCCGAATTTTATGAGGAATGATCATCTTAATTCTTATATGGAAAATGCAAAAACGTCAGCCAAAGATGCTGAAGGAAATAAAATCTGGAATTACCTTTTGCAAAATTATAAATTAGATCAGGGTGATGTCTTTTCGCAGGCTTATGTGGCGAGAGATTGGGTGTACAGCGAGCTTTCGAAAGTGTATGGAAAGTTAATGTTGATGGAAACCAATGCCCAAAAACCTATTTTTAAAACCAGTTTTAGTGAATCTGATTTTAAAATCGAAGGAGATGCACATCCGTATGTGGCTGAGCTCTCAAAAGCGTTGGAAAAATATTGCAAAAACCTTTCTCCGGAACAAAAGCCGAATTATAATTATCAGAAATTGGCGGATTACACTCATATTTCAGCAAATTTTGGCTTGTATCATCCTGCCATCCTGCGAAATTCAAAGTCAGATGCCAATGCAGAATTTATTAATAACGGACTGAACGTGCCCAGCAATTCAGATGATCAGTTCAGTGTTAATCAGTCAAAATTAAAATCAGAAATACATCACGTAGAAAATTCTGTGGTGGATTATGCATACGGAACAAACATTCCGAATAACGACAATTGGAACCGTACAATATTAGTTAAAGAGAATTTTTATAATAAATGTTAGTACTTTTTCAGTTTTAAATTTAGGTGTAGGGCTGTCTTGATAAGGCAGCTCTTTTTTATGGTTATCGATTGATTTCCAATTACGTAGAATTACTTAAATCTTAATTTGGTGATTTATACTGTAGGTTTAAAGTTTTTATTGCCGTTACTTTGGGTTGTTAATTCAATGAAGCTTCTGAATAACAAATCATTAACCATAATCAAAATATCAAGTCATGGAATACAGAGATAATGAAGTTTTCTTTGCAGTTACTTCAAACAATTTATCAAAAGGATCATTCACCGTAAATGAATTTTCCATTACAGACGGACAGGATCCTAACGGACACATCTACAAGGGATTTACCGCAAGCTGCGGGAGCGACGGGAAGTTTATCTTTTCAATAGGAAGGAAAGGCTCAAAAAGCGTTGCAGAATGGTTTTCAGCAAGGGTACCGGCCAACAGAACTACCTTCGATCATGACCCCGGAGAATTGAATTTCGCAATGATCGGAACATTAGTGTTGGAAATCGGAAATAAAGTCTGCACATTCTACAATGTGGCGCTTGCACAGGGACACAGCGGAGCCAGCAACAACTGGTGGTTTGGCGGACAGCAGGCAATGTACAACGGCGGCGATACCGTGATCAACGGAGCTTCAAGCAACGGAATCATAGAATTGGTCGAGTTTATGAGAGGAGGCAACACCGTAGATCAGGTGAAGGTTACGCCTAAAACATTTTAAAATAATATAAGTTTTTAATACAATAAAAGCTGTTCTTTTTTAGGGACAGCTTTCTTATTATCCATTCATTCATTTCTTTTCCGTATTTTTGCACCCGAAAATTCATTATTCACAATTAATCATTATTCAACATGCTTTCGGTTCAAGGTTTAGGGTTACATCATTCAGGAAATTATCTTTTTCAAAACGTGAGTTTCACGATAAAAAAGGATGATAAAATTGGTTTGGTAGGTAAAAATGGTGCGGGGAAATCCACTTTATTAAAAATGCTTTCGGGAGAAATTAATTTCTACGAAGGAAACGTGGTTCCGGAAGGAAATATCACAATTGGTTTCCTGAAGCAGGATCTTGATTTTGTGAAGGGAAGAACGGTTTGGGATGAAACCATGCAGGCTTTTGAACAGATCAATGCCTGGAAAAATGAACTTGAGGAAGTAAATCATCAGTTGGCTGTAAGAACCGACTACGAAAGCGATTCTTACACTGATTTGATTAATAAAATGACCGAGCTGAATGATCTCTTAATGAACCACGATGCTTACAATCTGGAAGGCGACATAGAAAAAGTGTTGTTCGGTTTAGGGTTCAGAGCTGATGATTTCCAGAAAATCACCGATGAGTTTTCAGGAGGCTGGAGAATGAGAATCGAGCTGGCAAAGCTGCTTCTTCAGAAAAACGACATCATGCTTCTCGATGAGCCTACCAATCACCTGGACATGGAATCTATCATCTGGCTGGAAAATTTCCTTAAAGATTACCCGGGAGCCATCGTTTTGGTAAGTCACGACAAACAGTTCATGACCGCAGTCTGCAACCGTACGTTTGATATCAATAATAGAAAAGTAGACGATTATAAAGCCAATTATACCAAATATCTCGAATTAAGAAAAGACAGGAAAGAAAAGCTGATTCAGGCAAAAAAGAACCAGGATGCCGAGATAAAACATACTGAAGAGCTGATCAATAAATTCCGTGCAAGTGCTTCCAAAGCGTCTTTTGCACAGTCATTAATCAAAAAGCTTGAAAAAGTAGAGCGTATTGAGGTTGAAAATGAAGATGTTTCTAAATTTAATATCCGTTTCGTGCAGTCTGTTGTTCCCGGAAAAGTAATTTTCGAGGCTGAGAACTTAGGTAAAGCTTATGGGCAGAAACAGATCTTCGATAATGTAGATTTCATTGTTCAGAGAGGTGACAGAATTGCGCTTCTTGGGCAAAACGGACAGGGAAAAACAACGCTGGCTAAAATTCTTGCTGGAGATATTCAGGATTATTCAGGTTCGTGGAATCTTGGGCACAACGTAAACATCGGATATTTTGCACAAAATCAGGAAGAAGTTTTAACACCAAATAAAACGGTTCTGGAAGAAGCGGAAGATGCCGCAACCGAAGAAACGAGACCAAGAGTAAGAGATTTATTAGGATCTTTCCTTTTCCAGGGTGAAGCAGTTACGAAAAAGACAAAAGTGCTTTCCGGGGGAGAAAGAAACCGTCTGGCGCTTTGTAAATTGTTGCTGCGTCCGTTCAACACGTTGATCATGGACGAACCTACCAACCACTTGGATATCCAGTCTAAAGAAATTATCAAGCTGGCTCTTCAGAAATTTGAAGGGACATTAATTGTAATCTCTCACGACAGGGAGTTCCTTCAGGGTCTTTGTGATAAAATCTATGAGTTCCGTGACGGGAAAATGAAAGAATTCTTGGGTGATATCAATGAATATCTGGAATACAGACAAAAGGAAACCATCAGAGAAATTTCAGCTGAGAAAGCGAAACTTCACAGCGATGAGCCGAAAGTTGAGGTTAAGGCTAAGATTGAGGAAAAACCGGCAGCCAACAATAACCAATCTAATGTTATTCTAAGTAAGGAGCAAAAAAACATTCAGAATAAAATCAAAAAAGTAGAAGAAAAAATTTCCGAGCTTGAAAATAAGATTGAGGAATTTGAATCATCTTTTACCAAAGAAAATCCTTCTGATGAGACTTTAGATATCTATAATAAAACTAAGGAAGAATTAGAGCTTGCTTTGCAGGAATGGGAATATCTGGGTTCTCAATTGGGCTAATTTGGGATTAAAAATATAAATAAGATACTTCGACTCCGCTCAGCATGACACAGTTAATAAAGCAGGTTATAATAACAGTTAGTATTAGCGCTGTCATGCTGAGCCTGTCGAAGCATCTCAAATATAATTTGAAATATTGTAACAAAACGACAATCGTTTCTACCAATTCCTCAAAAGCATTTTAATAAAACTTTAATCTAAAACTTAAGATTATTTTCATAATTTTGACAGATGATTTTTAAAGAAAGCAGAAATCTGAAGAATTTTATCTCCAAATTATTGTTTGGGATATATTTTCTTGCGCTGTTTTCTCAAAATTTCCATAATCACAGTTCTGAAGAAGTTTTTAAAAACTTCAGCTTTAAAAAAACAGAAAATACCATTTCCAAAAACGCAGTTAAGGAAAAAGCGGGAGACTGTCTGGCCTGTCATTTCATGGCTACAGGCAGCACCTTAGTTCCTGAAGAATTCAGTTTTTCTTTTGAAAGCTATACTCATGAAGTAGAGCAGATTCTTGCTGTTCAGGAAAAAATATGGTCTCAAACCAAATTTACTTTTCAACTTCGGGGTCCTCCCACAATTTCATAATTTTTAGACTTTTCGGATTTTTAGCTTAAACTTTTTAAGATTTAAATATTTTCTCAAATGGAAAAAAATTAACCATTTAGTAATAATAAGTTTTAGAAAATAGTTTGACGTTTGATTGCAACTATCATTATGTAATTGAATTGTCTAAAAATCCAATCAACAAATTTTTACGAAAAATGTACTTTATAAAGTACACAAATCAATCTATTTAACAATGAAATTGATATATAGCTTAATGCTTATCCTTTGCGGATTTGTATTTACCAATGCACAACGGACTTACACCGTAGAAGGGATCGTTCAGGATTTTCACGATAAAACCATGCTGGAAAATGCAGTTGTAAAAATTGGAGAATTTTCTTCAAAAACGGGTAAAGACGGTAAATTTTCATTCAATAAAATTCCCGCTGGGAAATATATACTCATTGCTAAACATCCTGATTGTAATGATTATACTGAAAATGTAGGAGTTACACAGGATTTGCATTTGACGATCACCCTTGAGCATCACATTCAGGATATTGAAACGGTAACGATTCATGGAAGCCACAAAAGCAATGGTTCTTTGGTAATCAAAACGCTTGATAAGTCTGAAATTGAGAGGAATTCTACCGATAACCTTGGTAATTTATTATCAAAGATTTCAGGAGTTTCTACTTTAAAAACAGGAAATAATATTTCAAAACCCATTATTCATGGGCTTTACGGAAGCAGAATTGCTATTTTAAATAATGGCGTAAAGCTTGCCGAACAGGAGTGGGGAGTAGAACATGCTCCCAATGTTGATATTAATAATTTTCAACATATTGATGTTATCAAAGGAGCGTCTGCTTTGAAGTATGGAAGCGATGCGATTGGCGGAGTTGTCGTAATGGAATCCGAAATTTTTCCTAAAAAAGATACCATTAAAGGATCTGTGAATCTTTCGGGAATTTCTAATGGAAGAGGCTTAGGAGTGGATGTCGACATTGCGAAAGTCTGGAAAAACGGGTGGGCTGTAAAATCCGGTGGAAGCATCAAAAAATTGGGCGATCAGCACGCTCCCGATTATAATCTGATGAATACGGGAATGGATTTCTCATCCTTTAATTTTACGGTTCAGAATAATACTTACGAAAGAGGAATTTCTTTTGATTATTATTTAACGAACCAGAATATTGGGATTTATAGAGGTTCTCACGTTGGAAACAATGAAGATTTTTATAATGCAATCACATCAAGTATTCCAGTATATACGGGAAATTTCAGTTATGATATTAATAATCCAAGACAGGTTATTGAGCATCATATCGCCAAAGTTTCTGCATTCAAAAGGTTTGAAAATATTGGAAAGCTTTCTGCAACATACAGCTATCAGTACAATCACAGACAGGAATATGACATCAGAAGAGGTGATCTGGCTGATACTCCATCGTTGGATTTAGAATTAATGACTCACCAGTTTAACATTAATGATTTATTGGAAAGAGGAAAATGGTCTTTAGAAACAGGAATTGATGCGAGTTTTCAAAATAATTATTCAGATCCGGCAACGAAGGCAAGACGTCTGATTCCGAATTATGATAAATATTCAGCAGGAATTTATTCTGTTTTTAAATATAAAATTTCGCATAATTTCAACGTAGAAGCAGGCGCAAGATATGATTTTAACCGATATGACGTGACCAAATGGTACGATAAAAACGATTGGGAAAGATTGTATGCAGATGCTTATCCTCAGTTTTATGTAAGAGATAAGGAAAACAGAACTTTGACGCGTCCAAAATTGAACTATGGAAATATTTCATTCAATGCGGGATTGGAATATCGTCCGAATGCTAATTTTGATATTAAATTTAATTATGCAAAAGTAGGAAGAACCCCGAATATTGCGGAATTATTTTCAGACGGCCTGCACCATTCTGCGGCGGTAATTGAAATCGGAGACCTTGGCTTGAAAAATGAACAGGGGCATCAGTTTAATTTAACTGTCGATACAAAATTCAATGTATTGAAAGGATTGAATATCTCCGTGAATCCATACTTTTTTATGACTAAAAATTTCATCAACGAGGTTCCTACAGGAGTTCAGAATACGATCAGGGGCGTTTTTCCCGTTTGGTCGTATCAGCAGATTGATGCGAAAATGTATGGGGTAGATTTGGATGTCAACTGGAAACTTACAGACGATCTTACGTATGTAGGAAGGGGAAGTTATGTTTACGGACAGGATGATACCCACAACGTTCCGTTGATATTAATGATGCCTCCGAATTTTTCCAACGCATTGCAGTTCAGTAAAGAAAACTGGAATCATTTCTATCTTACGCTAGAAAATCAAACGTTTTTGAAACAAGACAGATTTCCTGTTTATAATGCTACCGTCCCAATTTATATAAATGGGGAAGAGGTGGTAAAAACAGTGGATTTTAGTACCCCGCCAAACGGCTATTCTCTATGGAATATCCAAACGGGAATCAACATCAGCAAAAATCTTTCTGCAGGGCTTATCGTGAATAATCTTTTTGACGTTTCGTACAGAGATTATCTTAATCGTATGAGATTTTTCGCAGATGAGGCAGGAAGAAATTTTATTTTAAACTTTAGATACAGATTCTAAAGGATTCAAAATTATTTTAAAACAAATTTTACAATCTTAATTTAAAAAAAATGAACAAATTATTTAATACTAAAAATATCATCAAATTATTAGCTGTTTTATTCATCACTATTACTGTTGTTTCTTGTCAGAGAGATGGCTCGTCGGAGGAAGATGATATTCCACAGGAAGATCTTACGAATATTATTCTCAATGTAAAAGATGTGGCAGCAGGAACCACAGCAACATACAATTATAGTATGGGAGCCGGTGGAGCGCAGCCGATTCAATTACAGGATGGTAAAACCTACGAAGTTACTGCAGAGTTCAAAAACGGAAATGACGATGCTACAGGAGAAATAGAAGATGCAAAAGACGAACATTTTTTAGTTTTTAATTTCCCTAATTCTGATATTGTTTTAACCCGAACAGATGGACCTAGTTCTACAAGAGCAGACGGAAAGCGTGTTGGTCTGAAAACAGAATGGGTTGTAAACAAGGCTATTAAAAATCCATCTGCAACAAGCCAGTTGATTTTCACGCTTTATCATGAGCCGTCAAGCGTTACGGAAGATTCTCAGGTAAGCGGAAATGGAGTGATTTACGGAACCCAGGTAGGAGGTGAAACCGATGCTCAGGCAAACTATACTATTATAAACTAATATATTTTTATCTTGTTGAAAAAACCACTGAAATATTTCGGTGGTTTTTTATTTTTTATTAATTATTTTTTATTTTTTATTTTATTAAATTAAAGCTCAAGGCCTCTGAAACAATAAAACCTCCCGGGACAGGAGGTTTTTGGAACAAGTTTTTTATGTTTTTAGAATATATCCGATATCTATTTTGGTTTTATTTAATTATGGCTTCCAATATGACCATTTGCTGCCGTTGAATACAGCCAGGCGTTTTGCCCCTTCTTTGTTGATGTACACCATCATTCCGGCAGACGGGCTGGGAATATTCTGAACATCCTGTACGGTGGGAAGCACCATTGCTTTGGTGGTAGATTCTAAGACCAAAACACCATTGGCCGCACTGGACGCTGCTCCGATGATTACTTTTTCACCAGCTCCTTCCGCTATTTGTGAAACCGTTGGCTGAGTGGCTAAAGCAGCACTTACATCAGCATCCTGACCACTCAGATCAATCCATGCACCGTTGTAATATTTTACACGGGCTTTGGTAGCATCAGTGGCATCAAGAATCAACGTTCCTTCTGCCGGTGCAGTGGGTAATGTTCTTACGTAAGGCAAGATGATTCCTTTATTTTCGTTGGGTGCAAAATCCAGTAAAACAGAGGTTTTTACGGCTGCCGTACCTACAGCATCCCCTACGATAACCTGGGCATTTGAACATACTGCTGTACCTATTAATAATATGGTTAATATATTTTTCATTTTATAATTTTTAAACAGGATTAAATTTTAAAATAATTATGGACAAGTTGGGGTACTGAAGCAGCTCCACTCGGTTCCAATGTATATTTTTAAACATTTTGCAATAGTATCATACACCATCATTCCTTCCTGGGGAGAAACTATGGCTGTTATCTGTGCTGTCGTCATTCTGGAAATGACAAAACCTTTATTGTTGGATTCTAATACGATATGGGCAGATTTCCTGCTCGCGGGCCAGCTTCCGTCATTTGGGATTATTTTTTGAAGGTTAGAAAAACCTACCTTGCTGTCAATCCCTGCTGTTGCTGTATTGGCATCATCGTAGCAGACACATCTTTGTATAGTATAATTATTGGTTTGAGGATAGTAAGTATCTCCGTAAATTGGGGATGAGGTTGAAACAAAATTATTGGTTGAGCCATTGGTTCCCTGTTGTTTGATTTCAAATTTAAAGGTTTCATTGGGCTCATAAACCGTATCATTTAAAGAAGAAATGTTGATTGCAATTCCGTCTTCATCATTATTCGGGCTGGAATATCCGGGAGTTACCCCGCCGTCATAATTTCCTGTAGGTATTGTTACTAAATAAATACTGCTTCCCGGAGTATGGGTGACCACCGGTGTCCCTCTTGAATTGGTAACACCTGTTAAAGTAATATCGCTGTCTGAGGCGAAAGCTGTACCATTATTTGGATTGATAAGCTCGACAGCTACTGTAGTTGCAGTTGTCACCGCACCACTGACTCTCAGAAATAAAGTACCATCACTTAATCCTTCACAAGCCGACAGAGCGTTGGAAAACTTCAAGTCAATAAGAGGATTAAGCGTGATTCTGATATCATCCAATAAGTTACCTGCACCGGGATTGGTTGTATTAATTGCCCTGAAACCTACCCTGTACACACCGGAAGTTCCCGTAAAAGTATAAGATCCTGCATTGGTAGACCAAACTGTCGTACTTGAAGGTAACACAGTCTGTCTTACGGTAGCTATATTTACCTGGTTTTGATTTTCAATCACCATGGCAGCACGTTCGGATGTATCTAATCTGGCCCTGTGTCTGAAGCTAAAATTGATGATATCCCCATTGGCCAAATACATATTCTGATAGATCATGGAACTTACATAGGCATTCAGTTCAACAAAATTGGTTCCCTGTGCAGCAGGAACTCCACCAAAACCACTTCCCCAGACTTCAACAGGGTGACACGCTCCGACAACGCCGACGGAACAAGCACCTGCCTGAGTGGGATGCGAAGTATACCAGGGTGAACTGACTGGTAAACCGGCATCTAAAGTTGCTCCAAATCCGAAGTTGGTATCAGTTTGTTGTACCGTTCCGGCAGCAACTCCAAATTCTAATCCGGGGTTGACAATTACCCTGGTTTGGGCAAAGCTATTTTGTGAAATAATCAGAAGTAGGAACGAAATTAGAGCAAATCCAAAATTGGTTTTACACCACGGATATACTACAATTCGAGTAGTTGTTGTCATAAATTATTCTTTATATTAATGTTTTTTTTTAATTAAAAAGCCTTATCCATTTAAGAAGTTTTAAGCATTAGTTTTCTAAGCACAATATTTATTATTTGTGTTTTAAAATATTATATATGTTAATTTATTTCGGATTAAATTTAATTTAGGTGAATATTAAACTTAGTTTTTAACTATTTGATTTAAAAATAGTTTTATAATGGCAAAAATAATTAAAAAAATAACTTTTTATATGTATTTTTTGTTAATTTCACATTTTTGTGGTAGATTTATTTCTATATAAATAATTTGTTTTTTTACTACCATTCAATATACTTTAGTTATTTTATAAGAATACAAGAGAAAACAGATTTAAAAATTACTTATATGGTTGCTTTAGAAGAAGTACAATAATTATCTTATTTACCTTTTAACAATATTTGGCTTTTTAAGTTGGTTTTAATTGAGTGATTTTCATAAAATTTTCATATTTTTGCAACCTAAAATTTTAATCAATAATGAAGGTTACCGCACAAAACCATGATGATGTAAGTGCATTGCTTACAGTGACATTGGAGAAATCTGACTATAAAGAAAAAGTTGAGAAACAATTGATTAATTATGCTAAAAATGCGCAAGTTCCTGGTTTCAGAAAAGGAAAAGTGCCTTTAAGTATGGTTAGAAAGCAATATGAAGCAGGTATTGCATTCGAAGAAATCAACAAACAGGTTTCTGATGCTTTGAACAGCTATGTTAATGACAACAAATTAAGATTAGTTGGTCAGCCAGTTCCTCAGCCTGTAAACGAATTCGATTACAACGCTGATCAATTGGAAGTTGCTTTTGAAGTAGGATACGAGCCTGAATTCACAATAGATCTTGCTAAATATGAAGCGCCTCACTACAAAGTAGAAGCTTCTGAAAAAGAAATCAACAAGAGCATTGAAAACATGCAGAAGCGTTTCGCTGAGCAGGTTCCTCAAGATAAAATCACTAAAGATTCTTACATCGCTTTAGAAATTTCTCAGGTTGTAGAAGAAAATGCAGAAGGAGAGCATCACCACCATCCAAAGAACGTTACCATTACTGCTGAAAACAAAGAAGCTTTCAAATTGGTAAAATCTTTGAAAATGGACGGTACTGTAAGAGTATCCAAAGAAACTCTTGCCGGTGATGAAGAACTAGCTAAAGAATTAGGATTCTCTAAAGAAGAAGCTGAGCATTTACACCACAATGAAGTTGAGGTAAAAGTAAAAGATTTCTATTCTTTGAACTTGGCTGAGCTTAACCAGGAACTTTTTGATAAAGTATATGGTGAAGGAAACATCAAGTCTGAAGAAGAATTGAAGGAAAAAGTAAAATCTGAATTGGATGAATACTTCCAGCAAAATGCTGATGTTCACTTTGTGAATAAAGTATTGGAGCAGGTTTCTGAAAAAGAAGAAGTAAAACTTCCTGAAGAATTTTTGGTAAAATGGTTGGTATTCTCAAACCAAAATATCCAGTCTGAAGCTCAGGCTAAGGAAATCCTTGAAGCTGAGAAAAACCAATTGAAATACCAGATCATCGAAGGAAAATTGATGACGGACAACGAAATCCAGTTGGATTATGCAGATGTTTTGGCGCAGGCTGAGCAGTTGGTGAGAAACCAATTGGCGATCTACGGAATCCACCACTTAGGTGATGAGGAAATCCAGAAATATGCTGTTGAAATGTTGAAAGACCAGGAGCAGGTAAGACAAATTTCTTCTGAAGTTGCCATGACGAAGCTTAAAGATGTTATTCTTGAAAAAGCAACTAAAAAAGAGACTAAAATTTCTCACGACGAATTTTTAGAAGAACTTAAAAAATAATTTATTTTATTATAAATAATGTAAAACCTCCGGAAATTTCGGAGGTTTTTTTTGATGCTTTAACTCATAATATATTTCACACAATATTCATATATTTACGCCCTAAACTTTATATATGAAAAAGATCATCATTCCGTTTTTCTGTGCCGTACTTTTTTCCACATCAGTAGCTGCGCAGCAGACCACTTCTACTTCCGCGAAAACGGAAGCCGTAAAGTCGAAACTAACCCCTAAAGAAGTGATAGACAGCTATCTGAAAGCTCTTGGAGGAAAAGATAAATTGGAAGCCATCAAAACTACCGTTATTGAAAATACCCTTACTGTACCGGGATTACCTGCTGAAGTAATGATGGTAACTAAGAAAATGGGGAACAAATTCAAATCTGAGCAGTCTGTAATGGGACAGAAAATGGTTCAGTTTTTTGATGGAGAAAAAGGATATTTTGACCAAATGGGACAAAAGCACGATATTCCGGCTGATAAAATTGCAGAATTAAAGAAAAGTAAGGTGATTGACGCCCTGTCTTACGATCCTGCAAGCTATTCCAGCGTAACAGTTGAAAAAATAGATGGAAAAGATTACAACGTCCTGAATTCTGATAAAGGAAAATTCTATTTTGACGCTTCCACAGGATTGCTGTATAAATCTTCTGCTACAGAAGGAAATGCAACTGTAAAAAGCTACATGACTGTTGACGGAATCAAATTCCCTGCGGAGATTGAAGCTGAAGGAAACGGACAAAAAGTAACAATTAAAACAACAAAAGTTACTATCAATTCCGGAGTTACAGACGCAGATTTTAAATAAATAATGATTTGTCTTTAAAATATAAAACCGTAGAAATGTTTTCTACGGTTTTTGTTATTTTAATTTAAAAGTTATTTAATTTCCTTTGGTTTAAGACCCATATTCCTTTTTCCATTCTTCGGCAACTCCGCTCAGGACATCATAGAACTCTTCGCCGTATTTTCTGATCAGAGGATTTTTCAGGAATTTATAAACGGGAACCTGCAGTTCTTTTCCTAATGCACAGGCATCGCTGCAGACATTCCATTCATGATAATTCAAGGCTGTAAAAGCAGAATATTCCGTCACGCGGATCGGGTAAAGGTGGCATGAAATAGGCTTTTGCCAGTCAATAGCGCCGTCTTCATAGGCCTTTTCGATTCCACATTTTGTAATTCCTTTTTCATCAAAAGTTACATAAGCACACTCGCGATTTTCCACCATCGGCGTTACATACATTCCGTCCTGCGGGTCAGTGGTCCAGGTTCCCTGTTCTTCAAGGGCTTTGATACCTTCCTGAGTAAGATAAGGCTTGATTTTATCGAAAATACTATCTAAAATTTCCAGTTCGTTCTTATCCAACGGAGCACCCACATCTCCTTCCACACAACATGCACCTTTACATTTCGAAAGGTTGCAGACAAACTCTTCAGAAAAAATTTCTTCGGAGATCAATTTATCATCTATCTGAATCATAATCTTTTAAAATAAATCAAAATAAGTTCCGGCCTTAAAGCCAATTAAACTAAAAATAATCAACCATACACTTACTTCCTGCATCCAGTATTTAGGTAAAAACTTCAACATCCTACTAATAATGATGGTTGAAGGAAAGGCAAGAAGCAATAAATATTCATAACTTTTATTCATATAAAGAATAATCGTAATCAGCTGAGCCACAGAAAATACCAGTAGAAATGTATATTTGTAGCGGCTTACAGGGCTCTTTTTATTATAATTTTTAAAATGGTCATAAACGGCGTAAATCAGCATTAAAACAATAGGAATCAAAGGAAATAATGCTACATAATCCGTCACCAGCTTTATCTTCCCGAAAGGAAAATAATCGATATTCCAAGTTGTAAAATTCATAAAAATCATAACCGAAAAATATCCAAGCCCTATCAAAATAACTCCCAGCAAAAACCTGAAAAGATTCAAGCTGACTCTCGCTGAAGTCGCAATGACGTGAATGATCACAAAAACTGCCATTGGCCACGTGGTAGGAAGGAAAATAAAATTCAATGCTATAATGGAACCAACCAAAACATACGACTTCTTTCTGATGTCTTCATTGGTACTCATTAAAAGTAACAAAAGAAAGGAATTCGTAAGCAGTGAAACGGCAATTCCGATGTCCAAATTACCGGGATAAAGTCCAAAAACAAAAAATGTATACAAAAATAAAGGCAGATGAGTCTGATAATTCAGGGCAATGCTATGAAAACAGAAATATCCCAAAGCAATTCCCAAGAAGGTAATTCCGGCAATAATTGCTTCATAAGTATTGAAATTCAGTATGTTAAAAAATATTACTATTAAAAGAAGAAAACCAATATAAACAGGAATTGAAAAAATATTGCTTTCTTTTGAAAGTAATTTAAACATTTTTTATAAATTTGTACAAAGTTAATTTAAAAAAGGAAAATAATGACGTCTTTCTTTCTATTCTTAAGCAAAGTTTTCAAATGGTCTTTCGGTTTCTTTGATGCTTTCGGTAATGTTTTAAACTGGATTCTGTTTATAGTTTGCTGTGCATTGTTCACTTACTGGTGCTACGTTTTGGTGGCTAAGCTGGGAGGTGATAAAGATAAAGACTACTATTCTCCAACGGAGGGTAATCACCCGTATTACGATCCGAACATCTATAAAAAAGAAGGTTAATTAATTGGTTATATAGTAAAAAGCCGATCAAATTGTTAATTTGGTCGGCTTTTTTATTATTAACGATTAAAATTTGGCTTTATCAGTCGTGAATCGGCAACACCAACACCGGAACGTGAGAATCTTTTGTGATTCCTTTCGTCAGGCTTCCTACAAAAACATCATAGATTCCGCTTCTTCCGTGCGAGCCCATTACGATGAAATCTGCGTGCTTCACTTTCGCATATTCAAGAATAATATCTTTAGCGATACCTTGTTTCAAAAGATGTTCACAATTTACATCATGAGCAAGAATTCTCTGCTCGATTTTATTAAGCTGAATAAGCTCTTCTCTGATCTCATTTTCTTCGACCTCCGGAAAATATTGAAATCCCATATCACCAATGGCAAAACCAATATCCGAAGGGGCAACATGGATCAGGAAAATCTTGCCATTTACTTGTTTTGCGAATTTTATTGCTCCGTCTACAAGCTGTTCTGTTTTGTCCCCAAAATCTACGGGTAATACAATATTTATCATAACCTTGAATTTTGTTATTTAAAGATAAGAAAATTATGCCAAAGGTTATATTAAATTACTTATAATATTCGGATATCAAGAATTTTTTCATTCTCAAGGTAAGCTTCAAGAATATCATTCTCTTCCACTTTTCCAACTCCTTTCGGGGTTCCTGTGAAAATCAGATCACCCACTCGCAAAGTGAAATATTGAGAAACAAAAGCAATGATATCATCAATCGTATACATCATATCTTTCGTGTTTCCGTCCTGTACTTTTTCTTTGTTTTTTAGTAATGAAAAGTTCAAGGAATCAAGATTATAGCTCTCTTTTTTGAAGAAATTGCTTACTACCGCCGAACCGTCAAAACCTTTGGCCAGTTCCCAGGGCAACCCTTTAGATTTCAGCTCACCCTGAAGATCTCTCGCCGTAAAATCAATTCCCAGACCGATCTCCTCATAATGTTTGTGAACAACCTCTTTTTGGATGTATTTTCCGCCTTTTGAAATCTTCACAACTACTTCCAATTCATAATGCACATCATCCGAAAACTCAGGAATATAAAAATCATTCCCCTTCAAAACGGCTGTATCCGGCTTCATAAAAATGACAGGCTTTTCAGGGATTTCGTTTCCTAATTCTTTCGCATGTTCGCTGTAATTTCTTCCTATGCAGATTATTTTCATAATTTTTTATTTAATTTTTATTGAAGTTTTAAATGTTCAATAAATTTATTCTCAATCAAAACAACTCCCATTCTCCACCTTCTGGCTTCCATTCTTTTTTTGTAGCTATTTCCCGCTTTCCGCTATATCTTTTGTTTCGCTGCGCTCCACAAAAGGATGCCGCTGCAATCGGGGCTAGGAAATGAATGCTGTTGAAAACCACCCCGTCAAAAATTCTCTGAATTTTCGCCACCCTCCAAAGGAGGGGAATTCTTACCGCAAAAACATAATTAGTCTTTGCGTCCTTATTATTTAATGCACAAAATCATTCCCACAATAATAACAAACAAACTTATGGCTCGTCAAAATAGAAACCCCAAAAAAGCTTGTCGCACTATCATCTCTGTAGATGTGATTGGATCCACATTTCGGGCAAACAAAATCAAACTCAGAATTTTCAATCGTATGTTCTACCTCCAATGAATATTCTTCATTTTCTTTGTAATCCTGCAGCACCTGATTCGCTTTTTCCAGATCTTCTTCAAAAACCTGCAGCTGAATTCCGCCAACAGCCTGAGAAAGCAACCAATCCGACTGGATAAGCTGTTCATTGGCAATGAAGCTGTTGATACCGCTTTCAGCAAGGATTTGTTTGTCCCTGTTAGCCTGAAGTGCAGTTTCGTAAAATTTAAACTTAACTAATTCGCTCATATTAAAATCTGCATGACAGCTGTATTTTTGTGAAAACTTTCTTGGTATACAACGGAAATTCCGCATTCTGAAGCCATCCGAAATAGCCTAGATCTTTCTTGAAAACCACTTTCACACACTGTCCTTTATATTTCCCGAAATTGAAAACTTCTTCCAGCTTTTCGTTATACCCAATAAATCCTGCCAGATCAGCATGCTTATTATGGAAAGTAAACTCGCTTAACGGCCCGATTGCATTCGGAATGTCATCATATTTTCCGACCTGTGCATCCAAAACTTCAAAGGTTGCCATCACATCAGCTTCTGCAGAGTGTGCATTTTCCAATGTTTTCCCACAATAGAACTGATACGCGGCACTGAGATTTCTCGGTTCTTTTTTGTGGTAAATGGTCTGTGCATCCACCAATCTGAATTTACTTAAATCAAAATCAATTCCCACCCTCAACAGTTCTTCAGCCAGTAAAGGAACATCAAAACGGTTGGAATTAAAACCTCCCAAATCACTTCCCGCAAGCATTTCCATAATTTTTGGAGCAATATCCCTGAAGGTTGGAGCATCTTTTATATCTTCATCATAAATCCCGTGAATTTCACTGGATTCTTTTGGAATTGGCATTTCAGGATTTACACGCCATGTTTTGCTTTCTCTTGAAGCATCCGGATTTACTTTTAAAATACAGATTTCTACAATTCTGTCTTTCCCAATATTGGTTCCTGTAGTTTCTAAGTCGAATACACAGAGCGGTTTATGTAGTTTTAAATTCATTTTTCTAAGATATGAGTTATTAGTTATGAATTATGAGTTATTGCGACAGTTAAATTACTTATCACTGATAACTCAAAACTTATAACTTTATTTAAGTTGTTTTTGAAAAATTATTGATATTAAGATATAATAGATAATCACCATGGGAATTCCGACGGTTTTAAAAATAGTCAAAATAATAACTGAGCCTATTAATAAAGCCAGTTTGGGATAGTTATCCTGTAATTTCATTGATTTGAATTTCATCGCAATCATTTTGATAGGACTAATTAAAAGCCACGAACAAACTGCCGTGAATACTAATAAAAACAATGGATTTTCAAATAAAAAGGTAAAACCTCCACTTTCTTTCTGGGCATAATACAATCCGAATATTAAAATTGTATTAGATGGAGTATTTAAGCCTTTAAAATAATATTTCTGATCTTCATCAAGATTAAAGATTGCCAGTCTTAAACAAGAGAAAAGCGTAACAAATAATCCTAAATATTTGATTTCAAAAGGAAGTTCAGTTCCTAAAAATATGTTCCCGAATGGTTCCAGTGCTGCATATAAAGTCAGCCCCGGAAGCAAGCCGAAACTCACCATATCAGCCAAAGAATCAAGCTGGACTCCCAAGTTGGAGTTTGACTTCAACGCCCTCGCCACAAAACCATCAAAAAAATCTAAAATCAAGGACAGAATAATGCAGATCGCAGTCGTCTGGTAATCACCCAAAATCAGATGAATTGCACCTACACAGCCTGAAAAAAGATTCCCCAATGTAATGGCGTTGGCAAGATTATTTTTAATAAAATTCATAGCCACAAAATTAATACAATATATTTAACAATATAGCAATTTATCAATGTAACAGTGTCCCAATTTAACGAAAAACAAATTGTTGTTACATTTTCAGATTGCTAAATTGTTACATTAATTTTATGTGAATTTGGTGTAAATTTGCGCATGAAATTTTTTAAAGAATTTAGAAAACAGGAAGTTCTGGTACTTTTGTACAGGATTTTTTTAGCATATTTTTTCTATCAGATTGCAAGATTTTTGTTTTGGTTTTTCAATAGGGGATTGATAAAAGTTGAATCCATATCAGATTATTTCAGCCTTTCATTCCACGGTATTGCGTTTGATACGACAGCAATTTTATATGTAAATGCTCTATTTATCCTGTTAAGCATCATTCCGATTATCATTAATACAAAAAAAGGATACCAAAAGTTTCTTTTCTGGCTGTATTTTATCACCAACGGGATTACGTATGCCATGAATTTCGGGGATATTGTGTATTTCAAATTTTCTCAGATGAGACTGACTTCCGCAGCGCTTCAGGTTGCACAGCACGAAAACAATATCTTCAAGGTTTTTACGGCTTCAATAATGCAAAATCCTTATGTTTTGATCTGGTTTGTAGTGTTGATGTGGTTTTGGGTTTTCCTTTATAAAAAAGTAAAAGTTACAGAACAAAAACCTGTAAAATTGGTTCCGTATTTCATTTGGTCGGTTCTTACACTTTGTATCGTGGCGGTTTTGGCTGTTGGTGGAATTCGTGGCGATTTTAAGCACAGTACAAGACCGATCAACCTTGTGGATGCGAACCGTTTTGTAAAGCTTCCTTCCCAGGGAAATATGGTTCTGAATAGCACATTTTCGTTTTTCAGGACTTTAAATACGAATAATTTTAAGGAAGTTCATTTTGTTGATGAAAAATTTATTGATGAAAATATTCAGCCTTATAAAATATACGACAGGAAGGTTGAAAACAAACCGAATATTGTCATTTTTATCGTGGAATCCTTTAGCAGAGAGTATTCCGGAGCTTTTAATAAGGATAAAAATATCAAGGATTATGTTTCATACACACCTTTTATCGATAGTTTAGCCAATGAAAGTTTGATTTTCCCGAATACTTTTGCGAACGGACGACAGTCGATCCACGGGATGAGCTCTGTATTGGCCGGAATCCCGAGTTTGACGGATGCATTTACGAGTTCACCTTATTCAAATCAGAAAATACAGTCGATTGTTTCAATTTGTAATGAAATGGGTTATGACACTTCTTTCTATCACGGGGCTCCGAACGGATCGATGGGGTTTTTAGGTTTTGGAAATATTTTAGGTTTTAAACATTATTTCGGGAAAACAGAATATAACAACGATAAAGATTTCGACGGAATGTGGGCCATTTGGGATGAACCGTTTTTACAATATTTTGCTAAAAATACAGGGAAATCCCAACCTTTTATGGCTACAGTTTTCACGGCTTCTTCGCATCACCCTTTTAAAATTCCTGAAAAATACAATGGGAAATTCAAAAAAGGGAAAAATCAAATGCATGAGCCGATGCAATACACGGATTATGCGATTAAAAAATACTTTGAAACAGCAAAAAAAGAACCTTGGTTCAATAATACCATTTTTGTATTCACCGGAGATCACACCAATGAAGTGTATTATTCCGAATATGAAAAGATTATGAATCGTTTTGCGGTTCCTTTAATATTATATTCTCCGAATACTGAATATAACTTAAAGGGAATAAATAATGAGTTTGCCCAACAGATTGATATCTACCCAACACTGGCAGATTTAATTGGATATAATAAAAAGATCAGAAGCTGGGGAAGAAGTTTAGTGAGTGAAAAGCAGTATTCACCGATTATCGCTAATTCTGACGGTACAGTTGAGCAATTCATCATTGGAAATTATATTTATCGTTTTGACGGAAAAGAAGTAGTAGGAATTTTCGACAAAACGGATCTCGGCCTCGAAAAAAATATTGCAGACCAGTTAAAAAACAATCCCGAAACAGAAAAAGGGAAGCAGATTGCCAAAGCATGGTATCAGGATTATATGAACAGGGTGATCAACAGGAAAATGTATTAGTGTTTAATAAATGTTTAATTCTAAAATTTGGTATATCTATTGTTATATATGCCTAGGATAATAAAAGTTTTTGTTTGTTTGAAATTAATTTCTATTTTTAACAGTAATTAGACAACAAAAATATTTTATCGTAATTAAAAATAAAAGAATATGAAAAAATTATTATTGACATTTATACTTTCACTTTTCAGTGTAATGTCTTTTGCACAAATTGAAGGAAAATGGAAAACAATTGATGATGAAACAAAACAGGCAAAATCTATTGTTGAGATCTATAAAAAGTCAGACGGTAAGTACTACGGAAAAATCTCTCAGTTATTAATAAAACCGGCCAACCCGAACTGTACAGAATGTAAAGACGACAGAAAAAACAAGCCTATTCTTGGGATGGAAATTATCAGAGGTTTAAAAAAAGACGGCAATGAATTTACCGGTGGAACAATTACAGATCCTAAAACAGGAAAAACGTATAAATGTACCATCACAAAAAGCGGAGATAACCTGAATGTAAGAGGATACATCGGTTTATCTTTAATTGGAAGAACGCAGACTTGGCAGAAAGCTAATTAATCGAATTTATTAAAATTAAAATAATACAACGGCATTTCATTTAGAAGTGTCGTTTTTTTATTTAAAAAATTGTAACGAAAAAAAAATCTGCACACTTATAGAATATGAGCACAAACTTGGAAAAAACATTTATAAGTTTTTTAAAGGAAAATCAGCGTACCTCACAAGTGTAGAATTTACTATAATCCGGAAACTAAGATCTTGATATTATTTCAATAAAAATTATACTTATATTTGTTTTCTATAAATAGTGAATTAATAAATATTTAAACGACTTATGAAAAAAATTACGTATCTATTGTTAACTTCAGGACTTTTAATTATGAATTCTTGTGGAAGTGATGACATGAGGACTGACAATAATGTTCAAGATGTTAAAACTTTAAAATCAACATCAGGTCAAGAATTAGCAAAAGTGCCAAACGCTACTTATAATGAAAAAGTAATTGACGATATGATTTCTGCTATGGAAAAAACATTTATTTCATATGGCAACAAAGAAATTGACAATTCTAATATTGATAGCTTCTTTAATCAACAATTGGCAGATTTGGGTTATCCAGGAGGAGGTTCAGCTATGGAAGATTTTACAGTATCAGAAACTTTTGCATCATATAATAATCAAATTATTCAATACCAAAACTTTACTGATGTAAATTCCTACATTCAGTACCTTGATGGGATTAAAAAAAATATTACAATTGATAAAAATTTAGATTCTAACGAACAGGCAATATTATTAAATGGTATTGTTTTTCAAATGAAAGTTGTAGAAATGGGTGATAGAATTGAAAGCATGTATCTCACTAATACTACTGGAAGATTTAAATGGAGATGTATAGCAGCTATGGTTGCGGGGCATACAACAGGTTTAGTAACAGGTTGTGGAGCTGTAGGTGGTGTTGGAGCCGCTATTGGTGGCGCAGCTGGTCCAGTTGGAACTGCTGTTGGTGCAGCTGTTGGATGTTGGGCAGGAGGTTCGTTAGGTTCAGCGGCAGGAATGCTTACTGGTGCTTTAGTAACACCTGGTTGTTAAAAATAAATAATATGTTAAAACGTTTTTTAATATTTAACTCGGTAACATTAGCATCTGCTATTCTAATAGTCACGATTTTAATATTTAATAAGAACCTGATTTATTTGAATACTGATGAAAATTGGAGATTTTACTTTGCATTGGGAGCTCTTATTTTGGCTTCTATAATATTTTTAATCGTTGTGGCTGGTATATTTTTAACATTTATTATTAACAAAAAGTAATCAATAACAATAAAAAGAATAGAATTTACTCTATTCTTTTTTTATTATCTTATGTAATTCATAATTTCAACAATCAACCAAGTTCCGTTACTTTTATCTCTCACTGAATCTGAGTAGCTGAAACAAATTTCTACAAAAAACGTACGGTAAAATACTTTGTAATTTTAAAGAAAACTATAAAGAAATAAATAAAGTAGAAGAAAATTTTAGTTTAAATTAAAATTAATACAAATATCTTGTTCAATGAGATGTCGTTTTTATTATGTAAATAATAAAAAAACACTATTTTTGTAGTCTAAATTTTTCAAAAGAATATGGCAGAATATACTTTTCGTGAGGTAATTGCACAGGCAATGAGCGAGGAAATGCGTAAAGACGAATCCATTTTTTTAATGGGGGAGGAAGTTGCGGAATACAACGGTGCATATAAGGCTTCAAAAGGAATGCTGGATGAATTTGGCCCTAAAAGAGTAATCGATACACCCATCGCTGAACTTGGTTTTTCAGGGATTGCTGTAGGTGCAGCGATGAATGGTAACAGGCCTATTGTAGAGTATATGACATTCAATTTCTCATTAGTGGGGATTGATCAGATTATCAACAACGCGGCTAAAATCCGTCAGATGAGTGGTGGTCAGTGGAATTGTCCTATCGTTTTCCGTGGTCCTACCGCTTCGGCAGGTCAATTGGGAGCGACACACTCTCAGGCTTTTGAAAACTGGTTTGCTAATATCCCGGGTCTTAAAGTAGTGGTTCCTTCTAACCCTTACGATGCAAAAGGATTATTAAAAACAGCGATTCAGGATAACGACCCTGTGATTTTCATGGAATCTGAGCAGATGTACGGAGACAAAATGGAAATTCCTGAGGAAGAATATTATATCCCGATCGGAAAAGCAGATATTAAGAAAGAAGGAAAAGATGTTACTTTGGTATCTTTCGGAAAAATCATGAAGCTGGCTATTCAGGCTGCTGAAGATTTGGCTAAAGAAGGTATCTCTGTAGAGGTAATCGATCTTAGAACAGTTCGTCCATTGGATTATGATACGATTTTAGCTTCAGTTAAGAAAACAAACAGATTGGTTGTTTTGGAAGAAGCTTGGCCGTTCAATTCTGTGGCGTCTGAAATTACTTATATGGTTCAGCAGAAAGCATTTGATTATTTGGATGCTCCTATCAAGAGAATTACTACTCCTGATGCTCCTGCACCTTACTCTGCTGCATTATTCGCAGAATGGTTCCCTAAGCTTGAAAAAGTGAAAGAAGAAATCAAAAAAGCAATGTACGTAAAGTAATGATTATAGACTAAAACTTCCGAAAGGAAGTTTTTTCATTTATTCTATTCATGGATAATTGTTCACTAGGTTATAAATTTGATTTAAATTTGCGCTTTTAAAATAAATTAGCTGATATGGCAGAAGTTACAGAAGGTGGTCATCATTTTGATATTAAAAAGCTTTCTTTTATTGGAGTTTTAGTTTCTCTGGGAATTGTTTTTGGAGATATTGGTACTTCACCGCTTTACGTAATGAAAGCAATTGTGAACGCCAGAGGAGAAGAGGGTACAATGCCTTTCAACGAGTATATCGAAGGAGCTCTGTCCTGTATTATCTGGACGCTTACCCTTCAGACAACTCTTAAATATGTTATTATTGCTCTTAGGGCAGATAACAAAGGAGAGGGTGGTATTTTAGCCTTATTTTCTTTAGTTAAAAATTTAAAAAAAGGCTGGCTGTATCTTATTGCTATAGTAGGAGCAGCCGCACTTGTCGCAGATGGAGTAATTACACCTTCACTTACGGTAATGTCGGCGATTGAAGGTCTTGAAATTTATAATCCTCATACGCCGGTGGTGCCTATTACTATTGGAATTTTAATAGTAATCTTCGTGGTTCAGCAGTTCGGGACCAGCTTTATTGGTAAGTTTTTCGGGCCGGTGATGGTAATATGGTTCTTGGTTCTGGGTGGATTGGGAGTTTCTCATTTAAGCGAAAATCTGGAGATTTTAAGATCATTCAATCCTTATTATGCTTATAAGCTGATTGTAGATTCTCCAAGTGCAATCATTATCTTAGGAGCAGTTTTCCTTTGTACAACAGGGGCGGAAGCACTTTATTCAGATCTTGGTCACTGTGGTGCAAAAAATATCAGAGTAAGCTGGGGATTTGTAAAAATAATGTTGATTTTAAACTATCTCGGACAGGGAGCATGGCTTTTAACCAACCATGGAACACCGGGCTTTTCAGTAGTCAACCCTTTCTTCGGAATTATGGAAGAATGGATGATTGTTCCAGGAGTAATTTTAGCTACGGCAGCAGCAATCATTGCCAGTCAGGCCTTGATTACAGGATCATTCACGATCTTCTCCGAAGCAATGTCTCTTAATTTATGGCCAAACCAGAAAATTGATTATCCTTCAGGGGTAAAAGGGCAGATGTACATTCCGAGAATCAACTGGGGACTGCTTATTTTATGTATTATTGTGGTGCTTCACTTTAGAGAATCGGGTAAAATGGAAGCTGCTTATGGGCTTTCAATTACGGTTACGATGCTCATGACAACAATGCTATTATTGTTCTGGCTACTGAAGCATAGAGTGAATAAAGTATTTATTCTTGTTTTTGCTTTGGTTTATCTATCCATAGAATTAGGGTTCTTCAGTGCAAATATTATCAAATTCTTTGAAGGAGGTTGGATTACGGTAATTTTAGGAGGATTCATTGGAATCTGTATGTACGCTTGGTACAACGGTAGGTCAATCAAAACAAAATTCATCAAGTTTATTAAATTGGATAAATATATTCCGATTATAAAAGACATGAAGCTGGATGAGACCATTCCTAAATATGCAACCAATTTAGCTTACCTGAGCAGGGCAAAAAGAAATGATGAGATAGAATCAAAAATCATCTATTCAATCATTAAAAAACAACCGAAAAGAGCAGATCATTATTTTATCCTAAGTATTACCAATCAGGAAGATCCGTATACTTTCAAATATGCGGTGGATGAAGTTCTTCCGGGAACTATCTATAAAATTAATTTCATGTTAGGATTTAAGATTGACAGAAGAATTAATGATTATTTCGATATGGTTTTAAGGGACTTAATGGCAGACGGAACAATTCCTTCAAGAAGCAGTCATCCTTCGCTGAGAGCTCACAATATACCGCCGGATCTTAAGTATGTTATTATAGATAATACCTATATCAACGATATTCTTTTGACGGTAAAAGAGAAAATTATCTTAAATCTCTACAATTTTGTTAAATATATTGGTAGTGATGACTTCAAAGCCTGGGGAATTACTTCGCACAATGTAGTAGTGGAATCCGCGCCTATGACGGAAGATTGTGTAGGTAAATCAAAAATTGAGCAGTGCGAATTTATTCGTCATAATAGTTAAATTCTTTAACACGGCCATCCAGTATATATTAAATAAAAAATCAATAAATTTGTAGATAATTTTTTTGATGGATACTGTACAAAAAGAAAAAAATATTGCGTTAATAAAAGATGTTCTAAGAAACTATTTACTAGAAAAAGGTTTCAGGAACACTCCAGAACGATATACGATATTAGAAGAGATTTATAATATGGATCATCACTTCAATGTTGATGATCTATATCTGCTGATGATGCAGAAAAAATATCACGTTTCCAAAGCTACTATTTACAATACTATTGAGATTTTCCTTGATGCGGGGCTTATCCGTAAGCATCAGTTCGGGGAAAAAACTCTGACGTCTTCCTCTTACGAAAAATCTTATTTTGATAAGCAGCATGACCATTTGGTGATTTACAAAAAAGATTCAGACAAGGAGATACAAGAGATTATTGAGTTTTGCGATCCAAGAATTCAAGGTATCAAAGAAGCAATTGAAGAAGCATTTGGCGTAAAAATTGATTCTCATTCGCTGTATTTTTATGGCACTAAGAATGATTAATCAATGAGGCTAATTTTTGTTCTATTAATTTTTATTTCCACGTTTACATTTGCTCAGGACAAGCCAAAACCTTTGCAGAAGGATCCGTATTTTACACCCACAGCCACTCCCAAAACCAATGCTCCGCCTGCGGATAAGGTAAAGCATGTTCATTCCGATGAGCTAAGAAAGGATGATAAGTATGATGGGAACAATTATTTTGTGGGAAATGTTCAGTTTGAACACCAGGGTTCGATTTTGAATGCCGATTTGGTCATATTTTATCAGGATCAAAATTTTGTAAAAGCAATAGGTAATGTAAAGCTTCAAAACCCTGACGGCTCCGTAATCACGGCAGAGGAAATGGAATACGACGGAAATACCCAAAAAGGAATCGCCAGGAAAAATGTAGTTCTTACCGACCCAAAACAGACGATCAGAACGGACATAATGTATTATGACAGGCTTTCAAACCAGGCATATTTTAATACAGGAGGAACCATTACCGACGGACAGAGTACCATGTACACAAAATCTGCAACGTATTTTCTTGACACAAAATTAATTGACTTTGTAGGAAATGTAAAAATTGATAATCCTGACTATATTGTGGAAGGGGTTAATATTAAGCAAAATCAGAATACAAAAGTTGCCGAGTTTTTCGGTCCTACAACAATTACACGTCGTGATAATCCCAAAAACCGGGTATATACGGAAAGAGGAACTTACAATATGAATTCCAAAGAGGCTTATCTGAAGAAAAATTCCAAGATTTTTTATAATGATAAAATTCTTACCGGCGATGATATGTACTATAATCAGCTTACCGGTTTTGGGAAGGCTACAGGAAATGTAACCCTGGATGATCCTAATGAAAGAAGGTGGATAAAAGGCGGATACGGAGAGATTTTTGAAAAGAAAGATTCTGCGATGATGACCAAAAATCCGTACGCGGTGAAAGCTTTGGAGAAGGATTCCATGTATTTTGCGGCAGAAAAAATTATTTCTTTCCAGAAGCCGGATTCAGCAAATATTAGAAAAAAGAAAAGCTTCCTCAGGGCTTTTAGAAAAGCAAGAATGTATAAATCAAATGCGCAGGGCAGGGCAGATTCTATTGCTTTTAATGAAACAGACGGAGTAATGCACATGTACCGAGAACCAATTCTCTGGAGTGACGGAAAACAAGTGACTGGAGATAAGGTCGAGGCCTACTTTGACACCCAAAAAGAAAGTATTGATTCTTTGAAGGTGATAGGAAATGCTTTTGCCATCAGCAAAGTGGATTCCCTAAGTATGAAGGATGAATTCAACCAAGTGAAAGGCAGATTGATGACGGTATATTATGGGGAAGATAACAATATAAAAGAAGCTAAAGTCATCGGAAATGCACAGGCCATTACTTATTCTGATGATGTAAATGCAGAAACGAAAGAAAAAGAAAGAATTGGGATCTCATTGACTTCCTGCGGGATTATTGATGCGCTTTTTGAAGAAAAAGCTTTATATGTTGTTGAATGTAATATTGGCGCAACTTCAGATACTTATCCGATGAGTAAAATTGAACCGGCAAGAAGAAAGTTTCCTGATTTTAATTGGAATACAAAAGACCGGATTATGAAATGGCAGGATATCCTTGTCGATACACCGAATTATCCGGAAATAAAATATGAATCCGACGATACACTATATAACCAGGCTCAGGAAGTTATTGAAAAGGAAAAGGCTAAAGAAGAAGCTAAAAAACCAAAACGGGTACGAAGATAATTCACCTTTTTGCTCTGTTTTTTAAACCGAAATATAATAATTCACCATTTTTTAATTAAGAATGGTGAATTATTTTTTATAAACTCCCTTGAAATCAGGTCTTGTAATTGCTGTTTATCTGTTAATGTTGAAAACTTTTTCATTGGGTTTATTCAAAGGGTAGTGAAAGTTCAATCCTTATCTGAATGGTGTTTTCATTGATGAATGTTCATATCACGGGTGATTGATTTAATATTTTTATATAAAATTCAAATATTTTTTGATAAATCAATACTTTGAATTAATTTTTTATATATATTTAAAACATCAATAAGTGATAAAAAACTATATTAATATTTTGTGATTTGGTGGTTCGCTCTCGGTTCTAAATTGGGAGCGATTTTTTTATTCTATCGAGAATATTTCGATGTCTCGTTAATGTTTTTTAGTTTTACTAAAATTTTCACGAAAATGGAATTGCAAAAGGACTTTTATATATATCAGGCTCAGACCACAAAGTTTGCGGCCGGTTTTGAAGTTGAAAAAGCTGAAGGAAGTTATATCTACGGAAAAGACGGAAAAAAATACCTGGATTTTGTAGCCGGAGTTTCTGCTAATACATTAGGGCATTCTCATCCAAAGATTGTAAATGCGATAAAAGAGCAGGCGGAAAAATATCTCCATGTAATGGTTTACGGAGAATATGCACAGGAAAAACCGGTAGCTTTATGTAAATTATTAGCCGAAGTTACACCAGATCCTTTAGAAATTACGTATTTGGTGAATAGTGGTGCCGAAGCCATCGACGGAAGCTTAAAATTAGCAAAAAGATACAC
Organism: Chryseobacterium sp. IHB B 17019; assembly: GCF_001456155.1. Taxonomy (NCBI): domain Bacteria; kingdom Pseudomonadati; phylum Bacteroidota; class Flavobacteriia; order Flavobacteriales; family Weeksellaceae; genus Chryseobacterium; species Chryseobacterium sp. IHB B 17019. Next base: position 2,523,377 of record NZ_CP013293.1, on the reverse strand, counting down.
AGGAAGAGAGGAGATTATTTCTTTCAAAGATTCCTATCACGGAAATACACACGGTGCTCTGAGTGTTTCGGGAAATGAGGCTCATAAAAGAGAATTCCGCCCGTTGTTGCCTATGGTGAGCTTCATAGAATTCAATAATAAAAATGATCTGTCTAAAATCACGGAAAAAACAGCCTGTGTAATTTTGGAAACTATTCAGGGGGCGGCCGGTTTTCTTGTTCCTGATGATGATTATTTGATCGCACTTAAAAAAAGATGTGAAGAAGTAGGCGCTTTACTGATTCTTGACGAAATTCAACCTGGATTCGGAAGAACCGGAAAATTATTCTCTTTCGAGCATTACGGAATCGTCCCCGATATTTTGGTCATGGGAAAAGGAATGGGAGGCGGAGTTCCTGTAGGAGCGTTCATGAGTTCAAGAGCAATTATGGAATCCCTGGCTCATTCCCCAAAGTTGGGTCATATCACCACTTTTGGCGGAAATCCTTTGATTGCAGCATCAAGTTATGCCACTTTAAAAGAAGTGGTGGAAAGCGGCTTAATGAATGAGGTGGATGAAAAAGAAAAGCTGTACAGAGAACTTTTAGTGCATCCTAAAATTAAAAATATTAACGGGAAAGGATTAATGTTAGCCGTAAACCTCGGCTCACCGGAATATACCTTGCATATTGCAAAAAAATGTATGGACAAGGGCTTGATCGTTTTCTGGCAGCTATACAGAAATGAATACCTGAGAATCTCCCCGCCGCTAACAATTTCTCTAGACGAAATCAGGGAAGGCTGTAAAGTTATTCTTGAAGCTTTAGATGAAAATTAAAATATAATCCTTCAAATGTGAAGGGTTTTTCTTATGCGAAACATTAGATTAACATTAAAAATAAGGTTCAACAAATATTTGAAAACCTGTGATAAATATCATGAAGATTATGTAAAAAAGTAAATACATTTTTGTGTAATAAAAAAATTAATTTATATATTGCGGGACGATAAAAACAAAGATTATATGGCGAAACATAAAGTCCATTACGAATTTCCAATGCATTGTTTATCAGAGATTTTATATGAATATCTGGCGACTGCGGAGGGATTGTCTGAATGGTTTGCGGATGATGTGACAGAGAAAGGTGATGACTTTTTTTTCAGCTGGGGCGGAGGGCCTGCTGAGAAGGCTACTTTAATTAGGTATAAACCGGAAGGTTTCGTTCGTTTCAGATGGGAAGAAGATGAAGGTACCAAACACTTCTTTGAGATGACTATCGTGATTGATGATATTACAGAAGATCTGGCTCTTAATATTACAGATTTCTGCGAAGAAGGTGATGAAGAAGAAAATGCAATGTATTGGGAAAACCTTATCGAAAACCTTAGAATAAAATTGGGTGCAGCGTAACCGTAAGCCCTGTTGAGTGATAAAACTGATGAACGATTTATCGTTCATTATTTTTTTATAAATAAATCAGATTTAAAATTGGAAAATCAATATTTTACATCAGACGAATTAAATGTAAAGAACAGAGCGTTCCTTTTGGGTGACGCAGTGAAGGTTTCTTTTTTTGTAAGAAATGGCCAATTGATCATGGATGAAGAATGTTATTTCTTCCTGATGGCGTCCATGAGAAAAATGAGACTGAATATTCCGCTCACGTATACCCTCGAGTTTTTTCAGGCCCTTTTTCAGAAAGATGTTATTGACGGGAAAGGAGTAAGCAACGGAATTATCAACTTTCAGGTTTTTAGAAATACGGACGGAATTACCTTATCAAAATCATCTGTTTCTTACTTCTATGAAGTTACGGAAATGGGCGATATTCTTACAGTTCATGAAAGACCTTTGGAATTGGACTTAATTAAGGAAATAAACGTTAATAACAACCTTTTAAGCAATATTCGGGTACATAGCCCGGAAAATATTTACGGCGGGATTTATGCACAGGAAAACGATCTTGATGACGTTATTTTGTTAAACCCCAATAAAAGAATTGCCCGTGCCACTTCCGGAAATCTTTTGTTTTTAGAAAACGATATTATTAAGGTTCCAAAACAAACTGAAGGAGCTTACATTTCTCCTTTAATGGAAAATTTTGTCACTTTTTTACATAAAAATAAGCTTGCAGATATCCAGGAACACGAGATTATAGCCTTTGAATCTCAAAAAGCCGAAGAAATTCTATTGATTTCTGATGAGAAAGGCATATTTTCTGTAGGTAAGATAAGAAATAAAACTTTTGGAAATTCCCGCTTCTTAGAATTGATAGCAGGTTGGAAAGGAAGTTTTTAAATTGACAAACCCGGTAAACAACAAAGTTCCAAAAGTCCTTTACCGGGTTTTATTCTGAATAATCAGAAATTGTTTCTTATTTAGTATTCGTTGAAAATCTCAACAAATTTTTGTGCGATTTCTTTTTGACCCTTTTCACTTGTCAGGTATTCTCTCTCTTTTGTATTATTAAGGTAGCCAAGCTCTACAACTACAGTGGGAGCTTTAGATTCTCTTAAAAGATGAAGATTTTTCTGTTCGATTATAGAGCTCGGAGTAAACTTCTGTGAAATTTTTCCGGCTAAGCTTTTCGAACCTTCAGAATTTTGAGTAAAAATTTCCTGCCCCTGTTGGGTAGATTCAGGTTGAGGACTACTGTTAATATGAAGGGAAATAACCATTTCGGGATTTAGCTTATTGATAAGATCCGTTCTGTCAGCCAGTTTTATATAGCTGTCATTATCCCTCGTTAAAATTATTTCGTATTTGTCTTGTGTATGATTGAATTTTTGAATCTCTTTTCCAATATTCAAAACAATATTTTTTTCAGAGATATCATTTCGGACCGCTCCCATATCATTTCCGCCATGACCGGCATCTATAACAATGTATTTCTTGTTGATAGGAGTAAAGGATAAAAATGCTGTAGAAAACAGTGCCAGAGCAAAAAATTTAGTTCCTTTCATTTCCGTGAATTTGGTTAGACAAATAACGTAAATTCTTTGCTTAAAATTGGTTAACGGATTCTTAAAGTTTGTTAAAATTTTTCACCTTGAAATGAATACTTTTTTCTCTTTAATTTAAAGAAATATCTTCAGGCGAATTTGCCCATAACAAATACTCTCCGCCAAGGTTCTGCATGATGGATTTCCACAATGTCTGGTCATTCGGTAATGTATAATCAAGGTTGTATACCTCCACAACAGTCCATACTTTTCGCTGAATTTCCTCATCCAACTGCATGGACGTCCATCCGGAATATCCTGAGAAAATCTTGATATCATCAATACTGATTTCTTTACTAAGCACCGCACTGATAATATTTTCGATGTCTTCCGTTAAATAAAACTCAGAAGTAATTTCCTTATAAGCTTCCGTCACTTTTTTTCCTTTTACGATAAAGAAAACTTTGTCATTTTCCACAGGTCCGCCATCATAGACTTCTATTTTAAAGTCGAAAAAATTTTTGAACTTACTACTCATTTGGCTGTTTTTTTTATTTAATATTAAACCAAATGCCCCGTGTTCGTTATGTTCAATAACCAAGACTACCGATCTGGAAAAAATATCGCCGGAGATGTCAGGTGTGGAAATTAATATTTTACCTTTGTATGAGTAATTCATACTCAAATTTAATAAAAAATATTTATGGAAAACCTGCACGACAAGAGAAAAGTGTACGAGAAATCCCAACTTATTGAAAGTGAGATAAAACAAAACCCCATAGAGCAATTTCGTCATTGGTTTTTAGAAGCCACCGAAAACCCGAACATTTCTGAGGCGAATGCAATGGCGATTTCTACCGTGGAAGATGACGGCTGTCCGCGTACAAGAATGGTTTTGCTTAAAGCTTATACCTATGAAGGCTTTATATTTTATACCAATTATAAAAGTAAAAAAGGACAATCTATAGAAAAAACACATAAGGCTTGTCTCCATTTTTTTTGGCCGAATCTGGAACGTCAAATTATCATTAAAGCTGATTTGGAGCGTATCGCAGAAAATCTCAGTGATGGATATTTTCATTCAAGACCGAAGGGAAGTCAGTTGGGGGCGGCAGTTTCACCACAAAGCGAGGAAATTCCGAACCGGGAATTTTTGGAAAAAAAACTGAAAGATCTGGAAAAAGAATACGAAAACAAGGAAGTTCCAAGACCGGAAAATTGGGGAGGCTACATTGCAAAACCTTACGAAATAGAGTTTTGGCAGGGAAGACCAAACCGTTTGCATGACAGGATTGTTTATGAGCTGATTGATGGATTGGATTGGAAGATCGCCCGATTGGCTCCGTAAAACTTGAGATCCTTTGGCTTCGCTCAGCATGGCATCGCTATAAGAACACTGCAAAAACAGTTAGTATTAGATATGTCATGCTGAGCGAAGCCGAAGCATCTCAAAGTGTGTATAATGCAAGAGGCTGCTTCTATGGAAACAGCCTCTTAATTTTTTTAATCTGAATGATTATTTTTTCTTAACACCGGAAACTGCGTTTGAAAGATCAGCTCCAGCTTTGAATTTAGCAACTTTTTTAGCAGCAATTTTGATTGGTTTTTTAGTTGCAGGGTTGATACCTTGTCTAGCAGCTCTCTCAGCTACTGAGAAAGTCCCGAATCCTACTAAAGAAACTTTTCCGTCTTTTTTCTTTAAAGTAGAAGTTACGTTACCAATGAAAGATTCTAAAGCAGCTTTAGCTGCAACTTTAGTGATACCTGCATCTTTTGCGATTGCGTCGATTAATTCAGACTTGTTCATAATTTTTAATATTAAAGTTAGTTCGTAATTATAGCAAATATAATACTATTTTCTAAATGTGCAATTTTTTTATAAAAATATGTATAATTTTTTTGATTTTGGCTGAAAATGGTTAAAATATGATAATTCCACTTTTTACGAAAAATCTACGTTACCCGTTACTAAAATCATGCCAAATGCTTATGTGTATTGACTTTATGAAAATTGTAAAATTATTTCTTACATTTATTAAATCCTAAATTATATATGAAGTATTAATTGATTTAATGATATGATTGTAAATTTGGTAAGTAAATCCAGTTAAAATTATTTTTAATAAAATTAAATCACTGTGTATCTGTTAGTTTTAAAATCATTTTAAAAGCCGTTTTTATAAATTTTTATTAATAAATTTGCACCATGTTAATAGAAGTTTTTAAGTCTAAGATTCACAGGGTACGAGTTACGGCTTCAGACCTTAATTATATTGGGAGTATTACGATCGACGAAGATCTTATTGAAGCTGCCGGACTGGTTGTCGGTGAAAGAGTTTATATTGTAAATGTAAATAATGGTGAGCGTTTCGACACTTATATCATTAAAGGAAAAAGAAAATCGGGAGAAGTTTGCCTGAACGGCCCTGCAGCAAGAAAAGTGCAGAAAGATGACATCATTATCATCATTGCTTATGCCCAGATGACTCCTGAAGAAGCAAAGAATTTCCAGCCAAAGATCGTTTTCCCGGACGAAAAAACAAATCTTTTGACTTAATTCGATGGAGAAAAAATCAAAGAATCCTTTAAAATCAATACTTACAATAGTAATTTCGCTTGCTTTTGCAGGCTTTTTTTTATGGTTTGCCCTGAAAGGCCTGGATTTTAAAGTCATTCAGAAATCTTTAGCAAAAGCTAACTACTGGTGGGTTTTGTTTGCTGCATGTTTCGGTGTTTCCGCGTACTGGTTCCGGGCTATCCGCTGGAATCTGATGCTGGAACCAATGGGGCACAATATTTCAAATTCCAATTCGCTGTGGTCAATTTCTTTCGGGTATTTAATGAATCTTACGATTCCCAGAAGTGGAGAAGTAGCCAGGGCAACGGCTTTGTACGGTGTTGAAAAGGTTCCCGTGGATCAGTCTTTCGGAACTATTATCTTAGAAAGAGTGGTAGATCTTATTTGTATGATCGCTTTTCTGGGGCTAACTTTAATATTTAAGGGAGATGCAATTTATTCCTTTTATAAAAACTCAGGAATTAATTTTAATCCCAATAAAATTCTTCTCATTGTTTCAATTTTGATTGTGGGAACGGTTTTGTTTTTTGTGTTTAAAAAAAGATTCGCCAATATTCCGTTTTTGAATAAAATTATCAATTTTATCGATGGGATTTTTCAAGGGTTAACGTCCATTTTTAAGCTTAAACAAAAAGGAAAGTTTATTCTTTATACATTAGGAATCTGGATTTCATATTATTTTGCGGCCTATCTGGTTTGTTTTGCCTTGCCGGAAACTTCAAACTTTACCTTTGCAGACGGCTTTTTAATCATTGTTGTCGGTACATTGGGAATGATGGTTCCTGCAAGCGGAGGAATCGGGGCTTTTAATCTTGCGATGAAATACGGCTTTATGGCGCTGTTTATTTCGATGGGGAAAAGTGGTGAACAAGGTGGAGAAATTGGCCTTACGTATTCATTTATTTCCTTACCGATGCAGATTGTGATTATGTTGATTATGGGATTGATTTCTATTCCGATGCTGGCAAAGGCAAGAAATACTGCTGTTGCCGAAAAAGAAATTGCAGAATAATTATTCTTAATATGGTTTAATTTGAATAAATCATCTATATAAATGACAAAAGATTAGCTGACTGCTAATCTTTTTTTATTATGTCTTTCAGAAGAAATATTTTTATTAAATTAATTTCCGCCCCCACCTCCGGCTCTGTTTGACTCTTCAAACTTGACCTGTTTTGTGGCTCCCTGAACATTATTATTCCCGAATTTATACGTCACGGAAAGATAGAGATTTCTCGTGATACCTTTGTGGAAATATTCTACGTCATAAGCAGGATAATATTCAATTCCTTTTGATCTGTTGGTATTGAGAACATCATTCATATAAAGGTTGATCATCAGATTTTTTTGCATCAGATTAAGCTTCATTCCGGTGTAGACAGACCCGTTTCCGTAGAAATAAGTGTTCCCGCTACGGTTCGGGATGTTCCCCCAAAAACCAAGCATGAGTGTCAATGTTTTTTCTTTGTTAAGGAAAAAATTGTTGTCAATATTTAAATTGGCTCCATATCCTGACGGTGCAGCTACGGCGGAAGGATCATAAGATTTTGATTTGGCGTAAAAACCATTCACGAAAACATTGGATTCTAACCATTTCAGCTTATTGTAATTGTAGCTGATATTAACGCCCATTTGATTTTCGTTGTAGAAATTTTTTACGATATTATATTTTAAATTTCCTTCCACAACCTGAATTCTGTCCCAATTGTCCTTATTGTAATTGTAATATAAAGTGACATTAAAATTATTTTTCAGCACATATCCGAATTCAAAGTTATCAGAGAAAGAAGGCAGCAGATACGGATTCCCGGTGCTGTATTCAAGCTCGGAAGTATAAAATTTAAAAGGATTTAAATTTCCGAAATAAGGACGGCTGATCCTTCTTGAATAATTCAGGGAAAAAGTATTGTTTTCATTAGGTTTATAGCTGATATAAGCGGTAGGAAAGAGCTTTCCGTATTTTATTTGTGCGGAATTATCGTCATTCATTGAAATGCCTTCCAGTGTTGTGTATTCATAACGGAGCCCGGCTTTAGCGTCCCATTTCTCATTGATTTTAAAGCTCGTGGAAGCATACGCTGCAAAATTTTCTTCGTTGTAGAAAAAGGTGTTGGTTCGGTCTGTATTTATAATGAACTGATTATTTTCGATATTAAAGAAATTAAATTTAGAATCGTTCTTTATCCTGGTATATTTTACTCCTGATTCTGTTTTTATTTTAGAAAAAGTTTTCTCCAAATCTGCCTGTCCGGAGAAAATTCTATACTTGCTGATGGGGTTGGCAAAAGTGGAAATTGTCTCGTCTGTAATGGTGTTGTAAAAGTTTCTGGCATTAGAATTATTCAGCATCATATTGACAGAAAGACTTAGCTTGCTTCCCAACGTATCCAGTTTTATATCATAAAAAGCGGTTGCGTTGTGAGTATTCCTTTTGTTTCTATTTTCATAATTTGAAGCCACGTTCAACAGGCCTTCATCATTGAAGATTTTCGTAATACTTTCACCTTTTTCAATCGGGTTGCTGTAAGAATAATTGTAGTTGATTCCCACAAGATTTTTATCGTTTATTTTATATTCTGCCTTTACATTTCCTCCTTTGTATCGGTAATTGTTTGTGCTGTTTGTATTTGTGTTCCAGTAGTTTGTATATCCGTTTTTACCGGAAAGATAATTGTAAGACTTGTTTTCCCAAAAATTGTCTCCTGTAGATAAATTGGCAGTCAGAGAAAGCTTATTTCCCTGATAATTAAAGCTCGCGCCACTTCTTGTAGAGACGGTAGGCCTTCCCCAGTAATAGGTTCCTGAAGTCTGTAGAGATCCGTTCCAGCCTTTATTTGTATTTTTTTTAAGGATAATATTGATGAGACCGCTTTTTCCTTCAGCTTCGTATTTTGCAGGTGGAGTGGTGATCACTTCAATTCTTGCAATATCGTCCGAGCGCAAAGTTTTTAAGTAATTAATAAGTTCCTGACCGGACAAATTCAGCAATCTGTCATTCACCATCACTGCTACATTGCTTTTCCCTGCGATAGAAATGGCATCGTCTGTCGCACGCACCATAGGAGTTTTTGCTAGCGCTTCAATCGCATCAATTCCCTGTGAAGCCACCGAATTTTCAACATTAAAAACAAGCCGGTCTACTTTTCTTTCGAATAATTTTTTCTTTGCAGTGACTGTTACGCCTTCAATTTTCTGTTCTGCGACGGGAGTTTCCTTGATCTGGATGTTTTTTTTGAAGTTTCCTTTAATAGATATTTTTTCACTATAAGTTTTTACGCCGTCTTTGATGATTTCAAGTAAATAATTTCCATTTTCTTTTAAAGGGATTTTAAATGTCCCATTTTCGTCTGTAATAGCAGAAAATTTTTCATTCTCTTTTGTGATCAGGATTTCAGTTTCAGGAGATGGCTTATTTTCTTTGTCTGTAATGTTTCCTTCGACACTCTGTGCAAAAGCAAAAGCAGATGCGACAAGACTAAAAAGGAAAATGAGTTTTCGGGTCATATATAATATTTACATTAAGACAATTCAATGCGTGGTGATATTACATACTTTTAAAACTATTTTTAAGATTAATTATTTAATGATAATAATAACATTAATTGTTAAAAGGAAATTCTAAGAATTAGCTTGAAGTTTAATAATAGAATTTTTGTAAAATTTTGTACAATCATACAGATCGGTAAAATGATTATAAATATTTTCTTGAGATAAAAGTTCAGTTTTTTTTGAATTAAATTCCTCTTCAGCATGGGAATACAGATTTTTATAGTCTGATTTCAGGAAATCTGCAAGTATATATTCTTCTCCTTTCTCTTTATTGATAAAACCCGTAAAAAATATTCCGTAAATCAAAAACTGATTAAATTTTTCAGGGTCAAAAATATGGTTTGTAATTCTTTGTGAGTATTTTTCATAATCTGAAAGAATTTGCTGAAAACTCTGAACATTGCCGGGAGATAAGATTTCATAAAAAATATCAATTCCGTGTACAAAGAGTTGCGTTTTCAATTCCTCATGATCACCATTACATTTAGCATTAAACCAATTGAAGAGATTCAGTAATTCTTCTTTCGAAAGATTTTCTACATTCTCCAGTACTTTCTTTTTGATGAGCTCCAGACTTGTTTTTTTGTCATCGTCCAGATAATTGAGAACGTCCTGTTCCTCTTGGCAGAGCTTATTATACAAATTGATTTTTGCGGTAACAGGATTGGTTTTGATGAAATAAAGTTCTTCTGCCATAATGTTATGTAAAGCCTTGTTTTTCTTAGATTTTCTACTCTAAGTTAGGGAAAAATTTAATGATTCTAATAATAAGAATGAAATTGGCAGTTTTTAAGAATTGTATTTTAATAATGTACAGAGAATTTAATGAGATTGCGGATCAAAATAAGCCTTAAAAGTAAGTGGATCTTCAGCCATATTTTCAGCAGTTTCCAGGTATTCATGGTATTCTTCCTGATGCATTTCCATATACACCATGACGATTGCCAGATTGATAAACAGATTTTTGTCATCTGAACCCAGCTTCAATGCGGTTTTCAAATAATCTAATGCTCTTTCATTTTCGCCCATGTCAGAATAGACCGCTCCAATGTTGATTAGAGCGGCGGTATTTTTTGGTTCGATCAATAAAATTTCATCCAGTTCTTTGATTAGAAGATCATTGATTTCATCCCAATGATCTTCATTTTCAAATCTTTTTGCTTGAAGTTTTTTTACGTTTTGTAATCTTTGATTGATATTGTTCATAATTTAATGATTACCCAAAAGCTCTCTTCAACAAACTCTCCACTTTAGGCTCACTTCCTCTAAAACTTTTATACAATTCCATCGGATCTTTCGTGCCGCCGGAAGAAAGGAGAACTTTATATTTTGCAGCAATTTCAGGATTAAAAATTCCGTTTTCCTTAAAATATTGGAAGGCGTCGGCATCCAGAACTTCCGCCCATTTGTAAGAATAATATCCCGCAGAATATCCGCCTTGGAAAATATGTGAAAAGCTCGGGCTCATCGCGGTTTCCGGATTTACAGGATAGAGTTGGGTCGCCTTAGTATAGCCATCCTCAAACTCTTTCACACTCTTACTCTCCAATTCTGCAACCTTAGTATGGTAATTCATATCCAATAATCCAAAACCAATCTGTCGCAACGTCTGATAGCCTTCCATGAAGTTTTTCGACTGTTCGATTTTCTCGATTTTTTCATCGGGAAGAATTTCACCTGTTTTATAATGTTTGGCGAAAGTTTTTAAGAATTCCGGTTCGTAGCAGAAATTTTCTAAAAACTGAGAAGGCAATTCCACAAAATCCCATTTCACGGACGTTCCCGAAAGAGTAGGATATTGAGTATTGGCCAACATTCCGTGAAGCGCATGCCCAAATTCATGGAACAAAGTTGTCACTTCCTGGAAAGTCAGTAAACTCGGTGTGTCTTTTGTTGGTTTGCTGAAATTACAAACGATAGAAATATGCGGACGGGAATTTTCACCGTCTTTTATATATTGATTTTTGTAGCTCGTCATCCAAGCCCCGGCTCTCTTGCCTTTTCTCGGAAAATAATCTACATAAAGTAAGGATTTGAATGTCTTTTCAGGATTGTCACTTCCATCCTCCATCTTCCCGCTTCCCGCCTCAAAAACCTCATACACCTTCACATCTTCATGGTATTTCGGGATGTCGTTTCTTTCTTTAAAAGTCAATCCGAAAAGTTGATTAGCCAATCCAAAAACAGCTTCCTGAACCTGATTCAAAGGAAAGTAGGGTTTTAATTCCTCATCATTCAGATCATATTTTGCTTTACGAAGTTTTTCGGCATAAAAAGCATGGTCGTAAGATTGCATTTCCTCGATTCCATCAGCTTTTGCCAGAGTTTTTAATTCTTCGATTTCTTTGTCTGCGTAAGGTTTTGCCTTTGTTAAAAGCTCATTCAGAAAGTCCAGAACTTTTACCGGAGATTTTGCCATTCTTTCTTCCAGAACGTAATCTGCGTAGTTTTTATAACCTAATAATTCGGATTTCTGTTGTTTTAAATTTAAAAGTTCCTTTATTAAATTCTGATTGTCAAACTCACCGCCATCGAAAGACTTTTTACCGTTTGCCAGCGCCAGTTCTTTTCTCAGTTCGCGGTTTTCAGCATAGGTCATGAACGGAATATAGCTTGGATACTGCAACGTAACAACCCAGCCTTCCAGATTCCTTTCTTTCGCTTCTTCTGCGTATTGATTGATGATGGCTTCCGGAATTCCTGCCAAATCTTCTTTATTGGTGATATGTTTAAAATAATTATTTGTTGAAGCCAATACATTTTGCCCGAATTGTAGCGATTTTAAAGATAAATCCATATTGATTTTCTTTAATTTTTCCTTGTCTTCTTCATTTAATAAAGCACCGCTTCTTACAAAACCTTTGTAGGTTTCATTTAAAAGCATTTGTTGTTCTTCGTTCAGATTGTATTTCTCTTTTTCATCGTAAACTTTTTTAATTTTATTGAAAAGAGCTTCATTTTGAGAAATTTTTGAAGAATATTCCGTTAAAATCGGAGAAACTTCCTGAGCTATTTGTTGTAATTCGTCACTTGTTTCTGCTGAATTTAAGTTGAAAAATATATTGGAAGCCACATCAAGCTGCTCACCGGAATAAGCCAGAGCTTCAATAACGTTCTCGAAAGTCGGTTCTTTGGGATTGTTGACAATGGTATTGATTTCTTCTTCTGATTTTTGAATTAATTCCTTGAAAGCGGGAAGATAATCTTCATTTTTGATGGTATTGAAAGGCGCGGAATGATATGGTGTGTTGAATTTTTCAGTTAAAATATTCATATTCTGATTTTTAATAATGTAAATTTAATAATTCTAATGAATCGACAGCAAAACGCACAAAAATGATGCCTGAATAAGAAGATGTGACAAAATTGTTTATCTTTAATAATCTTGTCATATGCAAAGTTGAAATGTGGCGCAAATGATTAATTTTGACACGAGTTTTGACCGTAATGATGTTAAAAAATTTAACCAAAATATATTTAAACTATGAAAACAATCTTAAAGATTCTTGGTGTAATTATCCTGCTGATCGTAGCATATGTTATTATTGCAATGCTGGCTTTCAACAAAGGTTATCACTTTGAAAAATCAATAGTCATCAATGCTCCGAAAGAAAAAGTATGGCAGCATGTTGGCTCTACAAAGGCTTTCAACGAGTGGAATCCCTTTGCAAAAGCTGATCCGAGTGTTCAGATTACCTATTCCGGAACGCCAGGAACCGTGGGAGATGCTTATCACTGGAAAGGAAACGATCAGGTAGGAGAAGGTGAACAAAAAGTAACTGAAGTAATCCCGAATGAAAAATTGTCGAGTGATCTACACTTTATCAAACCGTGGGAAGGAATGGCAAAAGGAAGCTTTATTTTGACACCGGAAGGAAGCGGAACAAAAGTTACATGGACAATGGATAATGAACTGACAACCCCAATGAAAATAATGAAGCCAATGATGGATATGCAGATGGGAAAAATGTTTGGACAGGGACTGGACGAGCTTAAACAGATATCAGAAAAATAAAATGAAAGCCTTGTAAAATCTACAAGGCTTTTTTAATTTAATTCTTCATAAATTTTATACAATAACAATAAATTATACATTTTTTAAAACTGTTTAATTTTTTAATGACAACGTGAAAAATTATTGAAAAAATATTATCTTTATATAAAGATTCGATTTATGGAGAAGACAGTATTTGAGAAAAACGACATAAGAAATTATGTGAAAAACGTGATTACAGAAAAGATCGAAAAGCTGAAGAACTTTATTGATTTTACTTTAGAAGCTAGTCGCGATATAAAAAAAACACCAAAATATGACAGCATGAGGGAGGAAATGCAGGAAGAGATCTACCAGATGCAAAAACAATTAGCCGCACTGCACGATCTTAAAAGAAATATGGCTAAAGTCCTCAATAATGCCACAGAAAGGGTACAGCTCGGTTCTCTGGTTATTACCAATAAGGCACGTTTTTATATTTCCGTTTCTCTTGGGGAATTCTTTTTTGAAGGCGACCGTTTTTACGCCATTTCCCCCGAAAGCCCGATGGCTAAAAAGATGATGGGCATGAAATCAGGGGATGATTTTACTTTAAATAAGATTCATCAGGAAATTGTTGAGGTTTTATAAGAGTTATAAGTTTTGAGTTATGAGTGTCAATGCTATGATTTAAATAACTAAAAACGATCGACTGGCAACAATCAACCATCAACTTTTTCGTAGTTTTGTCTGCATGAACAAAGCAGAAGTTTTAAAAGAAATCATTGAGCAAAGAAGAAGTATCTTTCCAAAAGATTATACGGACGCAGAAATTTCTCAGGAAATTTTAGATGAAATTCTAAATTCGGCGACATTTGCTCCTAATCACAAACGTACAAAACCCTGGCGTTTTAAAATATTCAAAGGAGAAGAAAAAGCAAAACTAGCCTTCGAAATGCAGGCTATCTACAAAGCTTCTCAACCCGAACAGCTTTTTTTGGAGAAAAAATACAATGACATCGGTTTTAAAATCAATAAAGCGGATGCCGTAGTTTCTATTGTAGTCAGTTTCAGTGGAATGGTTCCGGAATGGGAAGAAATTGCTGCCGTTTCCATGGCAGTTCAAAATATGTATCTAACCTGCTCAGCAAACGGAATCGGCTGCTATTGGAGCTCCCCGAAAATTGTAGATCATTTGAAAGAATCTTTGACTATTGAGGAAAACCAGAAGTGTCTGGGATTATTTTACCTGGGAACACTGGGGTAATAGCCCTGATCGAGCGGCCTGTCTGAGCTCTTTTTCTTTGGGGATTTGCGCGGCGGCGAAGCCGCCGCGCAAATCCCCAAAGAAAAAAGCGAGTAGCGAAAGCAGGTTCCCGGCTCCTGAAAATTATTGCAAAACTTTTAAATTGTATCTTATACTTTAAACTTTTTTATTATCTTTGCACTCTTAAATATTTAACTGGGACGAGCTCCCTTAAAATTTCAAACATTATGTCAGTAAAAATCAGATTACAAAGACACGGTAAAAAAGGTAAGCCTTTCTTCCACATCGTGGTTGCAGATTCTAGAGCTAGAAGAGATGGTAGATTCATCGAGAAACTAGGAACTTACAACCCAATTACTAACCCTGCTACTATCGATTTGAACGTTGATTCTGCTGTAAAGTGGTTAAACAACGGTGCTCAACCGACTGATACTGCAAGAGCTATCCTTTCTTACAAAGGTGCACTTTACAAAAAACACTTACAAGGTGGTGTTGCTAAAGGTGCTTTTGATGAGGCTGAGGCTGAAAAAAGATTCAATGCTTGGTTAGAAGCTAAAGAACAAAAAGTACAAGGTAAAGTTGAAGGTTTAACTAAAGCTCAAGCTGACGCTAAGAAAGCTGCTTTAGATGCTGAGGCTAAAGTAAACGAAGCTAGAATCGCTGCTGCTACACAGGCTGAAGCTGATGCTAAGGCTGCTGAAGAAGCTGCCAATGCACCTGCTGAAGAAGTTGCTGAAGCTACAGAAGAAGCTCCTGCTGCTGAAGAGTCAACAGAAGAAAACACTGAAGCTTAACAAACCTGTATGCGTAAAGAAGATTGCTATTTATTAGGAAAAATCACACGCAGACACGGCCTTGCGGGGAATGTAATCCTTAAACTGGATACAGATCAACCCGAGCTTTACAATAAACTGGAATCAATATTCGTTGAAATCAACGGATTATTGGTTCCATTTTTTATTGAAAAATCATCGTGGAGCAAATCCGATGCTCTGAATATCGCTTTTAAAAATTCTACCGAAGCTCTGGTAGATCAATCATTGGGTAAAGATGTTTATTTGCCCCTCTCCACATTACCAAAACTTTCAGGAAAGCAGTTCTATTACCACGAAATAATAGGATATGATATTCTGGATGAAAATGATAAGGATTGTGGTGTCATAAGATCTGTAAATGATCAGACTGCTCAGACGTATTTTATCACAAATCTGGACGGAAAAGAGGTTGTAATCCCAATGATCAAAGATTGGATTATTGAAGTAAACAGAGAAGATCGTTTTATCAAAATGCAATTACCGGAAGGTCTTATTGATGTTTTTCTAGTTCCTTCGAAGAAAGACGAATAATTTTCTTTTTTGAACAAAGAGATAGATTCACTTTTTGACCATTCACATATTCACAATATTTTATTACTCATTACCAAGTACTCATGAATCGAGGGTAACAGATATTCCTGTACCATTTTTTCAACCTGTGAATGAGCATAAGGCTTGTTATAAGCTTTTGCTGTAATCACCATTACAACTGGGATTTCCGTGAATATAATAATTTTATTTCCGCCGTTTCCGCTCGACTGATAGGCTTCAAAATTTTTGTTTCCGACCTTATAAATTTTTCGCCAGAAAAGATATCCGTAGCCTTCAAAATCTTTCGTGTCAGTGAAATAATTAGTAAAGGATTTTCTTATCCAATTTTTATTTAAAACAGATTTTCCGTTCCAGGTTCCGTTATTTTTATACAGCTGTCCGAATTTTGCGAAATCCAAAGCTCTCATTTTCAGTCCACCCGCTAAAGAAGGCTTTTTCTGAGGAGTAAACTGCCATTTGTAATGGGTAATTCCAAGAGGTTGAAAGAGTTTTTTGTCAGCATAATTTTCCAAACCTTTCGGAACTGATTTATCTAAAATATCTCCTGTCAGAACCACCCCGGCAGTGAAATAATTCCAGGTTTTTCCAATTTTATTTTCTGTCATTGGTAGATCCAGAACGAATTTTATCCAATTGTCCGTGGGATACATATTTTCCTCATTTCCAGGTGATTCATAATCATCATCGTTGCCATTAAAACCCGAACTCATCGTAAGTAAGCTTTTAATTGTAACACTGTCTTTTTTAGATGAATAATTTTTGAATTCTTTTACCTTATAAAATTCTTTCAGAGTTTGATTTTCATTTTTAATGTAGCCATCTTGTATTGCAATTCCCATTAATGCTGAAGAAAACGATTTTCCAACCGAACGGGTGTCATGTAAACTGTCTCTTTCATAACCGTTAAAATATTCTTCCAACAGCAGTTTTCCATTTTTAATAACAACAATTCCCGTAATATCTCTGAATCTTTTTTCTGCAATTTTTTTATTTAAAAACCTTATTTTTTCTTGATTTAATTTATCCTCCGAGATTTCCCAGCCGCTGTTAGGTTTGATTTTTTGAATAGCAATTTGTTGTTCAGAAATATTCTTTTTAGGAATAATTAATTGAATTTCACCTTCTGCAATGACATTTCCTACTTTCACAGCCGGATTTTTCAAATAAGGTTTAATTTCAATTTTTAATGTATGATTTCCTGTTTCCAATGCATCAATTCCGCTATTGGCAAGATAGAAACGCATCCACAAATATCTTCCCCAAGAATCTTCGTTTGTTGTGCTGAGAAAAGGAATTCTAAAGTTTGTTTTAACCTTTTTGCTGTCTGAAGTTCCGGCTCCGGGATGTAAGTTTTCAGTATAAATTAATTTTCCGTCAACAAAGAAATTGAATTGATAATTTCCTTTTTTGAGCAATTCATCAGCCGTTAAAGAAGAATCAAGCTGGTGTAAATAATTAACCAATGAATTATCCATAAAAACACGGATGTCAAAATCTCTGTCTTCCTGAAAAGTCATGGCTTTCAGAAGATCAGTTTCCTTTATATTTTCCAGAGGAATAACATTGCCTAAGAAAACAATTTTGTTTAAATGCTCTTTCTGAATTTGATTCTCAATTTTTTCCGGCTCTGTGATATTTTGGCCAAAAGAAAGTCCGGAAATAAGAATCAGTAAGAATAAAAGAATTGATTTCATAGTAAATTTCATCTAAACAAAAATATTAATTGTTTTATTGGAAAAATAGAATAATATTAACCTTTTGTATTTTGATAGATTACATCGACCTATCTTTGACAAGGATTTTAAAAATATGGCTTTAAAATTACTGACTTACCAGATTCCGTAGGAATCACAAATGAATGATGAAATAATATTAGTTTATTTCAAGAGATTTCTATATTTCAAAGGAGTAATTCCAATATTTTCCTTAAAACAGCGGATAAAATGGCTCTGATCGGCGAACCCGCATTCCAACGCAACTTCGGTTAAAGATTCAGATGTATTCAAAATTTTTAATGATTTTTCAACCTTCAATTTTCTAATATATTCTCCCAAATTACAATTAAAGTACTTTTGGAAATCCCGGCTTAGATGCATTGGATGTATATTCAAAGTTTGCGAAAGTTCTGCAAGGCTCAGCTTTTCAGCGAAATTTTCATGCAGGATTTCATCAATCTGATTCACCCAAAGTGGTTTCTTTTTATTACACTCTTTTTGATTTGATAGCCGACTGAAAAGACTGAGTAATAATTGACTGACAGTCAATTCAAAAGAATCATCATTAATTTTTGTTTCTTTAAGAATCTGGTAAGTCAGTAATTTTAAATCCGGATTTTTAATATTGAAACTTCCTTCGATATTTTCTTTTGATAGTTGAAATTTTTCAAACCATTCTTTTGAAACTTCAATATGAAATCCTCTCGTGAAAATGTCCGGTTTTATATTGTAATGGGCATCTTCCCAATGATGGTAAAGCAGCGTTCCGGCGGAGCAGTCATAGACTTCTTTTTTATTTCCTTCCTTCATATTTCCCTGGAGAAGAAAGGTAAAATAGGGATTTTCATGATAGTGCCAATCTACAAAAGGGTGGGTGTATTCTGTATCTGTAATGGTCAACCCATCAAAGCTGAGGGTTTCGTTGGTTTGTCCGAAAAATTCACCATTACGAAGGTTTTTCATAGTCTGAGTTAAGGGTGTTTAAAATTAATAAAACATTTGATAGAAGAAGAATTATTAACAAAAATGCTTATTACAATTATATAAGTGGTTTTTTTGTAACTTTGCACTCATTAATTTTTATACGAAAATTTATAATCAACAAATGAAAAAGCAGACAATTAAGGAAATCCTACAGGATTACAAAAAGGTATTACATCATGACATTACGGTTTACGGTTGGGTAAGAACTTTCCGTGCAAATCGCTTCATAGCGCTTAATGATGGTTCTACGATTAATAATTTGCAGATTGTTGTTGATTTTGAAAATTTCGACGAAGAAATTATCAATAAAATCAGTACGGCATCTTCTTTAAAAGTTGTTGGTGAAGTGGTGGAGAGCCAGGGAGCCGGACAAGCAGTGGAAATTATTGCTAAGAAAATTATCATTTTAGGAGATAACTTTACGGAAGACAGAGATAAAACTATTCTTCAGCCTAAGAAACACTCTTTGGAGACGTTGAGAGATCAGGCTCATTTAAGATTCAGGACTAATTTATTTGGGGCTGTTTTCAGAGTACGTCATGCGGTGAGTTTTGCGATTCACTCGTTCTTCAACCAAAACCAGTTCTTTTACATCAACACGCCTGTTATTACGGGAGCTGATGCGGAAGGTGCTGGTGAAATGTTTGGGGTAACCAACTTTGATCTGAACAATCTTCCGAAAGGTGAAGACGGTGAAATTGATTTCACACAGGATTTCTTCGGTAAAAAAACAAACTTAACGGTTTCAGGACAGCTGGAAGGTGAAACCGCGGCAATGGGACTGGGAAGAATTTATACTTTCGGGCCGACTTTCCGTGCAGAAAATTCTAATACGACAAGACACCTTGCAGAATTCTGGATGATTGAGCCGGAAGTTGCTTTCAACAACCTTGAAGACAACATCGATTTGGCGGAAGATTTCCTTAAATATGTGATTCAGTATGTTTTAGATAACTGTAAAGATGATCTTGACTTCTTAGACAAACGTTTTGCAGAAGAACAAAAAAGCAAGGCTGAAAAAGACAGGGCAAAAGAAGGCTTAATCGAAAAGCTTGAAAATGTTATTGCTAAACGTTTCAAGAGAGTAAGCTATACAGAAGCGATTGAGATCCTGATGAACTCAAAAGAAAATAAGAAAGGAAAATTCCAGTATCCGGTTGAAAATTGGGGAACTGATCTTCAGTCTGAGCACGAAAGATACCTTGTTGAGAAACATTTTGAAAGCCCGGTAGTTTTGTTTGATTATCCAAAAGAAATCAAAGCATTCTATATGAAGCTTAACGATGATAATAAAACAGTTGCCGCAATGGACGTCCTTTTCCCAGGAATCGGGGAAATTATCGGAGGTTCTGAAAGAGAGGCGAGATTAGATGTTTTAAAGCAGAAAATGACAGAAATGCATGTCGACGAGCACGAGCTTTGGTGGTATCTTGATACAAGAAAGTTCGGTTCTGTGCCGCATGCAGGATTTGGTTTGGGATTAGAAAGATTGGTACTTTTTGTAACGGGAATGACGAATATCAGAGACGTAATCCCTTTCCCAAGAACTCCAAAAAATGCTGAATTTTAATATTTTTTAGTTGATTTAATTATACTTCTTTCTGTTAAAACATGGAAGAGATAAATAATAAATGAAGCTAAAACAATTACAAATTATAAAATACCAGAAATTATTTTTTATATATCTTCCCAGTCTTTGGCTGGGAAATTTTTTATGGTAAACATTGAGAGTAAATATAGTGATCCCAGAATGAAATAAAATAGACAATCAAACTCCTAAATAATTGAACACTTTTTTATACCGCTCGGTAAGATTGTTAAACAAAAATAAGCGGGATGAGGTGCAAAGGAAGAATTAAAATCATGAATATGAAGGTTTGACCAGAAGTAACAATATTTTTATTTATTTACATAAATACTGTTAAAATAGAGAATTAAAACATTAAAATTAAGCATAAAAAAGCCTTAAATATTACATTTAAGGCTTTTATGTTTATTCTTCAATAGCTTATTATGGTATAAAGAAAGCAAAAATCGTGCTAAAAATTATTTTTCTCGAAATATTTTATTAAATTCGTAGAATATGTTATGTTAAAACACAAAGAGTAAATATGCTTAAACAACACTTACAACTCAAACTAGGACAAAAGCTGGCGCCTCAGCAAATCCAGTTGATGAAGCTAATTCAGCTTCACACGTTGGAATTCGAAGAGGAATTGGAGAGGGAGTTAGAAGAAAACCCTGCTTTGGAAATCGTAAAAGAAGAGCCTAAGGAAGATGATTTTTCTTCTTTAGAGGATGCTTATAAAGATGAAGGGACGGAGAGCATTGAAACTGATTTTGATGTTGACCAATATCTTTATGACGACGAGCCTAACTATAAAACCGCTTCCAGCAACTACTCCCCGGACGATGAAGAATTTGATAATGAGAGCCTTCTGACGGAAGGGCAGTCTTTATATGATTATCTGCTGGAGCAGATTCATCTTATAAACATCAATACTGAAGATGTAAAAATTGCAGAATACCTTATCGGAAACCTTGATACGGACGGATATTTAAGAAGGGAAATCAAGTCTATTGTTGATGATCTGGCGTTTTCACAAGGTATTTACACTACGAAAGAAAGAGTTGAGGATATTCTTGAGAATTATGTTCAGAAACTTGACCCACCGGGCGTAGGTGCGAGAGGTCTGCAGGAGTGTTTACTATTACAGATAGAAAAAAAGGTAAGTTCAGATAAAGCCGTTTCGTTGGCTGCAAATATATTGAGATATCAGTTTGATGCTTTAACCAATAAGCATTACAATAAAATCATTCAGAAATACGACATTGAAGAAGATGATTTGAAGGATGCTTTGGATGAGATCTCAAAATTATCTCCAAGAGTTGGCGGAAACTTTGATACTCAGACAATTACTATCAATCAGGAAATTATTCCGGATTTTGTAATTCAAGTAAAAGATGGGTTGGTTATTCCGATGCTGAATAGCAAAAACGCTCCAACCTTAAGAGTTTCTGAGGAATATAAAGATATTTTAACAACATATTCTCACGATAAAAATTCATCCGAACACAAGCAGGCAGCTTTATTTATTAAACAAAAACTGGATGCGGCAAAATGGTATATTGATGCGATCAACCAGCGCCAGAATACTTTACTGCAAACCATTACTGCGATTGTGAAGTTTCAGAAGGATTATTTCATCACTGGTGACGAAAAGTCTTTAAGACCAATGATTTTAAAGGATATTGCAGATATTACAGGCTTTGATATTTCTACGATTTCAAGGGTTGTAAAAAGTAAATACGCAGATACACCAAACGGAATTATTTATTTGAAAGATTTATTTTCTGATAGTTTAACGAACGATGACGGTGAAGAAGTTTCAACAAAAGAAATTAAAACTCATCTTCAGGAAGTCATCAGTAAGGAAAACAAGAGAAAACCACTGACAGACGATGCTTTGGTGGTAATTTTAAAAGAGCAGGGTTATAATATTGCAAGAAGGACGATCGCAAAATATCGTGAACAACTGAATATTCCTGTTGCCAGACTAAGAAAAGAACTTTAAAATACAAAAGCATTTCAAATTGAAATGCTTTTTTTTATGTCGTTGAATTTTATATTAAATTTTCTGGGAATCTATTTCTTTTAATTGCTTTAAATTCCGGTCCAGTTTCCTGATAATGATCCCGTAAACCAATTTGTAATACAGCCATATCAGTAAAATACTCAATACCATACTTACGACAATTCCCACAATAACGATGGTAAGGTCTGCGCTTTTGGGCTCAATATTCTGGCTGTTTAAAGCATAAAATATAAAAGCTGTAAATACAGAGGTGAATGCAACCAGAAGAACAATACTTATTAAAATAAAAGCATTGACGGTTTTCTTAAACTTAATAATTCTTGTTATTAAGCCTTTTAAATTTTCTTCAATTTTTATTTTACGGTAATTCTGATAAAATTTATATACAAAATAAGCAGTTACTAATAAACTTAAAATTTTTATTGCTAAATAAGCATTATCGAAATTATTTTCAACTTCCGGAGTTTTTTGCGCCCCTAATCTTTCTAAAACCTTTATAAAACTGTTAGATTCTTCACCCTGTAAAAAATAAAATACTCCCAAAACGGAAAAAAATACAAATTCTGCCACACTGATCCAGAAAATATATTTCACGTAATTGCGCGATTTTCGGTTCAACATCTGAAGGATTTCGTTGTTGTCGTATTTCTGCTGAACAGGCTGTTCCTGCCATGTTTTCTTAAGGCTGTCTAAATCAAATTCAGGCATATTTTTCCATCTGTTCTTTAAGGGTTTTCTTTAGTCTGTTCATTTTCACACGCGCATTGACTTCGGTAATCCCGAGGTTTTCTGCAATATCCTTGTAAGGCAAATCATCAAGATACATCATTACGATAGCTCTTTCCACATTAGGAAGTGTCTTTATTACAGTGTATAAAAGTGAAATCTGCTGCTGTTTATCATCATCATCTTCAATAAAATCAGCATGATTAATATCCAGCTCGTTCGTAGGCAGGCTTTTACTTTTTTTTCTGAAAAGGGTAATGGCTGTATTTAAGGCAACACGGTACATCCACGTAGAAATCTTAGAATTTCCTTTAAATGAGTCGTAACTTCTCCATAATTGTAACACAATTTCCTGAAAAAGATCCTCTTCATCCTCCAAAGAATTAGTGTAAAGACGCGAAACCTTGATAATCAATCCCTGATTATCTTTAATAAGCTGCGCAAATTCTTTTTCCTTAGAAGCCAATGTATGTGTATAATATTTAGTTGCACGAAGATAGTAAATAATGTGCTAATTGATGAATAGTTACGAGTTATAAATTATGAGTTTTAAAGTTGATTTTTTTAACGTGAAAGACTCCTGGCTCATAACCCATAACTCATAATTTATAACTCATAACTAATTTGTATCTTTGCACCCACGAGAAAGTCGGCTTGTTGATTCTTGCTTCGGCAAGGGTAGGAAAGTCCGGACACCGTAGAGCAGCAAAGCGGATAACATCCGTCACCCGCGAGGGTAGGACAAGTGCAACAGAAAGGATGTACAGTTCGGCTGTAGTGAAATCAGGTAAACTCTTTGTGGTGCAATGATAAGTATATCGGTTCTTTTCAGAAATGAAAATAGGAGTTGCTCGCTCTGAAAGCCGAGGGGTAATCAGCTAAAGTCTTGCAGCAATGTAGGACGCAGATAAATAACAGGCACTTTTTTAAGTACAAAATCCGGCTTATAGATTTTCTCGTGGTTTTTAAAAAAACTTGAAGTTGAAGCTAAAAGAGGGAAGTTTTAATGCAATACTTTTTAACCTCCATCTTCGAGCTCCCATCTTCCATACCAATTTATTCATTTTCCAACTGTTGCTTGGCTTCCTGTAATTCTGATCTTTCTATTTCCGAAAGCTGTGGATATTTCAAATTCATTTTTTCTAAAGTATCAATAATAATCTGAATAGCAGCAACCCTTGCAAACCATTTGTTATCCGCAGGAAGTACATACCAGGGCGCATAATCCTTTGATGTTTCGTTGATTGCCGTTTCATAACACTCCATATATTTGTCAAATAAAGCTCTTTCGGGAAGATCTCCGGTTGAGAATTTCCAGTTTTTTTCCTGTTCGTTGATTCTGTCGAGAAGTCTTTTCTTTTGTTCGTCTTTAGAAACGTTTAAAAATATTTTTACTATGGTTGTTCCGTTTTCGGAAAGATGTTTTTCAAAATTTCGGATGCTATCATAGCGGTTTTTCCAGAATGTATCATCAAAATCTTTTACGGAATTCCATGTTTTTTCACTTAAATTATATTCTGGGTGCACTTTACATACCAAAACACTCTCATAATGCGAACGGTTGAAAATCCCAATCATCCCTTTCTGAGGCAACCCAAGATAATGTCTCCAAAGAAAATCGTGTGAATATTCTTTGGAACTTGGCGTTTTAAAGCTCGTTACACTACATCCTTGCGGATTTACACCTCCAAAAACATGTTCTATTAAGCTGTCTTTTCCCGCTGCATCCATTGCCTGAAGGACAACGAGAAGAGATTGCGTTCCATCGGCATACAGCTTTTCCTGGAGCTCACGAAGTTTTTCTTTCTCTGAAATTAATAATTCTACGCCTTCTTCTTTCGTAAGTTTTCCCTTATATTCTGTAAAAGCCTTTTTTATTGAAAATTTTCCTTTAATTAAAAAGTCATCTGAAAAATTGGTGTCCATATCTTAAATAGTTTATTTAATGATTTAATGATTTAATGATTTAATGATTTAATGATTTAATGATTTAATGATTTAATGATTTAATGATTTAATGTTATTCTAAATCTCAAACATAAAGTTGTAAAACTAACTTCTAATATCTAACATCTAATATCTTATCTTACCTAAATATAATAAAAAAACCGCCTCCATGGAGACGGTTTTTTTATTTTCTGAGTAGAGATTACTTCACTGCAGCTACTTTTTTAGCTTCTTTTGCAGCTTTTTTCTCAGCTTTAGCTTTAGCTTTTAGCTCAGCAGGAGTCAATGGTTTTGGATCCGGAGCGTTTGCATCTACCGTACCTTTGATATAGATTACGCTTCTGCTGTTTGCAGGGTCATTAGAAAATACCTCGATCATTTTGTTGAATCCACCGTTGATAGTAGTGTTGTAGCCAACTTTGATCTGAGCAGATTTTCCAGGCATAATAGGATCTGTCTTGAATTCAGGAGTTGTACATCCACAAGACGCCTTTACATTAGAGATTACAAGAGGCTTATCACCAGTATTTGTTACTGTGAAAAATCTTGTACCGTCAGAACTAGGCTTGATTGTACCGTAATCAAAAGTAGTTTTGTCGAATGTAATAGTTTGTGCAGATGCCAGAGCAAATGTCCCGAATAAAGCAATTCCTGCAATTAATTTTTTCATATTCTTGAATGTTAATATGTTTGTTAGATAAATTTTGAGAAACAAAGTTAAAAATTATTTTAATTCATACTTAAAATTTTTTTTCTTTAGCCTATTTTTGCAAATTGTAAGCTAAAGAATTAGAATTTATGCAGATTTCAGAAAAGTATAATCCACAGGAAACAGAACAAAAATGGTACAGCTATTGGCTGGAAAACAAATACTTCCATTCAGAGCCTAATGACAAGCCGCCTTACACTGTTGTAATTCCTCCGCCAAACGTTACGGGGATCTTACACATGGGGCATATGCTGAACAATACCCTTCAGGATGTTCTGGTCCGCCGTGCAAGAATGCAGGGCTTCAATGCCTGTTGGATTCCGGGAACAGATCACGCTTCTATTGCTACGGAAGCGAAGGTTGTTGCTAAACTGAAATCAGAAGGAATCAATAAATCAGATATTACAAGAGAAGAATTTTTAAAACACGCTTGGGAATGGACCGATAAATACGGAGGAACCATCCTTGAACAGCTGAAAAAGCTTGGATGTTCTTGTGACTGGGACAGAACCCGTTTCACCATGGAAGAGTCACTTTCACAGCAGGTTATCAAGTCTTTTGTTGATCTTTATAATAAAGGCTTAATCTACAGAGGATACAGAATGGTAAACTGGGATCCGGAAGCGAAAACCAATATTTCTGACGAAGAAGTAATTTTTAAAGAACAAAACGGAAAATTATATTTCCTAAAATATAAAATCGAGGGGTCGGAAGAATTCCTTTCGGTGGCTACGACACGTCCCGAAACTATTTTCGGTGACACGGCAGTTTGTATCAATCCTAATGATGAGAGATATGCTCATTTAAAAGGCAAAAAAGTAATCGTACCCATCGTAAACAGAGTAATTCCGATTATCGAAGATGAATATGTTGACATCGAATTCGGAACAGGGGTGTTGAAAATTACGCCTGCTCACGACGTTAATGATTATGAAATCGGACAAAAGCACAATCTTCAAATGATTGATGCTCTTGACGATGACGGAAATTTGAATGAACACGGTTTACATTACGCAGGAAAAAACAGATTTGAAGTAAGAAAACAAATCGCGAAAGAATTGGAAGAAAAAGATCTTTTGTTAAAAGCAGAAGATTATGTAAATAAAGTGGGAACTTCGGAAAGAACCGGCGCGGTTATCGAGCCCAGAGTTTCTGTTCAATGGTTCCTGAAAATGTCTGATATTGCTAAACCAGCTTTGGATGTAGTAATGAATGATGAGGTGAAATTTTACCCTGAAAAGTTTAAAAACACCTACAAACATTGGATGGATAACATCCGCGACTGGAATATTTCCCGCCAACTTTGGTGGGGACAGCAAATTCCTGCTTATTATTATGGAGAAGGAGAAAGCGATTTCGTAGTTGCAGAAAATATCGATGAAGCATTAGAACTGGCGAAGCAAAAGACCAACAACCAACAACTAACAACCAGCAACCTGAAACAAGACGAAGATGCTCTTGATACATGGTTTTCATCATGGTTGTGGCCAATGTCAGTTTTTGATGGTCTGAATGATCCTGAAAATAAAGACATCAATTATTACTATCCGACTTCAGATTTGGTAACAGGCCCGGACATTATCTTCTTCTGGGTTGCCAGAATGATCATGGCCGGATTAGAATACAGAAAGGAAGTTCCGTTCAAAAATGTTTATTTTACAGGGATTGTAAGAGACAAGCAGAGAAGAAAGATGTCAAAATCTTTAGGAAATTCACCTGATCCGCTGGAGTTGATGGATAAATATGGAGCAGACGGCGTTCGTGTTGGTATTTTATTAAGCTCAGCAGCTGGAAATGATCTTCTTTTTGATGAAGATTTAATGTTACAGGGAAGAAACTTCATGACAAAAATCTGGAGTGCGTTCCGTCTGATCAACATGTGGAATCATGAAGATAAACCAGCAAATATAGCAGATAATCAAGCTATTGAATGGTTTGAAAATAAATTAAATAAGACAATTTTGGAAATCGATCAGCAATTCGAGAAGTTCAGAATTTCTGATGCACTGCATTTGATTTATAAATTGATTTGGGACGATTTCTGCGGATGGTATCTGGAAGCGATCAAACCAAATTATGGGGAAGGAATTTCTAAAGAAGTTTATACCAAAACAGTTGAATTCTTTGAAGAATTAATGAAGTTGCTTCATCCGTTCATGCCTTTCTTAACCGAAGAATTATGGCAGACAATTTCGGAAAGAAGCATTGAAGAGGCATTAATTATTTCTCAGCAGAAAAAAGCCGGAAATTTTAATGAAAACATCATTAAAAATTTCGAAATTTCCTCGGAAGTTATTTCAGGAGTTAGAAATTACCGCCAGACAAAAGGTATTTCACCAAAAGAAACGGTAGAAATTTATACCAACGCTTCGGAATTTGCTAACGAATCTGTTATTAAAAAACTCGCCAATGTTTCAGAAGTTCATTTTGGAACAAAAACAGATAAGCCGAGCTTTACTTTCCTGGTTGGATCAACGGAAGTTTCAATTCCTTTGAGTGAAAACCTGGATTTAGGAGAAGAAAAAGCAAAAACTGAAGAAGAATTAAAATATTTGAAAGGATTTTTAGTTTCAGTAGACAAGAAGCTTTCTAACGAAAAGTTTGTTGCCAACGCCAAACCTGAAGTTGTAGAAGTGGAGCGTAAAAAGCAAAAAGATGCTCTTGACAAAATTGCAATTTTGGAAGAGAAACTGAAAAGTTTATAAAATGAGGTCGAGGTTAAGGTTGAGTTTAAACTTAGCCTCAACCTTAATCTTAACCTAAAATAAAAAATGACACACTTAGAAAACATAAAAAAACTATTCTCAAAAAACTTCGTTGAAAGTCCGTTATTAGAGAGCTTCGAAGTTGGGAAAATTCACCTTTCCAGTGGAAAGCTTGTTGCTTGTGATCCCTTGATTACGAATGATATGCAGCCCTTTACTACAAAATTTCCAACAGGGGATTTTTCTGTTTTACTGCACAAAGAAAGAGAAAGTAATTGTGTGGCATATGCAGAAATTATTTTCAGCAATTCTGAAATTACAGACTGGAAACTTGCTACTACAGCCGGACAAAATATCAAAGAACTGACAGAAGAGGAAGTTTTCGGATATCCTGTAGAAAGTGGAATGGGGTGCTTCATGGATGTGGATACGCAAAATAATTTGAATGAACTGGAACAAAGACTGTATCACAGCAAAGGAGCAGACTTCATG
Source organism: Chryseobacterium sp. IHB B 17019 (assembly GCF_001456155.1). NCBI lineage: Bacteria > Pseudomonadati > Bacteroidota > Flavobacteriia > Flavobacteriales > Weeksellaceae > Chryseobacterium > Chryseobacterium sp. IHB B 17019. The sequence continues at coordinate 2,494,847 of NZ_CP013293.1, read as the reverse complement.
GGTATTTACGAAGAATTTTTCCATGACGAGTTTTTTGATGAAAATGGAGCCATTGATCAGTATGCATTTTTAAAGCCTTCAGAAAATCATTCTGGAACTATTTTTGCCTTTGAAACGGGGTATGGAGAAGGTTTTTATGCAAGCTATATTGCTTATGATAAAGATAGTACACCCGTAAAAATTATTACTGAATTTATTGAAATAAGTTAATTAAAGTTAATTATTTTTGTAACACAGCGCTCATAGTATAAATTTGTCCAAATCAACCCAAAATATAAAACTAATATAAAACACAATGAATTTCTCATCAGAACAGCCGAAAATCATCGTTGTAGGAAGCTCTTCCATAGATCTTGTCCTTGAGACCGAAAAAGTTCCGTGTCCTAATGAAACCGTTATCGCCCGTCATTCCGAGAGTTATTTTGGAGGAAAGGGAGCTAATCAGGCAGTGGGGACAGCAAGATTGGGAGCCAGTGTGTATTTCATAGGCTGCGTCGGCATGGATCCTCTTGGCCAACAAATCATGAGAAATATGGTCAACGAAAATATAAATGTTGGCTTTGTTTATGAAACCGACGAAGAAGCGACCGGTACGGCGTATGTAACAACTTCCGACGGGAGTGCCGCAATTGTGGTGGTTCCCGCTGCCAATAATTTTTTAAGCATTGAGCACGTGGAAGTTGCCGACAAATATTTCAATACTGCAGACCTTGTTCTTCTTCAGCTTGAAGTTTCTATGAAAGTCATTGAATATACAATCAGGAAAGCCAAAAAATACGGTAATAAAGTAGGGCTTTATGCTTCGCCTGCACAACGTCTACATGATGAAGTTTTGGATAATGTGGATTTTATTGTAGTGAAAAGCAGTGAGTTGCATATTGTTTTTGGGGAAGATCAGAGAGAAGAAATTCTTAAAAAATATTTCAATAAACTTTTTGTAAGGGATGATATCAATTCAACCGTTTATTTTGACGGTACAGAAATGAAATACTGCCGAAATGATAAGGATAAGACGGTCTACAAAATGGGAATGGGAGACGCTTTTACTTCTGGTTTTGCAATTGCCTTGTGCCACCAGAACTCTATTGAAGAGTGTGTAAAATTCGGGAATGAGGTATCTGCAAGGGTTTCCGGAAAAAAAGGATCTCAAACAGGCTTACCGAGAGTTTCAGATTTTTTCTCATAAATTATTTACTACATATCGAAAGTCTCGACTTACCATATAAATGCAAAGTAAAATTTCCACTTTTATAGTGGATTTTTTCTTTATCATATGAAAGAGCTAAAGCTTATTACCAAAGATTCGGTTTCTATTGCCGTACATCTTTTTTTACCTGAAAAAAGTAATAACAAGCTGTTGCTTATTAATTCTGCGACAGGAGTGAAACAGCAAATTTATTTCTCTTTTGCGCAATATTTTTCCGAACAGGGATTTACAGTGCTTACTTATGATTATCGAGGAATTGGGCTTTCAAAACCGAAAAAAATGAAGGGTTTCCGGGCTTCCATGAGGATTTGGGGATCGGAAGATTATAAAGCTGTCACAGATTATATTAAAATTAATTTTAATGATTATAAAAAATACTGTCTCGGACACTCCGTTGGAGCCCTGATTTTAGGAATGAATGAAGATTCTGCGATGTTTGAGGAACTTATTTTTGTAGGAACTCAAAATGCATTTGTAGGAAATTTAAGGCTTAAAACCAGAATTGAAGCCTATCTCGGTTTTGGAATCGCTCAGCCTCTAATTACCACATTGCTGGGTTATTTCCCGGGAAATTGGTTCGGCCTCGGAGAAAGTCTTCCAAAAAATTGTGCATATGACTGGAGAACCTTAATTTTAAACAGGAAATCAACGAATGGTTTATTAGAAAAAATTGATGATTATTCTAAGAGATTAACTCAAAAAGTATTCGTTATTCGTGCTCAGGATGATGTCTGGCTAACGGAAAAAGGGGTGAGAAGTTTATTAAACAATACCTATCCGAATCTTAAGCCAACATACAGATTAATAAAAACTTCTGAGTCTGAAAAAGGAGAAATCGGGCATGTGAATTTTTTTAGAAGCTATAATAAAAAGCTTTGGAACATTATTTTAAATGAATTGATATAAATGAAGAATCTGATCGAAAACACAGTAGAATTTGTAAAGGAAAAACTAGAAGGTGCAGAAGCGGGACACGACTGGTTTCACATCGAAAGAGTATGGAAACTGTCAAAAAAGATTGCGGAAACGGAAGAATGCAATCGGGAAGTGGTAGAATTGGCGGCCTTGCTTCATGATATTGCGGATCCTAAATTTCATAATGGTGACGAAACCATTGCCCTGAAGGTTTCACGCGAATTTTTAGAAAGCCAGAACGCTTCGGAAGATGTTGTCGAAAAGGTTTTATTTATTATTAAAAATATCTCGTTTAAAAACAGGGGAGAAGTGTCAAAAGATCTCCCGATTGAGCTTAAAATAGTTCAGGATGCAGATAGGATTGATGCGATCGGGGCTATTGGAATCGGGAGAACATTTAATTTCGGTGGTTTTAAAAATAATCTGATGTACGACCCGAATATTGCTCCGAAACTGAATATGTCGAAAGATGAATACAAGAAATCAAACGGTACAACAATCAATCATTTCTATGAGAAGCTTTTACTGCTGAAAGACCTGATGAACACAGAGAAAGGAAAAGAAATAGCCGAGGAAAGGCACGATTTTATGCTGAAATTCCTCGACCAGTTTTATAAAGAATGGAATGTTGATTAGATTCCTTTAAAACTTTTTAAAAACAGTATCTTTGCAACATGGTATTTGTCATTCTGCTTATTTTCTGGGCTTTATTTTTTTCTCTCATTTTGTCTAAAATAAAAAGAGGAAAAGGCGCGGAATGGGCAAAATTATTCAGAATTGTTACCTTGGTTTTTTCGATTTCATTTTTTACGTACTGGTTTATCAAAAAAAGTGCTGTCGGGATTGTAAAGGATTCTGTGGCTTTGCAGGTTATTAATAAGTTGCCACAGCCATTGGATTTTTATGTCGTTACACTAAATGATCCTGATATTCAATCAATTGAAACAAAACATATCGGAAAAATCCGTCCCGAATATTATAGAATCGAATATCTGAAAATGGACAAATCTGATGAGTATTGGATCGTGGGTTATCTTGGCAAAAAAAATCTTGTTTATTTTTCACAGCATTCTGTTCCGAACAAAAATATTGATCAGATCATTGAGGTTCAAAACTATATCAATCAAAGTGTAAGGCTTTCTGACATTGCGAAAAGGCAGGTAGAAGCTTACAATTATGAAAATACTAAGCAAGGAATATGGGTAACACTGGATTTTCTTCTTCTGTTTCTTAATCTGGTTTTACTGTTGAAAAAAAGAAAATAAATCCCAACTTGAATCAAAGTGGGATTTATCGTATAAAAATCTTTCAGTTTTATTTAAATTTTTAAGGATAATCTAAGATCAACATAATTCTTTCCTTGAATTCTTCAGGACAGTTTCTGATGAGCTTATCTTTATTTTGTTTGCTGATTTGGCTGGCTTCCAGCCACTCGGTGACATCAGAACTCAGGCTATTATTATCATAGACCCTTTTTATTTTGTCATTTTCAAAAAAAGTATACTCGTCTCCGAGCCAGTTTGTAGTAATACTGATTGTACAAATTTCTTTTTCCATTCCATTGGTTTTTAGAGCGTTCAACATTGTGTAATGTCTTCTACTCTCTAATATACTATTTTTTCCAATACAAATGGAGCTTTATCAGTAATTTTTTTTACAGGTGAAAAAGTGAATTATTTTTATTAAAACTGGATTTTTTTAGATAGATGATATTCTAATAAATAAAATTGAAGTAAAATTTATCAGCCTTAAAATAATGTCCCAGTGTTCTCTATCGCCATTTTGGGAATTAAGATGTCTGTTTTCCATTCATCATTCATTTTTTTGATAAAATAAGCCGAAAGTAGTGGTGAAGCCTTTTCTATATTTTGATGAACAAAGAAATATACATTTTGTAAACCTTCCTCTTTCCATTGAGTTAAATGTTTTAACCAATCGTCCAATCTTTCATAATCGCTTTCCGCATTTGCCCCTACATAGCGAATAAATGCATTGGGAGTCGTAAGGCGCATGTGCAGCATATCTCTTCGTCCTGCTGTGTCGACGATAATATTGGTAATATTGTTAGCCTCGAAAAGATCGCAGGTTGTATTGAAGACCTCTTCATCCGTAAACCATTCTGTATTTCTCAGCTCTATGGCCAGCGGAACTTCTTTTGGCCAGTCTTTCACGAATTTTTCCAGCCTTTCATAATCTTTTGGTTTAAAATTGTCATGAAGCTGCAGGAAAACCATTCCCAGTTTCTGGTCAAAATTTAAAACAGCAGTTGCAAACTGAGTTACTACATCTTCGATATTCAAAAGCCTTCTGAAATGTGAAACGGTATTGGTTATTTTCGGGAAAAATTTAAAATTTTCGGGTGTTTTTTCTTTCCACGTCTGTACCTGTTCCGGAGTCGGCATTCCGTAGAAAGTAGCGTTTAATTCAATTGAATTGAATTGTGTGGCATAATATGACAACTCGTCCTTTGTTCCCTTCGGATAGAAGCCTTTAAGGTCTGTTTTATTCCATTTTGCACATCCGATAGAAATATTTTCTAAGCCTTTTTTATTTTGGTTTAAAATTTCCTTTGTTTTGGCGTGATCTTTTGGTAATGTAAAATCTATTTTTGAAGGATCTTCTACTTGTCCGAATTTCATATCTGTTTTTTTAGAATTAAACTATAACGACAAATATAAAACAAAAACCATAGAAATTTCTACGGTTTTATGATTTAAAAGAAGGTTGCTAATATGAACCTATTGCTTCATTATTTTTTTTGAAACCTCCGTTTTATCGGTTTTAATTTTCATTATATATGTACCGTTCGGATGAGATGAAAGATTAATTCTCACCATTTCATGATTGAATTCCTGATTATAAATCATTCTTCCTTGTGCATCATATATTTTTACATCTTTAATATTTTCTTCAGATTTTACAAAGACAAAATCTTTTACGGGATTTGGAGCAACTTTAATTTCAATTTTATTATTTTTTGAATCGTTTATTGCTAAAAAGTTTCCACAATTTGTAGTGAATGCAATGTCAGGATACATGGATTGCAGATCGCTTAACTGAGCATCATCAACACACATGTGGAGATTTGTGTTGTAACTGTTAAAATCACTAAATTCTTCTATAGATCCATTTCTTAGACTCACATAGATAAGATTGGGCATATTCCAAAACGAAAGTCCTTCGAAATTTATTGCAGTAGAAAAATTCAATTGGTTTATTTGTGGACAATTAGTAAGATATACAGTTTTTAATTTAATGTTGTTTGAAGTATTTACCTGTGATATTAAAGGTAATGATTTTAAACCAAGAGATTCCAAATTAAGATTATTAGAAACATCAACTGAAGATAGTAAATTATCTCCCTGAAGTTCTAGTGTTTTTAAAGCAGGGCATTGTGAAATATTTAAGGTATTTATTTGTGTATCGTGAATAATAATTTCTTTAATACCAGGACATTGTAATACATTAATTGTATTTAATTCAGGGAAAACACCATCTCTTTCCGGAAGATAATAACCGATTGCTAATCTCTGTATAGCAGGACAATTCTGTATATCTAATTCTTTTAAATGGCCATTGTCATTAAAAACTAAATTCGTTAATGAGGTACAATTTTTAGCCATAATTTTTTGAAGATCATCATTACCTTGTGTATTTAATGTGCTGACTCTGCTTGTTTTTAATGTGTGAAGATTTGAGAGATTACTAACATTTACGGTACTCATATAACCGCAAGATCCTGTAATATCAATATCTTCTAAAGTTGTTGCTATGCTGAAATTGACATTATTGGTAATGGGTTGGTTAAATGCTTTTAAAACTTTAAGTTTAGGCAGACCCGAAAGATTTAATGAAGTAGCACTTCCAAAATAGACTCCTGATGTTGTATTATAAATATATCTGTTATAATAAGCGCAGTCAAGTTCTTCAAGATTGAGCAATCCTGCCGTGGACAAATCAATTATTGATGCATTAAGTCCTTTTATTTTTTTTAATGAAGAACATCCGTTAAGATTTACCGTAGAAAAATAAGCTCCATTTGTATCATAATGGTCTGTATCGGCGGTGATTTCCTGTAAATTGATACAGTTATTAGCAATTAAATTGATATTTTGATTAATTGCTGTTCCTATAGATTGATTTGCTCCTAAAACTGAAATTTTGGTTAAAGTACTTAAATTCGGGACCGAAATTTTCTCTAAATACTTACAGGAATTGAATGTTAAGGTTGTAATAGGAGAATTTTGAATATATAATTCTTTAAGCTCTGTCTGATCAATACTAATATTTCCGTTAATCTGAGGGCAATTTTTTATTGTTAAACTATTTTCAGGTGAAACCCATGGATTTATCGTTGCCTGATAAGCAATAACATCATTGATAGTCTGAATTCCCGGGCAGTTGTCGAACGAAAGATTGATAGGAGAAGCAATCGTAAGGGTAGACGTTTGAGGAAGATCAAAATATATAGGTCTTCCTTGAACTTTTTTAATTTTACTGTTGTCTACAAAACTGATATTAGCGGTTTTAGTTTCCCAAAAATAAAGTTCCTCTAAATTTGTAAATAACAAGGCATCCGAAATCCCTTCCGGTAAATGACTTTCATAATAAGAGGCATTTATATTAGAAAGGTCATAAGTATTCCCGTTTGGGTTAATATATTTTTTAGTAGGATCTTGCTTTATGGTGAGCACCTTCACCTGTTGCGCTTCCGAAACTTGAATTTCCCCATCCCCACTTGCGTCTATTGCGATAGGATTTCCATTAATGTCTTTTGCAATTTCATTAGTTGGGCTAGAACTTAAAATTAATGCCTTGAATCTAGCATCAATAAAATTGAGATTTTGAGAGTAAGCTATAGAAAAACAGCTTACACATAGAGTAAATAAAATTTTTTTCATGTTTGTGTTCTTATTAATCAAATTCTATTAAAAAGGAATTGTAAAAATTTGATGTGCAAAAGTAATGATTTCTATATATTTTTTTTTAAGCTTTAGTTTAAATTAATCTTATTATCAATGATTTATAAGAAAAATAATTTATATGTTTCAATTTGTAACGATGTATTTTTATTTAAAAATGTAATTAATTAAAAATTTATTTTTTTTAAAATATTTAAAATAAAAAACACGCCTTGAAAAAGCGTGCTTTAATGAATATGTTGATGTTTATTATTTGGGAATTCTTAAGCTTCACAAGAAGAGCAGGTAACAAAATTTACCATCATTTCTTTAGAAACAGAAGAACTTCTTTGATAATAAAGGGTTTTTACGCCTTTTTTCCAAGCCTCGATGTAAAGGTAATTTACATCTTTTACCGGCATTGTTGAAGGAATCTGTAGGTTCAACGATTGAGCCTGGTCGATATACTGCTGTCTCTGTGCAGCCTGAGAAATAATCTCCATTGGAGAAATTTCTTTGAATGTTTTGAAGACTGCTTTTTCTTCTTCAGTTAATTCTTTCAGGTGCTGTACAGAGCCGTGGTTTAGCATGATGGTTCTCCAGGTTTCCTCGTTGTCAAGACCTTTTTCTTCCAATAATTTTGCTAAATATTTGTTCTTACGCATAAAGTTTCCTTTTGCAAGACCTGCTTTATAATAATTAGAAGCAAACGGCTCGATTCCCGGAGAAGTCTGTCCCAAAATTGCAGAACTTGAAGTCGTAGGAGCGATCGCCATTGTAGTGGTATTTCTCAATCCGTATCCTTTCAATAATTCAGGCTCACCATAAATGTTTGCCAACTCTCTTGAAGCCTGCTCTGACTGTTCTTTAATATGTCTGAAAGCTCTCGCATTGAATTGAGTAGCTTCAAAACTTTCAAACGGAATCATATTTTTCTGCAAATAAGAGTGGTATCCTAAAACTCCCAATCCAAGCGCTCTGTGACGCATAGCGAAGTTTCTAGCTCCCTGTAAATAATAATTTCCTTCGGTTTTGTCAATGAATTCTGATAGAACGGCATCCAAGAAATAAATGGCTAGTTTTACAGCGCCAGTATCTTTCCACTCATCGTACAATTCTAAGTTCATGGATGATAGACAGCAGATGAAAGATTCTTCCATTGATGAAGGAAGCATGATTTCGGAGCAAAGATTACTTGCGTTAACCGTTAATCCTAAATCTTTGTAAACCTGTGGTTTATTTCTGTTTACGTTATCTGTAAAGAAGATATAAGGAAGACCTTTTTGCTGACGGCTTTCCAATACTCTTGCCCAGATTTTACGCTTATCCATATCACCGTCGATCATATCCTGCATCCAGTAATCAGGAACGCAAATTCCTGTAAACAGGTTCTGGATCGGGCTTCCGATATCTTTAATAGATAAAAATTCTTCAATATCCCCGTGGTCGATATCGAGATAAGCTGCGAAAGCACCTCTTCTTACACCACCTTGAGAAACCACGTCCATTGCCGTGTCAAACAATTTCATGAAAGAAACAGCTCCTGAAGATTTTCCGTTGTCCGTTACCGCAGTTCCTCTGTTACGAAGTTCCCCGAAATATCCCGAAGTTCCCCCTCCGATTTTCGTCTGCATGATCACTTCACCCATTTTGTGAGTAATTCCCTCGATGCTATCCGGAATATGAACGTTGAAACAAGAAATAGGAAGACCTCTCTGGGTTCCCATATTGGCCCAAACCGGTGATGAGAAACTGATCCATCCTTTCGTGATCATTTCCTTGAAAGCGGGTTGAAGCTCGGGTTTGTATAATCTTTTTGCGGCAGCTGTTGTGATCCTGTCGATTGCCCCTTCCACAGTTTCACCTTTTAGCAAATAGCCTCTGTTTAGCATTTGCTCAGACTCTTCATTGAGCCACCATATATTTGCGCTTTGTTCTTCCATAGTTGTTTATATTTTCGAATTCCATAGCATTTTTAGTACTTTGGAATTTTGTTGCTATATTGATTGTAAAATTTCTACTTTGTGCGAATTGTTTAATCCGCTTTCGTCTCTCAATCTTTGAAATTCTTTAAAAGACGGAACATTCAAAACCTCATGCTGTACCTCTTCATTTATATAATTTGAATAATGTAAAAATGTAACGCCATCTTCTTTTACATAGACTTTATATTCAAATGTTTTTTGATCTAAATTTTTAAAATCATTTAAAAACTTTTGAATATTCGCTTTGTTTTGGGCAACGAATTCCGGTTTTACGGTGTAAGATACGATTACATTGATCATTATTTTTGTTTTGATATTTAATCTCACTTGTCATTGCGAGGAACGAAGCAATCTTTTGATTCTAATTATTTAAATTTAACCATTAAGATTAATTTAAGTTGTAAGAATATTAAGATTGAGATTCTTCATTACGCGTTGTTTCATTCAGAATGACAAAAACGCTAATACTAACTTTTTTGACGCTCGCTTCGCTCGCGCTTAATCCAAAATTTAGAATTTAAAATCTAAAATTAGAAAAGATCGTTCGCCGTAATACTCTTATCGTGTTTGGTATAATCCACTGGTCTTTTTGCAAAGAAATCATCCATAGAATTTGCGAAAACCTCCTCCTCGAACCATACCATTGGTCTGTATTGTTCAGGGGTTACGTTATATCTTGTATTCATGTTGATTTTCTTTAAACTGTCATCAACACGGTATTTCATGAAGTTTAATAAATCTTCTTTTGAGAAAACGCTTAATTCACCCAACTCAAAGATCCAGTCAAGGATTTCACCTTCCAGCTCTACAGATTGGTCCACTAAAGTGTAAATATCTTCAATATCAGAATCAGTTAAAAGATCAGGTTGTTCTTCACGGATTTTGTTGATTAAATAAATTCCGGCGTTGGCGTGAATTTGTTCATCAACTGAAGTCCAAGCGATAATATTTGAAACATTTTTCATGAATCCTTTAAACCTTGTGAAAGAAAGGATAATCGCAAACTGAGAGAAAAGTGAAACATTTTCAATCAGAATACTGAATAACAAAAGAGATGAAACATATTCTTTCGGCGTAGCAGAATTGGCATGTTTAAGGACATTTGTCAGGAAATCTATTCTCTTTTTTACGGCAGGAATTTCGATGACATGAGCAAATTCTTCATTATAACCCAAAACCTCCAATAGACGGGAATAAGCTTCAGAATGACGGAATTCGCATTCTGCAAAAGTGGCTCCCAAACCATTCAGTTCCGGCTTCGGCATGTGATTATATAGGTTTCCCCAGAATGTCTTTACAGACACCTCGATCTGTGCAATTGCTAAAAGTGCATTTTTTACAGCATGTTTTTCGTGCGGTTCCAACTGCGAATGAAAATCCTGAACATCTGCAGTAAAGTCCACTTCCGAATGCACCCAAAACGATTTGTTGATCGCTTCTACAAATTGAAGAACCTCAGGGTATTCAAATGGCTTGTAACTTACTCTTTTATCAAAAATTCCCATATTAAAATGTCTTTAAAGTTAAATAAATTGATCACTGTGGATAAAGTTCAAAAAATATCCAACAACTTGATTTGTTGCAACTTACATTTAGAAGTTTTTCACAGAAAAAGTGTTTTATTTTTTGTTATGTGCAAGCACAAAGTTCGAAAAAAAGAACTGTATTTGAAAGGGTGAAAGACTAAATGATTGAGTTTTAACCCTAAAAGTTTTCCACATTTACATGAAAACCGCTTAGATATTGACTTACAAACTATTATCATAATAAAATGGATGCTATCAGTTACTTACAATTAAACACTTTTCTGTAAGTTGCTGTAATTTAGATAATAATAAGTTAAACAATAAATAAATTAAAGAAATTTTTATTCTTGTAACAAATCGAAAATATCTTCTACTTATTAGTCATAAAACATATATCACTTAATGTTAGTAATTCAGGATTTACATAAATCGTACGATACCGGGAAAAGTAAGCTTCACGTTCTCAAGGGTATTAACCTTAATATCGCTGAAGGTGAATTTGTTTCTATCATGGGAAGTTCCGGTTCCGGGAAGTCTACGCTTCTTAATATTATCGGGATTCTTGATGAGAAAGATTCAGGGACTTATGAATTGGATGGTGTTCCGATCGAGCATTTGTCTGAAGTAAAAGCAGCAGAATACAGGAGTAAGTTTTTAGGGTTTATTTTTCAGTCATTCAACTTGATTGGATATAAAACGGCTCTGGATAATGTTGCCCTGCCTTTATATTATCAAAATGTTCCAAGAAAAGAGCGTAATCAGAGAGCTATGGAATATCTGGAGAAAGTAGGACTGGTTCAATGGGCAAACCATTTACCAAACGAGCTTTCCGGAGGTCAGAAACAGAGAGTTGCCATTGCAAGAGCTTTAATTACGAATCCAAAAGTTGTTTTAGCGGATGAACCTACGGGAGCGCTGGATTCAAAAACGACTCACGATATTATGAAACTTCTTCAGGATATTAATAATGAAGGAAAAACAATCATCGTTGTAACCCACGAACCTGATGTAGCCGCACAAACAAAACGAAATGTCATCCTGAAAGACGGAATCATTGAAAGTGATGAGTTTATTAAGCAGCTGGTGTTGTAAAGGCTGGAAGAAGGAGGAAAGGAAGTTATTAATAATAAAATAATTCAGCGGAAAGATTGGAGACTTCCATCATCAAGCTTCCCGCTTCAAATCTAAACATATGTTCGACCTAGATCGTTGGCAGGAAATATTCAGCTCTATCCGCAGTAATGTATTGCGGACGGTACTTTCCGGATTTACTGTGGCTTTGGGATTATTTATTTTCATTGTGCTTTTCGGGATCGGAACGGGGCTTCAAAATGCCTTTACGGAAGGGTTTGCAAGAGATGCCCAGAATTTGATTTCGATTATGACCGGGAAAACAACCATTGCTTATAACGGACTTCAATCTGATCGGCAGATTACTATGAATAATTCCGACTATGATTTCTTGGTTAATATCGATAAAGAAAATGTTGGAAGTTCCACACCGAGATATACCGCTAATTTATTGGTGAAATATGGTAAGGAGAGCGGAAATTATCAGATCAACGGAGCTCAGCCGCAAGAGCAGGTCATCGAAAACCGGAAAATGCTGGAAGGCCGTTATCTGACACCAACGGATTTGGACAGGAAACAAAATGTTGCCGTGATCGGAAGAATGGTTCAAAGGGATTTAATTAAAAACGGAAGCCCTGTCGGGAAAGAATTAAACATCAACGGAACAATGTTCAAGGTTGTCGGAGTGTTCTCTGACGACGGTGGAGACTGGGACGAAAGGCATATTACCGTTCCCATCTCAACATTACAACAAATGAAAAAAGGCTCCGATACGGTAAGTATAAATTATATCGCCTATAACGACAAGCTTACTCCACAGGAAGCCATAAAATATGGTGACGAATTAAAAGACAGATTAAAAGCCAGAAAAAATGTAGCTCCCGACGACGAAAACGGAATCAGAGTCTGGAACAATGCCCAAAATATGAATGATACATTCACTTTTATGGCAGTTCTTACGGCAATTGTAGGATTTATCGGAATGGGAACCTTATTGGCAGGGATCATCGGGATCAGTAACATTATGGTGTATATCGTAAAAGAAAGAACCAAGGAAATCGGGGTACGAAAAGCAATCGGTGCAAAACCGGGAAGTATCGTCGCTCTGATTGTTCAGGAAAGTGTGGTAATTACGGTAGTTTCAGGATTGATAGGAGTAGGATTGGGTGTTTTGGCTTTGTATTTAATAGGAGATAACCTTGAAGAATACTTCATCAAAAATCCAAGCGTAGGATGGGGGCAGATAATTGCAGCCTTTATTGCATTGGTTTTTTCAGGATTAATTGCAGGATTTGTACCGGCTTACAGAGCATCAAGAATTAAACCGATTGAAGCCCTGAGAACAGAATAATTTGATGAGGCGAAAATAGCTTATAAGCAAATAAGCAGTTTACGGTTAGAAACTCATAACTCATAATTTTAAACTTATAACTCAAAAAAGTGAACATAATATTTAAAAAAGATACTTGGCAGGAAATTTATTATTCTTTGAGGAATAATAAGCTTCGGACCTTCCTTACCATGATTGGTGTGGGTTGGGGTATGTTTTTGTATGTAAGTTTGCTGGGAGCTGCAAAAGGGATGGAAAACGGTTTTGATAAATTATTTTCAGGATTCGCTACCAATTCTATCTTCCTTTGGGCTCAGAAAACATCAATTCCTTACGAAGGTTTTCCAAAAGGGAGAGACGTGCATCTTCGTCTTACGGACATGGATATGCTGAAAAGAAAAATTCCTGATATCGATTATATTTCCCCTCAAAATGCCCGTGGAAGCTTCACAGGAACTCCCGGTGAATCAATGTCCAGAAACGGTAAAAACGGAACGTATTCTTTAACCGGAGATTTCCCTGTAGGAAATAAAATTTCAGAGAAAAAATTAATTTTCGGGCGTTATATCAATGATGCCGATGTTTCAGGAAATAAAAATGTAGCTGTAATTGGTGAAGAAATTTATAAAAACTTTTTTGAAGCTAAAAAGAATGAAAACCCACTCGGAAAATCAATCAATATCAAAGGGATTTTCTTCAATGTAGTCGGAGTTTTCAGGGTAAAAAAAGGCGGAGGTTTTGAAAATGACCAAACGGTTTTTATCCCGCTTTCAACCTATACGAAAATGTATAATGCAGCAGATCAGATTGATATGTTTGCTATTGTAAGCAAGCCGAATGCAAATGTAAATTCGGTAGAAGAAACCGTAAAATTAGAATTAAAATCAAAAAATAAAGTTTCACCCGAAGATACCAACGCTTTTGGAAGCTTCAATCTCGGAAAAGAATTTAAAAAACTGACAGGATTTTTAACTGGAATGCAGCTTTTAACCATCATCGTAGGAACATTAACGATTCTTGCCGGAGTAATTGCCATTTCGAATATCCTTTTAATTACCGTAAAAGAAAGAACCAAGGAAATCGGGATCAGGCGAGCTTTGGGAGCGAAACCTTCGGAAGTAAGAAACCAGATTTTGCTGGAAAGTGTGGTGATTACACTCTCGTCCGGACTTCTCGGGTTTATGTTCGGGATCTTTGTCTTAATGATTTTAAATATGGTAACGGAAGGTCAGGATGCATTTCCATTCTACAACCCAACGGTGGATTACGGAAACGTTTTCAGTGCAATGGCAGTCATGGTGGTGTTAGGATTAATTATCGGGATGATTCCGGCGCAAAGAGCTGTAAAAATAAGGCCGATCGAAGCGTTGAGATCGGAATAAGTTATGAGTTATCAATTACAAATTACGAATTACGAATTTTTTGTAATGCATAATTTTTAAATAATTAAAATTTTTAAATCACTTAAATAAAAAATAAACTATACATATGAAAAAGAAATTCACTTGGAAAAAAGCCATTTATATTGTCTTGGGGCTTTTATTTGCAGTGGCGTTGTTCTCGGGGATCGGGTATCTTGTAAAATCCAATTCTAAAGAGAGTGAGGCTTTCCTTACCCGTAAACCTACCGTTCAGAATATGGAGGATAAGGTGATGGCAACAGGAAAAATTATTCCGAAAGAAGAAATTGAAATCAAACCAAATATCGCAGGAATTATTGACAAGATTTTAGTGGATGAAGGTGATAAAGTGACGGCAGGGCAATTGATCGCCACCGTAAGAATTGTCCCCAATCTTGCTGAAGTAAACAATGCACAGCAAAACGTTCAGAATTCCCAGCTTCAGATCAGCAACGCGAAAATGAATGTTGAAAACGTGCGTAAACAATACGAAATGCAGGAAAGACTGTACAAGCAAGGGGTAATTTCTAAGCAGGAATATTTAAACGCTCAGCAACAGTTATTTACGCAGCAGCAGGCTCTTAAAAATGCAAACCAGCAATTGGCTACAGCACAAAAAACATTACAGATTGCAAAAACGGGAGCAATTCCTGAGCTTCAGGGATTGGCAACAACCCAGATCCGTTCAAAAGCTTCCGGAACCGTTTTGGAAGTACCCGTAAAAGTAGGAAGCCAGGTAATTGAGGCCAACTCTTTCAACGCCGGAACAACAATCTGTTCAATTGCAGACCTTAATTCTTTGATTTTCCAGGGAGAAATTGACGAAGCTCAAGCCGGAAAACTAACTCAGGGAATGAGCATGAATATCGTAATCGGTGCTTTACAGAATAAAACGTTCCCAGGAAAGTTGACGATGATCGCTCCAAAAGGAAAAGACAACAACGGAACCATCAAATTCCCTGTGGAAGGTGATGTTTACAATCCAAACAACGAATATATCAGAGCCGGATTCTCTGCCAACGGTGAAATTGTTTTAAAATCAGAGAAAAACGCTTTGCTATTGGATGAATCTCTTATTCAATATGAAAAAAAGAACGGAAAAGATGTTCCTTTTGTTGAGGTAAAACAAAAAGATGGCAAATTCAAAAAAGTATATGTGAAACTGGGTGCAAGCGATGGAATCAACGTTCAGATACTGTCCGGAATCGATAAAAATGCTGATGTGAAAGTTTGGAATCCATCCGACAAAGACAAAGAAGAATTAAAAGAAAAAGCAAAAAAATAGTAAACTAACACTATAAATTTTAAACTGTGAATCCTGGGATATTTTCCCGGGATTTTTTATTTTGAAAACCTTAATAGATATAACACTTCGTCATTGCGAGCGAAGCGAAGCAATCTATATTTATTTCTAAACTTTATACTGGCAAATGAATATTTATAATAAATAGAAGATGGTCTAAAAAACTTCCAGCCTTTGCTGTGTCAAACGCCTTTGCGAACAAAAAATATTCTCAATCATTTAAGTTTTCCTTGCGACCTTTTGCGTTAAAAAGAATTAGCACTTAATGAAGAACAATTAGAACAATACCCCGAAATAAACCCATTAAAAGTAACAGATTGATACCCTGCCGGCAATTTCACATCAACCTCATTCGGTAAACATTCAATTTTTCCGCACGTCAGGCATTTGAAATGAAAATGATTATGCTTATGCTGTTTTTCCGAGCAATTCATACAAATCGCAAAATAAAACTTTCCATCATCACCCAAAATTTTATGGACAATTCCGTCCTCACAAAAACTGTTCAGAACCCTGTAAATCGTTGCCCGATCCACAGATTCTCCCAATTCTTTCTGTAATATTTCCTGACTCACTGCCGTGTTTGAGCCCTTTAATGAATCCAAAATAAGCTGTTTTGTTATGGTATTTCTTTTTGCCATAATACAAATATAAAAAATATTATTGCGATTTAGTCGCATTAATGGAAATTTTTTCTACATTTGCAATCAGTTAGTTTATAATTGGTATGCTTTTTAAACTAATTTTTAAATTAATCTTTAATAATCGCAGAAATTATGGAAAACAAGTTTGACGTTATTATCATTGGAGGAAGCTATGCCGGATTATCAGCCGGAATGGCTTTGGGAAGGTCTTTAAGAAATGTTTTAATTATAGACAGCGGCAAACCCTGCAACAGGCAAACTCCTCATTCACA
The DNA here is from genome assembly GCF_001456155.1 of Chryseobacterium sp. IHB B 17019. Taxonomy (NCBI): domain Bacteria; kingdom Pseudomonadati; phylum Bacteroidota; class Flavobacteriia; order Flavobacteriales; family Weeksellaceae; genus Chryseobacterium; species Chryseobacterium sp. IHB B 17019. The sequence goes on along the minus strand of NZ_CP013293.1, from coordinate 2,478,293 downwards.
TAATTTTATTACCCATGACGGGAAAACTCCAAAGGAAATTTCTGATCTGGCAAAAGAGCAGGTTTTGAAGTATGAGACTGTAAAATTCCATGAAGGAAAAGTAAGGAAAACGGCGAAAAACACCGCAGGTTTTGAAGTTGAAACCGAAAATGGCAAAAAATTTTACGCTAAAAAACTGATTCTTGCTTCAGGAGTTAAAGATATGATGCCTGATATTTCCGGGTTTGCAGAATGTTGGGGAATTTCCGTTATTCACTGTCCGTATTGCCACGGTTTTGAGGTGAAAGGTGAAGCTACAGGAATTCTTTCAAACGGTGATATAATTTTTGAATTTTCAAAGCTGGTTTTTAACTTAACCAAAGATTTAACGTTATTCACCAATGGAAAAGCAGATTTAAATGATGAACAGCTTGAAAAATTAAACGAAAATAAGATCAGATTAATTGAAGACGAAATAAAAAAAATTGACCATGAAAACGGGCAGATTCAAAAAGTAATCCTTAAAAACGGAAAAGAAATTCCACTGAAAGCTTTATACGCAAAAATCCCTTTTGAACAGAATATCAACGTAGAAGATTTGAATTTGGAATTAACGGAACACGGATTTATTAAGATTGATCATTTCCACAAAACAAATATGGATGGTGTTTTCGCCTGTGGTGACAATGTTACCATGATGCGATCGGTCCCAAATGCAGTTGCCCAGGGGAATTTCACTGGTGCAATCGTTAATAAAGAACTTTCAGAAGAAGATTTTTAAACATAATCATAAATTACTTTTCCTTACAAATTTGTAAGGATTTTTTTATTTAATGAAAATTTTCTTGGTTGTAAAACTTTATTATCGTAATATTGCGATATAATTAAAAATCATGGGAGCAACCAAAACGGATTTTTTTACGGATGAGCAAAATAAGCTGGCAACAATAGCAAAAGCTCTTGGGCATCCCGCAAGAATTGCGATTATTGAGTTTTTGTTGAAAGTCAATGATTGTATCTGTGGTGATATCGTGAATGAATTGCCATTGGCTCAGCCTACCGTTTCGCAACATTTGAAAGAATTAAAAAATGCCGGCCTTATCAAAGGAAATATTGAAGGAAATTCCATTTGCTATTGTATTGATGAACAGGCTTTTGAAATTTTAAATACCTATTTTTCAAATATAATCTCAACGGTGAAAAAGCAGAAATGCTGCTAAAATTTTTTTCAAAAGTATATCGTAATATTGCATTATAACAATTTAAAAAAACAAAAATATGACACTTGGACAAATCAAAAATCTTCTTCCAACATTGGAGAATGTAGAATTTGCATTGGAAAACGGAACTTTTGTTCCCGAGCATTTTCATGTAACAGAAATAGGAATTGTAACAAAGAAGTTTATCGATTGTGGAGGAACCATGAGGGAAGAAGAAAAAGTAAACTTCCAGCTTTGGGACGCCAATGATTTTGAACACCGCTTAAAGCCCGGAAAATTATTAAATATCATTAAACTTTCTGAAGAGAAATTAGGAATTAAAGATTTGGAGATTGAAGTTGAATATCAGTCTGATACTATTGGGAAATACGATCTTGATTTTAATGGTAAATATTTTGTGCTTAAGAATAAAATGACGGCATGCCTTGCCAATGATGCCTGCGGAATACCGGCAGAGAAACAGAAGGTTAATCTAAGCGAATTAAAAGCTGTTCAACAAGGTGGATGTGCGCCAAACTCAGGATGCTGCTAATGAAAAAGAAACTATTACAATATAAAAAGCCGATCATCATTACAACTTCAGTAATTATTTTACAGCTTATTTTCGGATTCGATCCTAAATTTTGTATCATTAATATTATTTGGTTATTTGTTTAAAATATGGAAAAGAAAATCTTAGTGCTTTGTACAGGAAACAGCTGTAGAAGCCAAATCGCAGAAGGATATTTAAAATATTTTGCGAAGAATAAAGCTGTAGTATACAGCGCCGGAATCGAAACTCACGGTGTAAACCCAAATGCAGTGGCCACCATGAAAGAAGACGGAATTGATATTTCCGGACAGACTTCAAATAATATTAATGAATATGAAAATATTGATTTCGATTTTGTAATCACAGTTTGTGATAATGCAAAGGAAAATTGTCCCTATTTTCCCAGCAAGGCCAAAAAGTTTCATCATAATTTTCCTGATCCTGCAAAAGCAACAGGTACAAAAGATGAGATTGATCAGCAGTTCAGAGCGGTTCGGGAACAAATTAAAAATTATTGTGAAACTTTTATCAAAGAAAATATATAATTCAACATCTCGGATTATTTTAATTGTAAAATCATTTTACCAATGCTGAAATCTCGGCGGAAATTTCGTACTTTTGAGGTGAAAAATTTCAAAAACTAAAAGTAAAATGGACATTATTTTCGACCTGATTGAAAAAGAAAGACAAAGACAATCACATGGATTAGAGCTTATTGCGTCAGAAAATTTCGTTTCTGAAAACGTAATGAAAGCAATGGGAAGTGTGTTGACCAACAAATATGCTGAAGGGTATCCCGGAAAAAGATATTACGGAGGTTGTGAAGTAGTAGATGAGGTTGAAACGTTAGCAATCAACAGAGCGAAGGAACTTTTCGGGGTTGATTATGTAAATGTTCAGCCACATTCCGGCTCTCAGGCGAATGCAGCTATTTACCTGGCAGTTTTGAAACCGGGAGACAAAATCATGGGAATGGATCTTTCCATGGGAGGTCACCTTACTCACGGTTCTGCCGTGAATTTTTCAGGAATTCAATATGAAGTGGTTTCTTACGGCGTAGAAAAAGAAACAGGACTTATTGATTACAACCAAATGAGAGAAGTGGCTTTAAGAGAAAGACCAAAAATGATGATCGCCGGATTTTCAGCGTATTCAAGAGACCTTGATTATGCAAAATATAGAGAAATTGCTGACGAAATCGGGGCTACTCTTTGGGCAGACATTGCTCACCCTGCCGGTTTGGTGGCAAAAGGTTTATTAAATAATCCATTTGAGCACTGTCATGTTGTAACGACTACAACCCACAAAACGTTGAGAGGTCCGAGAGGAGGAATGATCATGATGGGGAAAGATTTCGAAAATACATATGGCCACAAAACTCCGAAAGGAGAGACTAAAATGATGAGCCAGGTTCTTGACGGAGCTGTTTTCCCGGGAATTCAGGGAGGTCCGCTGGAGCACGTTATCGCCGGTAAAGCGGTAGCTTTTGCAGAGGCTCTGGATACTCAATTTGAAGTGTATGCAAAACAAGTTCGATCTAACGCACAAGCTTTGGCAAAATCAATGACAGACAGAGGTTTTGATATCGTAAGTGGAGGGACAGATAATCATTTAATGCTTGTAGACCTTAGAAATAAAGGTGTAAACGGTAAGGAAACCGAAAAAGCTTTGGTTCTTGCAGATATTACTTGTAACAAAAATATGGTTCCGTTTGATGATAAGTCACCATTTACAACTTCAGGAATCAGATTGGGAACAGCTGCAATCACCACAAGGGGTTTAAAAGAAAATGATATGGATACCATCGCAGGATTAATTTCTGACGTGGTAGACAATATTAAAAATGAAGAAGTGATTACTTCCGTAAGAAAGAAAGTAAATGAATTAATGGAAGGTAAAGCATTATTCAACTATTAGTATTTATCTAAATTGAAAATATAAAGAATGGACGTTTTGTTCATTCTTTTTTTATGATATGGAGAAAAAATCTTTCACTTTTGACGAAATAAAGCTCAAATTGGTCAACTATTGTGTTTACCAGGATCGTTGTCATGCAGAGGTTGAACAGAAAATGAGAGAATTTCTTTTAATTGATGAAGCAAAAGAGGAAATTATGCTGTATCTTTTAAAGGAAAATTATCTGAATGAAGAAAGATTTACACGAAGCTATATTCGGGGGAAATTTTACATAAAACATTGGGGAAGGAATAAAATTAAAATTAATCTAAAGCAAAAGCAGATTACTGAGAAGTTAATTAACAAATGTTTTGATGAAATTGATGAACATGATTACGAAAAAACAATACGAAAAATTTACGAAGATTATTATTCCAGACAAAAAGGATTGAAAGAGTATCAGAGAAAATCAAAAACTATTAAATATTTAATGAGCAGGGGTTTTGAATATGAGAAAATAAATGATATTTTTGGGCAAACATAAATGATTAAAATATACAAGATTGAAACAGCAGAAAATTTGGCTCTCACCTCCGCACATGGGAGGAAATGAGCTTAAATATATACAAGAGGCTTTTGATACCAACTGGATTTCCCAAAGTGGTTTCAATATAGAAGAATTTGAAAGAAGCCTTGAAAATTATTTGGGTGAAAATTCATTTGTGACCGCCTTGTCTTCCGGAACGGCTGCTATCCATCTTGCTTTAAAATTATTAAATGTTGAAGAAGGGGATTTTGTGATTTGTCAGTCTTTTACATTTGTAGCGTCTGCCAATCCCATTTTGTACCTGAAAGCTGTTCCCGTTTTTGTAGACAGCGAAACCTCAACCTGGAATTTGTGCCCGAATGTATTGGAAGATTCTATAAAATTTTGTTTGAAACAGGGTAAAAAACCTAAGGCAATCATCGCAGTTTCATCATACGGAATGCCTTTCATGGTAGATGAAATTCTTGAAATTTCCCGGAAATATGAAATTCCCGTGATTGAAGACAGCGCAGAGGCATTGGGAAGCGAATATAAAGGCCGCCATTGTGGTACTTTTGGAGATTTATCAGTGATAAGTTTCAATGGAAACAAAATTATTACCACTTCCGGAGGAGGAGTTTTAGTTTCCAGAAATCAAAAAGATAAGGACCGGACTTTATTTTTAGCGACACAGGCCAAAGAAGACAAGAATTATTACAGTCATTCGGAAATAGGATACAATTATCGTTTGGGAAATATTTCGGCAGGAATCGGAAGAGGCCAGATGGAAGTATTAGAGGAAAGAATTAAGCAAAGAAGAGAAAATCATGATTTTTATCAAAGGATTATGGCAGATGTAGATGGTATTAGTTTGTTTTCTGCCCCAAATGAAGATTTTTATTCTAATTATTGGCTGAATGCAATCACAATTGATCCGGATAAGCTTTCGAAAGAAAAACTCAGAAAGACTTTTTTGGAGAATAATGTAGAAATCAGATATTTATGGAAACCGATGCATCTACAACCCTTATATAAAAATTGCAGTTTTTTCGGAAGTGGTATTTCTGGTATGCTTTTTGACAATGGTTTGTGCCTGCCGTCAGGAAGTAATATGACTAACGACTGTAAGGATAGAATTACCGAAATTTTGTCTATTTTTAAAAATTAAATTTATTTTAAATTTTAAGTATAGATGAAATTTTATTTTAATTTTGCATGAACGGTATCAAAAGTAATTTAATGAGCATCAGGTGTTATACCTTATTATATATGAACACAAGTAAAGACAATGTACAATTCTCTTAGAAAAAAAATATTTGGGGGGGATAATGTTGTCAATCTCTCAGATGTAAGATATCTTCCCAGATGGATAATTCTAGTAATAGATATTATTATTCTGGTTATATCGCTATTTCTTTCTACGTACATCATAGAAAAGATCAGCCAGAAAGATTTTATTTATCACAAGGACAAAAGTATAGTCTTTGCTTCCATTATTTTCACGAATGTGATTTTCATGTATATTTTCAAAACATATGCAGGAATCATCAGGCATTCTACTTTTATAGATCTTTTCAAATTATTAGTATCCTGCTTCTGTACTATGTTTATGGTAGGGGCAATTAATATTATTTATTTCTGGATTACGGGTGGGAAATTCATTCTTACACCTTATTTGGTGCTTTATTTCATCATTTCTTTCATGGGCTTATTTCTCTTCAGGTTATATGTGAAGGAATTTTTTCATATTGTAAGAGAATACAGAAGAAGTACTTTGAAAAAAAGAATTCTTGTTTTAGGTATTGATGAGCAATCTATTGCAATAGCGAGAGCAATTTTGGACAATCCAAGTTTACCGTACCATGTAGTAGGTTTTCTGACGCAGAGAACGGATTCCAAAAGAGCATCACTATTAGGAAAACCTATTTTTGAAAAAGAAAAAATTGAAAGAAATACAAAGGAAGAACTTTTAATTGACGGGGTAATTATTGTTAAAGAAATGATGTCTAAGGATGAAATGAATTCCTGGGTGAATTTGTTTTTGGAAAAAGACCTCAATATTTTTAAAGCGCCATCTGTTCAAAAACTGAGAGACAGTGACCTTGGAGGATCTATCAGGAATCTTCAGATCGAGGATCTTTTGAATAGAAAACCGATTAAAATTCTTAATGAAGACATCAAAAGCAGACACTTCAATAAAAATATTCTCGTAACAGGAGGTGCGGGATCAATCGGAAGCGAAATTGTACATCAGGTAGCACAATTCAATCCTTCTCTGATTGTTGTACTGGACCAAGCCGAGACTCCTCTGTATGACATCGAGCTTGAAATGAAGGAAAAATTCCCGCATATAAGATTCAAGTTTGTGTTGGCGGATGTTTCAAACAGGCATAGAATAGAACCGTTGTTTCAGATGTATAATTTCTCAATGGTCTATCATGCAGCAGCTTACAAGCACGTTCCTTTGGTTGAAGAAAACCCGCATGAAGGAATTTTAGTAAATGTTTTAGGATCTAAAAATATTGCCACACTTTCAAGTAAATACCATGTAAACAGGTTTGTAATGGTTTCCACAGATAAAGCTGTAAACCCTACCAATGTAATGGGTGCTTCGAAACGAGCGGCGGAATTATTCGTTCAATCATTGCAAAATGTAGAAGGAAATACTACTAAATTTATCACCACAAGATTCGGGAATGTTTTAGGATCAAATGGTTCCGTAATACCATATTTCAAAAAACAAATTGAAGCAGGAGGACCGGTCACCATTACTCATCCCGATATCGTAAGATATTTTATGACCATTCCTGAAGCCTGTGAATTGGTATTGCAAGCCGGAACAATGGGACATGGAGGGGAAATTTTCGTATTTGATATGGGAGAACCCGTGAAAATCCTTGATCTGGCAATAAGAATGATAAAACTTTCAGGTTTTGAACCTAATATTGATATTAAGATAATTTATACAGGTTTAAGACCTGGCGAAAAATTATATGAGGAGCTATTGAGTGACGATGCAAAAACACTTCCTACTCACAACGAAAAAATTATGATATCAAAAGATCCTACTATGGAGTTTTCAGAAATAGATGCCCTGGTCAATTCTATTACCAAAGCTTCTTTAAAGCATGACAAAGTAGAAGTAGTACGGATTCTGAAAGTAATAGTACCCGAATTCAGGAGTAATAATTCCGTCTATGAGGTACTGGATAAATAGAAAAATATAAATGTATATTTGCACAATTTTAAAATATGATGAAAGGTAAAGCACTGGTAATAATATCAGCTTTTTTATTAGTTTCCTGTAAAACTAATCCCAACGCGCAGAATAATGACCTCAACTATATGCAAAATATAGAGAAGGTTGCTATTGATGCCTCTACTAAAAACTCGAATAATACAATCCAAACCGGCGATCAATTGATCATTTTGATCACAGCAAAAGATATGGATGTGGTAAAACCATTCAACCAAAATTATTCTTCATCTGAAGCTGTTCAGACCAACTCTAGTGCAGGAGGAAATACCCCCAATCAAGGGGTGGTAACGGTGACCGGACCTACTTATATTGTAGATTCTAATGGCAATATTGATTTTCCGGTTTTAGGAAAATTAAGCACTTCTAATAAAACATTAGTTGAATTCAAGGATGAACTGAGAGATAGAATGACAAAGTATATCATGAATCCGACTGTTAATGTAAGGCTTGTTAATTTTAAAGTAACGGTCCTAGGAGAAGTAAACAGGCAGGGCGATTATACAATTGCTAACGGACAAGGTACTATTCTCAATGCTTTAGGTCTGGCAGGAGACCTCACTATGTATGGAAAAAGAGATGATATTTTAATCATAAGAACAGAAGACGGACAAGTTACTCATGGTAAGATAAATCTACATGATGCTAATCTAATCAACTCTCCATACTATAATCTAAAGCAAGGTGATGCTATTATTGTAGCTTCTAATAAGTCTAAAGACTTAACATCAAAACAAAATCCTAATACCGGACTTTATTTAACAGCAATATCAATAGGTGTAACGGCTATTGCCGTAGTCGTAAGTTTATTCAAGAAATAAAAAAAATTAATGGACAACCAACAATCTTCAAGTTCTGAAATAAATAATAATTCAAATACTATTGATCTTAATGAAATTATGAGGCCATATTTAAGAAATTGGACATGGTTTGTCATGAGTTCAATTGTAGCTTTAGCAATAGGCTATTTTTTGCTAAAGTTTATGGTCTCAATATATAGCATAAATGCTACTGTACTTATTAAAGATGCTAAGGGTAGTACCTCTTCACCAATAGCTAATGAATTAGGTGTTCTTCCTGATTTATCCGGGTTTGGTGGATTAAAAACGAATAGTATAGCCAATGAAATAGAAATTCTGAAATCTAAAAAGTTAATGCGGGAAGTAGTTTTACAAAGAAACCTGCAAACAAGTATTTTTGCGAAAAACAAATTTATAAATGTTGAACTTTATAAAGAATCTTCACCAATAGAAATCAACGTAATTAACGAAAAGCCAGACGCCGGAATTGATATGTTGAATTTGAAAATTAATGGAAATAACTTAATAATAAATTCGGAAAAACTAAAAAAGGAAATCAATACTTCATTTGGAAGAACAATAGCACTTCCTTTTGCTAATATAATTATAACCAAAAACAAAAAATTCAATCCATTACTTTACAAAAACTTAGATTTTAATACTTTAGAATTGCATTTTTCATCAATGAATTCAAAAGTTAATGAGCTCCAATCATTGTTAGATGTAAGTTTAATTAATAAAGAATCAACTGTTCTTAGCTTATCAATGCAATATCCACAGACTGCAAAAGCAGAGGATATTATTAATAATTTAGTTATTGCTTATAATAATGATGCTATTATAGATAAAAATTTAGAATCCAGAAAAACCTTGGATTTTATTGAAGATAGGGTCAAAAAACTCTCAGTTGAGCTTGGGGAAGTAGAAAATCAAAAAGAAAGTTTTAAATCAAAAAACAATCTTACTGACATAGAAACAGAAGCAAAAATAAATCTTGAGAGCTCAGCTGCTGCAAGAGTAAAACAATTGGATATAGATGCTCAGTTGGAGCTTACAAACTCTCTGATAAATTTTGTATCCAATCAGGGACAGTATCAGGTATTACCTGCAAATGTAGGCTTAAATAACCCTGAAGCAACGGCTGGAATTTCAACATACAATCAACTGATATTACAAAGAAACAGATTTCTGGAAACTGCAACTCCCGAGAATCCTGCTGTTGTAGATTTGTCAAAACAGATCAATTCTATGCGTACTTCTGTAATGCAAAGCCTTCAAAGAAACAGAACGGGACTTGAACTGGCGAAAAATGAATATGTAGGAGAACAAAATAAGGTCTCAGGAAAAATTTCTAAGCTTCCCTCCATCGAAAAGATGTTTAGAAGTATTGAAAGACAACAGCAGATAAAAGAAAATTTATATTTACTACTTCTTCAAAAAAGAGAGGAAACAGCAATAGCACAATCTATCACGGCTCCTAAAGCAAGAATAATTGATAAAGCATTTGCATCCGAATTTCCTGTAGCACCGAAGAAAAGTAGAATTTTGCTAATAGCATTAGTTATAGGATTGTTGATACCATTTATAATTATTTATTTAAAAGAATTATTAAATAATAAGGTTAAAACTAAGCATGATCTAGAAAAGTTAATCCACGCACCTGTTATTGCTGAATTGCCAAGTCTTGAGAAGGGTGATTCTGAAATCGTGAAGGTAAATGATGTTACGCCAATGGCAGAAGCATTCAGAATTCTTATTACCAATATGAATTTTATGCTTTCAAAGGATAAAAAAGGAAAAGTGGTGTTTGTAACTTCTACAGTGAAAGGAGAAGGAAAAACGTTTACCTCTGTGAATTTAGCTTTAACATTGGCTAATCCTAAGAAAAAAGTCATTATTATCGGTTCAGATATTAGAAACCCGCAATTACAAAGATATAATCCTGCAAGGAAAGGGCTTGCCGGCCTTACGGAATATCTGTATTCTGACCAGACAAAATTAGAGAGTGTAATTCATGTTTCTTCATTCAACCCAAACTTGGATGTAATTTATTCAGGTATGATTCCGCCTAATCCTACGGAATTACTTTCCAACGGGCGCTATGAAGCACTTTTAGAAGAATTAAAGACAAGATACGACTACATCATCTTAGATACTGCACCATTACTTCTGGTAACGGATACATTCTTAATTGCAGAATTGGCAGATATTACAATCTATGTTGCAAGGTCTAAATACACAGAGAAATCATTGTTACAATTTGCAAATACAAATATTGATCAAAAGAAAATAACCAACGTTGGCTTCGTTCTGAATGATGTAAACAGAGAAAATTTAGGATACAGCAACAAATATGGTTATGGATACAATAGCCACCACGAACAAACATGGCTCCAAAAAATTAAAAATAAACTTAGTTAATGATGAAAACTTATAAAATAGCTGTTATTGGACAAGGCTATGTAGGTCTGCCTTTGTCTTTGGAATTTGCTGGCCATTACCCTGTTTTGGGATTTGATATTAATGCTCAAAGGGTTGATCAGCTTAATCAGGGACATGACATTACTCTTGAAGCGGATATAGAAAAACTAAATAACGGCTTAAAAAAATACAATGAAAGTAATGGAGCGATAGGATACAGAGCATCCAGCGAGTTGACTGATATCGCAGAATCCAATATTTACATTGTAACAGTTCCCACTCCTATTGATAAATACAATGCTCCGGATCTTAATCCCTTGATTTCTGCTTCAAAAATGTTAGGCGAAATTATTAAAAAAGGAGATATTGTTATTTATGAATCTACGGTTTTCCCTGGCTGTACGGAAGAAGAGTGTGTACCTGTCCTTGAAAAACATTCCGGGCTAAAGTATAACGAAGATTTCTTTGTAGGATATTCGCCGGAAAGAATCAATCCGGGAGATAAAGTAAATACTCTTACAAGCGTAAAAAAAGTAACATCTGGTTCTACTGAAGCAATTGCAGAGGAAGTGGATAATCTTTATAAAAAAATAATTACCGCAGGGACTCACAAAGCCCCAAGCCTAAAAGTAGCCGAAGCATCGAAGGCGATTGAAAATGCACAACGTGATGTTAACATTTCTTTCGTTAATGAATTAGCCTTGATTTTCGACAGAATCGGGATTGATACGAACGATGTTTTAGAAGCAGCAGGAACAAAATATAACTTCCTAAAATACAAACCGGGTCTGGTTGGAGGTCACTGTATCTCTGTAGATCCATATTATTTGGCTCATAAAGCAGAACAACTGGGCTATCATCCTGATGTGATTTTATCCGGACGACGTGTTAATGATTCGATTGCAAAGTTTGTTGCGTCTAAAGTAGTAAAGCTTCTTATTGCAAAAGGTGGAATAATTAAAGATTCCGAAGCTTTGATTTTAGGGGTTACTTTCAAAGAAAATTGCCCCGATGTAAGAAATACCAAAGTTATAGATATTTATAAAGAGCTTAAAGATTATGGAGTAAATGTAGATATTTATGATCCTTGGGCGAGTAAAGAAGAGGTAAAGCACGAATACGGAGTAGATATTCTTGATACCTTAATTGAAGGGAAAAAATATGATTCGATAATTATTGCTGTTTCCCACAACGAATTCCTTCAGATGAATCTTAATCACCTGAAGAATGATAACGCCGTAGTTTTTGATACTAAGGCTTGTCTGGACAGAGATTTGGTAGACGCAAGATTATAGAATTGATTATGGACTATGACATCATAATTGTTGGGGCTGGTTTGGTTGGATTAGCTACAGCTTATCAGACAAAGCTTAAAAATCCTGATTCTAAGATCTTAGTTTTAGAAAAAGAAAATGATGTGTCATTACATCAGTCAGGACACAACAGTGGGGTGATTCATAGTGGAATTTATTATAAACCAGGTAGTTTAAAAGCAAAAAACTGTATAGAAGGATACAATTCCGTTATTAATTTTGCCAAAGAATATGGAATCCGATACGATCTTTGCGGAAAAATAATTGTAGCAACCTCGCAGGAAGAGCTGCCACTTTTAGATAATATTTATAAAAGAGGCGTTGAAAATGGACTTCAGAATCTGAAGTATCTTTCGAGAGAGGAGTTTCGTGAAATCGAACCGCACTGTGAAGGGGTAAGAGCCATAAAAGTTCCTCAGACAGGGATTATAGATTATCAGGGAATTGCCAAAAAAATTAAAGAGCTTTTTGAAGAATTAGGTGGAGAGGTTAAATTTAATAATGAAGTAAAAAATATTATTAATAATCAGTCTGAAATTATTGTTACAACTGATTCTGCCGAATTTAAGACAAAGAAATTAATTTCCTGTGCAGGATTATATTCTGATAAGATTACAAAAATGACCAATGATAAGAATGATGTCATTATCATTCCCTTCAGAGGTGAATATTATAAAATTAAGGATGAAAGAAAACATTTGGTGAAGCATCTTATTTACCCTGTTCCAGACCCTAATTTTCCATTTTTGGGAGTACACTTTACAAGAATGATAGACGGGAATATTGAAGCAGGACCTAATGCTGTTCTGGCCTTCAAGAAAGAAGGGTATAAGTTTTTTGACTTTGATTTTAATGAAACAATGCAAACTTTGACATGGCCGGGTTTCAGAAAAATTGTTGCAAAATATGGTAAGACAGGATTGGGGGAAGTTCATCGTTCACTTTCAAAAGCGGCATTTACAAAAGCATTGCAAAAACTTTTACCGGAAATCCAGGAAGATGATCTTGTGACTGGCGGTTCAGGGGTAAGAGCTCAAGCCTGTGATAGAAACGGTATCTTGATTGATGATTTTGATATTGTAAAAAATGGAAATATTATTCATGTAAGAAATGCACCTTCACCTGCTGCTACATCTTGTCTGTCTATAGGAAATAAAATAAGTGAATTGATAGAAAATTAATAAAAAACACTAGGATAAAAAAAAACATATTTGTATGAAAGTTCAAATGGTTGACTTACAAAGTCAGTACCAAAAAATAAAAAAAGAAATTGATGCCGGAATTCAGGAATGTATTGATAATACTGCCTTTATAAACGGTCCTGCAGTAAAGGAATTTCAACAAAATTTCGAAAAATATTTAGATGTAAAGCATGTCATTCCTTGTGCAAACGGAACTGATGCGTTGCAAATTGCAATGATGGCTCTTGATTTAAAGCCCGGAGATGAGGTTATTTGTCCGGCTTTCACTTATGTTGCTACGGCTGAAGTGATTGGGCTTTTAGGGCTAAAGCCAATCATGGTGGATGTAGACGAAAACACTTTCGATATTGAGCTTAAAGATTTAGAAAAATACATTACCTCAAATACAAAAGCAATAGTCCCGGTACATCTGTACGGACAAAGTGCAGACATGGAAAAAATTCTTGAGTTTGCAAAAAAGCATAATTTGTTCGTCATTGAGGATAACGCTCAGGCAATTGGTTCGGATTATACATTTTCAGACGGAAGTGTAAAGAAAACAGGAACAATCGGGCATATCGGATGTACTTCATTTTTCCCATCAAAAAATCTAGGATGTTATGGTGATGGAGGCGCTTTGATGACCAATGATGATGACTTGGCATTTAAGATTAGAATGATTGCTAATCATGGTCAGGAAAAAAAATATTATCATAAAGTATTGGGATGCAATTCCAGATTAGATACCATTCAGGCTGCGGTTTTGAAAGTTAAATTAAAAAATCTTGACAATTATTCGGCAGCAAGGAACAGGATGGCTTCCTATTATGATGAAAACCTTAATGATATAGCTGAAATTCAGATCCCGGAAAGGGCAAAAAATTCAACTCATGTTTTTCATCAATATACCTTAAAAGTAAAAAACGGGAAAAGAGATCAATTACAAAAATATCTAGCAGAAAAGAATATTCCAAGTATGGTTTATTATCCGCTTCCGTTGTATAAACAGGAAGCTTTTGAGCAATATGTAGAAAAAGATTTTGCATTGCCAATTACTGAAAAACTTTGTTCGGAAGTAATTTCTCTTCCTATCCATACAGAATTCAATCAGGAAGTTTCAGATTATGTTATCTCTGAAATTAAAAACTTTTTTAACTAAACATCAACAATAAACGAAAAAAATATGTCGGATTTCTTTGCACACGAAACAGCAGTGATTGATCCAGGCTGTGAAATAGGAGCCGGAACTAAAATTTGGCACTTTTCACACATTATGCCGGATTGCATTTTAGGAGAAAAATGTAACATCGGACAAAATGTTGTCATCTCACCTAAAGTTGTTTTAGGAAAAAATGTAAAAGTCCAGAATAATGTTTCGATATATGAAGGGGTAACTTGTGATGATGATGTCTTTCTTGGTCCTTCAATGGTTTTTACCAATGTAATAAACCCAAGAAGTGCTGTTAACAGAAAAAATGAATACCTTACAACTCATGTAGGTCAAGGAGCCTCTATCGGTGCTAATGCTACCATTGTTTGTGGTCATAATATTGGTAAATATGCCTTTATTGGAGCCGGTGCTGTTGTTACGAAAGAAGTACCGGATTATGCATTAGTTGTTGGAAATCCAGCCAGACAAATGGGGTGGATGAGTGAGTTTGGACATCGTCTTAATTTTGATGGAGAAGGTATTGCTGTTTGTGAAGAAAGCGGTGAAAAATATAAATTGGAAAATAATAAAGTTTCAAAAATTTAAAATACAAATGTCTGAAAAAATAAAATTTGCGGTTGTCGGGTGTGGCCATATTGGTAAAAGGCATGCTGAAATGATAACCAGAAATGAAGAGTGTGAATTGGTAGCTTTGATTGATGTTGCGGAAAAATCCTCTTTGAATATTGACAATTATAATGTTCCTTTTTTTAAATCATTAGATGATTTTTTAAATTCAGGACTGGAGGTTGATGTTATTAATATAGCATCACCAAACGGTTTTCATTTCGAACAAGCCTATAAAGCGATTGATGCAGGAAAGCACGTAGTTGTTGAAAAACCTATGGCTCTCAATAAGCAGCATGCTGAAAAACTTATTTTTCAGGCACTGCACAAGCATAAACAAGTTTTTGCAGTGATGCAAAATAGATATTCTCCACCTTCTGTTTGGATAAAAGAAATGATTGAGAGTGGAAAACTGGGAAAAATCTATATGGTTCAACTCAATTGTTATTGGAATAGAGATAACAGGTACTATAAGCCAGAATCATGGCACGGGAAAAAAGAACTTGATGGAGGTACGCTTTTTACTCAGTTTTCTCATTTTATTGATATTATGTACTGGCTTTTTGGAGATATTACTAATATTCAGGCAAAATTTGAAGATTTCAATCATAAAGATCTTACAGATTTTGAAGATTCTGGTTTTGTGAATTTTGATTTTGTAAATGGTGGAATGGGTTCTTTAAACTATTCAACATCGGTTTGGAATCAAAATCTTGAAAGTTCTATGACTATCATTGCAGAGAACGGAGCTGTGAAAATTGGTGGTCAGTATATGGATAAAGTGGAAGCTTGCAATGTAAAAGATTATGTAATGCCTGAATTAGCTCCTACAAACCCAGGTAATGATTATGGGGCATATAAAGGATCTGCAGCCAACCATCACTATATTATAGAAAATGTAGTGGATGTATTGAAGGGTAGAAATTCTATTACTACCAATGCTTTGGAGGGACTGAAGGTGGTGGATATAATCGAGAGGATTTATGCTAAAAAAAATAATTGATTCATTAGCCTCAAAAGACGAAAACAATAGTTTTTTTAAAAATATCCTTGTTCTTTTACTAGGAACGGGAATGGCACAGGCATTACCCATTCTTTTTAGTCCGGTTTTATCAAGACTATATGGGCCTGATGCTTTTGGACAGTTAAGTTTATTAACATCTTTAGTTACATTACTTTCTGTATTTTCAACCGGAAGATATGATTTATCTATTGTTCAGGCAAAAAGTAATTACAAGGCAAAATCATTGTTAAGAATTTCGAATTATCTTAATATAGCTTTCTTTTTTTTATTAAGCATAGTTGCTATTTTATACAGTCTGCAAAACTTTTTTAAACTACAGATACTGGAAAGCTTAGGTAAAGCAATTTTTGTTATTCCAGTCATGGTATTTGGTTATTCTATGATCAGCATTTTTAATAACTGGTATAACAGAAGCAGCAGTTATAAAAAAATGAGTAGTCTGAAAATAATAGTTAGTATCACTACATTAGGAGCTTCACTGTTACTCGGCTTTTTTTGGAAAGATATTAATGGATTAATGTATGGCTATTTCTTTAGCCTACTTATTGTAGGGATATTATTAACACAGAAACATTATACCTTCTTATTTGGAAAAAGGCATAAAAACAGAATGAAGAGGATTTCCAAAGAATATATAGGCTATCCAAAATTTTTACTGTTTGCCACTTTATTGTCTGAATTATCATTATCGTTGCCTATTTTTCTTCTTGCTAATTATTTTGGAGATCATATAACCGGTTATTTTGCTTTTGCATATAGAGTTACTACTTTGCCTATTATGATGTTAGGGAATGCAATTGGTGATGTATACAGGCAAAAAGCAGCCGAATATTATAGGGAACACGGTGAATGTAAAGCACTTTTTATCAGTAGTGTAAAGAGATTAGCTTTAGTTGGTGTTTTACCTTTATTAATTTTAATTTTATTTTCGAAATTACTTTTTACATTTTTCTTTGGTGCACAATGGGAAGTTTCAGGGACAATATCTAAATATTTTGCGGTTATGATTTTTTTTCAGGTAATTTCTACTCCTTTGGCATATACCATCACATTTAATGGAAGCCAAAACTTAGATATGTTTTTACAGATATTTAGATTTGTTTTTTCTTTTGTTTCTATTTATATCGGGGCTATGCAAAAAGATTATATGTTAGCAATAAAGCTATATGTGATAGGTTTTTCGTTATTTTATATTCTACATTCAGTAGTTCAGTATAGAGCAGCAGCAGGCAAAATTAAATTAAGAAGATGATATCAAAAGAAACTATAATAAAAGATTTAAAAGATTTAGGCCTTCAGGAAGGAGACTGTGTTTTTCTTAATTCAGATTTACTTAGAGTAGGATATCTAAATAAAACCAAGAAAAAAACTCTGGAAGATTGGATTGATATTTTCAAAGAAGTGTTGGGAGATAAAGGAACTCTAGTACTTCCTTCTTATACCGCAACTTTTTTTATTTGGAAGAAAAATAGAAATGTAATATTCGATAGGAATTTTCCAACTTATGCAGGTGCTTTTCCCAACTTTTTGATTGGGAAAGAAGAGGCTTATAGGAGTACACATCCTACACATTCATGTATTGCTATAGGGTTTGAAGCTAAAGATATAACAAGTAAGCATACCGAAGAAAATCTATCATATTCAATTTTAGGTGAAATAGTGAAAAGAAATGGCAAATTTTTATTATTAGGAACAATAGATAAAAACAATGCTCCACAAGGTATGCACTATGCACAAGAACTTTTAGGATACACTAAAAAGTCACCTTATAAGTATCTCTTACAAACTTTTTACAGAAAAAAAAATAAAGTATCTTTGTTTACAAAAAAAGATATTGGAGGTTGTTCTCGTGGAGGTTACAATTTATATGGTGAGTTGGTAGTGAATAATAAAATAAATTTTGGTAAGGTAGGGAATGCTGAATCAGCATTAATGAAAGCAAAAGAATCAACCGAATTAATTAAGAAGAAATTACAGGATAAACCAACTATTACGCAATGTGATCATAAAGACTGTATAGATTGTTATGGAAGTTTCTATATGAATGGTTTAAAAATATTTCCTTTTTATATAAAATTAATTTTCTCAAAAATAATGACAAATGGGAAGTGAAATTCTTGGTATTGAATATGTTTTTCCTGACAAGAAGGTAACCAATGAAGATCTTTCTTCTCAGTTTCCGGATTATGACTTTAGTAAATTTCAAAAGAAAGTTGGAATTTCAGAAAGATATGTAGTAGAAGAAGAAACAGCGTTAGATTTAGCAATAAAAGCTTGTGAGAAGTTATTTCAAAGATTTGATAAAAACAAGATAGATTTTATCCTTTATTGCAGCCAAAGCCCTGAGTATTTTTTACCATCTACTGCTTGTATCTTACAAGATAGAATTGGTCTGAGCAAAAATACAGGTGCCTTTGACTTTAATTTGGGATGTTCAGGATATACTTATGGTATTAGTATTGCAAAATCTTTAATAGAATCCAGGCAATGTAAAAATGTATTGCTGGTTACATCTGAAACGTATAGCAGATATATCAATGAAAAGGATATGTCAAACAAAGCTATTTTCGGGGATGCCGCATCGGCTACTCTAATTGGAGATAGTTCCGAAAGTAAAATATTTGATTTTTTATTTGGTACAGATGGGTCAGGTTATAAAAAATTAATAGTCAGAAACGGTGCATCCAAAAATAATTATGATGCTAATGCCGAAGAGAAAATATATGGTTCGGGAAACAGCTACACTGATAATAATTTATTTATGGACGGTCCTGAAATTTTTAACTTTACTTTAGAATCTATTCCCGGCTTCGTAGAAGAGGTTTTAGAAAAGAATAAATTAGAGAAACAAGATATAGATCAGTTTATATATCACCAGGCTAACGCCTTTTTATTAGATACATTAAGGAAAAGAAGTAAAATAGAAAAGGATAATTTTTTTATTAATATGCATGGAGGAAATACCGTTTCCAGTACTATTCCGATTGCATTAAAAGAATATTCTCAAACAATTAAAAATAAACAAAAGATTGCTTTGATCGGCTTTGGGGTAGGTTTATCATGGAGTGGTGGCATCGTAGAAATTAATAAGAAACTATAAATACAAAATAATGACAAAACAAGAATTTTTAGCTGAATTAAAGGAAAATTTAGAAATCGAGTCTGAATTCAATTTCGATACAAAACTACAAGAGCTCGAGGAGTGGGATTCTATGACTGCAATGGTTTTGATAGGTTATGTTTCTGAAAATTTCGATACTGTGCTAACATCTGATGATATAGAATCTTTTAATACTGTAAATGATATCATTGAAAAAATAGGATTGGCCAAATTCTCTTAGATCATGCATCAACATTTTGAAAATATTCAACTCGAAGCAATTGGTTCTGTAGTTCCAAATAATGCTGTCTCCAATGATTTTTTTAGCGAACTTTTGTCAGCTAAAGAGCTAAGTTTTTTTGAAAAAACAGTTGGTATTAAAAATAGATATTGGGCAGATAAAAATGTTACTGCAAGTGATTTGGGAGTAGAGGCGTTTAAAGTTTTGGAAGATAATCTTATAGGTTTTGATAAAAATTGCGTAGATGTCATTATATTTTTGAGCCAAACACCTGATTATTTAATTCCATTTACTTCTAATATTTTACAAAATAAATTGGGATTAAGAAAAGATATCTTATGCATTGACATCAACGCGGGATGTGCAGGCTTCATACAAGGGTTAAGTACTGCATATTCACTGGCATCTACTTTAAAAGAAGGTAAAAAAGTACTTCTAATCATTGCTGAAACTTTGTCAAAAATAATCTCCATAAAGGATAGAACTACCTCTATGCTTTTTGGTGATGGTGCATCTGCAATGCTAATTTCCAAAACAGAAATCTCTAACCCTACAGATTTTAACTTTTTTAGTGATGGTGAAAATTTTGATTCCATTATAATTCCTGACGGGGGATACAGAAACATGACATGTCATAAGAGCTTAGAAGAGTATACAACATCAGAAGGGGCCATAAAAACTAGGATGAACTTAGAAATGAATGGGAAAAAAGTATTTGATTTTACACTTAGAGAAGTTGCTCCTAGTATAAATCAATTAATAGACTCTTCCTCCATTGAAAGAGAATCAATAGACAATTATCTGTTTCACCAGTCAAACCTTTTTATTATTAAGCAGATCACTAATCTTTTAGAAATAGATAAACTAAAAGTATTAACCAATATTGAAGAATTTGGTAATACCAGTGGTGTTTCAATACCACTACTTATTACAGGGAATAGTGAAAAACTCTCACTAAACGGAAAGAGTTTAATGGCCGGATACGGTTCGGGTTTAAATTGGGGGAATTGCTATATAGATTTGTCTTTAACAAAGATTTTCAAAACAAAATATGTATAATATATGGACGCTATTGTAATACCGGAACATTATTGTTCGCGTGAAATATTAGACAAAGAAATAAAAAATGTTTTTCGTAAAGTTTGGAGTTTTGTTTGTCTGAAAAATGAGCTTAGCAATGATAATGACTTTGTAACTAAGAATATTGGAAATATATCAATAGTTGTTCAAAATATAAGGGGAGAAATAAAGGCTTTCCTTAATGTCTGCTCTCACCGACATTCAAGAATACAGTGTGAGCAAAAAGGGAATAGACCATTAATTTGTCCATACCATGGTTGGAGCTATAATAAAGAGGGAATTCCTACAGGGATTCCTAAAAAACCTTATTTTGATTTTCAAAAAGATGATCTGGAAAAACTTAAGCTGAAAGAAATTAAAATAGAATTTTGTGGCCAATTTGTTTTCATAAATTCTAATGATGATTCTGAAGATTTGAAAGAGTATTTGGGTGACTTTTATGAAGAACTTGAAAAAATGTCAAATAACATGGGTCAGGAAGTTGATGTTAATGAAATGAAAATTAACGCAAATTGGAAAATTTTGGTTGAGAATACTCTTGAAAGCTACCACGTTGCACTTATTCATACCGATACTTTTCTAAGACTGGGTACACAAGGAATAGATTTTTCTTTTTCAGGAAGTAATTCAGTATGGACAACACCATTAGCAAAATCAGAGGACGAAGGAAAAAATAGCATTATTCATAAACCCTTTCAAGATAGAGAATACAAAATAGACGGCTATAAACACTATATTATTTTCCCTAATCTATTAGTATCAACAACTTACGGAATAAGTTTTAATATATCTCTGATAGATCCTATTGATGAAAATTCTTCTCTGTTTATAAGTAGAGTTTTTATCACAAAAACGAATACAAATGTTGAGAATACCCCTTTAGTAGAGGCTTATAATAAAAGCCTTGTTCAGTTCAACCGTGATGTATTTTCGGAGGATAAGGAAATTTGTGAAGCTGTTCAGCTTGGTGTTCAGAGCTCTCCATATTCAGGACAGCTAAGTAAAGAAGAAAAGAGGGTTTGGCACTTCCAGAACTCGGTAATGAGTCTTCTTAATGATAAAAATTAATACAATGAAAAACATTATAATATCGGGTGCGACTTCAGGTATAGGCTTAGGGCTCTGTATAGACTTATTGCATAAAGGAGATTATAAAATAATTGCGATAGGAAGAGATTTTACAAATCTGAAAGACGCAATTAGTAAAGAACAATTGGAAGACGGAAATCTAGAGTTGTTAGCTTTAGACCTTGCAGATCCTAAGGCAATTGAAGAACATCTGCAGAACGCAATTCATAAAATAGGTAAAATAGACTATTTTGTGAATTGTGCTGGGATAGAAGATACGAACGCTATGATTTCTTATAGCTATGAGAAGTTGAGAAATTTCTTTGATGTTAATTTCTTTGCTGCTTTTGAAATTATGAGAATTTTCTCGAAGAAAAAAAATAGTAACGATGGAGGATCTATTGTTTTATTATCTTCTGTTATGGGACAATTGGGACAATATGGAAAGACAGCTTATTGTTCTTCAAAATCAGCGATCTTGGGGTTAGTGAGAGCGGGTGCATTAGATTTGTCTAAAAGAAAGATAAGGGTAAATGCGGTTTCACCAGGAGTGGTAGAGACACCAATGACACAAAAACTTTTTCAATCACTTTCTGTTGAAAATATTGCATCTATAGAAAAAATGCATCCTTTGGGACTTGGAAGAGTAGAGGATATTGTAAGAACAATAAATTTTTTATTATCGGAAGATTCCCGATGGATAACAGGTCAAAATATTGTTATTGATGGAGGATACAGTATTCAATAAACCTATAAGTACAGAGGTAATTCAATATGTCTTTGATTTTATTTTTTCATTTACTGTTTTTAAAGGGAAAGAGTATGAAATAAAAATTATGGAAGATCAAAAATTATTGCAATTTACCTTAAACAAAAGGAATATTTACTTTGCACTTCCTGGTTGGAATACAGTCGAGGAAATTTTAAAAGGGAATTTTCTTTTAAAACATGTGAAATCAAAGGAGTTTAATTATGATTTTCCTATTTTCTTTGAAAAAGAAATCGAAAACTTTTTTGAAGTCCGCGATGAAGAGAAAAATATATATATAAACTTCGATTTCTTGTCGGTGCTCATTATTATGCTCACTCGTTATGAGGAAGTATATTATAAAGATCAGCTCGACTCTCATGATCGCTTTGATGTTCAACATAGTCTATCGAGTAAATATAATTTTGTACAAATTCCTATATGTGACGAATACGTTTACTATTTATACAATATACTTTTTGATACAAAAATAATTGATCAGGATTGGAATGAAAAACAAAATTATAATTTTATTCCTTCGCATGATATTGACTACTCATTTGTAAAAGACGATTTTAAATATTTCCTCAAAAATACAGTTCGTAAATTTATAGATGATAAAAAGATATTTAATTTTATAAGATTATGCTACAAAATAATACTTTCTTTATTCTATTCTAAAAAAGATGTATGTTTAGAAAGTGTCAGACAACTGGTGGAGCAAGGACATAAATATAAGCTCTCTTCTGAGTTCTATTTCATGTCTGCAAAAAAATCTGTACTCGATGCCGGATATGATCCAAAAGAAGAGGATCTAAAACGGATTTATGCTGAAATATATGATACCCCTATGATCATTGGATTGCATTCAGGTTATAGTACATATAATAATCTGCAGCTACAGCGTGAAGAAAAGTATAAACTTGAAGGTGCTGTACAAGATAAAATAAGATACAACAGACAGCATTTTCTAAGGCTTAATATTCCTAAAACTCTGCAACAGCTAGTATCATTAGATTTTTTTGTAGATTCTTCATTGGGATATGCTGAAGTAGAGGGATTTAGATGTGGTACTTCTAAAGATTTTTATTATTTTGATTTAGAAAATAATATCAAAACTTCTCTGATCTTAAGACCTTTGGTTGTTATGGATATTACATTAATTGATTATAGGAAATATTCTATGGAGGAGAGTTACAACCTAATAAAAGAACTCAATCAGAAATGTAAATTTTTTGGAGGTAATTTTACTTTTTTATGGCACAATACAACTTCCATTTTCCATAAAGATTGGTTTCATAATGTATATATTAAATTTTTAAATGAAAATGAGCATGTTTTATCCACTTAAAATAATTTCCGTTACAACAGAGAGTATAGATTCAAAGGTATTCGAATGTGATATTCGCAAAGTGGAAAGCTCTGTTTTTAAAATTATTCCGGGTCAATATATTAATATAAGAGTTATAATAAACAATGAAGAATATATTAGAAGTTATTCCATATGCTCCCTACCAGATAGAATATCTATAAAATTTGGTATCAAACGACAAGAGGAAGGGAAAGTATCTAATTTTTTATTAGACAATCTAGTGAAAGATTCTATTATTGAGGTTAGCAGACCATATGGTCATTTTTGGCTGCAAGACGAAATTTACAAAGCTAAAGATATCGTTGCATTGGTTACAGGCAGTGGAATCACTCCTGTTTTTTCAATGTTGAAATATTTTCTGAAAAATTCTTCGAAAAAGAATACTTTTTCTTTAATATACGGAAATAAAACGAAAGCTCAGACTATGTTTTTACACCAATTAAAAGATATTGAAGAGAAATATACAAATGTTAGACTATATTTTAATTACACTCAGGAAAAAGATGAATCTCCTGAACGTATAGGAAAGGATTTAATTAATTCTATTCTATTACAGAATAATATTAACATACAGGATACCTATTTTTTGTTATGTGGAAAAGAGGAATTTATTACGAGTTCTAAAAATATACTACAAGGATTGGATGTTCCGAAAGAAAGGCTTAAATTCGAGATTTTTGAGACAAGTTCTTTGGTTAATGATGGTAATGAAGAAGTAGAAAGGTCAAAGGGGATTTTGGAGATAGACGTTGAAGATAAATTGTATTCTTTTGAATACGATGAAACAGAGAAAAGTATTTTAGAAATTGCAGCAGAAAATGGATTAGAATTGCCCTATTCCTGTAAAAAGGGCATATGTTCTACATGTGTTGGACAGTTGGTAGAAGGAGAGATAAGAATGAAAAAAAATCTGGCTCTTACAGAAGAAGAAGTGGGGGAAGGATATATCTTATGCTGCCAGTCTGTATTGATGGGTAATTATATAAAAGTCAGACTAGATTATTTATGATATATGTATAAATTCCAAAATAATTAGACAATCATAGACCTAAAAAGATTTAGATAAAATATTTTCCTCATTTATGAATATAAATCATATGTTACCAATAAAGCAACAGTCACAATGCAAAGAGCATGGTTTAAACAAGATGTCACCAATATTTAGTGATTATGACTACAAACTTATAAATACTTAATCAGATCATGCACAGCAAACTTGTGACATTTTTTTTTAATTTAATTTTTTTTGTTTATACTCCAATTACTGTTTTAGTATCTATGGAGGTGATAGGAGAATTGCCGTTTGGATGGATATTCTTGTCCTGTAGTTTGTCTCTCCCGTTTTTGATTTTCATAAATAATGATGTAAAAGGAATTGCCTTAGGTAAGCCTATCCTTTTTTTTTACCTTTTTTTGTTTTTGTTCAGTGTTACCTTAGTAAATAATTATACATCTTCAAATAGCGAACTAGTAAAAGGACATGTATCAAATATTATTGTTTTATTGACTTTATATATCTTGGCTCTGAAGATTGACTTTTCCAATACACTGTTTAAGAAAGTTGGAGTGGCTGCGTTTCTGGTTTCTACCTTATTTATTCTTTACAACAGAAATTTCATAATGAATTTTTGGGATTTTCTTTTGGTAAGTTTGAATTATCAAGGTATAGGCATGTGTTATTTTATACTCTCACTGCCCATATTTATGCTGGAAAACCGGATTTTAAAAAATATTTGTTTTGTGTTAAGTATGGTGTGCCTGAATATAATTGGCGCCAGGACCGAAATGATTTCACTTTTATTTATCATTGTAATTTTTGAAATCTTTTCTCGTCCAAGACAAATAAGAGTAATCTTATTAATTGTATTGACTCTATTGTTCTTAATTTTTTTACTGATCGGAAAAGATATTTTGAATTTTATAGGTTTAGAAAAAGTAACTGTACTATTTAATTTGGAAAAAGATGAATCATGGATTGAAAGAAAGGAATTTCTTAATGAAGGTTTAAATACCATTAAAAATAATATTATTTTTGGTAAATATGGTAATTATGAGGAAGGAAAATATATACATAATATCCTATCGGCTTGGGTTGATCTGGGACTTTTTGGCTTCTTAGTTCTCTTTTTATCTTTAACTTTTATTCTTTTTGAGGCATTAAAAATTATTTATGTAGAACATGCTCAAAAAAAAGATGTTCTTTTTCTGGGATTTGCACTAACTATATTTATTGTAGCCGTATTTTCAAAACAATATACATACCCCTTAATAGGATTTTGTGTGGGAATGTATAATCACTTTTCTAATAAAAGATATAATATACTGTTAAACAAAAATTGATGAAAAAAGGATTGTTCTTATTTGCTGATTATTTTGACTCAACTACGACTAATATAAGAGTTTTGAAGGCTTCGAAAGATATATTTGAAGAAATCAAATTTCTTTATTGGGCTCGCTTGGGACAGGAAAGAAATCCTCCAAAAGAAGACATGTATAAAGATCTGAAATTTGATGCTTTTAAAGAAACAGCAAGTCCCAGAAGCTTATCGACACTTTTATTGTTTGTGAAATTTCAATGGTGGTTATTTAGAAAATTGTTGGAAAATAAATCCAATTTTTTAGTTGCATTTACATTTTACACAATATTTCCCGCACTTATCTATAAATATTGTGCTAATTGGAAATGTAAAGTTATATATGATCCAAGAGATTATGCTGCAGATAGTTATAGAGTAAATAAAATTATTAATTTTATTATTCGGTTTATAGATAATTTGTTTATAAAATTTTCTGATTTTGTAATTTTTCCGGATAGGCAGTATTTTATATATTATGGGCTATTTAAATTAAAAAATGACAAGTTTTTAGTCCTTCCAAACTCAACTGAAGATAGTTTTAAAACACTTGTACAAAATGATATTTATTTGAAATATAATCTACCCAAAGATAAATTTATAATTCCTGTAATCGGTTATTTTTCTGAAACTCGAGGAGAGAAAATACTTTTTGATCTTATAAGGCAGAATGATCCCAGACTATTGTTTGTTTTTGCAGGAGATATAAGAGATGAAAATCATTTGAATTTTTTTAAAAAGCACAATAACGTCATGTATTTAAAAAAGATTCCTTATCTTGATGCTTTAACAATAATGAAAGAAGCATTGCTTGTACCCCAATTATATGATCCGAAACTTAAGAATAATGTATATGCATTACCTACAAAATATTATGATTGTCTCATGGTGGGCACACCGGTAGTAGTAAGTTTGGGGCAAAAGGATGTAGCACAGGAAATAGTTTCCAATAATTTTGGATGGGCCATAGATTATTATGATGTACCAGCATTAATGGAAATTATAAATAAATGTATAGATAATATAGAAACAATAGATAAGCAAAAATTAAGAACGTTTTTCTTAGAGAATTATGATTATAATATTCACAAATCTAAATTAAGAGAGGCTTATTTAAAATTATTATAAGATGCGTTTTAACATAATTTTATTATTAGGGTTTTTTTTGTCCATATGCCATAAAGGGAAAACCTTTCATGAAGTTAACGGTTTTAATCAAGTCACAAGATCATCACAATGGAAGAATGTAGATGAAATGTTTTTATATTGTAATGCAAACAATATAGATTTAATAATTGATAAAGATATTTATATTAATAAAAGAATTAAATGCAAAGTTAATGTTTTAGGAGAAGCAAGAATTATTATAGATACTAAATTCAAAGATGCCGGTATTGATTTTGTCAGAGATGATGAAGGCAGAAAAATTAATTACAACAAAAAAATTGAGAAGTTTCAAAAATTATCATTTGTTAAAGACAAGCATGTTTATTTTATTAATTCTTCACAAATTCTGACCAATAGAAAAGACAATGCACCTTATCTTAAGAATGAATTTCTTTTACAAAGTCAAGATGTTTCAAATCTTACCAGCTATGCCTATGAGGGAAACATAAATATAATTGAATTCAAATTAAGTGATGAAAGAATTGCTAAAAATCTAAATGTTGTTATTGTTGGAGATGAAATGAGTAATGATGATGGACTCGCATTTATAAGGAATTATAGAGACAATATGAAATTTCTTTTTCTTCAGATTAGAAATCAAACAAAATTCAAGCTATCTGTGGGATTTGAAAATGCCACAAACTATAATACTGTTATGGAAAATCCTGTTATAAATGGCTTTTACAAAGCAGGAAGTGGATATGGAATTGCCAATTATTCATCGCGTGAATTTAGAATCACAGGAGGAAGAATCACAAATTGCCGTCACGCATACACAGGAAGAAATACATTTAATGTAACAATTAAGAATGGGTATTTTTCTGATGGAATAGATGATCATTGGACTGATAATTTTGTAGCAGATGCTGTCACTATATCTGCTGCCGAAGGAGGGGCTGCATTTCAATTTGCAGGAAATAACATTACAATTAACAAACCTATTGTCGTAGGAACAGCTAGAATTTTATTGGGGATTAGAGAGGATACACCTTTTTTAGGAGGTAAGGTAAAAATAATAGAACCCTCCTTTACGAGTGAATTATCATCAGATATCTATATTTTTGCAGGTACTACTCCAAATGCGAATTTTGAAAATTCTCCCGAACAGGAAATTAAGATGCCCGATATTTTGGAGATATCTTCTCCCAAAATAAAATCTAATGCATCAAAAATTTTTATAATCTATCAACCAGAAATAAGAAAGAAATTTATATCTTATCCTGAAATCAGGCTTACAGGTACGATAATTATTGATACAAATAAGAATCCTGATGTTTTTGGTGTGCTAACGATTAAGAATTCTATCTTTCAGTTAAATAAAATGAACATTAATGTAGATTCATTCAACTTAAAAAAAGTCGGTGCTATGAATGCTACATTAATCTATTGTGTAGAAAGTGATGGAAATAATAAGTTAGCATCAAATGTTTTGATTAATAATACAAGAGGTTGGGATAACATTAAAATCGTAGGGAAAAGCGTGGAAAATTTGAAAATAACAAACTCTTTTTTCCCAAAATTATTATTAGAAAAAAACTCTTTGAATGATATGAAGTCTTCATTTGACAAAACAGCATTTGGGAATTATGATGAAATTAGCAAAAAATAAATTATAAAACATAAATGAATAATAGAGCCTATCAAATCTGTACAAAAACCATTATGGACACTACAGATCCGAATATCATCTTTAATGATAAAGGTGAAAGTGATTATTATACAAATTTTAAAGAAAATATAGAACCCAATTGGCACACGGATGAGCGAGGATATGAAGAATTAATGAAGATCGCTGATAAAATAAAAAAAACTTCAAAAAATAAAGATTTTGATTGTATTATTGGTTTAAGTGGAGGGTTAGACAGTTCTTATGCTGCCTATGTAGCTAAAGAAATTATGGGAATTCGTCCTCTTATTTTCCACGTAGATGCAGGATGGAATACAGATAAAGCAGTTGGAAATATTGAAAAGTTAATCAATGGGCTTAATTTAGATTTATTTACAGAAGTAATCAACTGGGAAGAAATGAAAGACCTTCAGGTTGCATTTCTCAAATCTCAGATTGCCGATCAGGATCTACCACAGGATTATGCTTTTTTCTCAGGACTTTATAAATTTGCTAAGAAGCATAAGATAAATTACGTTCTTACGGGCGGAAATTTCTCCACAGAATGCTGTAGAGAGCCGGAAGAATGGGGTGGCTTTCCAGGAATTGATACCACTTTAGTAAAAGATATACACTCCAAATTTGGGAAAAAGCCTCTTAAAACTTTTCCTTTGGTGGATATTCTTTCCTATAAAATATATTACAAATATGTCTATGGAATGGAAGTATTTAAGCCATTAAATCTAGTTCCATATAATAAAAAAGAAGCGGAAGATCTTTTGACAGAAAAATTTGGATGGGAGCCCTTTCAGCACAAACATCATGAATCCAGATTTACAAGATTCTATGAAGATTACTGGCTGCCGAGAAAATTTGGATATCAGAAAAGAAAAGCACACTTTTCGTCATTAATCCTTACCGGGCAGATGACCAGAGAAGAGGCTTTAGACAGAGTTTCAAGACCAGAGCTGTCAGAAGAATTTTTACAGAAAGAGTTTGAATATGTAGCTAATAAACTAGATCTTACAAAAGAAGAACTACAACATATTTTTGAGGGTGAAAACAAAACCTATAAAGATTATAAAAACAAAATGGGAATTATAAAGCTTGGCGCACAGGCTATGCAGAAGCTAGGTTTAGAAAAAAGATTATTCAGATGATAACAATTATTGATTATGGTGTTGGAAATATAAATGCTTTTGTTAATGTTTACAAAAGAGTTGATGTTCCCGTAAAAATTGCAAAAACAAAAGAAGATTTACAGGATGCACAAAAATTAATTCTTCCGGGAGTTGGTCATTTCGACCATGCCATGACCCAACTGAATAACTCAGGAATGAGAGATAAACTCGATGAATTGGTATTAAATCAAAAAATTCCTGTTATAGGAATTTGTGTAGGCATGCAAATGATGGCCAATAATAGTGATGAAGGTAAATTGGAAGGACTAAAATGGATAGATGCCACTGTAAAAAAATTTGATGAAACGAAAATCAATCAGGTAACCAGACTTCCACACATGGGATGGAACGACGTGAAACCTATAAAAGATATGGAGCTGTTTACAGGTTTGGAAAATGATTCTATATTCTACTTCCTACACACTTATTATTTTCAATGCAATAATCAGGAAGATATCATGGCTGTTACAGATTATGGAGGAGAATTTGCCTCAGCAGCTCATCATGAAAATAAATACGGAATACAATTCCATCCTGAAAAAAGTCATCATTATGGCGAAATATTGTTACATAATTTTGCTAAACTTTAATACGCTTAAACACAAATGCTAAGACCTAGAATTATACCTAGCCTTCTGATACAAGACAACGGACTCGTAAAAACTGTCAATTTTAAAAATCCCAAATACGTGGGAGATCCAATTAATGCAGTAAGAATCTTCAACGAAAAAGAAGTGGATGAGCTGGCGATCTTCGACATAGATGCAACCGCTAGAAATCTGGAGCCGAATTATAGTCTTATTGAAAGAATTGCTAACCAGTCAAGAATGCCGCTTTGCTACGGAGGAGGAGTAAAAACGGTAGAGCAGGCACAAAAAATTTTCGGACTGGGTATCGAAAAAATAGCACTCTCTTCTGCTGTACTGCAAAACCCGCAATTGATCACACAGATTGCAGATAGAGTAGGGTCACAAAGTGTAATAGTTGTATTAGATGTCAAAAAGAAACTTTTTGGAGGTTATGAGGTCTTTACACATAATGGGAAAAAATCTACTGGGATCAATCCGTTCAAATTTGCAGAAGAAGCCCAAAAGCTAGGTGCCGGGGAAATTATTGTCAATTCTATTGACCAGGATGGAGTAATGAAAGGCTATGACATGGGGTTAATTGATAATGTAAGAGAAAAAATCTCTCTGCCGCTCACTGTTTTAGGTGGGGCAGGATCATTAAACGATATAAAAAAAGTAATAGACAAGCACGGAATTATTGGAGTTGCAGCAGGTAGTTTGTTTGTATTTAAAGGTGTATACAAAGCTGTTTTAATAAACTACCCCTCTTTTGAAGAAAAAGAAGGCTTAAGGCAAAAATAATATGTGTGGTATTTCAGGGATAATTTATAAAAAAGGAACTATTGTATCCCAAGAGTTTCTAAAAAAAATGACAGATAAAATGTCGCACAGAGGGCCGGATGCAGAGGGTTTTTATATAAATAATAATTTGGGATTGGGTCACAGGCGACTCTCTATCATTGATATCAGTGAATCTGCAAACCAACCCTTTTTTTTAGAAGACAAGCAGGTTTTAGTATTTAATGGTGCTATTTATAATTATATTGAATTAAAAGAAGAGCTTGAAAAAAACGGGTATTCCTTTAAAACCGCTTCGGATACAGAAGTTTTACTCGCCTCTTATGACTATTGGGGAGAAGACTGCGTTAAGAAATTCAATGGTATGTGGGCCTTTGCCATCTTCGATATTAAAAATAATAAATTATTCTGTTCCAGGGATAGGTTTGGTATCAAACCCTTTTACTACTATACAGATGAGACTAAATTTGTATTTGCATCAGAAATAAAACCTATTTTAGAAATAGAAAAGATTGAAGAAGTAAATATTCAAGTATTATTACAGTATTTGACGGTAAATAAATCTGAGCAGTGTGATGAAACCTTTTTCACAGGAATAATAAAGCTCCCGGGTGCACACAATCTTGTGTATTGCCTCACAAGCAATAAATTTAAGATATATAGATATTATAATGTTGAATTCAAAAAAGAAATTAATAATTTGACTCTCAATGAATCAATAAATATTTTTGAGAAAGAATTTGAAAAATCTATAAAACTAAGACTCAGATCGGATGTTAAAATGGGAACAGCACTGAGCGGAGGCTTGGATAGTGCATATGTTGCTTCTATTATAAACAAGGCTATGAATGCATCGCAGAAAAAACTAGATCTTGTGGCAATTACAGTCGGAGCTATAGATAAGGAAATTGATGAGAGCGAGCTTTCAGATATTACGACTCATTCTTTAGGTATAAAACACGATATTGTTGTTCCGGAAACTGATGAATTTAAAGATACTTTCGAAGAAGTAATCTTAAAACATGAGGAGCCTTTTGGAGGAATCTCAATCTATATGCAGAAATTCTTAATGAAAGAAGCCAATAAATTAGGTGTTAAAGTACTTTTGGACGGTCAAGGTGCAGATGAAATTTTATTAGGATACAATAAATATGTTATAGCTTATCTGAAAAACCAAAATATATTCAGAAAATTACGACTTCTATCCAAAATAAAAAATCACTACAGCATTTCAGTACTAAAGTTTTTTCAATTGTATCTATTTTTTTCTTCTTTTTATGTAAGAAAAATTTGGATGAGAAAGAATGGCTCTTTTTTAAAAACAAAATATGCTAAAGATTTTGAGTTTAACATAGCTTTTAAAAAATCTTATGGAGATATATTTAGTCTTCAAAAAGATGAAATTTTAAGAGATCAATTACCGGAACTTTTAAAGTGGGAAGATAAAAACTCCATGAGTTATTCAATAGAATCCCGATTGCCTTTTCTAGATTATAATTTGGTTGAAGTATGTTTATCTATAAATAATGAATATAAGATAAAAAATGGATGGTCAAAATATATACTAAGGAAAAATTTAGAAAAATATTTACCAAATAAAATTACTTACAATAAAAAAAAGATAGGCTTTGATGCACCAGTAGACCATTGGTGGCCGAGATCTGAAAAAATTCTAGAAACCATCAATAATTCAAAAATCATACAGGAAATCTCAAAAAAGAAATTTACCTTTATAGCAGATCGTGAACTGGAATGGCGTCTCTACAACATTGCAGTCTGGGAAAAGCTTTATAACATGAAATTAAGAAATTAAAAAACACATATGCAGATAAAAGATAAAATACTTCTCATTACCGGCGGAACGGGCTCTTTTGGGACTGCCGTTCTCAGAAAGTTTATCAATACAGATCATTTCAAAGAAATACGTATTTTTTCTCGTGATGAGAAAAAACAGGATGATATGAGAAATCAGTTTAAAAACGATAAACTGAAATTTTATATCGGTGATGTAAGAGATTATAAAAGTTTCGAGCCCGCAATGCGAGGTGTAGACTTTGTCTTTCACGCTGCGGCTTTGAAACAAGTTCCCTCTTGTGAATTTTTCCCGATGCAGGCAGTGAAAACTAATGTTGAAGGTACACAAAATGTAATTGATGCTGCTGCTGCAAACCATGTTAAAAAAGTCATTTGCTTAAGCACAGATAAAGCAGCATATCCAATCAATGCGATGGGTATTTCCAAAGCGATGATGGAAAAAGTAGCCGTAGCTGCTTCCCGAAATCTCAATGAAACAGTAGTTTGCCTTACAAGATATGGAAATGTAATGGCTTCAAGAGGTTCTGTGATTCCATTATTTGTAAAGCAGATTAAAAATGGTGATCCAATCACGATTACAGATCCGGGTATGACGAGGTTTTTAATGTCTTTGGAAGAGGCAGTTGACTTGGTTTTATTTGCTTTCGAACACGGAAATCCTGGAGATTTATTTGTCAATAAGGCTCCTGCAGGAACGATCGGAGATTTGGCTCAAGCTTTAAAAGAAATGTTTAAAGCTGATAATCCTATAAAAATTATCGGAACAAGACACGGTGAAAAACTGTACGAAACTTTGTGCACCCGTGAAGAAATGATCAAAGCAGAAGATATGGGCGATTTCTACAGGATTCCTGCCGATAACAGAGACTTGAATTATGCCCAATATTTTTCCGAAGGAATGAAAGATATATCCAAAATAGAAGATTATCATTCTCACAATACCGAACAACAGGATGTAGAGGGAATGAAGAAGCTTTTAATGAACCTTCCTTTAATAAGAAAAGAAGTTTTTGGAGAAGATTTAATGCAATATCCTGATTAATTTTTATTGTATGGAAAAGCCCGGAATTATCACAGGAGGAAAATATTCCGATGACAGAGGGAATCTTTTTTTTAATAATGATTTTAATGCCTCGGAGGTCAAAAGAATATATTATATAGAAAATACAGACACGGAATTCGTAAGAGGATGGACCGGTCATAAAATCGAGCAGCGGTGGTTTTCCGCTTTGCAAGGAAGTTTTACCATAAGATTTGTAAAAATTGATAATTGGGAAACGCCGTCCAAAGATCTGGAGGTCTTAAAATTTCAGTTGAATTCAGATAATTTTAATATTCTTCACATGCCGAGTGGATATGCTAGCGCCATTCAGGCCAATGAAAAAAATTCAAGGTTACTTGTAATGGCAGATTATTTTTTAGGTGAAATTGCTGATGATTATCGCTTTTCTATAGATTATTTTAAAATTTAAATAATGAAAAAAGTAGGAATTACCGGGCAAAATGGTTTTGTCGGATCACATTTATATAATACTTTAGGCTTATATCCTGAAAAATTTGAAAGAATTCATTTTGAAAGAAACTTTTTTGATGATCAGGAAAAGTTGGACAAATTTGTTGAGCAATGTGATGTAATAGTGCATCTTGCAGCGATGAATCGGCATCCCGACCCGGAAGTTATTTACAATAATAACATTGATTTGGTTAAAAAATTAACGGAATCTCTTGAAAGAACAGGATCAAAAGCTCACGTACTATTTTCATCATCTTCTCAGGAAGAAAAAGATAATTTGTACGGAAGGTCAAAAAAAGAAGGGCGGGAGCTTTTAGCAGATTGGGCAGAAAAAGCAGGTGGGAAGTTTACCGGAATGGTGATTCCTAATGTTTTTGGGCCATTCGGAAAGCCAAATTACAACTCTTTTATTGCTACTTTTTGTTATAAACTTACGCATGGAGAAACTCCGGTGATTGACAATGATGGTGAAGTGAAACTGATCTATGTGGGAGAGCTCGTCCAGGAAATCATTAACCAAATTGAAGGCGAAGAGACAAAAAAGCTGCACGAAGTTCCTCATACTTCTGTAAATAAAGTTTCGGAAGTTCTTAAGAAACTGGAAAATTATAAACAATTATATTTCGATAATGGCGAAATTCCCGTTTTGGAAAGCAAATTTGATTTAAATCTTTTCAATACTTTCCGTTGTTATTTTGATATTAAAAACCATTATCCTGTTAAATTTACACAGCACACTGATACAAGAGGTGCATTTGTTGAGGTGGTAAGACTGGGAATTGGTGGACAATGCTCATTTTCAACCACAGTGCCCGGAATTACGAGAGGAAACCATTTTCATACAAGAAAAATTGAACGTTTTGCCGTAATTAAAGGTAAAGCATTAATACAGTTAAGAAAGATTGACACGGACGAAACACTTGATTTTTATCTTGACGGAACCGAGCCTGCTTATGTAGATATGCCGATTTGGTATACCCACAATATAAAAAATATAGGCGAGGAAGAATTGTACACGATTTTTTGGATCAATGAACCTTTTAATCCGGAAGATGCAGATACTTATTTTTTAGAAGTGTAGCTAGTTGATGGAAAGAATTAATCATTTAAAGTCTTTAATTATCAAAGATCAGGAAGTTTATTTTCTGGTCATCGCTTTATTTGGTTATATTTTAGCTTATATAGATCCTTTTTCATCTAAAGGTTTTCCTCAATATATCAACTTTTTTATCAGAGGTGTTTTATTTATTTTTTCCATCCATTTTATCATAAAAAATTTTACTATAATAAAGAAAAGGAAATTTGTAATTGGCTCATTTCTAATATTTTTTTTCTTTTACTTATTAAAACTTTATCAGACTATTCCAAGTATTAATTTACCGGCAGATACTTTTCTTACTCTTAAAAATTCTATTTATTATTTTGGTTTTGTTATAATACCATTACCCGTGGTAGTGCTTTTAAGCTTAGATTATCAAAAAGTAGATTTTAAGAAGTTTCTTAAAATTATATTTTGGCCAATGCTTATCATTTTTGGTATTAATTTTCTTTACACAAACTTTATTTTTGAATCTTATACAAGTAATGGCAGAAGTGGAATATTTAGATCATATTATATTTTAGTAGGTCATTACGGACTTAGCTTAGTAATTATATCATTATATAATTATTTATTTTTAAAAAATAAAGGATATGTATATGTACTGGGAATTTTACTAGGACTTTTCCCTATTTATGTTTCTGCTGCAAGAAGCCCTGTTTTAGCACTTTTAGTAATCCTTTTTATTTTTTTGATTTTAATTAATAAAAGAAAATACTGGATCTATTTTTTCATCACCATTTCTATATTTTTTATTTTGCTTTTCATTGCTTATCGAAGTGGTTTCGGTGAAAATAGTATGTTTCTGAAAAGAATAAATGCTGCTGTTTTTGAAAGAAATGCCTCAGGAAGATCTTATTATCTGAATAAAGGTATTGATACATTTCTCTCGAATCCGGTGTCTGGTGGAAATGCTTTGTTTCCGGACGGTATGTACTCGCACAATCTCTTTGTGGATATATTAATGTCGACCGGATTATTGGGTATGGTTCTGTTTATAATTTATTTTAAATTTGTAGCACAGAGCTTTTTTAAAATTTTAAAACATATTAATCAGTATAAAGAAAGTGGAATTATAGCTTTTTTCTTTCTGCAATATTTTATTTTGGCTCAGACTTCCGGAAATCTCTATTCATCATTCGAATGTTGGTATTTTGGAGCTGTAGTCATTGGTTTAGGATATATAAATTTTACAAATGAAGAAATTAAAAGTAATGACAGTCGTGGGAACACGGCCGGAAATCATTAGATTATCAAGAGTACTATCAGCTTTGGATGCTTCTGAAGCGGTTGAACATATTATCGTCCATACCGGACAAAACTATGATTATGAACTTAATCAGATTTTCTTTGAAGATCTAGGCCTTCGCAAACCAGACCATTTTCTCGAAGCCGCAGGAAAAACGGCAACTGAAACGGTAGGGAATATCTTAATAAAAATAGATCCTCTTTTGGAAGAATTAAAGCCTGATGCTTTCCTTGTTTTAGGTGATACCAATTCTTGTCTTTGTGCAATTCCTGCCAAAAAAAGACAAATTCCTATTTTCCACATGGAAGCTGGGAACAGGTGTTTCGACCAGAGAGTACCGGAAGAAACCAACAGGAAAATTGTAGATCATACATCGGATGTTAACCTAACTTATTCTGATATTGCAAGGGAATATTTGTTAAAAGAAGGGCTTCCTGCAGATAGAATCATCAAAACAGGTTCTCCCATGTTTGAGGTTCTAACTCATTATTTGCCTCAGATTGAAAGTTCTGATGTATTAACAAGATTGAATCTTGAAGAAGGAAAATATTTCGTGGTATCATCTCATAGAGAAGAAAATATTAATTCTGAGAAAAATTTTAACGGATTAATTGAAAGCTTAAACTTAATTGCTGAAAAATTCAACTTTCCAATTATTGTTTCCACGCATCCAAGAACAAGAAACATGATTGACAAGATGAAAGTAAATGTAAGGCCTGAGATCCAGTTTCTAAAACCTCTTGGTTTTCACGATTATAATGCTCTACAGATGAGAAGCTATGCTGTTTTATCAGATTCTGGAACAATTTCTGAGGAGTCTTCTATCCTTAATTTCAGAGCATTAAATATTAGAGACGCTCATGAAAGGCCGGAAGCAATGGAAGAGGCATCCGTAATGATGGTGGGTTTATCTCCAGAAAGAATTTTGCAGGGATTAGTTCAGCTTCAGCAGCAAAAAACAGGAAAAGAAAGAAACTACAGACCGGTTTCAGATTATTCAATGCCGAATGTTTCTGAAAAAATGGTAAGAATTATTTTGAGTTATACAGATTATATTAACAGGGTAGTTTGGAGCAAAAGATAATGAAAGTCCTTATTGTAACTCAATATTTTTATCCTGAAAACTTTAAAAGTAATGACATGGCTTTTGAACTTAAAAAAAGAGGTCACGAAGTTACTGTACTTACAGGAATTCCCAATTATCCCGAAGGTAAAATATATGACGGATACGGCTTTTTTAAAACAAGGAAGCAAATAATAGATGGTGTTGAAATAATCAGGGCCCTTCTAATGCCAAGAGGAAAAGGCGGCGGAATCAGATTATTTATCAATTATTTTAGTTGGGCATTTTTCGCCTCTCTAAAAGCAAGAAAAATATCATCTTCAAAAAAGTTCGATGCTATCATTGTCCATGAGCCATCGCCAATTACTCAGTTTTATCCTGCTTTGGTTGTAAAAAAACGTCAAAAAACGCCTATCTATTTTTGGGTGATGGATTTATGGCCTGAAAGTTTAGAGATAGCAGGAGGAATTAAAAATAAATTTATATTGAATTTTTTCACTAAAATGGTGCAAAAATTCTATAAAGAATCTGAAAAAATACTTATTACATCAAAAGGGTTTAAAAAATCTATACTAGAGAAAGGTGATTTTGAAGATAAAATTCATTATTTTCCTAATTGGGCCGAGGATACCATTTCATTCGGTAATAAAGAATTTCCTATTCCTACACTTCCCGAAGGATTCAAAGTAATGTTTGCGGGAAATATTGGAGAAGCTCAGGATATGGACAGCATAATGATGGCTGCTTTACGTCTTAAACAAAATAAGAATATCAAATTTATTTTAGTTGGAGATGGTAGAAAAATGCCATTTGTACAGGATTTTATTAAAAATAACAATCTCGAAGAAACAGTTTATACTGTAGGGCGCTATCCGGTTGAAGCAATGGCATCTTTTTTCGATGCGGCGGATGTATTATTGGTAAGCCTTAAGGATGATCCGATATTTAATCTTACAGTTCCTGCAAAAGTTCAGGCGTATATGAGTTCTGGAAAGCCTATTATAGCCATGTTGAACGGAGAAGGTGCAGAAACGATAATTGAAGCAAACTGTGGATTTGCTGTACCTGCTGGAAATAGTGATAAATTAGCTGAAATAATTAATCAGGCATCACAAATGACTAAAGAACATTTGTTAAGTTTAGGAGAAAATGGGAAAAAATTTTATGAAACTCATTATAAAATGGAAGAATGCATTTCAAATCTTGAAAAAATAATTTCTCAAAAATGAAAATTATTATTACAGGAGCCTCCGGTTTTGTAGGACTAAATCTTTCAAAATATTTAGAGAGTCAGAATTGTGATGTAAAACCTTTATCATTGCGGTCAAACTGGGCTCTGGATAAAGATTCAAATGTACTTATTCACCTTGCGGGCAAGGCTCATGATACTGCAAATACTTCTGATGAGAATGAATATTTTAAAATTAATACGGATCTCACAAAAAAGGTTTTTGATGAATTTCTAGATTCTGGAATTACGGATTTTATATATTTCAGCAGTGTAAAAGCTACAGCAGATACTATTGATTATATTTTAGATGAAGATCATTTTTCAAATCCTAAAACCCCTTATGGAAAATCTAAACTTTCAGCAGAAGAATACCTTCTTTCCAAGGTATTACCTGAAAATAAAAGATTATTTATTATTCGACCTTGCATGATCCACGGTCCTGGAAATAAAGGAAATTTAAATCTTTTATATAAAATCGTTGATAAAGGCCTTCCATGGCCATTGGCAGCATTTGAAAATAAAAGATCTTTTTTAAGTATTGACAATCTTAATTTTTTAATATTACAAATCCTTAAAAACAAACAAATTCAGTCAGGAATTTATAATTTTGCGGATGATGATTTTATTTCTACCAATAAATTGATTAAAATAATCGGAGAAACTACGGGTCGAAAAGCTAGGTTGTGGAATATTTCTTCAGGAATTATTTCTTTTTCAGCGAAGATTGGAGATAAAATCAGTTTGCCTTTAAATTCAGAACGCCTGAAAAAGCTTACTGAAAGTTATAGGGTTTCCAATAGAAAAATAAAAATTGCATTAGGAATATCAAGACTTCCGGTTTCAGCTGAAGAAGGTTTAATAAAAACGATAAAAAGCTTTCAACACAAATGATAGAACATATTTTTGTATTCGTATTTTTATTTATTTCGATTCTGATATATTTCAAGATAGCAGATAAGTACAATATTATCGACAAACCCAATCACCGAAGTGCCCACTCACAAATAACTTTGAGGGGTGGAGGGATTATTTTTCCCATAGCGTTTATTATTTTTAGTTTATTTAATTTTAATGAATCCGTACATGAATATTGGTCTTTTGGGTTGGGATTATTAGCAATATGTTTTATCAGTTTTCTTGATGATATTAGGACTTTATCTAATAGAATAAGGCTTTCTATTCATTTTATTTCTGTAGTTCTTTTATTATATTTTACGGATACATTTAGTTTAATGCCATTTTGGGCGTGGCCTATTTTCTTCATTATGATTATAGGAACACTTAATGCCTATAATTTTATGGATGGTATCAACGGAATGACCGGCATTTATAGTCTGGTAACTTTAGTGTCACTTCTTTATATTAATAAAGAAATAGTATCTTTCGCAGAGGATGATTTTATAATTTATCCTATTTTAGCGTCATTAGTTTTTCTGTTTTTCAATTTTAGGAAAAAGGCAAAATGTTTTGCCGGGGATGTAGGAAGCATGGGAATTGGTTTTTGGGTAATAGGTCTTATCACTTTATTAATTATGAAAACCCAGGATTATAAGTACATCCTGCTTTTATCAATTTATGGAATGGAAGTGGTACTAACTATTATTGAAAGAATATTATTGAAAGAAAATATTTTTGAAGCACACAGAAGACATTTATACCAGCTTTTTGCAAACGAGAAAAAAGTATCTCATTTGTTAATCAGTACTACCTATGCTGTTGTGCAATTAATTGTGAATGTGTTTTTAATATATTCAAAATTACCGGTTGCTGCTGTTGTTTTAATTATATTTATTCCCATCGGAGGAATTTATTTAGCTTTAAAATATAGCCTTAAGAAAAAATATAGTTTATAAAAATTTAGATCAAATATGAAAATTAAGTCTACACCTTTAAAAGACTGTTATATAATAGAACCTACTATCTTCGAAGATGAAAGAGGGTATTTTTTTGAAAAATTTAACGAACAAAAATTTGAAGAACTGACAGGAATGAATGGTCATTTCGTTCAGGATAATGTTTCAAAATCTTCTTATGGAGTATTGAGAGGCCTTCATTTGCAAAAAGGAGAACATTCACAAGCCAAATTGGTTTCCTGTCTTGACGGGAAGGTTTGGGATGTTGCGGTAGACTTGAGAGAAGATTCACCAACATTCGGGCAATGGTTCGGAATTGAACTTACGGACGAAAATAAATTGCAATTATATATTCCCAGAGGTTTTGGGCATGGTTTTTCAGTTTTAAGTGATACGGCAGTTTTTGCTTATAAATGTGATAATTTTTACAATAAAGAATCAGAAGGCAGTGTAAAATACAACGATCCGGATCTTAATATAGATTGGAAAATTAAAAAAGAAGATATAGTACTCTCTGAAAAAGATCAGAATGCTCCGGGTTTTAAGGAAAAGAATTTTTAATGATATTGAAAGCCACTTAATTAAAGTGGTTTTTATTTTTTAATACGGACTCTTCAATATTTCGTATCTTTGCAAACTCAAAATCAAAAAGATGCGCACAAAATCTGTAGGTAAGAAGAAAATTAATGTAGTAACGCTTGGATGTTCCAAGAACGTTTATGATTCCGAAGTCTTGATGAGCCAGCTTAAAGCCAATGGTAAAGAAGTTGTTCATGAAGACAAGGGAGATATTGTTGTAATCAATACCTGCGGATTTATTGATAATGCAAAAGAAGAATCCATCAATACAATTCTGGATTATGTAGAAGCTAAAAATAGAGGAGAGGTAGAAAAAGTTTTCGTTACAGGCTGTCTTTCTGAAAGATACAAGCCGGATTTGATAAGAGAAATTCCGGATGTAGATCAATATTTCGGAACAAGAGACCTTCCGATTTTATTAAAACATTTGGGAGCAGATTATAAGCACGAATTGGTTGGAGAAAGATTAACAACTACTCCAAAACACTATGCTTACCTAAAAATATCTGAAGGTTGCGACAGACCGTGCTCTTTTTGTGCAATCCCGTTAATGCGTGGAGGCCATATGTCCACACCAATTGAGAAATTGGTTACCGAAGCCCAAAAATTAGCCAAAAAAGGAACAAAAGAATTGATTTTGATTGCTCAGGACCTTACCTATTACGGATTAGACCTTTATAAAAAAAGAGCGTTGGGTGATTTATTAAAAGAATTGGTGAAAGTTGATGGTATCGAATGGATTCGCCTTCATTATGCTTTCCCAAGCGGGTTTCCGGAGGACGTTCTGGATATTATCCGTGAGGAGCCTAAGGTTTGCAATTATATAGATATTCCACTTCAGCATATCAATTCGGATTTATTAAAATCAATGAAGAGGGGAACAACTCATGAAAAAACTGATGCTCTTTTGGCCAAATTCAGAGAAAAAGTTCCGGATATGGCTATCAGAACAACCCTTATTGTTGGTTATCCCGGAGAAACAGAGGAGAGATTCCAGGAATTAAAAGACTGGGTGAGAGAGCAAAAATTTGACAGATTAGGGTGTTTCACTTACTCTCATGAAGAGAATACTTCCGCTTATGTTTTGCAGGATGATATTCCACAGGAAGTTAAAGAAGCCAGAGTAGAAGAGATTATGGAGCTTCAGTCTCAAATTTCATGGGAGAAAAACCAGGAGAAAATTGGTAAAATATATAAATGTATTTTTGACAGAAAAGAAGGGAACTATTTTGTTGGAAGAACGGAATATGATTCACCTGATGTTGATAATACAGTTTTAGTATCGGCAGAAAATACCTACATTTCTATTGGTGATTTTGCAGAGGTAAAAATAACATCGGCAGAGGAATTTGACCTGTATGGTGAATTGATTTAAATTATTCCCATTTATTTGACTTTTATTTAAATAATTTAAAGGAAATACTGACTTTAAATGGTTTTTTTTAAGAGTTAATAAAATTTAACATAAATTAATTAACTTTAGTATTTGTTACAAGTTATTGGTTTGTAATAATTTACAGTTTATGTATTTTAGAATGTTAAAACTTTTTTATCTAATATTATGGAAATTAATAATAAAGTATTAACTTTGCCTCATGAATAGATTTTATGAGTTCTATTCATTTTAATATTAGATATTTAAGAGAAATAAAAGCTTAAATATTTTTTGGGTTTAAATAATCTCGAAAATTTTGAGTTTTAATTTTAGAAAGCACAAGTTGGGATGAATTCCCTGTTTGGATAAATATCATTGATGAAAAATGTAATTTAAAATCTTTAAAAACTTATGAAAAAAATTTTATTAACAGCGACTATGTTAGTCGGCTTTACGGCGCTTTCTCAGGCACAACAAGGACGTGTAGGGGTTAACACAACGACACCTGCCGCTACGTTAGACGTTGTAGCAAACACTACTGATGCTACTAAACCTGATGCGTTATTGGTCCCTCGTATGACAAGAGCTCAATTAGCGGCTAAAGATGCTGCTTATGTTGATGCTCAAAACGGTGCTCTTGCATTTATCACTACTTTAGATGGTAC
The DNA here is from genome assembly GCF_001456155.1 of Chryseobacterium sp. IHB B 17019. Lineage (NCBI taxonomy): Bacteria > Pseudomonadati > Bacteroidota > Flavobacteriia > Flavobacteriales > Weeksellaceae > Chryseobacterium > Chryseobacterium sp. IHB B 17019. Next base: position 2,434,642 of record NZ_CP013293.1, on the reverse strand, counting down.
TGCAGCGGGTAAAACTGTAAACGTTACAGCTACCGGATTCTACTACTATGATGCTCCAAACTCTGTTTGGGTGCGCGTAGGTGGTGGTGGTGCTTCTACTCCTCAAAGATATGAAAATACAAGAGGAAGTGTTACAATTTTAACAACAACTACTCCTTATACGGCAACAGCTAATGATTTCTTTATCATTACTAAAGCTGCCGGAGCTGTTACTGTAAATTTGCCAGATCCAGCTGCGAATGTTGGAAGACTAATTTATGTTGCTAATAATAACACAGGTACTGGATTTGATGTAGTTCAATCAGATGGTGGGCCTACACTTTTAGTAGGTACATTGGCTCAAAATAGAGCTAAAGCATTTGTTAGTGATGGTACAGCGTGGGTAGCAATTTCGTTTAATTAATAAAACATAAATAAAATGAAAAAATTTAGTCTTTATATAGTACTTTTTGTTTCTATTTCTTTAGCAAAAGTATCAGCTCAGGTTAACACTAATCAGTTAGTGGCAAATAATGTTGCAGATTCAAATGCTTTTTTTGATGCAAGTACAAATTTTAATACTAGTGCCTCTTCTTCAAATAGCATTGGGAAAGGTTTAGTTTTTCCTGATACAAATTTAACTTTGTTTGAATTTGATTCTGCCTTAGCAGATGGTATTACATTTCCGTCTTATTTTGATGGAATGCTAGTATTCAATACTGGTACTGGTTCTACAGCTGACCCTTCATTAACAACTCAAACTACGGGTTTAGTTCCTGGATGGTATTATTTTTCGAATCCGAATGGAGCAGCTAATGGAAGTGTTGCAGCTGGTAGATGGTTGCCTGTAGGTGGTAATCCTAGGTTTGATGTAACAAATACAGAAACTATTACTAATACTTTAGTAAATGGTAACCAAGTATATGCTAAAAAAGGAACATTTACAGTAAGTGGATCTTCTACAGCTCCTACTTCTTATGCTCCAGCGCCTATTACAGTGCCTGCAAGTGCTACTGCCGGAATTTACAGAGTAACAATTTACAGAGCTGGTACAGGTAGTGTATTTGCTAACGGGGTTTATTCTTATGATATTACAAACGGTAACCTAATTACAGGTTCTCCAAGTATGTCAGTAGTTTATCCAGCTGGTACTTACGATTATATCGTAGAATATACAAAATAAGAAATTACTTCTTTATATAACATAAACCGATGATTATTTCATCGGTTTTTTTATTGATTGATGATCTTCTATCCATGAAAGGTATTTATATTTATTAAAATTATCTAAACCATAACTTTCTGATTATCAGTTGTTTTTAATAGGTGATTAATAGTCATTATCATCATTTAGTTAAAACTCTTAACTTTTTATGTTTTTTTTTAACGTTTTTTAACAGTGTGCTTTAAAATGCCTGATAATAGGGAGTTACAACAGATATTAAGATAAAGTTTGGTTTTTATTAACGGTTGTTAACAATTCGACTAGGCTCTTTAAAAGATTCCTAATACATTTGCCCTGTCAAACCAATTAAAGTTCAAAGTGATGAAAAGATTTATTCTCGTAATCATAATGATGATTTCAGCGCTTGGTGTTTATTCTTTCAAGAATAATGCCATGGATGCGAAAAAAACAAGTTATGCATCGTACTACCACGATAAGTTTAACGGTAGAAAAACTGCCAGCGGAGAGATCTTTGATAACGCAAAGTTTACCGCAGCAAACAGAACGCTTCCTTTTGGTACAAATATTAAGGTTACCAATCTGAACAATGGGAAAGAGGTGATAGTGAAGATTAATGATAGAGGTCCTTTCCATGCATCAAGAGCTTTAGATATGTCTAAAGCAGCGTTCGACGAAATCGGAGATATCAGTCATGGTACAATTCCGGTGGAATATGAAATTGTCGATTAAATTTATGATTTAAATTAAAAGCCAACTGTTACAGTTGGCTTTTTTGTTTGTATTAAATATTGAATTCCAATAAGGCAGGGCAATGATCCGAATGTACCGCTTCTTTCAAAATAACAGCTCTTGTAAGCTTTTCTTTTAAAGTATAGGAAGCAAAGTTATAATCTAATCTCCAACCCTTATTTTTAGCCCGCGAATTTTGTCTGTAGCTCCACCATGTGTAATTATCAGGCTGATCATTAAAAAACCTGAAACTGTCGATCAATTCGCATTCATTAATAAAATTGGTCATCCATTCTCTTTCCATCGGTAAGAATCCTGAAACATTTTTTAAACGCACCGGGTCATGGATATCAATAGCTTCATGACAAATATTAAAATCTCCTGAAATGGTAAGGTTAGGAATTTCTTTTTTCAAATTTTTAATGTATTCTAAAAAGTCATGACAGAACTGCATTTTAAAGTCCAGTCTTTCAATATTGGATGCAGAAGGAACATATACTGAAATGGCTGAAAATCCGTCAAAGTCCGCACGAATAATTCTTCCTTCATTGTCATAGCTTTCAATACCGCAACCATATTCAACATGATTGGGCTTTATTTTTGAGGCAATTCCCACGCCGCTATAGCCTTTTCTTACCGCAGAGTGCCAATAACTGTGATAGCCTAGTTTTTCGAGGCTTTCGATGTCTATTTGATCATTTCCTGCTTTACTTTCCTGGATGCAGATGATATCCGGATCAGCAATTTTGAGCCAGCCTAAGAAATCTTTAGTGAAAGCAGCTCTTATTCCGTTTACGTTGTATGTGATTAATTTCATTTTAATAACGATAATTTTCACAAACATAAAAAAACAGCCTTGAAAACACAAAGCTGAATATCGTAAATGTAAGATTTAACTGAATTTAGTTTTTAAAAATCGTTTTGCCTTCTTTTGTTAATTCCACCTGTTCACCTTTGCCTGACAATTCATACTGATCATTTTTGTACAGCATTCCGGAACCTACTTCCTGGCCTTCAAGAGTTACGGTATTACCTTCGAATACTACAGTTACAGTGTTTTTAGCATTGTCAAAGGTCATTTCTAGAGTTTTCCCATCCTTGTCTTTGGCTGTACTTTTTATAAAATTGTCTTTCACTTCTGGTGAAGCTGTTGAAATACTATCTGTAACAGGAGTTTTTTCCGGTTCTGTCGATGCTTTGGTTTTATCTTTTGTACATGAAACCAAAAATAATGTAGTGCAAATAATTGCAAAAAAAGATTTTTTCATATTTGTTATTTTTAAGTTTTATTACATTATCAAACAATGTGCCGTAAAAAAGAAGCGGAAAAAATCTATAGATTTTTTCCGCCACCCTTAACCCAAAGTTAAACTATGAAAAAAACTATTTGGGCTCTAAAATACTTATAGGAATTATACATTCTTCCAATGAAATTCCTCCGTGTTGGTATGTTTCTTTATAATAATTCACAAAGTGATTGTAATTTTTCGGGTAAGCTAAAAAGATATTATTTTTCGCAAAAATATATTTTGAACTTAAATTTCCCTTTGGTAAAAATAGCTTTTCTGGATTTGTGATTGCCCAGACATCACTGTCATCGTAAGTTAAACTTTTACCTGTTTTATAGCGGATATTCGTGGACGTTTCCCTGTCACCAACGACCTTACTTGGTCTTTTAACATAAACGGTTCCGTGATCTGTTGTGATAACCAGCTTGAAGCCATTTTCAGCAGCAACTTTAATAATTTTCAGTAATGATGAATTTTCAAACCAGTTCAAAGTTAATGATCTGAAAGTTTTATCATCACGAATTAGCTGATCAACAATATGATTATCCGTTTTAGCATGAGAAAGAATATCGATAAAGTTGTAAACAATCACCAGAAGATCATTGTTTTTGTGCTGATTGAAATCATCATAGATTTTTCTTTCAAAATCCGCATTCAAAACTTTCAAATATTTCATTGATTTAGAGCCTAAACCAATACGTTTCATCTGATCTTCAAGGAAATCACGTTCAAATTCATTTTTGTTACCGTCTTCATTATCATTAAACCATTTTTCAGGGAAACGCTTTTCAATCTCAGATGGCATTAAACCTGCAAAGAACGAGTTTCTCGCATACTGCGTGGCAGTAGGTAAAATACTGTAATAATAATCTTCTGAAACTTTATTGTAATATTTAGTGAATAATGGCTCGATTACTTTCCATTGGTCATACCGAAGGTTATCAACCATTAATAAAAGAACTTTGTCTTTTTCTACCTCAGGCTTTACTTTTTCTTTAAAAAGTGTGTGGCTCATGATGGGCTTTTCTGTATCATGCAACCAGTCTTCATAATTGTTTTCAATAAACTTGGCAAATTGAATATTAGCTTCTTCCTTCTGTGATTGTAAAAGGTCTGCAAATTCATTATCCGCTACTTTATCAAACTTAATTTCCCAATTAAGGATTTTCTTATAATATTCCGCCCAATCCTGATATGTTCTTAAATAAGACAATTCCATAGAAAGATTTCTGAATTCCTGTTGGTATTGCAGAATTGTTTTCTGTTCTACCAGATTATCCTCCTGAAGATTTTTCTTTAATGATAAAAGAATCTGATTGGGGTTTACAGGTTTCAAAATATAATCAGCAATCTGAGATCCTATTGCTTCTTCCATAATGTGTTCTTCCTCACTTTTCGTTACCATTACTATTTTTAAAGAGTTGTCTTTATCTTTAATCATAGGAATAGCTTCAAGCCCAGAGATTCCGGGCATATTTTCATCAATGAGTGTTAGTGCGAATTTTTCTGAGTCCATTAGTTCCAATGCCTCATTCACGTTGTTGACAGGGGTTACCTGGTAACCTTTTTTTTCTAAGAAAACGATGTGAGGTTTAAGTAAATCTATTTCATCATCTATCCATAATATCTTTTCCGACATAATTTATTTTTTACATGGTTATAGTATCAAATTGTTGACCAATTCATTTTAAAATCAACAAATTTGGAGATATAAAAGGTTAAATATTAGTTAAAAGTAATATTTAAAAAGTAATAATTAATCTGACAATGAATTTACTGCTTTTACCCGAGTAAAGAAAGAGTTTTAAGAAAAATAAAGCAGATAAAAAATAAAACCAACTACAAGAATGTAATTGGTTTAAATTATATATTGATTTACAGTGTTTCAAGGATTTCTTCTACGATATCGTATCCGTTATTATTTTCATAATATTCATGTAAATCTTTCATAAATATTTCTTTCGGGTAACTTTCAGGATCATCCCTGAATTTTGACAATAGTTCCAGTCCATGCTTTGTACGCGGTCCCCAATGAGTCAGTACATTACAGCTCGCGTCGAGAAAAATCACGATAGGAACAGCTTCATTGCCGTTGGTAAGGAACAATTGCATAAGATCCGGGTTTTCGTCACGATAAAGTATTTTTATAGGATTTTTGTTCCCGAAAAACTGTTTTATTACCGGAACAGACTGGCTGCAATCACCACACCATCCTTCAGCTATGATCAAAATATTTCCGTTAAAATCTTTTCGAATAAATTTTTCTTCTTGCTGAGGATCCGGAGTATAATTGCTTATAATCCGTTCTGCTCTTTCGATGGAAAGCAAATATTCTGATATAAGACCTTCGTTTTCAACCTGTATTTGTGCGGTATCCTGAATTCTGTTGATATAAGATTCAAAAGAAATTCCTTTTTTCCAATATGCCTGTAACATGATTTGTGTTTTTTAAGATTAATTTGTTTTCCGTTTGTAATAGACGATTCCGAAAGGATTTGTACCGGCATTGAACGATCCGGAATTGGATAACACTCCTGCCGGATTTACATTATAAACTGAAACCTTATTTTCCAAGCTGGAATGTGTTACAAATATTTTATCGCCATTACCATTGGCGGTAATATTGTGAGGGATAATGGATGTTGCTGACATAGAAATTTGATCTCCAGAAGTAGAATTAATCGAGAATAATTGATTTCCGGTGATATTGCTTATAAAAATCTTACTTTGATCCGGCGATGCAAAAATTCCGTGAGCACCTGCATAATCTTTTTCTGTGGTAATGCTCATCGTATCAGGGTTTACAATATAAAGTTTGCCGGACTGACACGGAATATACAACGTATTAGTGTTGGGAAGGTGAAACAAATGCGGTTCTTTTCCTACACTTACTTCCCCGGTTTTTGTATGGCTGGATAGTGAATATTTATAGACTTTGTCAACAGTTGAACTTGCTGTAAAAACAGAAACAAAGGCAGTAGTTCCGTCTTTAGTCAGGAAAACATCGTGAGGTTTCAGGTCTACATTGATAGTATTCGTGATGGTATTTGTTGCGAGATTGATGACCGAGATCGTATTATCGATATCGTTGGTGACCCACAATTCCTTGCCCTGTCCGTCTGCCCACATGTGAAAAACTCCGTTCCCAGCGTTGATAGAATTTTCAACCTGTTGATTTTTAGGATTTACAACATGAATTTTTTTTCCGGCCCTGTCACCTACATACAGCTTATCATTTTGTGGAACGTACACCACATACATCGGCTCGGAATTAGGAATTGAAAGTGTTTTTGACTCATTGGTATTTCCCGCATTCACAAAACTTATACTTCCCGAACCACGATTGGCCACCACTATTTTTTCTTCATAGGTTTCGGGTAAATTTGGGGTATCGCTATCACTACACGAGGCCAGAGCAAGTAAAGACACGGCACACAACTTAAGCTTTAAAGGCTTAACAAAATAATTTTTCATAAACATTTGTTTTAATTCGACTTAATTTATCATACGCCTGATTATCAGATGTATATTCTGGATAAAAGTCATCCCTTATAACTAAAGTCGTGTGTATAGGAGAATCCTGACAATAAATATATGAAAAATAATTAATATTTTATTAAGTATTTGATATACAGTGTATTAAATTTATTTTAATATAAATTGCTGTTAGTCATAAAAGCAAAAGCCACAAAAATTATCAATTTCTGTGACTTATGTTTCATTATGTATTAATTTTAATTATTTATTTAAAAGAATCGCCGCTTCTTTAGCAAAATAGGTGAAAATCATATCTGCTCCGGCTCTTTTGAAACAAGTAAGGCTTTCGATGATTGTTTTGTCGTTATCCAGCCAGCCGTTTTGAGCAGCCGCTTTTACCATCGCATATTCCCCGCTCACATTGTACACTGCAATAGGAAGATCGATGGCTTCACGCACTTTCGAAACAATATCCAAATAGGGAAGTCCCGGTTTGATCATGATAATATCTGCGCCTTCATCAATATCTTTAAAAACTTCATTTAATGCTTCCCTCGAATTATGAAAATCCATCTGATATGTTTTTTTATCCTTAGGAATTTCCATATTATCTTTCGGGGCACTGTCCAAAGCACTTCTGAAAGGGCCATAGAAAGAGCTGGCATATTTTGCAGCATAGCTTAAAATCCCTACATCTGTAAATCCGCTTCCTTCCAAAGCTTCACGAATTACCTGAACCCTGCCATCCATCATATCACTCGGTGCTACAATATCAGCTCCGGCTTCCGCGTGAGAAACTGACATTCTGGCCAATGCGTCATTGGTTGCATCATTGATGATTTTTCCGTTTTCTATAATCCCGTCGTGGCCATAGATGGAATAAGGATCCAGCGCCACATCAGGCATGACAACCATTTCCGGAACAGCATCTTTGATCGCTCTGATTGTATTCTGCATTAATCCGTTTTTGTTCCAGGATTCCTTTCCGGTATTATCTTTAAGGTCTTCGGAAACTTTCATGTACAGGTTGACAGCTTTTACTCCCAAAGAAAATAATTCCTTACATTCCTTCACCGTCAGATCTATGCTCCTCCTGAAAATCCCGGGCATCGACGGAATTGCTTCCTGCTTGTTTTCACCCTCCATGACGAAGATCGGCATTACAAAATCATTAGTTGTAAGGGTGCATTCTCTTACCATACTTCTTAGAGAGTCGTTTACTCTCAACCTTCTATTTCTTGAATGTATCATTTTTTGGAATACTTTTTGAATGAAATTTAATACAAATTTACTACAAGTTCTACAAAAAACTATTGCGTGGAATAGTAGAATTGTTTATTTTTGTTTTAATATACTTGAGAAATTATAATATTGATGAAAAAACTTTTACTTTTATTTATCTTTTTAGGCGCTTTTGTTGGGTTTTCCCACAATATGAAAGCACAGATTAAAGAGCCAAGTTCCTTCTCTCAGAAATCTGACGATGGAGTGCTTGTTGCCTATCCGAATCCTGCGAAGGACTTTCTGATCATAAAGGCAAAAGATTCTAATTTAAGAATCAAAAGTGTGATCTTTTATTCAATTTTGGGTACTCAGGTTGCCACATATTCGGTGAATATGAATTCCGGTGAGATTAATATAGAAAAACTAAAACCGGGAAAATATTTGATCCGTTACATATTAAGTGACAATACGATGAAGGTTACCCAAATCGTAAAACAATAAATTAAATCCTGATAATCATCAGGATTTTTTCTTTTGGCTTAATTCTGTTTTAATAATTCCGTAACTTTCGGAACTTTATTATACTAACTGATAGTAAAAACAAATTAATGCTAAAAGCTGAACATATTAGAAAGACCTACAATGCCGGTAAAAAGGTAGCTTTGGATGATTTCAGCATCCATGTTCCGAAAGGAAGTATTTATGGTCTTTTAGGCCCGAACGGAGCCGGAAAAACTTCTTTTATCCGTATCATCAATCAAATTACCCAGGCTGATTCCGGAGAGGTATTTATCAATGGAGAAAAGCTTAATCCCAACCATATCAAAGACATTGGATACATGCCAGAAGAGCGTGGACTGTATAAAAATATGACGGTTGGCGATCAGCTTCTTTATTTTGGAGAGCTGAAGGGGATGAGCAAAAACGATGCTCTGAATGAAGCCAAAAAATGGTTTGATAAACTTCATATTGACCAGTGGTGGAAGAAAAAGCTGTCTGAGCTTTCCAAAGGGATGGCCCAGAAAATCCAGTTTGTGGTAACTGTGCTTCACAGGCCGCATTTGTTGATTCTTGACGAGCCGTTTTCAGGTTTTGATCCCGTAAATGCCAATTTGATTAAAGATCAGATTATCGAACTTAAAAATAACGGTACAACCATCATCCTGTCTACGCACAGAATGGAAAGTGTGGAAGAGATGTGTGATTATGTAGCTTTAATTAATAATTCTAAAAAGATTATCGACGGAAGGGTTTTCGATGTAAGGGAAAAATTCAAGAAAAATATCTTTGGAATTACGCTTTCTGAAGTCAATGATTCTCAACTTCAAAGCTTCGAAAATAAATATAAAATTTTCAACATAATTAATGAAAATAACCTGGTTTCTTTTGATTTAAAAAATGAAAGCGATCAGAACCAAATTCTTCTGGATCTAGTCAATGTAGGAAAAGTAAGATCATTCGACGAAAGAATCCCGAGTATGAATGAAGTGTTTATTAATGCCGTAAGTAATCATTAATCATGAATAATATTTTTTTAATTACAAAAAGAGAATTTCTTACACAGGTAAAGAAAAAATCCTTTATCATATTAACTCTTTTAGCGCCGATCTTATTGATTGCTTTTGGGGCAGTGATCGGACTGATGTTTAAGGCCAATGAATCGCACAGTATCATCGAAGTGGTGGACAAGAGCGGTCTGTTTAAAAATCAGTTGAAATCTAATGATCAGTTAAATTATGTTTTTGTTTCTACAGCTGATGAAAAGTCGAAAATCAATAATTTAAAAGGAAACGAATCATTGGACGGAATTTTAATTTTACCTGAATTAAAAAGCCAGAATTTTGATGAATTACAACAAAATACGAGACTAATTATCAACAGCAAAATCGGATTCGATACGAAGCAGAAAATTGTTGCTGATATTACCGATGTTATTAAAAAGGAAAAGATAAAACAGCTTGGTATCGCGGAAACCCAGCTTATTAACCTGGATAAAAGTTTCCCGCTAAAAACCATCAACGTTTCTGAAAACAATAAAGAAGATTCTGACCTTGCTTTTGGAGTGAAAAGTGGGTTGAGCATTCTTTTGATGTATGTTACTTTCATGTTTATCATTATTTATGGAGTACGTGTCATGCGAAGCGTTTTAGAAGAGAAAAACAACCGTGTTGTGGAAATTATCATTTCTTCGGTAAAACCTTTTGAATTGATGATGGGAAAAATTTTAGGGGTAACTTTGGTAGCTTTAACGCAATTCGCTGTTTGGATCAGTATGTCTGTGATCGGGGCTTTGGTCCTGAATACAGGCTTTTCTTCAATTCAGAAAAATATTCCGGGCGGAAATGAGGAACTGGCGAGCAAACTTGATGTGGCGCAAATTGCAACTCAGGTTTCCCATAGCTTATTAGAACTAAACTTTCCATTGATTATTTTCGTATTCATCGTATTTTTCCTTTTAGGGTATATCTTTTACAGCTCGATTTATGCAGCAATTGGTTCTGCCGTAGATAATGAAACGGAAACGCAGCAATTCACGCTGTTTGCTATTTTGCCACTGATGTTGGGAATGTACGGAAGTTTTTCGTTAATGAACAATCCGGACGGACCGCTGGGCTTCTGGCTGTCTATCATTCCTTTTACCTCTCCTGTTGCAATGATTGCAAGAATTCCGTTTGGAGTTCCGGCATGGCAGATTGCCCTGTCGATTGCGCTGCTGCTGGGAACAACGGTCTTTATGATTTTTGTTGCCGGTAAAATATATAGAGTAGGGATCTTGATGTATGGAAATAAGGCTACTTTGAAGGAACTTTGGAAGTGGATTAGAGGATAAAATAAATAAAGAACCCCCCGAAACTGAGTTTCGGGGGGGGTATGTTTAAAAATATTTTTAAAATATTCTTATTTAAAAATATAGCTAAGCGTTAGGCTAATAACCTGCTCAGATTTACTTTTTGACGTTCCTTTTGGTTCGTGATTAAGACCCGGATACGTATTGGACAAACCGAAATCGTATTTTGCAGCGATTTCCAATTGTCTTTTGTAGCTGTATCCTGCCCCAATTCCTACTCCAAAGTTGAAGCTGCTTGCTTTCCCTGTAAGTTCAGGATTATCAGCAACTACATAGTCCGGATTGTAATAAGGTCTTGACAGAGGAGCATTTTTAACTTTTTGACTTAACAAGAAATTAAATCTAGGCCCTATCAAACCAAAGAACTCTGATTCTGCTTCGGAAAAATAAGCCTTAAAGTTAATCGGCACACTCAGATAATTATTGGCATAAACAGCGTCATAGCCGTCTGTACCTTTAGAATCCTTGTTCTTTCCGGTTTCTCCCGCTCCGAAATATACTACTTCGGGTTGAAGGAAAAACTGGTTTTCACTTCCGATAGGAATTAAAGCTAAAACCCCGGCCTGCATTGTCAGCCTTTTTCCTGAGGGATTGTGGGCATTTTTCACCCCTGAATAGTTACCTCCTGCAATGATACCAAATCTCGTGTTACTAAAATCTATTTGTGCGAAAGACATAGTAGAAATTGTCAAAGCGGAGGCTAATAAAAATTTTTTCATATTGTTTTATGTTTTGTATTATTTTAAGCTAAAATTTTTGCTACTGTAGCACCGATGTCAGCCGGAGAGTCTACAACATTGATGCCGTTTTCTCTCATGATTTCCATCTTAGCCTGAGCCGTATCTTCAGCACCACCTACGATAGCACCTGCGTGACCCATTGTTCTACCTTTAGGAGCAGTTTGACCTGCGATGAAACCTACAACCGGCTTCGTAGAACCACTTGCTTTGTACCATCTTGCAGCTTCAGCCTCAAGGCCACCGCCGATTTCTCCGATCATTACAACGGCATCAGTTTCAGGGTCATTGATGAATAATTCCAAAGCTTCTCTTGTAGTAGTCCCGATGATTGGGTCTCCACCGATACCGATCGCCGTAGAAACACCGAAACCAGCTTTTACAACCTGATCTGCAGCTTCATAAGTAAGAGTACCTGATTTTGAAACGATACCTACTTTACCTTTTTTGAAAACGAAACCTGGCATAATACCAATTTTAGCTTCTTCAGAAGTAATGATTCCAGGGCAGTTCGGACCGATCAATCTGCAGTCTCTGTCAGCGATGTAAGATTTTACTTTCACCATATCCGCTACAGGAATACCTTCAGTAATACATACAATAACTTTGATACCTGCTTCAGCAGCTTCCATAATAGCATCTGCAGCAAATGCAGGCGGTACGAAAATGATACTTACATTAGCCCCAGCTTTTTCTACAGCATCCGCTACAGTATTGAATACAGGCTTTCCTAAGTGCTCGCTACCTCCTTTTCCGGGAGTAACACCTCCTACAACGTTTGTTCCGTATTCAATCATCTGGCCTGCGTGGAAAGTACCTTCGTTCCCTGTAAATCCTTGTACAATTACTTTAGAATCTTTGTTTACTAAAATTGACATTTTATTATTTATTTAATTTATTTATAATTTTTTAATGCACACAAATTTAATTAAATTTCTTTGATTAAAGATAAATCTAACCAATTTGTTTATTTGAGATTTCTCAGCTTCACTTCTTTTTTAAGATAGGTTTTAAAATCTTCTGCAAACATCCCGATATAAGTACCTTTTTCAAGATCCCTGTTGACACCGGTTTTGCCTAAGATAATTGATCCGCTATCGATTTTATTACCGGAAGCCATCCCGACTTGTCCCCAAATAGTTACTTCATCACCAATCACACAGCATCCTGCAATTCCCACCTGAGAAGCGATAAGGCATTTTTTCCCGATTACGGTATCATGGCCCACCTGAATTTGGTTATCTAAAACAGAACCTTCACCGATTATGGTAGAATCCGTCACACCACGGTCAATCGTACAGCTGTTTCCGATTTCTACGTTGTTTTCGATTACAACATTTCCCACTGAGATCAAACGGTCGAAATTTCCATTTAATTTTCTGTAATAAAAAGCATCGCCTCCCAAAACTGTGTTGGATTGGATAACTACATTGTCACCGATGATCGTTCTGTCTCCAATGACAACATTTGGGAAGATCAGTGTGTTTTTCCCGATTTTCACATTGTTTCCGATTACCGCAGAGTGGTGGATTTTTGTTCCTTCACCAATTTCAGCATCATGAAGCTCCTCCGTGAAATTGTATATTCTCGTAAAATGGGTATTAATTTTATTAAAATCCCTGAAAGGATCATCTGAAACCAACAAGGCTTTTCCTTCCGGGCAGTCCACTTCCTTATCAATTAGGATAATCGTTGCGGCAGAGTTTAAAGCTTTATCGTAATATTTCGGATGGTTGACAAAAACTATTTCTCCTGGTTTTACCATGTGGATCTCGTTGGTTCCCAGTACTTCAAAGTCTTCAGGGCCAACATGTTTAGCACCGATAAGATCGGCAATAGTTTTCAGTTTTTGTGGAGAATGAAACGTCATATTTTTAAATGATGTTTAAATTTTATCAACCTTGTCAAGGTTCAAAACCCTGACAAGGTTTTTTTCAACTTTAGATCGCAGCCCGGCCTGAATGGAGCTCTTTTTGTTTCGTCTGAAAAGACGAGATAAAAAAGCGGGAATGGAGGACGGAAATAGCTGCCATAAAAAATGAAAGCTGAAAGTTGTTATACTTCCAGCTCCCCATTATTTTGAATAATTATTCTTTTACTCTTTCAAGGTAAGAACCGTCTTCCGTACTTACTTTGATTCTGTCTCCCGGCTCGATGAATAAAGGAACCATTACTCTTGCTCCTGTTTCAACGATAGCGTTTTTAAGAGCATTGGTGGCAGTGTTTCCTTTTACACCAGGATCAGCTTCGGTTACATCAAGATAAACCGACTGAGGAAGTTCTGCAGAAAGCGGAGTTTCATCAGCTTCTTTCAAAATAATTGTCACTTCTTCACCGGCTTTCATGAACTGGGAATTCTCAATCATTTCTTTGTTAAGATAAAGCTGGGAAAAATCGTCATTATTCATGAAGTGGAAGCCATTCTCATCATCATAAAGATACTGATATTTTCTTGTGATAACTTTTACTTCGTCGATTTTGTGACCGGCTGAGAAAGTATTGTCGATTACTTTTCCGTTTGTCACAGATTTTAATTTTGTTCTAACGAAAGCAGGACCTTTTCCCGGTTTTACGTGAAGGAATTCGATTACTTTATAAATATCGTTACTGTACTCAATGCAAAGTCCTTTTTTGATATCGTTACTTGTTGCCATTAATTTTGTATATGTTTATTTTCTTTTATTAAACTGTATTCCCTGCCCCTGAGGCATCATCCTGTTGAATGTATTATTGTTGAATGTATTCACATTATTATTTAATTTGTTTACATTCATCTGAACTTCAGAATTATACTGATTCGTAGTGCCTAAAATTGAGCTGCCCGTGTTTTTTTGTTTTAGAATATCATTTAGATTATTCTTAGCAATACTATCGTTAGACTTTTCAGGAAGTTTTCTTTCCATGATGGAAGCCTTGGTTGTTTTCTCTGTTTTTAATCCTTCCGTTTGCTGTCCAAACAAAAAAGATGTGGCAGAAAGCATTATTAGCAAGATTAAACTTTTCACTGTGATGTATTGATTATTGGGTTATTCTCTGTCTTTTCCCGTTCCGTATCCTTTTACGATACCTCTTGGTGAGTTTTGAATAAACTGAAGGATCTCATCTCTTTCTGCAGTAGGAAGCATTTCCTTTTCAATATGGGTAATTGCCTGGGAAACATTCATTTTCATTTGGAAGATCGCTCTGTAAATTTTCTGAATTTCAAAGATTTTCTCATTGGTAAATCCTCTTCTTCTTAAACCCACAGAATTGATTCCTGCATAAGACATCGGTTCTCTCGCAACTTTTACATAGGGCGGAATATCTTTTCTTACCAAAGTTCCCCCGGAAATCATTACATGTTTCCCGATTTTACCAAACTGATGAACAGCTGATAAACCTCCCATTACGGTATAATCACCAATTTCTACGTGTCCCGCAATACCGCAACCGTTTACGATGATAACGTGGTCCCCGATAATACAGTCATGTGCAATGTGGGAAGTTGCCATGATGAGGCAGTTTTTCCCGATTTTTGTAAATCCGAGGGCTTTTGTACCTCTGTTTACCGTTACACATTCTCTGATTGTAGTATCATCACCAATAATTACCTGAGTATCTTCACCATCAAATTTTAAATCCTGAGGAATCGCTGAAATAACGGTACCCGGAAAAATTCTACAATTTTTACCAATTCTTGCTCCATCCATGATGGTTACATTGGGGCCTATCCATGTTCCTTCTCCTATTTCCACATCCCCTGCAATTGTAGTAAAGGGTTCTACGATTACATTTTTGCTGATTTTCGCACGTTTATCTACGGCTGCTAATTGATGAATCATTTATTCAACTTTATTTTTTGCAACTTGAGCCATTAATTCTGCTTCTACCGCCACGCTATCTCCTACATATCCATAGCCCTGCATGTGAACGATACCTCTTCTGATAGGCTCTATCAATTCAATTTTGAAAATAATAGTATCCCCGGGAACTACTTTTCTCTTGAATTTTACTTTGTCAATTTTAATAAAATAAGTAGAGTAATTTTCAGGATCCGGAACACTTGCCAATACAAGAATTCCTCCTGTCTGTGCTAAAGCCTCAACCTGTAAAACGCCTGGCATTACGGGTTCTTTAGGGAAATGTCCAACGAAGAAAGGCTCGTTCATTGTTACATTTTTAAGGCCTACAACGTGAGAATCTGAAAGTTCAAGAATCTTATCAATTAATAAAAACGGTGGTCTGTGCGGCATTAGGCGCATGATCCCGTTGATATCGAAAACAGGTTCTTTTGTTAAGTCAAAATCAGGAACATTTTTCTTTTTCTGCAATTTCCACTGACGGTTCAGTCTTTTTGCAAATTGAGTGTTTACGTAATGTCCCGGCTTATTAGCAATTACTTTACCTTTTATTTTCACTCCTGCTAAAGCCAGGTCACCGATTACATCAAGTAATTTGTGTCTTGCGGCTTCATTAGGATAGTTTAAGTTCAAATTATCAAGAATTCCGTTTGGTCTGATAGAAACGTTGTCTTTACCAAAGGCTTTTTTTAGTTTTTCTGTAGTTTCCGGGGTAAGATCTTTATCTACATAAACGATCGCGTTAGAAATATCTCCGCCTTTGATCAAGCCATGATCCAAAAGCATTTCCAATTCATGTAAAAAGCTGAATGTTCTTGCAGATGAGATTTCTTCTTTAAACTCAGAAATATTTTTCATCGTAGCATTTTGAGTACCTAAAACTTTAGTCCCAAAATCTACCATTGTAGTAATTTCGTAGGTATCCGACGGGATGATTGTGATCTCGGATCCTGTGGCAGGATCGCTGTAGGTAAGAACTTCTTTTATCACAAGATATTCCCTTGCGATACTTTGTTCCACAACTCCCACACTTTCGATAGCTTCAACAAAGTATTTTGAAGAACCGTCCAGGATAGGAGGTTCGGAAGCATCCATTTCTAAAATTGCATTGTCAATATCGCAACCTACCAGAGCTGCTAAAAGATGCTCGCAGGTAGTAATTTTTACTCCTAATTTTTCTAATGTCGTTCCTCTTTCTGTAGCTACAACATAGTTCACATCAGCTTCGACCTGAGGGTGGCCCTCCAAATCTGTCCTTACGAATATAAAACCTGTATTTTCTTTTGCAGGCTTAATGGTAAGTTTTACTTCTTTACCAGTGTGAAGTCCGATTCCGGAAAGTGTCACTTCTTCCTGAAGCGTTTTTTGCATATCACTCATTAGTTTTATCTTTTGAGGTATTCTCAAGATTATTTATTCTGTTTACAATTTCAGTAAAATTCCTGAAATGAACATAGTTTCTCAGATAGTCATTGTAGCTGATTGCCGGTGAGCCGTACAATGTTTCTTTATCACTAACGCTCGAATTCACACCACTCTGAGCCTGAATTCTCACCTGATTCCCAATTTTAATATGACCAACAATTCCCACCTGTCCGCCGATCTGGTTCCAGTCACCAATAGTTGTAGATCCCGCAATTCCGGCCTGTGCTGCAATTACGTTGTTCTGTCCGATTTTTACATTATGTGCAATCTGGATCAGATTATCTATTTTGGTCCCTTTCCCGATAATGGTAGAACCGATTGTAGCTCTGTCAATACTACAGTTCGAGCCAATTTCCACATCATTTTCAATGATAACATTTCCCAGCTGAGGAATTTTTTTGAATCCGTCTGCTGTAGGCTGGAAACCAAATCCGTCGCCGCCAACTACTGTATTGGAATGGATCACACAATTATCACCAATAATGCAATAATCATAAATCCTTGCTCCGCTGTCAATCTTACAGTTTTTCCCAATTTTTACGCCTTTCCCGATGTAAACCTGAGGATATATTTGAGATCCTTCCCCGATTTTCGCCTTTTCGGAAACATAAGTAAAAGCACCGATATAAACTCCATCACCGATGACAGCCGTATCATGGATCGAAGAACCGTCCTCAACTCCCTGTTTTCTGCCCTGCATCTCCTGGTACAGGTTCATCAAGACCTGGAACGAAAGATAAGCATCTTTTACTGCAATAATAGTAGGATTATAGGTATCTTTTGTTAAAAGATTTTCAGAAACGATGATAACGGAACATTTTGAAGTGTCCAAATAATGAGAAAATCTGTCTTGTGCTATAAAAGAAAGATGCCCTGATTCCCCCTGCTCAATTGGTGAAACTCCTGTAATAAGCGTGCTCTCGTCGCCTATTATTTTACCGTCAATAAAACTTGCAATTTGCGAAGCTGTAAATTCCATATTCTGCAAAGATAAGAAATTCTCTAATTCGCAAACATTTTTTGGATTTCGGATAGTGAATTTTAATATACTTTAAGAAATTATGTTTAGATATCCCTTGGAAAAGTCAGGATATACCGTGTCGTCTTGTTGACCATCAATCCTGATAAAAGCTGGTCTTGGGAATCTTCAAGCCTTATTTTTTCTCCGCTTTTCTGTAAGAGGTAAATTGGCTGTTTTTCAGCATTATATGGCAAGAGTTTTCGTTTGATTTCATGGACAAGTTCATGGCCATTATCAATTCCGAAAAGCTCATTGGTTTTTTTGATTTTTTCTTCAATAAATCTTTGATCGAATGAATGAGAAGAGATAATTGTCTTTGGAAGATTTCTCTGAATCACTGCCTTACACCAATAAGATAAAACAAAATCATCGGAATTCTGCCAGCTTTTCATAGCCTGAATGATATCATTATCATCCAATTGTGTAAATCTTTCCACATCTTCATCCGTTGCGCAGCTTTTTCCACGATATAAAAAATAGGTGAGATTTTCAGTGGCAGGAAGATCAACACCTTGTGAAACCAGATATTTTGCCCTTTCTAAAATTTTAACCAATAAAAACTCCGCCAATGCCGATGTTTTATGATAATATACCTGCCAATACATAAACATTCTGGCCGTTAAGAAGTTTTCGATAGAATAAATTCCTTTTGCATCAACCACTAATTCGCCTTCGTCACAAACATTCATCATGGAAATAATCCTCTGAGTATTGATATTCCCTTCAGAAACTCCTGTGAAAAAACTGTCACGCTTTAAATAATCAAGCCTGTCAACATCCAGTTGGGAAGAAATTAATTGATTGAAAAATTTTCTATGATATTTTCCCTGAAACATCTCAATGGCACATGATAATTCACCATTAAATTCATCATTTAATCGATTCATCAATAACAGCGAAAGTTTTTCATGATGCCAGTCGTCCATCAACATACTTTCCAGCGCGTGAGAAAACGGTCCGTGGCCAATATCATGCATTAAAATCGCCAGCATAGCTCCTTTTTCCTCTGTTTCAGAGATTTTTACACCTTTTTGCTTCAACGTTTCCAAAGCTGTAAACATTAGGTGCATCGCTCCCAATGCATGGTGAAATCTGGTGTGCGTGGCTCCCGGAAAAATAAGGTTCAAAAGTCCTGTCTGTCCTATTCTACGCAATCTTTGGAAGTAAGGGTGTTCGACAATATCGAATAAAATTTCGTGTGGAATTCTGATAAAACCGTGAACGGGATCATTGATGATCTTTAGCTTATTCTGCATTGAAAAGTCAGTATTAGTAAACAAAGTTAGGGATTTTTTTATGAGTTATAAGTTAAGAGTTATGAATTATGAGTTGTATAATTGCGTAAAAAATATTCGCCAACAAGAAACTCATAATTCATAACTCTTAACTTATAACTCTTTTAATTTTTTAAAAAATATCAAATTCCTTTCCTTTCGTAAATTTTGCAGCAAAAGGTGCCTGATTTCCGGTGTATTTTAAAATGAAATTTTTCTTTGTATCAGTATCCACTTTGGCTTCGACTTCCACATTTTGAGTCTGGAAGCTTACATCCAAACCTACTCCTGATTCTTTTTCAAGGTAAATTTCAACGCTTTCCGCAAAGAAAAGGGAAGTGCTTAAATAGTTAAACTTAATATTTTTCCTGTACGTTTTGGATTTACTTTGAGTGAATTCTGAATAGCTCCTCAGAATTTCAATTCCGGGTGAGTCTATATTGGTAATTCTTGATTTTGTAACACCATTTACCCTTACCGAAAAATTTTTGGCAGCTTTGATATTTCCATTCAATCCAATGTTGAAAAGAGAAGGAAGTGACAATCCGTATTCGATCATGCTGTCTTTCGTAAATTCAAAATCAGGGATTAGGGCCGGTTGTTTCGGGACATTGTTTAATTGATTTTTAATCGTATTCAGTTGATCCCCCGAAAATAAATATCCGATGAGGTTATTATTGGTTGTTCTCCAGTTTCTTCCGTTCCATTCATAGATTTCGCAAAGCATGGTATCGGTCGAAGAATGGGGAAGAAGGTCCATATCCTGCCATTTGAAAACCTCTTTTGCATAAGGCCTTCTGTTGTTGATAGTAATACCCAGATCCAGAGCCAGAAGCTCGGTCAGCCGTTGATTATTTTCCATATTATTTTATGTGTTGGTTGGTGTTATAAAATTATGGAAATAAAATAAAATTCTTTACAATTTATGTTAAATCTTATAGCCAGCCTTTTTTGCCATAAACATAGGTGTCATCAAATTGCTTGTCGCTCATAAATAAATATAAAATACCTTCAATAAAAGGAATAATAGAAGCTGCACCAAGAGTAACAACATTTAAAACAAGCTGTATGATCCCTTCTTTTGTGTAGCCGAGATAGAATTTATTTAAAGCCAGCCATCCTACTAAAATACCTAACAAAGCTGCCGGAATTTTCTTTTCTGAACGGTAAGGTGCATTATTCTGCTGATTCTGATCTTCTGTTTTTGTGTAACCGTAGTTTTCCATTTTTAATGTTTTGAGATTAAGTGAATTGTTTTTAATAAGTAGTCTGAAAAAGTAAGTTGTTACAAAACGATAAATTAAATCAGAGATATTAAAATTTCATAAAACTTTTACGCACAATCTTTAATCTAAAATTTCAATTCAAAAAAACTTTATCTTTGCCGTTATGATTTTACGAGGAGAAAACTTAATCAAGGAATACGGTCCTAAAAAAGTTGTAAAAGGCGTTTCTGTACAGGTTCAGCAGGGAGAAATTGTTGGTTTGCTTGGTCCGAACGGGGCAGGAAAAACCACTTCGTTTTATATGATTGTAGGTTTGGTTAAGCCCACTTCAGGAAAAATTTTCCTTGATAAGCAGGAAATCACCACTGATGCGATGTATCGCCGAGCCCAAAAGGGAATCGGTTATCTTGCTCAGGAAGCCTCTGTTTTCCGTAAGCTTTCTGTGGAAGAGAATATTATGGGAGTTTTACAGCTGACAAAGCTTTCTAAACGTGAACAGCAGATCAAATGTGATGAGCTGATTGAAGAATTCTCATTGCAGCACGTCCGTAAAAACCGTGGAGACCTTTTGTCCGGAGGAGAAAGACGAAGAACGGAAATTGCCCGCTGCCTTGCTACAAGCCCGAATTTTATCCTTTTAGATGAGCCTTTTGCCGGAGTAGACCCTATTGCCGTTGAAGATATTCAGAAAATCGTGAGAAGTTTGGTTGATAAAAACATCGGGATTTTGATTACCGACCATAATGTTCAGCAGACTTTAGCGATTACCAATAAAACATACATCATGTTTGAAGGAAGGATTTTGAAAGAAGGACTTCCGGAAGATCTGGCGAACGATCCGCAGGTAAGGGAAGCTTATTTGGGTGAAAACTTCGTTTATCAGAGTATTTTAGACAAACCAAAAAAGAAAACATACGCTTATAATATATGGGCCGGAAACTTTGATTCAAAAAATCAGTTTCAGGGTTTTGTAGATGAAAATTTTGATCAGTTTGATGATTTAAGGTTGATGCACGGTTTTGAGGATATTAGTTTTGCATCACTGGCAAACTCTGAAATCGAGCATATTTTCAATGATGTTGTTGATAAAAACGCCAATAATTCTTTTGTATTCCAAAGAAAAGAAATCAATTCCCAGTATTCATTGGAGCAGGCTGAAGCGGAATCTAAAGCAGTAAGTAAACCTGAACTGCATTATCTGACGACTTATCATTACGAAGGATAAACATAAATTAAAGCAAATATTTGCTGAAAAATAGAATAAAACGTACCTTTTCTCTTGCAAAACGGTGCGTTTTTTAGTTAAAATAATTCCTATGGCAAAACCTTTCAACAGAACAGTCACATTATTTGGAATTTATAAACAACTGGTCCCATTTATCAGGCCTTACCGCTTGATGATTTATGGAACTCTATTTCTTACATTTTTAGGAGCTCTTGCAGCACAGGTCAACCCGCTGGTCTTGAAATACACGGTAGATGAGGTTACAAGCCTGACCCGTCTTCCGCACCCAATGTCTGAGGGAATTCATATTCTGGTGGTCATTACAATTATTTTATTGGGAAAAGAATTACTGAATATTTTCATCAATTTCGGGCAGAAATTTTATGGAGAAAAAATCAGGATTAATGTAAGCTCCGTTCTGGCACAATCGGCAATTGACAAGATTCTGACGTATAGAGTTGCTTATTTTAATGATGAAAACCATGAATCCGGAAAATTACAGATCAGAATCGATCGAGGGATTGAAAGCTTAACGAGACTCGTTCAGAATTTCTTTATTGATATGTTACCATTGTTCTCAAATGCATTTATTGCATTGATTATCATGTATATGCAGAACGTTTATGTGGGAATTGTTTCCACGGTTATTGTTCCTATTTACTTTTATATCAGTTCTTTACAGGCGAAAAAGCTGGGCGGAGTAAGAAGAACTCTGAGGAATCAGCGTGAGCAGAAAACTTCCGGACTTTTAAACTTAATTAATTCCATTATGGTGATTAAAAGTTTTATCCGTGAAAAATTTGAAGGAAAAAAACAATCCGATTTGCAGATGCAGTTGATGGAAAGCCAGATGTTCACCCGGAAAACGAATTTTATTTATGATGGATTAAAGACTTTTATCGAACAGTTTGGGGTTGTTTTAATTATACTTTTAACGGTTTATCTGGTGCTGGACCAGCAAATGACAATCGGTGCGATCATGCTTCATATCATGCTTTTCAACAATGTTTCGGCCCCTATTCGTCAATTACACAGGATTTATGACGATATGAATGATGCAATGATTTATGCAGAAGGATATTTTGATATTTTAAATGCCGACAACGAAATGGAACCGAACGGAACTTTCGTGGAGAAAAACATCAAAGGAAATTTTGAACTAAAAAATGTAAACTTCACCTATCCCAACGGAACTCAGGCACTACACGATGTTTCCATGAAAATTGAGAACGGAAAAACTACTGCTTTGGTTGGTTTGAGTGGTGCCGGAAAATCCACGGTGATCAATCTTCTATGTAAATTTTATCTTCCAGATTCTGGGGAAATTTTACTGGATCATGTGAGTTTAAATGAATTTGATAATAACTCTTTGAGGGGAGACCTTGGTTTAGTTCTCCAAAAAAACCACATTTTTCAGGGGAGTATTGAAGATAATATCCGCTACGGAAATATGAATGCGACTTTTGAGGAAATTGAAGAAGCCGCGAAAAAAGCGTATTTGCACGAACAGATTTTGGACTTACCGGATGGATATAGACATGATGCCACCCAACTTTCCGGAGGTCAACAGCAAAGAATCGCCATTGCCAGATTATTCTTAAAAAATCCACCGATTATTTTCCTTGACGAACCTACAGCAAGCCTGGATGCTATTGCTACTGAACAGATTAAGAACTCTTTGGATGCCATAAAAGAGGGTAGAACCGTGATTATTATTTCCCATTCTTTGTCGCAGATTTTGGATTCGGATAAAATTTATGTGATGAAAAAAGGGCGCGTCGTGGAAAGCGGAACTCATGGCGAATTGGTACAACTCAACGGAACCTACCGGGAAATTTTTGATGCCTCGGCAAGAAGCTTAAATCTTGATAAACTGATGAATACTTTTAAAGATAATTGATTAAAATTAGAAAATAGAAAATAGAAAATAGAAAATAGAAAATATTTTGCTAAAACTCTAAAACTCTAAAACTCTCAAACCCTCAAACCCAAAAAATGAACGACCACTACCTCAAAAAACTCGACCGCGTAACCGCTATTCTCACCCAATTGCAATCCAAACCGATTGTAAGAGCACAGGATTTAGCTGAAAAATTTGAGGTGAGTATCAGGACGATCTACCGGGATGTAAAAACACTGGAAAATGCCGGAATTCCTATCATCGGTGAAGCAGGAAGTGGATATTCGTTAATGGACGGCTACAAACTTCCGCCGGTAATGTTCACGAAGGAAGAAGTGTTGAGTTTTATTACGGCTGAAAAATTAATGCAGAAATTTTTACATCAAAGTTTGGGAAATCACTATCAAACTGCCATGGAAAAGGTTCGTTCCGTATTAAAATATTCAGACAGAAATTTAATTGAAAATATCGAAAAACAGATTGATGTCTTTAATTATCATCCTAAAACCGAAGACGATATAAAAAATGTCATCCCAATTATTCTGGAAAGCATTGCGGAAAAAAAGCAGCTGACAATAGAATATAAAACCATGGATTCTAAAATTTCAACAAGAACCATTGAAGCTGTAGGTGTTTTCTTTGAGTTTAATTACTGGTATATCATGGCTTTCTGCACGTTGAGGAATGATTTCAGGCAGTTTCGGGTCGACAGGATTTTGCAGATTACAAAAACCCAGAACCTATTTTTGCAGGAATACGGGCAAATCAATGATTACAGAAAAAACGGTAATGGAAATAAAATAAAGGTTCGCCTTTTAGTGGAGAAAAAAATTATGAATCATCTCGTAAATTCAAAAAAATATTACGGATTAATTGATGAAATAGAAACAGATGAAGGAATGGAGCTAACCTTTGAAACCGAGTGGATCAACGATGGTTTTCCACGTTGGCTGATCACTTTTGCAGATTATGCCAAAATATTGGAGCCGGAAAGTCTTACCGAAAAATTAAATGATTTGCTGGAAAAAATTTCAAATAAACATATAAAAACCCCAACAAACTGATTGTTGAGGTTAAGCAATATTAATTTAATTTGAAGATGGTTTATTAGAAAAATATAATTATTTGGCCTTTAATTATGATTGATTTCTCATATTAGATCTGATTAAAGATTTTAGTCTCCATAAAGGCATTAATGCTCCTAAAATCTCTCCCAAAAAAAAGGCGGTTCAATTCCCAAAGCTCTCAGGTAAACATATCCTTGTCCACGGTGATGGATCTCATTATCAATGAAATATAAAATATTCTGATATACCGGAAACTCATACTGACCGAATAAATTGAAAGTCTCCTGGAAACGTTCTTCAGAAATCTGAGCATAATAATCGTTAATTACTTCCGTTTCCTCGTCCCATTTTTTTAGTAAATCTTCTTTCGTTTTTGGGTTAAAACCCTCTTCATTGTAGCCTTCCATATTTTTGTCCACGATTCCTTTCAAAGCAGGTCCTCCGATGCTGATTAGCTCAACGGCCAATTTCGCAAAAGGTCTCATTCCGCCTACAGAAAACTCAAATAACTCCTTTTCCGGAAACATTTCGATTACTCTTCTTGTCAGGTTTCTGTGCCCTTGCCAGTGCTCTAATAACTGTTCAGATGTCATGAATTTTTTTGTGATTGTTGCTGTAGTTGTCATAATTTTAATATTGTTTGTTATTGTTGATACAAAGATAAAACAGGACTATGACAACAGTTTGTCAGTAGGATTTTGATTCTGGAAAAATATTTTTTATTTTTTAAAATATCATGTAAACTTTTCCGTTAAGACTGTATACTTACGACATTGTTAGGTAAAAATAAATAATTTGAAGTGGCCGGTCTTTTTAGATCGGTCGCTTTTGCTTTCATGATAAAAAGGCAGAACAATTAAATATGTCATTCTGACGAAGGAAAAATCTGTTTTCAATCATCAGACCTCTATCCTCAAACCTCTCGCATCCTTTTTTAGAAGCTATTTCCAGCTTTTCGCTATATCTTTTTTGTTACGGCCTCCGCTTCGCTCCGGCCGCAACAAAAAAGGATGCCGCTGCAATCTGGGCTAGGTGGCGGTTGGAATTAGAAATAGTGGTGACTTCGAGAGCCACAGCCACCAGTTTACGAATTTTATCAATCTCCAAAATATAGATACCAAACAAACTTTATGGATAGCTTTAGATATTCAAAAAATAAAATATTGAAATTCCAAAACTTGTCAACCTTCAAAGAAAAAACTAATTTAGTACTATGAAAATTTATACCAAAACAGGCGATAAAGGTCAGACAGCACTGTACGGAGGAACCAGGGTTTCAAAAGCCAGTGCAAGAGTCGACAGCTACGGAAATATAGACGAACTGAATTCATTCATCGGGATTGCAAAAAGCCATATCGAGGATGCGGAAGTTTTACAGCAATTAAAAAAAATCCAATTTGATCTATTTACAGTGGGCTCGGAGGCCGCGACACCAGTTGATAAATTAATGCTGGCCAACGGAAAATCCCGACTTACATTAATGATTTCCGACACAGAGATCGAAGAACTGGAAAACTGGATGGATACTTTTGAGGAAAAGTTGGAACCGCTTCAATATTTTATCCTTCCCGGAGGTGGAAAATCAGCAACTTTTTTGCATGCAGCACGAACCATTTGCCGAAGAGCAGAACGATCTTTGGTTTTCTTAAACGAATCTGAAGAAGTTCGTCCGGAACTGATTAAATACTTAAACAGGCTTTCAGATTATCTTTTTGTTTTGGCGAGATACGTTTCAAAACTCAACAACGAACCGGAAGAATACTGGAACCCGAATGAAAGATAAAGCACTACTTTTCATCAATGGAGACGCTCCGAAATCTTTTCCCAATCCGGAAAATTATGGCTTGATTGCCTGTACGGACGGAGCTTTTCATTATCTGAAAACACTCAATTTCCCATTAAATAAATTAGATTTTATTTCAGGTGATTTTGATTCGCATTCAGGTAAAGACGAAGATATTTACGATGAAAAATTTATCTACACACCGGATCAGGAAAAAACGGATTTTCATAAAGCTTTAGAAATTATCCTTGAAAAAGATTTTACAAATGTTGATGTTTTTGGGGGAAGTGGAGGAGAACAGGATCATTTTTTAGGAAATCTTACCGTAGCTTTCGGATTTAAGGATAAATTAAACATAAAATTTTATGATGAATTTTCCGAATATTACTTTATTCCGAAAAGTTTTACTACAAAAGGAGTTAAAAATAAAATGATTTCACTATATCCCTTTCCGTCAGTTGAAAATATTACTACAAAAGGCTTGAACTGGCTGCTGAAAAACGGAAGTTTAAGCATCACATCAAAACTAGGAACGAGAAATTTTGCCGTTGAAGATGAAATCGCGGTTGAGTATGAGAAAGGGGATTTACTGATTTTTGTTGGAAGAAATTATCTGTAATATAACACGAATATTTTTTACAAATAAACACAAAGTTTAAAAATAATTTCCATCAATTGGCTTTAGCTAAAACTTAATAAATTTATACATAAACATCTCTGCAAATCAGTGTAATCTGTGGGAAATAAAAAATGAAAGACCTTATCAAAATCTCATTTCTAATAATCTCAATATTCTGTGTTTTCTCCTGTAAAACACAAAATTTTCCTACACCTGAATACGGACAATATGAAACAGAACCGCATATCGCAATTAAAAAAATCAACAATTTCAGAACTGTCGGAGATATTAAAAATATCGATGGAAGAATATTAAAAGAAGGAAAATTATACAGAAGCGGACACCTTCATAAACTAAAGAAGAAATCTTTCAGAGAAATTCAACAATTAGGCATTAAAGAAATTATTGATCTCAGAAATTCAAAAGAAATTGCAGAAAAACCGGATCATCTTCCGGACAATGTTGTCTACAAAAATTATTCTGCCTTCGAAGATAAAGGAGATCAATTGGATCAAGCCAGAAAACTAGTATTAAAAGGGAAAGTTAATGGTTCGGATGCTCATAAAAGAATGATTGACTTTTACAAAGATTATGTCACGGAAAATCCGGAAGTTATAAAGAAAATTATTACTGAAGTTTTAGAATCAGATCAACCTGTTTTGTATCACTGCACCGCCGGAAAAGACCGAACAGGAATTACAACAGCTTTAATTTTAACAATTTTAAAATTTGATAAAAAAACCATCTACAATGAATATCTTTTATCAAACAATTACAGAAAAAAATTAGTTGAAAAAAGGCTTAACCTTGCAAATAATTTACACTTTCTCTACCCTACAATGGATATTCATGTTTTGGAGAAACTAAGTTGGGTGGAAACTGGTTATCTTGATAGTGCTTTTAACGAAATCGATAAAAAGTACGGTTCCATTGATGTTTACATTCATCAGGTTTTGGGAATTTCTGAGAATAAAAGGCAGGAATATATTCAGAAGTTTACGTATTGATAATCAAAGTAAAATTTCCACGGAAAAACACCTTGAAAATTATACAATTTTAACGCTAGAAAACCAAACTTTTTTAGCAATTTTGCATTCTTAATTCACTTGTTTAGAAATGAAAATAAAATACTCGGAACTTATTGATCAGACATTGTATTTTCCAACAGAAGAATTCAATGTTTCTGAGAACAATTTGTTGTTTCACGATATTCCCTTGATGGAAGTTGTTGAAAAGTTTGGAACTCCTTTAAAGGTAAGTTACCTCCCGAAGATTTCTCAAAATATTCAGAAAGCAAAAAGCTGGTTTAAAGAAGCCTTTGAGAAAACCGAATATAAGAAAAACTATAGATATTGTTACTGTACAAAATCCAGCCATTTTAAGTTTGTAATTGAAGAAGCACTAAGAAATGATATTTCCATAGAAACGTCTTCTGCGTACGACATGGATATCGTAAAATCTCTTTATAAGGAAGGGAAGGTGACAAAAGATATCGAAGTGATCTGTAATGGTTTTAAAACTGATGATTATCTGGCGAAAATTTCAGATATGATCAACAGCGGTTTTGAAAACATTACGCCGATTCTGGATAATTACCGTGAATTGGATAAGCTTACAGAAAGTATTGATACAACGTTCGATATCGGAATCAGAATCGCTTCTGAGGAAGAACCGAAGTTCGAATTTTATACCTCAAGATTAGGAATCGGGTATAAAGATATTATCCCGTATTACAGCCAGAAAATTGCTGAACACCCGAACGCAAGATTGAAAATGCTTCACTTCTTCATTAATACAGGGATCAAAGACACAGCATATTACTGGAACGAATTATATAAATGTCTTCGTGTATATGCTCGTTTGAAGAAAATCGCACCGGAGGTAAATTCATTGAATATCGGTGGTGGTTTTCCTATCAAAACGTCTTTACAGTTTGATTACGATTATCAATATATGGTAGAGGAAATTGTTTCCCAAATCAAGAAATTCTGTGAAGAGGAAGGAGTTGAAGAGCCAAATATTTATACTGAATTTGGAAGTTTTACGGTTGGTGAAAGTGGTGCAAATATTTATAAGATTATTTCACAAAAACGTCAGAACGACAGGGAAAAGTGGAACATGATCGATTCTTCTTTCATGACGACACTTCCTGATACCTGGGCGATTTCAAGACACTTTATCATGCTTCCGCTGAACCGTTGGGATGATACTTACGAAAGAGTTTTCCTTGGTGGATTAACTTGTGATTCAGATGATTACTATAACTCTGAGCAACATACGAACGCAATTTATTTACCTGTTTTCAGTGATACGAAGCCTTTGTACATTGGTTTTTTCCATACGGGAGCTTACCAGGAAACGATTGGTGGTTATGGTGGTGTTCATCACTGTTTGATGCCGCAGCCGAGACATATTTTGATTCAAAAAGATGAAAATGGAGATTTCCAATACGAAATTTTCCGTGAAAAACAGGAACCGGAAGATATATTGAAGTTATTAGGATATACGAATCCGTAATGTTATTCCCATCAATAGGAACGGGCTTTAGCCCGGTTTTCGAAAAAAACTCAAATTGGCTTTAGCCAAAACCTATAAAAAATAAAAGCTCTCAAATCTGAGAGCTTTTTTATTTAAAAATATTTTGAAATTTTATCCAGTTCAAGATCAACATAATCTGAAATCACCGTATCTGCCAACGTATAATCTTGATTTTTAGAATGTGGACTTCTGTACGCCGCACAAAAAATATTCGCCCGGTGGGCCGCCAGAATTCCGTTCGTAGAATCTTCAATCACCATGCAGTTTTCTACAGGTTCACCCGCCATTTCCGATGCTAACAGAAATACTTCCGGATGAGGTTTTGATTCTTTTAAATCTGCACCGCTGATCTTTCCTTTGAAATATTTTTCCAGCTCAAACTTCTCAAAAACCATATTGATTGTTGTCATTGTCGCGGAAGAAGCTAAAATTAATTTTATCTCATTTTCATGATAATGTTGAATTAATTCTCTCACTCCCGGAATTAAATCAAATTCATCATCATTATAAAAATAATCTTTAAAATGAGTTCTTTTGATAAGAGCAATATCTTCGTGAGTTTGATTTAAATTAAATTCATTAATCAAAGTTTCACAAACTCTTTTTGTTGAGGCTCCTGTAAAAGAAGTATATAAGTCTTCGGAAACTGCAATTTCCAACTCGTCAAATGTTTTAAAATAGGCTTTTCTGTGCAATGGTTCTGTATCTACAATTACGCCATCCATATCGAATAACACAGCTTTTAACGACATATTTTGAATTTTTTACAAAGGTAATGATTTTGGCTGGAAGCATGAAGATGAAAGCTGGAAGTTTAAAATTGTGACGCTTATTTTAGAGCCAACCTGTGGTCTATGTTGAATAATGATTGAGGGTTCTAAATTTCATGCAGAATTTTCTTCTTTTTGTAAACTTCCAACACCCATCTTCCAGCTTCTTCAACTTTCTCCCAACTTCTTTGTATCTTTGTCGCAATCATTAAATTTTTAAATAAAAGCATGAAAACATACGCGGGAATTCCTGAAGAAAATGCATCATTAGAAAATTCAAAAGTAATGTTGGTAACAGTTCCTTACGACGGAACTTCAACTTGGGGGAAAGGTGCTGATAAAGGTCCGGAACTCTTTTTAGACGCTTCTGAAAACATGGAGCTTTATGATATTGAAACTCAAACTGAGCCTTATTTGGAAGGTGTTTATTTGGCTGGAGAAATTTCTGAAAAATCATCACCGGAAGCCATGACAGAAGCGGTTTATCAAAAAACAAAAGAACTTTTGAATAACGACGGGAAATTATTCACCCTTTTCGGAGGAGAGCATTCTGTTTCAATTGGCTCGATTCGTGCGGTTGGTGAAAAATTCGAGAATCTGACTGTTCTTCAATTGGATGCGCATACAGATCTTCGTCCGGAATTCCACGGTTCGACTTCTAATCATGCCTGTGCGGTTTTTGAAGCAAATCAGAAACACAATTTAGTGCAAGTGGGAATCCGTTCTATGGATATCGAAGAAGCTGAATATTTGCCTGAAGGAAGAGTATTTTTCGCTCACGAAATCGCCAATAACGAAAATTGGGTGAATGATGTTCTAGAAAAAGTTTCAGGAAACGTATATATTACAATTGACCTTGATGCTTTCGACCCATCAATTGCTCCGTCCACAGGAACTCCTGAACCAGGTGGATTACAATGGTATCCAACGCTGGAATTATTAAGAAGAGTATTTGAAAAATGTAACGTTGTAGCCTTTGATATTGTAGAATTAATGGATTCTCCGATGGCAAAGCCAAGTGCTTTCCTGTCAGCAAAGTTATATTACAAAATGCTTGCTTATTATCATCTTTATAACAACAACTAAAATTCCGCAAGAATCGGATTTTTTCTGCCGCATATTCTTTGGAACTTTGTGAGGTAAAACAAAATGATATGTCCACACAAAATCAGATAGATTATAACAGAATTGCCAAAGCGATAGAATATATCAGGAGCAATTTCAGGCTTCAGCCAAGTTTGGAGGAAGTGGCAGAGAAGATTAACGTAAGTCCGACTCATTTTCAGAAGATGTTTTCTGATTGGGCGGGAACGAGCCCGAAAAAGTTTTTGCAGTTCATCAGTCTTGAGCATGCTAAAAGCTTATTAAAGCAAGAAAAAGCAAGTTTATTTGATACTGCTTATGAGACAGGACTTTCAAGCACAAGCAGATTACACGATCTGTTTGTGAAAATTGAAGGAATGTCTCCGGCAGAATATAAAAACGGAGGAAAAAGCCTCAATATTAATTACAGTTTTTCCGAAACTCCTTTTGGAAAAGTAATCACAGCTTCCACAGAAAAAGGAATCTGCTATATGGCTTTTGAAAACGATAAAGAAACAGCATTGGGAGATTTGAAAAGCAAATTTCCTAATGCTTCTTTTTTAGAAAAACAAAACGAAATCCAGAAAAATGCCCTTTCAATTTTCAATAAAGACTGGACGAAATTGAATACTATCAAACTACATTTAAAGGGAACCGATTTTCAATTAAAAGTCTGGGAAAGCCTTCTTACAATTCCAATGGGAAAATTGTCTACTTATGGAAATTTGGCTGATAAAATTGGTCATTCCAAAGCTTCACGGGCCGTAGGAACAGCAATTGGAAGCAATCCTGTAGCATTTTTGATTCCCTGTCATCGCGTGATTCAGTCTTCAGGAAATATTGGTGGTTACCGATGGGGAAGTGAGAGGAAGCAATTGATTGTTGGATGGGAAAGTTCGAGAGTTTACACCGAAAATTCTATTTTACTTTAATTTATTTTCTCGCGAAGATTTCACAGATTTACTTAGATAATTGTGTTGAATTTTTAGATTTTGGCTAAAGCCAATTGAAATGAATTATTCTATAAAGATTAAAATTCGTTCCTATTGATAGCCATATTTGTACTTATTTGTGAAAAACATTTGTGTAATTTGTGTTTTTATAATTAAAATTATTTAAAAAATGTTGAACCTATTCGAAGATATATCAGATAATCCTTTAAACTTACTTCCTAATGACGGAACCGTTCACTATTACGGAAAAGTTTTCTCCCAAGAAAAATCGGATTTTTATTATGATTATTTATTCAATCAGATTCCGTGGGAAAATGATGAAGCGGTAATTTTTGGAAAATTGATTTTAACCAAAAGAAAAGTGGCATGGTTCGGAGAAAAACCTTTTGAATATACCTATTCCAAACGGACAAAGTATGCAAAATTCTGGACTCCAGAATTATTGGAATTAAAACAAAAATGCGAAGAAGTTACCGGTGAAACATATAATTCCTGCCTTCTCAATCTATACCATGATGGAAGCGAAGGAATGGCCTATCACAGTGACGGAGAAAAGGATTTAAAAAAACATGGAGCCATCGCATCTCTGACTTTCGGGGCGGAAAGAAAATTCTTGTTTAAACATAAGACAACAAAAGAAAAAGTAGAGATATTTTTGGAAAACGGAAGTTTACTGGTGATGAAAGGAAAAACGCAAGACCATTGGCTACACCGGCTTCCACCAACGACAAAAGTGAAAACACCAAGGGTAAATCTGACTTTTAGAACGATTGAGGAATAATTTTTAAAGAGACAAACTGGATGGTCAAAGTTGTAAAAAAGCTGCTCAAAATCTGAACAGCTTTTTTAATTTATTTCAAAACTTCAACTTCAATTGCACTGTCATCAAAAACCTTGATAAAAGCCTTTGTATAATCTTCCTTTGTAGCAAAATTCGGATTATCTAAGAATTTCTGTGGATTGATCGCGAAAAGAGGAAACCATGTTGAGGAAATCTGTATCTGGATTTTATGTCCTTTCTTAAAAGTATGAACAACATCCTGTAGTCTGAAATTTACCGCTGTTTTTTGATTCGGAACCAAAGCTTCAGATTTTTCTCTCGAATTTCTGAACCTCGCAGGCATAATTTCACTTCTTACCATCTGATGATAATTTCCGTAAATAATACCGTCTTTTTTCTCAACAGGTTTAAAATCTTCAGGGTAAATATCAATTAATTTCACGGCGAAGTCGGCATCTGTGGAAGTGGAAGCAATATTTAATTTAGCCATAATTTCTCCTGCGAAAGTCATATCTTCTGTCAGAACATCCGTTGTGAATGTTAAAACATCAGGTCTTCCGACTGCAAATCTCTGGTCTTCCGACATATAATTTTTTGGAGTAAAACCATTAAAATCTTTTAAATTATCAGAACTTAAAACCGGGTTATTCGGATCACTGTAATATTCAGAAGAACCTTGACCTGCTGAGTTTTTCAATGTTCCATTTGATAAATAGAAATTTACTTTTTTTGCTTCTTTCGGAGGGTAAATCGCAAATTCTCGCCATTGTTTTGCCCCAGTGTCATACATCAAAGCTTCCGGAAGCCCGGCGTCCTGTTTTGTATTTCCTTTTAAATAATGGTTAAAAAATTTCGTTTCAATATTTTTCTGATAATAGGTTGCGATGCTGTCTCCAAAATAAATCTGATTGTGAAAATGTTTTCCTTCCTCACGTCCCCAACCTCCATGAGAAAAAGGCCCCATTACGATCGTGTTTTTCGCTTTTGGGCTTGTCTTTTCGATGGTTTTATAAATATTTAAAGGTCCTGATAAATCTTCTGCATCAAACCAGCCACCGACAGTCATTACCGCATGATTTACATTTTTAAGATGAGGTAAAAGGTTTCTTTTTTGCCAGAATTCATCATAATTGGAATGGTTCATAATTTCCGTCATAAAGAAGTTATCCTTATAATATTTTTCATAACCGTCTTTCAAAGTTCCCATATCTCTGTAAAATTTCAATCCATCATCTGAAGTCGTTTTGATCATAGAATCTGTGTACCACGCCTTGTTTTCAGGCTTCGTTTTCTGTATTCCGAAAACAGGGAAAGTCCTGAAATAGCCCAACATAAATCTTCCGTTATGAAGAAAATCATCGTTCCAGAAATCTGAAATCGGGGCTTGTGGAGATGAGGCCACCAAAGCCGGATGCTGAGCCAAAATCCCTGCAGCAGTATAAAATCCTGGATAAGAAGTTCCGTATTGACCTACTTTTCCGTTGTTATCTTTAATATTTTTCAAAAGCCATTCAATTGTATCGTAAGTATCGGTGCTTTCGTCAACATCTTTTTTGGTTTTGCGGTCAACCTGCGGCGTCATATTGGTGAAAGTTCCCTCACTCATGTATCTTCCACGAACGTCCTGAAACACAAAAATATATTTGTCTTTCATCAGATATTGATTCGGGCCAAGCTTGGTTTTGTATTCATTTTCCCCGTAAGGAGCGATACTGTAGCAGGTTCGCTGCATCAGAAACGGATATTTGTTTTTATTGGAAATATCTTTCGGGATGTATGCAATGGTGAAAAGTTTTACGCCATCACGCATGGTAATGTAAAATTCTTTCTTTGTGAAATTATCTTTTACAAAAGTGTCCTGCTGTTGTGCGGTCTGCGAATTTCCAAAAATGAATAATAAAATCAATAAGATTGAAAAATGAGCCTTCATTTATATAAAATTTGCAGCTAATTTAACATAAAATGTTCTTAAGCGAAAATCTGTTTAAGTTTATTTAGTCATAAAGTGGCATTTCGTAGAAGTGTTGGGCAGAGTTTATAAAATTCGTGGAATTTGTTTAAAATCACAATTTCTTACCCGCAAATTTATTCAGTTTCATCGTTAAGGTGAACATCACATAACGCTTTAAAATCAAATCTTCCCGGTCTTCCACGTAAGAAGCTGCAATGGTTCTTTTTACACTTTGGTTTTGATTTAAAACATCATAAATTTTTACTTTTGCCGTAAACATTTTGTTGTAAAAGGAATATCCTATGCTTGTATTCCAGAAATAAAAATCTTTTTTGAAGCCCGGTGCAATATTTGAACTTGTGTTGTATTCAAAGTCGTTTTCAAAGATCAGATTGGTTTTAAGAAAATAATTTGTTAGCTCAAGCCTGAAAGTCTGATACGTATTTTTTATGCTTTCAACACTGTAATTTTTATAATTTGAAAAAGAATGATTTACGTTGTAAGAGGGTTTTATGTTGATTTTATCCTTTTTATCATACAGGAAGCTGATTCCGGGAGTAAAGGTGTAAGAATTCCCCACGAATTGCTGTCCATTGACAAATCCCCGATTATAGTTGTAATTTAAGCTCACCTTTGGGTTTATCATCAACTTGTTGTCTCCCCATTTGAAGGTTTTGCTGAAGCCTCCTCCAACATTTGCACTTTTGTTTCCGCTGATGTTAGTATACGTCACAAACTGTTTTCCGGATTCGTCATAGTAAGAAAAATTGGTCGTGTCATTGTGGTGATAGGTAAAACCGATATTGATATGATAATTGATATTTTTCGGGATATTAAAATTGTTAAAATACAAATTCGTTCTATTGCTCCAGGCATTTTTAAGATCGGGATTTCCCTGATAAGTCACCAACGGATTGGATTCATCTACATAAGGAATTAGCCTGTCAGAAGCAGGAATTGTAAAGCTGGCCGAGTTGTAAACGCTTAATCTGGAATTCTCGGAAACATGATATTGAAAGCCTGCATTATAATCTGGGAGTGTAAAATTTCTGTCCAGTTCATATTGCTGTCCGTTAAAAAGTGAGTGATATTTCACATCTGTAAGGTCAATGTTCGCGGAAGCCCAAAGATTGAGTTTCTTTTTATTGATTTCAAAAGTTATTGCCGGAGAAAGCTGGTTGGTTTTCTCTTCTGAGCTGTTGGAAAGGGCTATGTTATAATCAGAATATTGTCCGCTGTTTGCATCAAAATCATTAACAATTCTTGCATTTGTTTCGGTTTTTGAGTTATAATTTAAACCAAAGCTCACACTTGTGGAATCAGATATAGGCTCGGAAAATTTAGTGGTGAAGGAATAGCTGTTACTTTGTCTCTGGGTTTTTGTCAGCTGATCCCGAATGTCTTTTTTGTTTTCATCTTCAATTCCGTTTTCAAAAAATAAGGTTTGGGATTTTATGAGATTATTGTTTTTATTTTCTGTTATGGATGTATTTACACTGGCATACAATATTCTCCCTATCTTCTTGAATTTTCTTGAATAATGAAGGTTTGGAGTGAAGGAATTATTTTCAGATTGGGAGTTGTTGGCAGATTCACTTTTATTCAAAAGTTCGTTATCCCTGAAAGTGTTCGATTTTGAAGTTCTGGAATTTATGGTTTTTGAATAGGAAAATGAAGGTGAAAAATAGATTGTACTTAAAGTATCAGGTTTTATTTTCAAAGATGAATTAAAATTATACTGTTCAGTTTCATTTTCTGTCTGATTTTCTGAGTCGGTTCTTAGTGCATAGTCAGGTAAAAAAGTGGTCCTCGAAACTTTAGATGCCATTTCCAGATTGGTATTGACACGGTTGACACCTAATGCATCAAGATCTATTTCTTTGCTTAATTTATCACTGTAATTCACGCCAATCGTTGTGGACTTTTGAATTCCTTTCATATTGTTTCCGGCTGAACCGCGGGAACCTCTGCCACTTCCCATGTCGGAAGCCTCATCATTAGAAAACCCCTGCGAATTGATATTGTTTGAAGAAGCCAGCAGACTTATTTTAGCTTTATCCTTAAAATAACTGAGGAATCCGCTGTCTTCGTAACGCTTATCAGAACCATAACCTGCTGTAATCCTTGAAATAAGTCCCTTATTTTTCTTTTCGTCAATTGTAAAATTAATCGTGGTATTTTCTGATTTCGGAGTTTTTCCGCTCAGTTCTTCTTCTTTGGTTTTTGTGGTGGTAAACTGGATGTTTTTAATGATGTCGGCCGGAATATTTTTCAGGGCGATTTTTCCGTCTTTGTCGAAGAAAGGTTTTCCGTTAATCATAATTTGATCAACATCTTTTCCATTCATGGTTATTTTTCCGTCGTTGTCGATCTCCACACCGCCGATATTTTTCAGTAATTCTTCAATATTGCTGTCGGGACGAACTTTAATCGCATTGGCGTTAAATTCGATGGTATCTTTTTTAATTTTAACAGGAGAAACGGTAAGTTGTACTTCTTCAATATTCGTGACCTGGTTTTTGTCGAGCTCAATTTGATTCAAATTTACGGATCCGTCTATCTTATTAAAATTTTTAGAATAGGAAATTAATTTATCAGCATCGACTTTTAAAATTGATGGTTCGCTTAATTCATTCGTTTTTAATGAAAATTTTCCTTCCTTATTGGTGGAAGTATAATTAATTACAGTTGAATCTTTTTGTTTTAATAAATAAACGGTTGCATTTTCTACGGGTTTTTTTTCAAAGTTGGAAACTGTACCTTCGATACTGAATTTTTGTCCATTCAGAATTAAAAAGTTAAATGAAAATATCAGAAACCATAAGATTTTCTTCATTAAATGTTTTTTAGGGCGCTAAAATATAAAAAACATCCCTGATTTAGGGATGCCTGTATTTTAAATAAAGTTAAAATCTTGTTAAGCTTTCAAATATCTTGAATAAGCATAACCTTCCTGTCCGTCAGCGGTTTTTACTTTCCACCAGTCATCGGAAGTCTGCTCGATCAATGTTACGGAATCTCCTTTTGCAGCTTTACCTACAACAGCAGCTTCGGTAGAAGGCTCCTGTCTGATGTTCAGATTAGATTCATCAGTTGCAACCGTAAGAGCAGCACCCGTAGAAAGACCTGCAACTTGTACGTCGATATTGATATCTGAAGCGGAATATGTAGAGTCAATAGCTCCTAAAGCATTCCATACAGCGTCTTTGGCAGCCGTGTTTGAAGCGTTTCCTGTAACATACAGGATTCCGTCCTGCTCCTGAACTTGTAAGTTTGAAATTCCTGCAGTCTGCGCAGCAGAAACCACGCTTGAATATTTATCTTGTAATGTGCTCATTTTGAATTATTTTACAGTGTAGTTATAATTTACTTTTCCAACCTTCAAAGCATCTACAGATTGTTTGATTTTTCTGGCATCCGCAGAAGATACTGTTCCTGTAAGCGTAAGCTCTCCGTTTACAACTTCTACTTTTACAGAAGGGAAATCTTTCACTGCATCCTGTACTTTTTGCTGAACGGCAGGATCTACGGCAGATTGTGTTTCAACCGGCGCAGCAGCTGGTGTAGCCGGAGCAACCGTAGCCATATCCATAACGTCTTTTACCCCGTTGATAGCTTTTAATTGTTTGATCATTGCATCTTTAGACTCCTGACTTTCGAAAGTTCCGCTAAGGTGGGCAACTCCTTCTTTTACTTCCACGGAAGCATTCGGGTTAGACACCACTACAGTTGTAGCCTGAGTTTGCAGGTCCGCATCAGAAACTTTCTTTTTACAAGAAATCGACCCGAAAGATACAGCTACAGCCAATGCAGCCATTGCGATAGTTTTTTTCATAGTTGTATATTTTATAATGTTGTTAATACAATCAAATGTAATAATAAAATTTATATCAAAAGGATAAAAATTAAATAAATGTTGATAAAATTGACTGCAATATTTTATGGATCAGCTTGTTAATCTTAATATATTTTTAATTTAACATAAAATTAATCCTCTTAAAAAATGAAATCTTGCACCAATTGTAAAAATATTATATTTGCGAAACTTGAATTAACAATATGAAAGGACAAAATAAACTATTTATAGCAATTATTGTTGCGCTTATCTTGGGAGTAGGAATTGGTGGATTCGTACATGTAAAGTATCCTGAAAGTGCTGAACCTTTTTCTAAAAACATAAAGCTTTTGGGAACGGTCTTCATCCGTCTGGTACAGATGATTATTGCTCCGTTGGTTTTCACGACGTTGGTTGTGGGTATTGCAAAAATGAGTGATATTAAAATGATAGGAAGAGTAGGAACAAAAGCTATGTTGTGGTTTATTTCAGCTTCCTTGATTTCGCTTTTTATTGGTTTAGTATTGGTCAACTGGCTTGAGCCGGGACACGTAACGAAACTGCCTATTCAGGACGCAGCTTCTGCAGAGGAACTCTTAAAAAGCAGCAAAGGTTTCTCTATGGAAGATTTTGTAAAACATGTAATTCCTAAAAGTATTTTTGAAGCTTTTGCAACGAATGAAGTGCTGCAGATTGTAGTTTTTTCTATTATGTTCGGGGTTGCTTTGGCAAATATGGGGGAAGAGTATGCTCAGCCTGTCATCAAATTATTCGATATTGTAGCTCATGCCATCCTGAAAATGGTAGGTTATATCATGTGGTTTGCGCCGTTTGGAGTATTGGGAGCAATTGCTGCCGTAGTTGCTACGAATGGTTTTGA
This sequence comes from Chryseobacterium sp. IHB B 17019, assembly GCF_001456155.1. Taxonomy (NCBI): domain Bacteria; kingdom Pseudomonadati; phylum Bacteroidota; class Flavobacteriia; order Flavobacteriales; family Weeksellaceae; genus Chryseobacterium; species Chryseobacterium sp. IHB B 17019. The sequence goes on along the minus strand of NZ_CP013293.1, from coordinate 2,395,003 downwards.
AATTTTTAAAGTATATGCTATTTATTTAAGAGATTTCTTCTTTGCATTGGCAATTTTATGGTTGGTTTTACTGTTGGTAGGTTATCTTATTCTTGGAAACCGTCTTTTCGAGTTATTAAGACGAATCAAAGAACCACTATTAATCGCCTTTTCTACAACAAGTTCTGAAGCCGTTTTCCCGAAATTAGTGGAGGAATTGGAAAGATTCGGATGTAATAACAGGGTAGTGTCGTTCATTTTACCGCTGGGATATTCCTTCAATCTGGATGGAAGTATGATGTACATGACGTTTGCATCAATTTTTATCGCCCAAATCTACGGAATTGAAATGTCAGTGGGGCAGCAGGTTACCATGCTTTTGGTTTTGATGTTAACTTCAAAAGGGATTGCCGGCGTTCCGAGAGCTTCTTTGGTCATTATTGTGGCCACCTGCTCCATGTTTGGGATTCCACCGGAAGGAATTGCATTAATTCTGCCGATCGACCATTTCTGTGATATGGGAAGAAGTATGACGAATGTTTTAGGAAATGCACTGGCAACTTCAGCGGTTTCCAAATGGGAAGGACAGCTGGAAAATCATGGAGGAGACCTTTAAATTAATTTTGAATTATAGATTTTAAATTTTAAATTAAAATAAAGCAATTCAATTCATTATGAATTTAGAAAAGCATAAAAATAATATCCTTGAAAACGGCTTTACGATTTTCAGGGATATTTTTTCTGAAGAAGATATTGATAAAATAAGTGATCACATTCAAAATATAGATACTTCAAAAGAAACTTTCAGAAAGTCGGAAGATCTGTTTGCGATAAGACAGTTTTTGAAGGAAATTCCGGGAATTAATGAGTTGATTTTTAATGATAAAATTAAAGCAATTATCAAAGAAATTTTTGGCGGAAAATATTTCGTGGTCAAAAGTATTTATTTTGATAAACCGGAAAAATCAAACTGGTATGTTGCTTATCATCAGGATTTAACGATTTCTGTTGATAAAAAATTACAATTAGAAAATTTCGGACCCTGGACCACAAAACAGAATCAGTTTGCCGTTCAACCGCCATTAAATATTCTTGAAAATATCTTCACTATAAGAATTCATCTCGATGATACGGATGAACATAACGGAGCATTAAAAGTTGTTCCAAAATCTCACGCAAAAGGAATTTACAGACCCGAAACCATAGACTGGAATATGGAGACCAAAGAAATCTGTAATGTAGAAAAAGGAGGAATAATGATCATGAAACCTTTACTTCTGCATGGCTCCAACAGGACAACGAACGGAAAGAAAAGAAGAGTGATTCATATCGAATTTTCTGATAGGGAATTGCCGGAAGGATTGAATTGGGCGGAGAGAATGAATTAATTTCATGATAACATTAAAGATGCTTCGACTTCGCTCAGCATGACATCGCTACAAATGAGCTGTTAAAACATAAGATTAGTATTAGAGCTGTCATGCTAAGCGAAGTCGAAGCATCTCAAACACCCAATTTTTAGAACAAAATAAAACCTCCTTCAATTGAAAGAGGTTTTGCTTTATTTAAGTTAAAAATTACTTCAAAGAAATCTCATCTACAAAAATGTACGCTTCACCGCCGGCTCCCATATGCCATTCCGGAAGTTTCCCAAAATAATAAGCTTTTACTTTGATATAGCGGGCTTCGGTAGGTAAAATCTCTGTTCCGAAATCTTTCACCTGAATGGTTTCATCCTTTGGATCTACCGTATTATCTACCGTTTTCAGAAGAATATAATCTTTTCCATTGTTGGAAGCATAATATTCCACTTTTTTAGGCATTAAAATCCATGCTTTACTGTCCTGAAGGTAAGTTGAAGACAATTTTGTAAGCTGCTGAGGAGATTTCATATCGATAATCGCTTCAAAAGCCTGTCCCTGATAGCCCAGCCATTCGCCTTTTCTCCAGTTGACATCACCGTTGATTCCGTCAATTAAAGCTAATTTTCCGCTTGCCATATATTGAGGATTCACCACTGAATTCACCGTAATATCCCAATTATTTGGCCTTCTGTTAAAATTCGAAGTTACAATCGAGCTTTTCTCGCCGTTTCTCTCCGAATACGCAGCAACCTGAGTTGTTTTTATAATCGTGAACGGACCTTTATAAGGCATGAAAGTCTTTCTTACATTCGCGTCACCTTCATCCAAAGTCATGTAATAAATTTTATCATTTGGATGCAATGGAGTGATGGTAACTTTCGTATTTAAATCAAAAATTCTATCCGCTGCAATGACTGGCGTTGCTGTTAATTCATCATATTTATAATCTTTAAAAGATTTTGCGTTTTCAAAACCTAATTTTTTAAGTTCTTCTTTGCTCGTATTTTTTGTAATCGTTCTTGTTGTCCCGTCTTCCAGGTGAAGCTTTACTTCATCAAAATAAGGTGTCGTAGTCTGCCATTCCGGTAAACCTGGAGTAACGGAATAAATTCCCATGGTACTCAGAATATACCACGCACTCATTTGTCCGCAGTCTTCATTCCCGATCAGTCCGTCCGGAGCATTTTTATAATAATTATCTAGAATATATTTGATTTTTGCGTCCGTTTTTTCAGGTTTTCCGACATAATTATAAAGATAAGCGATGTGGTGGCTCGGCTCATTTCCCTGAGCATATTGCCCCATCAAACCTGTGATATCCACCTGCTCTCTACCTGTAGTTTTGTCCGGTGCAGCGAAAATAGCATCAATAAACTGCTCAAATTTTTCCTTTCCTCCATGAGCTGCAATTAATCCCGGAATATCCTGCTGAACAGAGTAGGAGTAATGCCACGAGTTTCCTTCCGTATAATTGTTGTTAACTTCCCTTGGCTCAAATGGTTCATACCAGTTTCCGTTCTTTCTAGGCTGCATAAAACCGTTTTTCGGATTATACAAATTTTTCCAGTTTTGAGAACGTTTCATGAAATATTGGTAATCTTCTTTTTTGCCTAAAATTTTAGCCATTTGAGCGATACACCAGTCGTCGTAAGCGTATTCTACTGTTTTTGAAACACTTTCATGTTCATCATCAATGCTGATATAATTATTGTGTTTATAAGCATTTAACCCAAAAATATCCAGCATTGCAGAATTTTTAGAAGCCTGGAATGCTTTTTCATAATCAAAACCTGTAATTCCTTTTGCCATCGCATCTGCAATCACAGAAACCGAGTGGTAACCGATCATACATTCCGTTTCGTTGGAAGCCAGTTCCCAAACCGGAAGTTTTCCACCCTGTTCATATTGTTTAATGAAGGTATTAATGAAATCTGCCGTTCTTTTTCTGTCGATCAAAGTCATCAAAGGATGCGCTCCCCTGAAAGTATCCCAAAGCGAAAAAACGGAGTAATAACCGAAGTCCTTTGCCATGTAAAACTTGTTGTCGCGGCCTCTGTATTTTCCGTCAACATCCATATTGATGTTCGGTTGTGTGAAAACATGATACATTGCCGTGTAGAAAACTGTCAGCTTATCTTTATCGGAAGATTTAACTTCAATTTTTGATAATTCTTTATCCCAATCTGCAACAGCTTGTTTTTGAATAGCATTAAAATCATTAGACTTTCCTTCAGCTAACATATTTTTTGCCGCCCCTTCATAACCTGTCGGCGAAATGGCCACTTTTATACTGATCTTTTCTCCTTTTTTGACATTCGTTGAAAATGCCAACGCCAATTTTGTTCCTGTGAAAAGATTTTTTTCATCTTTTCCGTTAACCAGTTTTTTTGAAATTTTTAATGGTTTTGAAAACTCAATTCTGGCATAAATGTATTGATTGGTTGCCCAAGCCTCGCTTCTTCTGAAAACTTCGATCGTTTTATCATCAATTATTCTAACTTCACCTTCCAACAACTTATCTCTGTGATTTAAATCTAAAATAATATTTGCGTCTCCTGCCTTGTTGAAAGTATATTCGTGGTAACCAACTCTTTTTGTTGTTGTTAAACGAACATCAATGTTGTTTTTATCTAGTTTAACAGAATAAAACCCAGCCGAAGCTTTTTCGTTTTTATGCGAAAATTTTGAAGAATAGTCTTTGTTATCCAGGGTCGGATTCCCCATTGTTGGCATCAGCATAATATCCCCGTAATCCGAAACGCCGGTTCCGTTGAGGTGTGTGTGTGAAAATCCGTAGATCACAGAATCCGAGTAATGATACCCGCTGCAACCATCCCAGCTTCCGTCTACTCTTGTATCAGGTGAAAGCTGTACCATCCCAAAAGGAACAATAGCACCCGGAAATGTATGCCCGTGCCCACCGGTTCCAATAAAAGGATTTACATATTGCGAATAATTTTGAGAAAACAAATTATGAGCAACAATTCCTAAAAGAACGACTAATATTTTTTTCATCATCTAAAAAATTAAAATTCCCCTAAAGTACTACAAATTTTGTTTTCACAAAAGAAAATATCTATCATTGAGTTTACTTATTCTAAATAGGTAAAAATTGCGTAAATTTGTAAACAATTTATTTAGTTTATGTTGACGAAAGAAAAGGTACAGGATTTCCTTAAAGAGATAGAAGTTGATGATTTGGTAAATAACCTTCAGATCATGGGCAATGACGTATATATTGATATGACTGCCCATTCTCCGGCAATGCACGAAAAGAAGAAACTGGAGGCTGCCATGAAGCAGGCTTTTGCAAGTGAGTTCGGAGAGGAAGTTCATTTAAAATTAAAGATCGTTTCTCCGGAACCGACTGAAATTCAGCAGAGTCAGATCAAAGGAAAACAAATTCCCGGAATTCAAAATATTATTGCCATCGCTTCCGGAAAAGGAGGTGTTGGGAAGTCTACCGTTGCTGCAAATATGGCGGTTACTTTAGCGAAAATGGGTTTTAAAGTTGGTTTATTAGATGCCGATATTTATGGTCCGTCCGTTCCTACCATGTTCGATACGGAAGGTCAAAAACCTATTTCTGTAGAAGTTGGTGGGAAAAACTTAATGAAACCCATTGAGAATTATGGTGTTAAAATGCTTTCAATTGGTTATTTTTCAGGTTCTAATCAGGCAGTTGTCTGGAGAGGCCCGATGGCTTCAAAGGCATTAAACCAAATGATCAGAGATGCAGCATGGGGAGAATTGGACTTTTTATTGATAGACCTTCCTCCGGGAACCGGTGATATCCATTTGTCTATCATTCAGGAAGTTCCTGTAACAGGTGCAGTAATCGTAAGTACCCCTCAACACGTAGCTTTGGCAGACGTAAGAAAGGGTATCGCGATGTTCCAGATGGAAAGTATTAACATTCCTGTTCTTGGATTAATCGAAAATATGGCGTATTTTTCACCGGAAGAATTGCCTGACAATAAATATTATATCTTTGGAAAACAGGGAGCACAATATTTGGCGGAAGATCTTGGAATTCCTGTTTTAGGAGAAATTCCGTTGATCCAAAGTATCAGGGAAGCTGGAGATGTCGGTAGGCCGGCTGCTTTGCAGGAAGGTTCCAAAATTGCAGAAATTTATACAGAAACTGCCCGTAATATGGTAGAAAGCCTGGTGGAAAGGAACAAAAACCTTCCTCCGACTGAAGCTGTAAAGATCACCACAATGGCGGGATGCTCTCCGAAAGCAAAATAATGATTTTTCAACATGTGAAAAACCGAATTGAACGAAAAAAATATGGAAACAAATATAAAACACGAAGAAACAGTAACGAAGGTAATGGAAGCTCTGGAAAGTATCAGGCCTTTTTTGAACAAGGACGGTGGTGATATTGAGCTTATCGATGTGAAGGACAACTTGGTTTATGTAAAACTTTTAGGAAACTGTTCCGGATGTTCATTGAATTTTTCAACCCTAAAGCTTGGCGTTGAAAATACCATTAAGCAACACGCCCCGGAAATCGAAAAAGTAATAAGCGTAGAGTAAAAAAAATTAAAATATATATTTTTGAGACAGGTCTTTTGATCTGTCTTTTTTTGTTTTTTAAGAAATCTTTAAAAAATTGTGAATTTTTTTATAGTAATAATTCTACATCTATGTGAATATTATATGTATTATTTTTGTAACAATTATTTACAATGCGATATAGGGATGTGTGCTTGTAATATAATTTATTCTAACACTTAAGGACTAAATATTTTTTAAGGCAGTTTGCGTGAAAAATTCAAGATTCCAGATTCTGAAAATTCAGAGTTAGAAAAATTGTATAGCTGAATCCTTAAAGAAAAATCTATTTTACAAAATATGGTCTATTACTTGTATTGCAAAGTGTAAATAAGACGGTTGTTTCTATAATATTATGGAAAACTATTATCAAACTAACTCTATGAAAAATATACTCATTGCTGACGGGCATTATGTCGTGAGAACAGGTACAGCTTTGCTACTGGAATCAAAACTTCAATATCACTGCAATATAGATTTTGCCGAAACTTATTTTGAAACGAAAGAAAAGGTTTCCAAAAAGCTTTATGATCTGCTTATCATTGATATCGATATCCCGGAAAGTATTTTCAAAGCAATGGTAAAAGAACTTAAAAGGAAGCAAAAACTTCTTAAGATTCTCATCTTTTCCACATACGATGAAAATGTGGGAATTCAATATATCGAGGAGGGAGCCGCAGGATACCTCAACAAAGGTGCTTCGGAATTTGAGATTCTGGCAAGCGTATCGGCCATATTGGAAGAAGGGTATTTTTACACTGTGAATATGATGAAAAAGCTGGTAACACATTCCACTGGATCTCATTCTGTAGAAAGGCTTTCCAAAAGGGAATTTCAGATTTTTAAGCTTTTGGCCGAAGGCAACGGAAACATAGAAATATCCAATATTTTAAACCTAAAAATGTCTACCATAAGCACTTACAAAAAAAAGATCTTCGAAAAACTGCAGGTGAAAAATGTAGTGGATCTTGTGAGGATTTATGATGATATGCATTGATATATGAAACCCGGTGAATTTTTCGCCGGGTTTGTTTTTATTTTAGGATGACACTTACTTTATGTTCTTTAAAAATTTCAATAATTCTGTCAAAATTTTTCTTTAAGAGTTTTTTGCTTCTTTGATGATTATACCATCTAATTTCTGATATTGATTTTACTCCAAAATCCCCACGTAAACAGTCGTGCAAGGCATATATTTGTCTCCCAAAATATCCTCCAGGGCCATGAATTTCTTCACCGATTGAACAATAAAATTCATCTAAATTATGAAAGTCATCCCCATCAATTTGAATTATGATATTCTCTTTATCAAAAGCTGTTTTTGAAAAATTTAAAGCAGCAACAAGCCATCCTTGTAATTCGTCTTTTCTGAAATACTTCCAAATGTTTTTTTCTGAAATTTCATTATTAAACATCATTTTACAAGCTTTCTGAAAACCCTTGGGTTTATGCCATACATATCCACTTAGCGTAACATTATTATTTTTTGACTTAATGATCCTGACTTCATTTATAAAAGTTTTAGTGATAGTTGATCTATTTTCATCAAGGAAGTGAATGAAACCGTTTTGATTATAGGTTTTAGTGGCTTTCTCAATTTCGGATATAAGTTTTTGAACCTCATGTACATTAATTAAACGTAATTCCCGATATCCAATATTTGATCTATTACTTTCAAGGTTTTTTACATCATCAATATGAGTGATGATTTGAGTTTCTTCTTCTGTGTCAAATGAAAATGCAAACATTGGTTATTTATTAATATTTAAAACTAATAAAATTTCCGCCAACAAAAAAGCCCCGAAAATCCGGAGCTTTTTGCAATCAACTAAATAAATTTTACTTCACAATAACCCTTTTCACAAGTCCTTCCGAAGTTTTCATAAAATAAACTCCTGTAGAAAGTCTTGAAGTATCTATTGTTAAAGCATTTTTCTCTTTTTCGATCAACTTTCCGGACATATCGTACAATTCATAACCCTGCGCTCTGTTGAAATACAGTGTATTTCCTTTGTTCACCGGATTCGGGAATATGTTGAAGGTAGCTTTTTCGGGTTTTACTTCGCCGGTTGCTAATGTTGTATTGGCAATTTCGTACATGGATAACGTTCCGCTGATTTCGTTGGCAATTACTACATATCCTTTTCCTGTTGTTGTATTTTCAGGAGCGATATAGATGATTCCTTCCGGGCCGTTATCACCACCGAAAGCCGAAGTCATACGGGAATGTTTGTAATCCGCGAAAGTAGGATTGTTAGGGTCTGTTATGTTGTATGCCATTACACCTCCCGTTCTTTCTAATGTAATGAAAGCATAGGTTTGTCCGCCGATATTTCCTAAAGCTACACCTTCCGGTTCCGGGCCTTTGGCGCGGCTTCTGCTTTTGGCTCCGTTTGCTTCATTATCAGCATTGAAAATTAATGGATGGGAAGCTGCAATATATCTTTCAAACCTGTCACCGCTGTCATAGACGATCTGTTTTGTATCAGCATTAAAGATCGAGAACGAACGCGCTCCCAATGCTGCAATTTCTTCAAATTCAGCATCACCGTCCGTATTTCCTGTTGCATTCGAAATCCTAAACCTTCCTAAGTTGTAAGAAGCTTTTAAAATGGATGACTGCGGGAAAAGTGTAGCATCTAAAGCATACGTATTTGCTCCAACCGTTGTTCTTTCACTGAAGCCTGAAAGGTCTTTTTCATCCCCTTCATTGGCTGTTACGATATAATTGGTACCGCCAATTTTGAAGTTTTGAATTCCGTCCGGCATGTAATACGCTTTTACCGGCCAGTTGGCGATTAAAACTTCTCCATTGTTATCGGAAGCATCGAAACCGTTTCCGGGAAGACTCATATCTTTTTTGCCTAATCCCCAAATTTCAGTAATGGTTTTTGTATTTAAATCAATTTCTGCAATGGCATTATTTTCCTGAAGCGTAACCCATGCTTTTTGGCTGTCTGAGCTTATCGTCACATATTCAGGCTCCAAATCCTGGGAAAGCGTATTGTTGGTTCTTATTTTTCTTAAACCTGTCGCTGCTAAAGCTGCAACCTGAGAATCAAAAGCGTTGAAATTAAGCGTTGTAACGTTACTTTGAGTAAGATTATTCACCCCTCCTGAAATATCGATGATACTTACCGTACCTTCCGGATCTACCGTGAAAGCATCGTTGGATTCACCTTCGTTGGCTGTCATTACTTTTGTTCCGTCCGGAGAGAAAGTGATCATATCCGGCAAAGCGCCCACTGTAACTTGCTTTAAAAAGGTTCCGTTAATATCAAAGAAAACCACAGAACCATTTAATTGAGGATTTGTATTTGGAGAAGCTGCTGCGATGATTCCGTTTTTTACAGCGATACTTGTGATTCCGCCGTATGGAGCCATGTTGATGGTGCTCACAACAGTCGGAGCGTTTGGATTACTAAAATTAATAATATCAAAAACATCCGTAATAGAACTGATCGTAAATAATCTTTGCGAGGCAGCATCATGAACTACAATTTCCGTAGAACTGTTATTGGTCCCGGAAGGATCAAAGCTTCCAATATAGTTTAATTGAATCTGGTTGGAAGGAACCGGAGCCGGCTTATCATTATCAACAATATAAACTGTTGCATTATTATCGCCTGAAATGGTGGCACCTGTAGGGTTTTCAAGGCTTACTACAAAATATTCCGCTTGCTGTTCCTGAGTAGTATCATCAATAATCGGAAAATTTATCGTATAGTCCGTCATTGATGGAGTAAGATTAATAGTTTGATTGCTTAAAGTAAAATCATTACTGTCCGCTGTGCTGAACGGCGCAGCCTTTACAACCAGATTCACGGATGAAGCGGAAGGATTATTAACATTAATTTTAAATGCTAAAGTTCCTGCATTTTCATTTACTTTAATGAAAGTTTTATCTAAAGAAATTGAAGTTCCGGCTGTTGTAAATGTTGTTGAAGTTGTTGCTGTTACGGCATTATCACTTGCATCTTCCACCATATTCGGTTGTAAAGCCAGATAATAGGTGTGGTTCGGAACTAAACCGGAAGTAGGGATGACGGTGATTTTATTATTAGCGAAAGTTGTTGTGAAGGGAACTTGTGTACCTGAAGCATTTCCAAGACGGAAATCTACAAGATTTTGTGCATTAGAATCGTTGATCGTTGAATTGTCTGTTAATCTTACATTTTCGTTGAATGAGATGGTAGGATTTACAGTTGTTGAAGCATTATTTGTGTTGTTGGGAAGATAAGTTACAGTGGGTGGAGTAGTGTCAGCTCCGCCCGCTGGTGTTGCATCTACTGTAAAATTATCAAAACGGTTGTTGCCCACAGTTCCTCCTGAGCCTGCCGAAAACTCAACTTTTAATTTAAAATTCGGGTTGTTGGCAACGCCTGAAATTGCCGAAAAATCGAAAGTAATCAATTGTGGATTGCCATCCTGTGGAGAAACCGTCTGATACGGCTGGAAGGTAGTTCCGTCCGTAGAATAAGACCAGCTCTGCGTTCCTGCTCCGGAGCCTGATCTTCTTGTCGTAAATTTTACAACAACATTATTGTAGCCGGTTGTTGGTAAATTGAACTCCAAATTACCATTAATAGGGAAATTATATCTAAGATGTGTTCCGGAAGCGTCTCCGTTTCTTGCATTTAAATTTTCAATGTTGAAATTTTGTCCTGTTCCGCCCGCGAAATCCACCACGGTCGTTCCGTTTGTGGCTGCAACCATTGAGCCGCCCATCAAAGTTGAGGTTGGAGCCGTGATCGCTGCTGCAGAAGCATTGTTATTAAAATTCCAGTAGTGGATAAGGGATGTCTGCCCGAAAACCGTTCCCTGAAGGAAAAACGCGGCAATTATCGACCCTTTTAACAAGTAGTTATTAGTCATTTTTACTATAATTATATTTATGCAAAAATGAAGCTTCTACTTTGTAAACATTTTAAGGTAATTTTAATTAATGTTTAACAAATAGGTAATGCTGGGCAAATTGATTAACGGTAAAACCGCAAAGATGTGAAAAGGCTTGTAAATTAAGCCAATTTAAATAAAAGCAATTTTGTAAATCTGCCTTTTGTGGTTAAAATTATTTTGACACCTGTCCTGACAAATTCAAACTCTTGCCTGTCGCTTTTTTTCCTTCCATCGGATGTTTCTGCATGTAGAAAAATCCTGAAATAGCAACTAAAACAAGGAATATAAAAGCAACCAGAAAAATTCTTTTTAACATTTCTTTCATATCGCTAGATTTTTAATGTCCTTAATTTCTAAAACAGAGGTGGGATACCCTTTTTGCACAGCATGGATCATCGCTCTTCCCACGTCGTGCAAAGATAATGATTTTGATGGTAAAAATATAGGAAAAAACCAAATTAGAGGTTTAAAAAACCATTTTATATTCTCCTGACCTTCAACAGGTTTCATAAATCCTGGACGAAAATTATATTCTCCCCTGAAACCCAATTTTTTTAGTGCATTTTCGGTTCTTCCTTTTACTCTTGCCCACATGATTTTCCCGCTTTCTGTTTTGTCGGTATAAACACCGGATACATAGTTGAAAACCATATTAGGATTTTGATTCAGAGCTGCTTTTGCAAAATGTAATGTGGTGTCGTAAGTGATTTTAGTATAGTCTTCTTCATTCATTCCTACACTGCTGATTCCGGCGCAGAAGAAAATAGCGTCGTACCCTTTAAAATTTTCATCATTAAGATCTATTTGGAGAAAATCAGAAACAATGTATTCTTTTAATTTAGCATGCTTTTTTCCGGAAGGCTTTCGGCTTACGCTTAAAATTTCGGAAACATTCGGGTTCTCAAGGCATTCCATTAAAACGCCTTCACCTACCATACCTGTTGCTCCGGTGAGAATTATTTTGATTGGGCTCATTCTTTTAATGTTATTATTATGATGACGTTTAAGAATTTAATTTTACTTTAATATTTTGTGAAAATTTTTCTTTTTTTTGTCGTTGAGTGGAAAGTATGACTGGAGAAATCTTTTTGTTTATTTAAACCACCCCGTCAAAAATTCTTACGAATTTTCGCCACCCCTCCAGGGGAGGGGAATTCTTTGCGCTATCAAGGATGTATACAAAAACAAATGGGCTTGAATAAAAAAAGACTGCCTTTCCATGGTGGCTGAGGATCCCGAAGCCACCAATCCTGAAATCCTAGCCCCGATAGAAACGAAAATCCTTTTTTGAAAAAAAAGATTGCAGTGGATAGCGGGAAATTGCTTCAAAAATAAAACCAGCCAAAAATGACCGGTTTTTAAATTTATTTTTTATCGTGCAACTGACTGTAAATGTTATGAATAAGCCCGTCTGCAACAGAGATTTTCGGAACAAAAATCCTGTTGATATCAGACCACGTCATGATATTGTTGAAGATTTTTAAGGCATGAACCAAAACATCAGCCCTGTCTTCGCGCATATTGTATTTTGTCATTCTTTCTTCCACGGTCATATCATCAAATTCTTTGTAGACTTTTTTGAGGTGTGCCAGAGACATCGGTTTGCCGTCTTTGGTCTTGCTCATCGAGAAAACTTTGTTGATATTTCCTCCCGAACCGATAGCTACGATTGGCTTTTTACTGACGATATTTTTCTTGATTTCATCCCTCATTTCCTGCCAGTTATTAGGCATTACCAGATTGTTCAGCAAACGGATGGTTCCGATATTGAAAGACTTTTCGTACACCATTTTACCGTTTTCATAAAATGTAAGCTCGGTAGAACCACCGCCAACATCGATATATAAATAGGCAAATTCTTTGTCGAGCCCTTCTGCAATGTGGTTTTCAAAAACTAAAGAGGCTTCTTCGTCACCGGAAATGATTTCTATATCAATTCCTGAAGTTTTTTTTACTTCCTGGATAATATTCTGTCCGTTTGCAGCATCACGCATGGCACTTGTGGCACAGGCTCTGTAATGTTCGACGTTATAGATTTTCATCAGGTCGCTGAAAATTTTCATGGAGTCGATCACCATTTTTTCTCTTTCTTCTCCTATTTTTCCTGATGTGAAAACATCCATTCCTAATCGTAGAGGTATTCTCAACAGATTCAGCTTTATGAATTCCGGCTGTCTGTTATTGATTTTCACCTCATTTATTAAGAGTCTGGCTGCATTACTTCCTATATCTATGGCTGCAATCTTCATTTTTTGTTGGTTTTAGCTTTTAAATATCTATATGTTTCAATCTGAGAACGAATTTCATCTTTGCCGTTACTGATGTATTCATTGCTCAATTTTTTGTCTAAAATACGAGCTTTTACATTATCCCTCAACTGTATATCCAAAATATCTTTCAATTCTTTCTTCAAATTTTTATCCACGATTTTTACAGCGGCTTCAATCCTGTAATCCAGGTTTCGCGTCATCCAGTCCGCGGAAGAAATATAGAGGTCTTCTGCGCCTTTGTTGTAGAAATACATCACTCTGGCGTGCTCCAGGTATTCATCAACAATGCTTATCGCCTTTATTTTTTCTTTAAAATCTTTCTGATTGATGGCACAATAGATCCCTCTTACAATCATTTTGATAATAACTCCGGCTTTTGCGGCTTCATATAATTTTTCAATTAAAGCCTTGTCGCTTACAGAGTTAGCTTTAATAATCATTTCTGCCCTTCTTCCTGCCTTTGCCTCTTCAATTTCTTTATCAATATGATGAACGATTTTTTCACGCATAAACTGGGGACAGACCAACAGATTCTTGCATGTTTTCAGGACCGGTAAGAAATCTTCTTTCGGTTTTTTAAGAACATTAAATACCTTGTTAATATCTGCCATTATGCCACGATCTGCGGTCATTAATAAGTGATCACCGTAAATCCTTGCTGTTTTTTCGTTGAAGTTGCCTGTGCTTATAAAACCGTATTGAACTGTTTTATTATGCACTCTTTTTTTAATAATACAAAGCTTGGCATGAACTTTCTTATTCGGAATCCCTACTAATACGATAATTCCCTCGGGCTCCAGCATTTCCTTCCACTTAAGGTTGGATTCTTCATCGAATCTCGCCTGAAGCTCCAGCATTACCGTTACCTCTTTACCGTTTCTTGCCGCATAAATCAATGCATTGATAATTTTCGAGCTGCTCGCCAATCGATACGCCGTGATCTGAATTGATTTCACATCAGGATCCATCGCGGCCTCGCGGAGAAGGTCGATCACGGGATTATATTTATGATATGGAAAACTTAAAAGCACATCCTGATGTAAAATAACATCTGTCACCCTTTCGCCATGCTCAAATGCGGGATGCGTAAAAGATGTTCTCTCGACAGGTCTTTCATAGGTCTGGAAAACGTCAGGAAAATCCATAAAATGCTTGAAATTATGAATCTTTCCCCCCGGAATAATGCTGTCTTTTTTGGTTAAATTTAATTTTCGGATAAGCATTTCAAGGAGAGCCTTGTCCATATCCTTATCAAAAACAAAACGTGTTGGTTTTCCTTTCCTTCTGTTTTTTAAGCCTTTTTCAATTTTCTCGGCGAAGTTTGTTCTGATGTCGTTATCAAGATCCAATTCGGCATCTTTTGTTAATTTAAAGGCATTTGCCGCAAAATCATCATACCCGAAATAGGAAAAAATATGAGGTAAATTAAAGGTGATCACATCTTCCAACAGCATCACATTTTTTTCCTCCGGATCTTCGGTAGGAAGCAAAACAAATCTTCCCACAAAACGTGACGGAATCTCAATAATGGCATAATTACTGGAATATTGCCAGTCTTTTTTTCTCATCGCCACACCCAGATAAAGACTTTTGTCTCTCATGTAAGGCATGGGTGTGTTTTCGTGAAGCAAAATAGGAATAACATTGGATTCCACGACTTCATCAAAATAATTTCTGACAAATTCTTTCTGTTTTGCCGTTAAGTTTTTTGATGTTTTAATATAAACTTTATGCTCAGCCATTTCGCTCTGAATTTTTTTCCAGGTTTTGTCGAAATTCAGCTGATGCCTCATCACAATCTCATTGATTTTCTGAAGAATCTTAGAAGGCGGCTGGTAAAAGGATTCCGCGATTACTTTTTCCTTAAAATCCATGGCACGTTTCAATCCGGCAACCCGTACCCTGAAAAACTCATCTAAATTGTTAGAAAAAATCCCTAAAAAGCGGATTCTCAGGTGTAAAGGTACTTTTTCGTCCATTGCTTCCTGTAAAACCCTTTCGTTGAAGGCAAGCCATGTGATATCTCTCGGATTGAAGTGTAGTGACATTCTCTAGTTTAAATAATTATCAAAAATAATCATTAATAGTTTTTTTATCTACTTTTTTAGGTTAAACTTTGATTAATTTTTGCGCCTTATTGATGTTAAAACTGGCTTGGATTGTACAATTTAGCATAATGACTAAGCCGTAAAATACAATAAAATCTACGTATTCTGTCATTTTGTCATAAATTTTTGAATGGTACAAATATTGAGAAATTGAGAGTGTAAATGAAAATTAAAAAATTAGAAAAAATATAATATTATGAGTAAAATAATTGGAATTGACTTAGGAACAACCAACTCTTGTGTTGCTGTAATGGAGGGTAAAGACCCTGTTGTTATTCCTAATGCAGAAGGAAAAAGAACAACTCCGTCTATTGTAGCATTCACGGAAGATGGTGAGAGGAAAGTGGGGGATCCTGCAAAAAGACAGGCTGTAACGAATCCAAAGAAAACAGTATATTCTATAAAAAGATTTATTGGAACTCATTTTAAAGATGACGGAAGTGAAATCGCAAGAGTTCCTTATGAAGTGGTAAAAGGACCAAACGATACGGTAAAAGTAAAAATCGACGATAGAGAATATACTCCACAGGAGATTTCAGCAATGACGCTTCAGAAAATGAAGAAAACTGCTGAGGATTATCTTGGTCAGGAAGTAACAAGAGCGGTAATCACTGTTCCTGCATACTTCAATGATGCACAAAGACAGGCTACTAAAGAAGCTGGTGAAATCGCTGGTCTTAAAGTAGAAAGAATTATCAACGAACCTACTGCTGCAGCGTTAGCTTACGGTTTGGATAAGAGCCATAAAGATCAGAAAATTGCTGTGTATGACCTTGGTGGTGGTACTTTCGATATCTCAATCCTTGATTTGGGTGATGGTGTATTCGAAGTATTGTCTACAAACGGTGACACGCACTTAGGAGGTGATGACTTTGATGATGTGATCATCAACTGGATGGCTGATGAATTCAAAGCTGAAGAAGGTGTAGATCTTAAATCTGATGCAATTGCATTACAAAGATTGAAAGAAGCTGCTGAAAAAGCAAAAATCGAATTGTCTTCTTCTACACAAACGGAAATCAACCTTCCATATATCACAGCTACGGCTACAGGACCTAAACACTTGGTGAAGTCCTTAACAAAGGCTAAATTCGAGCAATTATCTGCTGACCTTGTAAGAAGATCAATGGAGCCGGTTGCCAAAGCATTGAAAGATGCAGGGTTGTCAACTTCAGATATCGATGAGGTAATCTTGGTAGGTGGTTCTACAAGAATCCCGATTATCCAGGAAGAAGTAGAAAAATTCTTCGGTAAGAAGCCTTCAAAAGGAGTAAATCCGGATGAGGTTGTAGCCATCGGTGCAGCTATTCAGGGAGGTGTATTGACAGGTGATGTGAAAGACGTTCTTTTATTAGACGTTACGCCACTTTCTTTAGGTATCGAAACAATGGGTTCTGTTTTCACTAAATTAATTGAAGCAAACACTACAATCCCAACTAAAAAATCTGAAGTATTCTCTACAGCATCTGACAACCAGCCAGCTGTAAGCATCAGAGTAGGACAGGGAGAAAGACCAATGTTCAACGATAACAAAGAAATCGGTAGATTCGACCTTACAGATATTCCACCGGCACCAAGAGGTGTTCCTCAGATCGAAGTGACTTTCGATATCGATGCCAACGGTATTCTAAGTGTTTCTGCTAAAGATAAAGGAACAGGTAAAGAACAGACAATCAAAATCCAGGCGTCTTCAGGTCTTTCTGACGAAGAAATCGAAAGAATGAAAAAAGAAGCTCAGGAAAATGCTTCAGCCGATGCTAAGAAAAAAGAAGAGGTTGAAATTTTCAACAAAGCTGACGGATTGATCTTCCAGACTGAAAAACAATTGAAAGAGTTCGGTGATAAATTATCTGCAGACAAAAAAGCAGCAATCGAAACCGCTCACGCAGAATTGAAAACAGCCTTCGAAGCTAAAAACGGAGATGATGTAAAAGCTAAAACAGAAGCTTTGGATGCAGCATGGATGGCAGCTTCAGAAGAATTGTATGCAGCAGGACAAGGTGCTCAAGGTGCAGATGCAGGAGCTCAAAACCCTGGCGGAAACAATGCAGGAGGTGAAGATGTTCAGGATGCAGATTTTGAAGAAGTAAAATAATTATTGATTACCAATAATAACAAATAATTAAAAGCCGCTTTAAACGAATGTTTAAAGCGGCTTTTTTATGTTTACACTTTCCAGTTCAAACTTTTTATTGCTATTTTTTAACCAATATATTTGTGCTGCGTCTTATAAATATTCTTTAGGAATAGTAATACCATTTTTTTTCATATGCTCCAAAAGCCCATGATACTTATCCTCAAAACCATCGGCACATTTATGGGAAATACTGCAGATTTCGGAAGGTTTAATTTCAAGAATATCCGAGATCTTCGTAAGAATTTCCAGATTGATCTTTACTTTAGCGTTTTCGATATCAGAATAAGCTTTTTGCGAAATTCCCATTTCGAAAGCCATATATTCCTGGGTAAGATCCCTGCTCCTTCTTATTTTCCTGATGTTTTGACTGCAAATTTTCATTGTATTGCTTTTAGTAGTTTTCGGTATACTTTAGAAGCATATCTATTAGACTTACACAAAGTTAGTGAATACCTTTGTCAAAACATTATTACGCTACATGATATTTATTTTATTTAAGATTTGAGTTAAAAATTTATTACAAAGTCTTTTTTATTAAATAAAATATTACTTCAGAACAATACTATCGGAATTATGGAAACGCAGAAATTTAAGTATGACAATACTATTGTCAGGGCATTCCTGTATGCTACGATTGCATTCGGATTGGTAGGATTTTTATTAGGTCTTACGGCTGCACTGATGCTTTTTTACCCTGAACTGCCGGAATTCTTATTCGGAACGGATGATATAACGATTAAAAGT
The DNA here is from genome assembly GCF_001456155.1 of Chryseobacterium sp. IHB B 17019. Taxonomy (NCBI): domain Bacteria; kingdom Pseudomonadati; phylum Bacteroidota; class Flavobacteriia; order Flavobacteriales; family Weeksellaceae; genus Chryseobacterium; species Chryseobacterium sp. IHB B 17019. The sequence goes on along the minus strand of NZ_CP013293.1, from coordinate 2,376,942 downwards.
TTAGCTTCGGGAAATATTCAGGGATTGATTAATACACAAGGAGCATTGGGATTCGGAAGAATAAGAATGCTGCACACAAGCGCCGTAATTTTTGCTTTTGTCTGTAATTCCTTTTTCTGTGGTGCTTATTACAGCATGCAGAGATTGTTAAAAACAAGAATGTATAGTGATACATTGTCATGGATCCACTTCTGGACATGGCAAATCATGATTGTGAGCGTTGTAATTACCTTCCTGATGGGAATCAACACCTCAAAAGAATATGCTGAACACGAGTGGCCGCTTGATATTCTGATTACCATTTCATGGGTTGTTTTCGGGATTAATATGTTTGGGACGATTGCAAAAAGAAGGGTTCGGCATTTATATGTAGCCATTTGGTTTTACGTAGGAACCTGGATTGCCGTAGCCATGCTCCATATCTTCAATAATCTCGAAATTCCGCTATCTTTTACAAGCTGGAAATCATATTCGATTTATTCAGGAGCAAAAGATGCCTTGGTCCAGTGGTGGTATGGTCATAATGCAGTGGCATTTGTATTGACGACCCCTGTTTTAGGTTTGATGTATTATTTCTTACCAAAAGCTGCAGACAGACCGGTTTTCTCTTATAAATTATCAATTATCCACTTCTGGTCTCTGATCTTCGTATACCTTTGGGCGGGCCCGCATCACTTGCAGTATACCGCACTTCCGGCCTGGGCTCAGGCGGTGGGAACAGGTTTTTCCATCATGCTGATCGCTCCGTCCTGGGGAGGAATGCTGAATGGGCTTCTTACGCTGAGAGGAGCTTGGGATAAGGTAAGGGATAATCCTATTTTGAAGTTTTTTGTTGTAGCGGTTACCTGCTACGGAATGGCAACTTTTGAGGGCCCTTTATTAGCAACAAAATCTTTAAATAAAATAGGACATTACACAGACTGGGTCATCGGTCACGTACATATCGGAGCTCTTGGCTGGAATGGCTTCATGGCTTTTGGTATTGTGTATTACCTTATTCCGGTGATGTGGAAAACTCAGCTTTGGTCTAAAAAAATAGCCAACTGGCATTTTTGGCTGGGAACTTTAGGAATTATTTTCTACGCTGTTCCGATGTATATTTCAGGATTCACTCAAGGGCTAATGTGGAAGCAGTTTAATCCCGACGGAACTTTAGTCTGGAAAAACTGGCTGGATACCGTTACTGCAATTATTCCTTATTATAAAATGAGATTTTTAGGTGGGGTGTTTTATCTGTCAGGAGCAATTTTAATGGTCGTGAATGTGGTTAAAACCATTAAACAAGGTTCATTCCAGAAAAATGTTCCTGCAGAAGCACCTGCATTAGCCAATATCGGATCTGCAAGAAAAGAAGGTGAAGGAATACACTTATGGCTGGAAAGAACTCCGAAATTACTTTCAGTTCTGGCTTTCATTGCTATTGCAATTGGAGGTTTGGTAGAAATTATTCCGACATTAACTTTAAAACAAAGTGTACCGACCATAACTTCCGTAAAGCCATATTCTCCGTTAGAACTGGAAGGAAGAGATCTCTACATCCGTGAAGGCTGTAATTCATGTCATTCCCAGATGATCAGGCCATTCCGGGATGAAATTGTAAGATTTGAAGGAAAGAACGGACAGTATTCTAAAGCAGGAGAATTTGTTTATGACAGGCCATTCCTTTGGGGTTCAAAAAGAACCGGGCCGGATCTTCACAGAGAGGGCGGAAGAAATCCGGATTCATGGCACTTTAAACATATGTATAACCCAAGAATTACTTCTGCAGGTTCCATTATGCCACGTTTTCCATGGTTGATTACAAACAAACTGGACAGGACACAAATGGTCGATAAAATGAAATTAATGAAAAACTATTTTGATGTTCCGTATACAAAAGCAGAAATAGATTCTGCAAACCAGTGGGCAGATAATCAAGCAAAAGGCATTGTGACAAGAATTTATGCTGAAGCTACCGATGTGAAAGAACAGGTGGATAAAGATAAGACTACGAAAGGAGCATCGTTTGTTCCGCTTGAACAAAGGGAAATTATAGCCATGATTGCTTATCTGCAACGGCTGGGAACAGATATTAAAACGACTCAGATTCAAACTGCAAGCGTCAATTAATTTAAAACTGAATTAAAATGAAAACCAGAACCCCAATCTCCATATACATCCTTGTAACAGTAGGTTTAACGATCATGGCGTTCGAAATGTTCGCACACGATTCGGGATATTTTTCTTCAGCTTTTTTCTGGGGACTGATGTTGATTGTCATTATTTTGCTTTTAATTATGAATTCGATTGGAGATTTAATTGAAAACCAGAATTTCAGCAAATTATCCGACGAAGAAAAAGTGCAATATTTAAAGGAAAAAAATACACCCTATTTTCAAAAGCTTTGGAATTCTGCTTTCAAAAAGCAATCTGTCACAGAAGAAAAAGACATCCTGATTGATCATGGTTTCGACGGAATTACGGAACTCGACAATTCACTTCCAAAATGGTGGCTCGGTTTATTTTATTTCGGATTTATTTTTTGTGCTGTATATATGGTCGCTTTTGCCTTCACAGACTACGCCCATCCGGAAGCAGAATTAACAGCGGAAACAAAAACAATGCTTGCGTCCATTGCCGAATTTGAAAAAAATGCACCTCAGATCAATTTAGAAACTGCAAAATACAGTGCAGACAACATCGCAGAGGGTCAGGAATTATTCAAAACAAATTGCGTAACCTGCCATGGAGACGGCGGAAAAGGAGGCATCGGCCCAAATTTAACAGACAGACATTGGATTAATCACAAAGAAAAAAGTTTATTCAAAAATGTTTTCTGGATGTTGGAAAATGGTTCTCCAAACAACCCCACGATGCGCCCTTTCATAAAAGAAGGAACAATTACAGGAAAAGATGCTGAGAAAATTGCAGCGTATGTTTACCACATCAATCAGGAAACGGCTCCCATCACGCAGGCCAAAGGAGGCGCTGCACCACAAGGACAGGAAGTGGAGTGGGAAAACGGAAACAACTAAACTAATAACTCATATAATATACCATACCCCCTTTGAATAATTAAACTAACATTTGAATTTCATTTTTCTAAACCTTTTCAACATTAAAAAAATGATAAAAGGGGGTTTTAAAATAATCCATGCTTTGGCTGTCATCATCAACTATTCACTTGACAACTAGATAAACTAAATTCCATATATCGGCAGTCAAGGCAGGGTTTTTATTCTAATATTTTATTGACTTTTAAAATGATCCTTCAATTCCTGAGGGGTTTTCGTTCTTAAAGTATGGAATATGAGCCTTTTAAATGCAAAAGAATTGTAGTGCATTTTGCAATCATATCTCAGTATAATTGCGGGCTAATCATTTGCCAAAGGAACTGTAACGGGCTGCCATCCTTTACAGTCTTTTTTTGAACGGGATTTCAGTGGGCGATCTTTATTTCAATCAGTTTTTCAATATCTTTCAAATGTGATCTATCTCTGACCTCAATTCTTATTCCGCGTCCTTCTGCATGTATTTTTGCATTTATAAGTTCAGTTTTTATACTTTCTGAAATGTTACTTTCAAGTATTTTTTCAATCGCTTTTTGCCCAAAAACAAACGCTGCTTTAAAGAATTTTTCTCTTGGTAAAAGATATATTATAACCCGTTTTTTGTCTTTAACTCGGAGACTCCATCCAAATTTTTGCCCGGAAAAATGCCATTCTGACTTCGAATTGTGGTCATGTTCATGAGTGAATTTCTCAAGGCATTGCCATAGGTCATAGGTTTCACCTAAGGCTTCTTTCAGCTGATCTAATGTCGGAATTTCATCCTTAATGTTAAATATACTTTTCATTACATTCACAAAGTTAAAGGAGCTTTTAATAAAATCAAATAGATTTTTATTTCAACGATTCAGTTTGCTCAGTATAAATCTAAAAACATTCCAAAATATTCTATGATCAGTATCACGATGAAACTTGATTCTGGTCAGATATGGAAATTCAGTTTGTATAGAGATAATTGCTTATTTTTAGATAACCTATTTATTTGATATGTCTTATAACTTACCAGATGGTCTCGCAGGTCTTACAATAGATGAAGTGGAAGCCTCCAGACAACGATATGGATATAATCGGTTGGAGGGTATTCGTAAGAACACATGGTTTGATTTGCTGGTTGATATTTTAAAAGAACCAATGCTGATCTTGCTTATCATTATTTCACTTATATATGTGATTGTAGGAGATTATGGCGAGGCTGCTTTTATGTTTGTTGCAATTGTGGCGGTAGCCGCTATATCCTTTATCAGGATAACCGCAGCAAAAAAGCTTTAGAAGAACTTGAAAAACTCAACGAACCTTTAAGTACGGTTATCAGAAACTCAGAGGTAGTAGAAATTCCGACACATGAGATTGTGGTAGGTGATTTATGCATTACCGAGGAGGGTAGAATTATAAATGCTGATGGAAAGATTTTGCATAGTAATGATTTTTCCGTTAATGAATCCTCACTTACAGGAGAAAGCTTTTCGGTTTTCAAGGACAGCAACTCGGAGGATAATCTTGTATACAGCGGAACAGTTACGGTTTCAGGATTGGCCGTTTTTAAAGTAGAAAAAATAGGCTCAGAAACCCGTGTCGGAAAAATTGGACAATCAATACTGAATATAACAGAAGAAATTTCTCCATTGCAGATCCAGATCCGGAAGTTTGTAAAATGGATGGCAGTTGTCGGTATTGTTATTTTTTTGATGGTCTGCATATTCAGTTATATCAAAACAGGAGATCTTGTAACGAGCCTTCTTAGCGGATTAACATTGGCAATGTCTGTACTTCCCGAAGAAATTCCTGTGGCATTTACAACTTTTATGGCTTTAGGAGCCTGGAAACTGATGCGTCAGGGAATTATTATTAAGCGGAGCAGTATTGTAGAAACTCTGGGAAGCACCACGGTCATCTGTACCGATAAAACCGGCACTATTACTGAGAACTCAATGAAGCTTCAACATTTATACAATTACCTTTCCGATAAGATTTATGAAGAAAAGGAATTTAAAAATGATGATTTAAGTGAACTGATTAATTATGCAATGTGGGGCAGTGAGCCCGTCCCTTTTGACCCTATGGAAATTACCCTGCATAAAACATATCAGCAGACTCAAAAAAATGATGTAAGGAAAGAATATAAAATGTTCCATGAATATCCGCTTGAAGGCAAGCCTCCCATGATGACTCATCTTTTTGAAAACACAAGTAAAGACAGAATCATAGCCGCAAAAGGAGCTCCAGAAGCTATTTTAAGTGTTTCCCGGCTGTCAGAGACTGAAAAAGAAAAGATAAGAGCCATTATAAAATCATTTGGGCAGCAAGGCTACCGCGTTTTGGGAGTTGCGAAGTCTCATTTTGAAGGAAACAACTTTCCCAAAAGACAGCAGGATTTTATATTTGAATTTTTAGGGCTGACTGTATTTTTTGATCCTCCCAAAAAAGGAATTCAGAAAGTCTTTCAAAGTATTTATGATGCAGGGATTAAGGTAAAAGTCATTACAGGAGATAATGCAGATACAACGAATGCGATTGCGCTTCAGGCGGGAATTATTAATACTATTCCTGCAATTAATGGTAGTGATATTATAAAGTATTCTGAAGAAGAGCTGATGAAGATTTCAGAGCGTACCGTTCTGTTCACCAGAATGTTTCCCGATGCAAAACTTGCGGTAATAAATGCCTTGAAAAAGAAGGGCGAAGTGGTAGCGATGCTTGGTGATGGAGTAAATGACGGTCCTGCGTTAAAAGCTGCCCACATTGGCGTAGCAATGGGAAATAAAGGAACCGAAATTGCCAAATCAGCTGCTGCGCTGGTGATTACTAATGATGATTTAGAAAAATTGATTGTTGGAATCACTGCAGGAAGAAGAATTTATGCCAATATCAAAAAGGCAGTTCAATATATTATTTCCATTCATATTCCTATTATTCTGACGGTCTCTTTGCCATTGTTTTTGGGGTGGGCATTTCCGCAAATATTTACTCCGGTACACGTTATTTTTCTGGAGTTGGTGATGGGGCCGACCTGCTCTATAGTTTATGAAAATGAACCCATGGAAAGGAATACAATGAAACAGCCTCCAAGAGCTCTGGGAGATACTTTTTTAAGTTTAAATGAGCTGGGAATCAGTATTGTTCAAGGGTTGGTGATCACCTTGGGGATTCTATTTGTGTATCAATTTATAATACAGCACGATGGGAGTGAAGAAAAGACAAGGGCGATGGTTTTCAGTACTCTGATCTTTGCCAATATATTACTGAGTTTTGTCAATCGATCATTCTTTTATAGTGTGTTGGAAAGTTTCAGAAACCGTAATCCTTTACTCATCGGCATTTCTGCTTTAGTTCTAATGATGCTTTTAGTTATATTATACGTAAAGCCAATTTCTCTATTCTTTAAGGTGACATCACTCAATATAAGTGAACTAGGGATGACTATTTTCATCGCAGCTGTTTCTATTTTATGGTTTGAGGTCTATAAATATGTAAAAAGAAAGAAAAGATGAAACTATGATAAGCAAGTGTGGTAATAATTACCTTTAAAAAAGGATTGGCTTTAAACCGGTGTCTTCATCTAGCAATATCATTTTTTTTAGTGACTGATATCATTTCTTAGGGTGAATAATTTCATGAATTTTACACAAACAAATTAATAACCATGAAGATTATTGCTGCATGCAGTTTGTCTGACAAAATCTCAGAGGAAGAAGGGCACCCATTCAAGAGTGCTCTTCTTTTAGCTAAAAAATTAATACCTTAAGATAATGATAGGAAACCAACACCCATGGCATGACGTTTCACCAGGAGAGAATCTGCCACAAATAGTTACCGCTGTTATTGAAATACCCAGTGGCAGCCATACAAAATACGAAATTGACAAACAATCAGGACTGATAAGACTGGATAGGATTCTTTTATCCTCTATGTATTATCCTGCCAATTATGGAATCATACCACAGACTTATTACAGTGACGGAGATCCGTTAGATATTTTGGTTTTATGCTGGGAAAGCCTCGTTCCGCTAACCTTGGTTGAGGCAAGAGTGGTAGGAATACTGGAAATGACAGATGAGGATAAAAAAGACCATAAAATAATAGCTGTAGTCGAAAATGATTCCTCCCTGGCGCATGTTCATGATATTGAAGATCTGCCGGTTTACACGATTAATGGAATTCAGAATTTTTTTGAAGAATATAAAAAATTAGAAGGAAAAACTGTCGAGGTATTTGGTTTTAAAAATAAAGAAGAAGCTTTCGCTTGTATTGAAGAAAGTCTGATGATGTATGTCAAAGAAATCAAGCCTAAAATAAAAGAGGATTAATATAATATGATCCTTTGGTTTTATAATTTCATACCCGGCATCATGGGGATAAAAAACCAGCATACCAACGAAATGATGATTATACAAATGATATTAAGTACAAATCCTGTTTTCATCATCGTCTGAATTTGTATGTTGCCTCTTGCAAAGATTATTGCATTTGGAGGAGTTCCCATAGGAAGCATAGATGAGCAGCTTGCACTTAATGTCATTGGAATTCCAAGTAGAAGGGGATCAATGTGCAAAGACAAGGCTAGGGTAGTCACTACCGGCGAAAGGATCATCACTAAAGCCAGATTACTGATCACTTCGCTTAAAAAAATGGAAATGGCAGATATTGTCAGTATAATTAAAAGAAGATTATCTGCAGTAATGTAGGCCAGTCCGCTGGCCAACTCAGTGGCTAACTGTGATGCCTCAAGAGCATTGGCCAATGCAATCCCTCCTCCAAATAACAGCAGTATGTCCCACGCCATCTTTTGAGTATCGCGCCAAACAAGTAATCTTTCAGGTCTTCTGTTTTTTTTATTACCGGATGGAATTAAGAATAACAGAACAGCACTCAATAGGGCAATAACCGTGTCATCCAGTTCTAAAAAAGTTTGCCATTTGTTCAGCAGATCTTTTGAAATCCATAATAAAACGGTAAAAATGAAGATCAGCAGGACTCGTACTTCGGGTCTGCTTATTGCTCCCAACTGAAGTTGGGATTTTTTTATTGTGTCTGAGGCCTCATCATTGTGTTGGATATTATTAGGATACATGATTTTTACAAGTACTCCGTAAAGCATTAATAATAAAACTAAAGTCAGCGGTAAAAACAGCATCATCCAGTCAGAGAAGCCGATGGTGTAATTGAACCTGTCTTTAATATATCCCACATAAGCAACATTTGGAGGGGTTGCAATGACAGTACCCAGAGCAAAGTTGGAGGCATAAGCTATAGAAAGAAGAAGTGCCAAAGAAAAGTTTTGTGTATTTTTTTCATTTTTATTGTGATTCTTAACGACGTGGATGACTGATACGGCCAAAGGATACATCATCATGGTCGTCGCGGTATTACTAAGCCATAAACTGAGGAAACCCGTGGCCATAATAAACCCGAGGATAATGCGGTTTCCATTAGTTCCTGTAATTCTTATAATGCCAAGGGCTATTCTTTTGTGAAGGCTCCATTTTTCAATGGCTATTGCAATGAAAAAACCTCCCATAAATAAAAAAACGATTGGATCTGCATAGCTTTGAGCGACTTCTTTTATGGAAGAAATACCAAAAGCAGGAAATAAAATAAGAGGTATTAAAGCGGTAACAGGCATAGGCACCGCTTCAAATATCCACCAGATAATCATAAGAACAGCAACAGAAAGTACCTGGCTGGCGTGATGAGATAATGTAAAAGGATTAGTTATAAAACTCAATACACTTAGTAAAAGACCAATGATCAGGCCGATTTCTTTTCTGTGAATTTTGTAGTAGCTTGGCATGGCGGTAAGAATAAATGAATCATACTTTTGAATGGATTAACAATAATCATCTTTTTTGTCTTTCAGCTTCTTTTTTCTTTTTATTAAAATAGCCCCTTAACAAAAAGTTATTCTTCGCGGCGGCTTCTATTTCCCTGAGTTCATCGACACCTTTCCCAATATTGATAATCGTGGAATCTACGGAGCTGCCAAGTTTGGGATTATTAGTAAGCTTGGATAGCACATTCTCATCATTATTGATTTTTGAAGTAAACTGTATGAGATCATCCGAGCTTTTTTCAAGATTACGGACTGTTTTTTCTATTGAAATAGCCAAAGTATCGTTGGAAGACAGCTGAGAAAGCACATTATTTTTATCATTAAGTTTTGTAGTGAAAATACTGATTTCATGAGAGCTGTTCTGCAAGTTGGTAATGCTGCTTTCAATATTATTCGACCATTTCTTATCGGTAAATATTTTTGCAACCGTTCCGTTTTTATTATTCAGGATGGGAGTGAATTTTGCCAGTTCCTGAGCGCTTATCTGTAGATTTTCTATGGTTCTGTCAATTCTCGAAGCAAAATCTTTATCAGTCATTATTTTTGTTAATAAACTATTCTTGTTATTCATTTTAGCACTGAACTTGACAAGTTCATCAGTAATTGCTTTGGCGTTGTCGGCGCTTTGTTTTACACTTGAGAATAGATCATCTATTTCAATGGTTTTATAAGAAACAATCATATCATTATCTTTCACGATGGTAGTAGAGGTGGTACCGGGCGAAATAATAAGAATTTTATCACCCATTAATCCGTCTGATGCTATACTGGCAACCGCATCTGTTTTAATATATTTTTGTACATCCTTTCGGATTAATAACTTGACCACAACCAATGAATCTGAAACAAAATCTATTGTATTAACCGTTCCTATATTAATACCGGAAAGACGCACATTGCTGCCCTGCTTTAGCCCGCTCACATTCTTGAATTCCGAGCGCAAAACGAAATTAGAGCCAAACAGATTTCTGTTGACACCAATAAAGTAGATGGCTGTTATGAAAAGAAGGATACCTGCTGTAACAAATATTCCCAATTTCCAGTTGTTTGATGATTCATTGCTCATGGCTTTATTTATTTTTCAAAAAAAGATTTTACCCAATCATCGGCGTTGTTTTCTATGTCTTTATAGCTGCCTTCGGCTTTAATTAGACCGTCTTTCAGGACGATGATTCTGTCACCGGTATATTTTGCACAGGTTAAATCGTGTGTTATAATAATGGATGAGGTATGGTATTTTAGTTTGATATTTCGGATGAGCTCAATAATTTCACGGGCTGTGATCGTATCTAAACCTCCTGTTGGTTCATCATAAATTATTATTTCAGGATTAATGATTAATGCTCTTGCCAGTCCTATTCTCTTTCTCATTCCTCCGGATAGTTCTGCCGGTAACTGATCAATGGCTTCTTCCAGTCCTACGTTTTGTAATGCTTCTTTAACAGCAGACTCCATTTCCTGTTGAGTAAGATTCTTATGATTGTGCTGTAGTGTAAATATCAAATTCTCCTTAACGGTCATGGAATCGTATAAGGCACCGTTTTGAAACAAAAAACCGATTTTCATCCGGATCCGGTTAAGTTCTTCTTCATTGAGTTTTGTTATATCTTCTCCCAATATTAGTATTTCTCCTTTATCCACTTTGGTAAGGCCGACCAGGCATTTAACCGCAACTGATTTACCCGAGCCGGATCTCCCCAATATGACCAGATTTTCTCCTCTGTTAACGGTAAAGCTGATGCCGTTCAATACCTTATTACTGCCATATGATTTGTAAACATTTTTAAATTCTATCAATGGTTCACAGCTTGGCAATTCCTGATATTCAGTGGTAGATTTCTTGTTTTCCATTACAATTCAAATAATAAATCGGTTACCTGTACGGCTATCAGATCAATAATAAAAATCATCAAAGAGGCGGTGACTACTCCTGAATTGGCTGCTTTTCCCACGCCTTTTGTTCCGCCCGAAGCATTAAACCCTTCATAGCAGCCAATAATCCCAATAAAAAAACCAAAGAAAAAGGTTTTGATGATAGCCGGTACAATATCAGCATATTCCAAGGATTCAAAAACATGGGCAAAATAATGCTGGATATTGCTTTCTCCGTGCATATTGATGCCGATGAAACCACCCATAATCCCGATCAGATCAGCATAAATTACTAAAACAGGGATCATTAATGTTGTAGCCAGGGTTCTGGTCACCACCAGATACCGATACGGATTGATTGCTGACACTTCCATAGCATCAATTTGTTCTGTTACTTTCATGGATCCTAATTCTGCACCAATGCCTGATGATACTCTTCCGGCGCAAATTAATGCCGTAATAACCGGAGCAATCTCTCTTATTAACGAAAGTGAAACCATTCCGGGTATCAGGGACTCTGCACCAAACCTTGCCATAGCCGGACGCGACTGTATGGTGAGTACCAATCCCATAATAAAGGCTGTTATCGTTACTAATGGTAACGACTGGTAGCCCACAACAAAACACTGTTTGATAAACTCTTTCCACTCAAATCCCGGCTTAAGAATTTCTTTAAAAAACCGGCTGGAGAACTAAACTATATTGCCTACAAGACTAAGGTTTCTTTTAAAATAGGTTTCCATGATGTTATGTTGATAAATATTTATATGCATTTTACAATGCCTAAGAGATAGGATACTTATGAATTAAAGATCATACTCATAATCCACTGTTAGCTCATTTTTTACATCTTGTATACCGGGAGCTTTCCAGACAATGCGGCCGGCCTCTTCCTTTTGATGCCAGGTGTGTACTGTCCCTGACAATGTAACTGTTTTGCCAGATACTGATACGTTGATCTCACTGCTGTCAATGGAGCTTCTCTCAAGGGCCTTTTCAATGTCTTGTTTATCAATATGATCCTTAATTTCGGGATTGATAGTGATGTTATTATAAATACCCTTTACCCCGGGAAGATATCTTACGGCATTTTCTGTAATGTCACGTAGATAATCCCAGGACACCTCACCATCTAAATCTACCCATCCATTTTCAACTTTTACCGTTATTTTTTCTTCGGGAATAAATGTATTCGATTCAAATGCAGCGACAATTTCACTGGCAATTTCTGCATCAGTTTTTGACCGAGGATCGGGTAATCTGACTTCGATATTTTCCACTAAAACCTTTACTCCCGAAACATTTTTTGCGGCATGTTCTGCCTGTAGTTTTTTCGCATAGCTGTCCACAGGTCCTGTAAGGGTTACAATTCCGTTTTTTACAATAACTCCTATTTCTGCTGAATGAAGGAGAGGCTCCCATTTCATGGCATCCTGAACATCTTTTTGTAATTCTGCATCTGTTTTCATGTTGGTATAAATTTTATATTTCAAAGGTCAGGAAACCTTATTGAAAATAGGATGATAGAGGTCACGAGGAAATGTGATGTTGATCAAATTAAATATTTGGCAGTATGTCTTTTATTGTTGAAATTTGAATAATAGAAGCAATATTTTTTGACTGTCTGTTACTTGTATTTGTCCAACGGATTTGTTGGTATTATATGCCTTAGAATTCTATAATATTAAAAAAATAAGAAATGAAAAAATCTGTTTTAACAATCACATTAAACCCGTCGGTAGACAAGAGCAGCAGTGTTCAAAACATCGTTCCGGAAAAGAAATTACGCTGTAATTCTCCTAAGTATGAGGCTGGAGGAGGTGGAGTTAATGTATCCAGGGGCCTAAAAAGATTGGGAATAGTATCAGATGTCTTTTTTACTTCGGGTGGCAGAACCGGTAGATTGCTTGAAGATTTGCTTCAAGCCGAGCAGTTGAATATATCACCATTCCATATTGGTGAAGAGACCAGGGAAAATTTTATGGTTCTGGATACGGCCAGTAACAAACAGTATAGATTTGGATTCCCTGGAGAAAGGCTAACGCAGGCAGAACAGAAGAAAATTTTAACCAGAATAATGGTAATGAACCCGTTTCCGGACTTTGTGGTTATCAGCGGCAGTTTGCCGGCGGAAACCGATCAGGATTTTATAAGACAGCTTGTGGGTACATGTAAGTCAAAGGGAAGTAAGGTAATTATTGATACATCAGGGGAAGCTCTGAAAACAGCAGTGGAAGAAGGTGTTTTTTTAATAAAACCCAATATAGGAGAACTGGCTGCTTTGGTAGGAAAGGAAAAGCTGGAAGAGACGGATGTAGACGAAGCAGCCCAATTTATAATTTCACAGGGAAAAGCTGAAATAGTGGTAGTATCATTAGGATCTCGGGGAGCTGTTCTATTTTCTGCTAATGAAAAAATTCAAATTGCAGCACCAGATGTAGAAGTAAAAAGTACGGTTGGTGCCGGGGACAGCATGGTTGCCGGAATGCTTTCTGTTTTAATACAAGACGGCAATTATAAAGAAATCCTGTCTATGGGAATCGCGTGTGGATCTGCCACTACAATGGCCGAAGGAACAGGACTTTTTAAAAAAGAAAATGTAGAGCGATTATATAAAGAAATTCAAAAACAATAAATACAGTTTTATTTAAAAAAAAAATATAAACCTGCATACATACATTTGCTATTCTCAATGAGTTAAGATTTTCTTTGGTAATTTTGATTTTTTATACCCTCTAGTATTTTTAAAACTAAAACAACTATAAGATCATTTTTTTACGTGACAGGAATCATTATTTAGGAAGGACATAATTTGGAAATTTGCTACAAATATTCAGATTATGAAAGCTTTATTAACCTTCACAACGAGTCTTTTCTGCGCAGTGATGCTACTGGCTCAGGATTTGAAAACGAGTAACCCGATTACTTCCTTACTTGCAGAAAATACTAACCTCACAAAACTGCATTATCCTCAATCGGTGATCCGCTTTTATGCAAAAAATAATACTGAATATGCATGGTTCGATGCCGGAGAAAAGTCGGGTCAGTCTGAACTGGCGATGCTATTGCTGGAGTATTCCTATCGTTTTGGATTGTCACTATCTGACTATCATCTGGATGTTATTTCTCTGGAAAAATTAAGAAAGCTGAGAGATAAACCCACAGAAACGACTCAAAAAGAAAAAGCAATGTTTGATATTCTCATGACAGATGCTCTTATTACTTTCATTAATAACCTTCATTTTGGAAAATATAATCCTTCCTACAGTTCATCCTATATTGATACAAATGATATTAAAGAATTTCGCGCAGAGAATGTACTGCAGTATGCCAGACAGCATGTAGATTTTCTTAAGGTGATCGTTGATGTTCAGCCTACAATCAAAGCGTATACAGACTTTCAGGATTATTTGAATGCACTTTATGCAGAAAATGATTGTATAACGCCCCAATCGGAAACACAAAAAATCATCATTAATATGGAGCGTCTCAGATGGATTAATAACCAAAATATCCCGTATATTTTAGTAAATATTCCTTCTTATACGTTAGAATTTCACCAAAAAGACAGTGTATCTGATTTTAAAGTTATTATAGGAAAACCGTCAACCAAAACTCCGGTTTTGGAAAGCAATATTAATTATTTTACAACAGCCCCCGACTGGAAGGTTCCTCAAGGCATATTCGTGAAAGAAATGCTGCCGAAAATCCTGAAAAACAGCAGTTATCTGGCAGATCACCACTATTCAGTTTATGATAAACATGGTAATGAGGTGGAAATAACTTCATCTAAATTAAAAGAAATCCGTCAAAATCCCTACAAATATAGCATAAGACAATCTTCGGGATGTGATAATGCATTAGGAGCGGTGGTTTTTAGATTTGAGAACTCTTATGGAGTATATCTTCATGATACTTCTCAGAAACAATTGTTTAATAAAAGCGAGAGGGCTTTGAGCCACGGTTGCATTCGTGTTGAAAATGCAAAAGAACTCGCATCTCTGATCTTGAAAAATGATGGATCTAAAAATCTGATCCCCAATTTAGAAAATGCAATGGCTGAGTACAAAAGAAAAGATTTTGTTTTGAAACAGCCGGTTCCTATCATCATTACTTATCTGACCCGCCTAATAAAAGACGGAAAACCGATATTCTATAAAGATATTTACCATTTTGATGATTCGCTCGAAAATAAATTTAACCAAAATAAATATTAAAATTATGAGAACTATTGTAGTACCTACAGACTATTCAAAACCAGCGAGAAATGCTGCATTTTATGCACTTTATCTGGCTAATGCTCTAAAGTGTAATATTGATTTGTGCCATGCCTTTGCACTGCCGGTTGATAGTCCTATGCTTGGACAGACTGCGTGGGCCTTATATGAATATCCTGCGTTGCAGGACGAAAATAGCAAAGAGCTGAAAAAGCTGGCAAAAAGCCTGGAAAATAAAGCAAAAACCTTATGGGGAGATGAGGCTTTCCCTTTTCATCCTACCATCCAGCAGATCTGTGAAGGGAGTGATGTTGTCCAGCTGGTCAATAGTACAGCCGCTGATAATAAAACCTTATTAATTGTAATGGGAATGCAGGGAGCCGGAATGCTTACCCGTTTTATTTTTGGAAGCAACAGCATTAAGATGATTAAAAATACACAGCATCCGCTTCTGTTAATTCCTCAAAATCATCAATATAAAGGATTAAAAAAGATCGCTTTTGCAACAGATCTTAATAAGAAGGATATAAAGACCGCCCAATCTTTAATAAAGTTTGCAGATTACTTTGACGCTGAACTTCTGATTACCCATATCATTCAGAGTAATAATGATGTGATAGAAGACACAGCGTATGAGCACAAAAAAGAATTGTTTTTAAAAAATCTTGATGGCAAAATTTGCTATAACTGTATTTACAGCGAAAATATAGATTATGGTTTAGAAATACTAAAAAATAAAGATATTGACATGCTGATCATGGGACATCATTACAGAGGTTTTTTTGATGGGTTTATCCAGGGCAGCCATGCCGTAAGACAGGCAAATGAATTGGAAATTCCATTATTAATCATTCCTGAAGGTGGGCATATTTATTTTTAATTATTTAAAATTTAACACCCAAAATGTATTAATTCATATTAAAGTTACTATTATTTAAATATAACATTTTTCATATCAGATGTGATGGTTGTCCTAAAATTCATACCTTTATGGTAACACATACGCTATGGAAAGTGCCAAACTATTGCAGGCCATTATTGAAACGGCTATTGACGGTATTATAACTATTGATAACAGGGGGAGAATAGAAAGTCTGAATCCCTCTGCATTAAAAATTTTCGGATATGAAGAAGAAGAAGAATTAATAGGGAAAAATATTTCAATATTAATGCCTGAGCCGGATAAAAGCCGACACGATGGTTATCTGCATCATTATCAAAGTACGGGTGAAAAAAAGATCATCGGAAAGGGCAGGGAAGTTAAAGGATTAAGAAAAGACGGGTCACAATTTCCTTTCAGGCTTGCCGTAAGCGAAGTGCAATATCAGGACAGAATAATTTATACAGGCTTTATCCATGATCTTTCCAAAGAAAAAGAGGCGGAAGAATCTCTTAAAAGGTATGCCGGTGAACTTGAAGAATTAGTAGAAAACAGGACCAAATCCCTGAAGAAGATGCTTCATGAACTGGAACTGGCAAAGGAAGAGGCCAACATATCACTGGAAAAAGAAAAATATCTTAACAAAATGAAAAGTCGTTTTGTGTCCATGGCATCACACGAATTCCGAACTCCTTTAAGTTCTATGCAGCTTTCTGCCGTACTTATTGAAAAATATCTTCAAACTTCAGACAATATCCAAATATTAAAACATCTTCATAAGATAAAAAATGCAATTGCCAGTCTGAATTCCATTCTCAATGATTTTCTTTCCTTAGAAAAATTGGATACTGGGATTGTAAAACCTCATTTTGACTCATTTGATATTGTTAAGTTTTCAGAAGAACTTACTGATGAAATGCAGCTTATAACCAAAGAAGATCAAATTATTATCTATCAGCACACAGGATCAGAAAGTGAAATAAATCTCGATCAAAACTTATTAAGAAATTGTTTAATGAACTTAATGAGCAATGCCATAAAATATTCGGGAGAACATACGTTGATTGAATTCTCTACAGAAATAAATGAAGACAGGTATGTATTTTCCGTAAAAGATAATGGAATAGGAATACCTGAGGAAGATCAATCCGGCCTTTTTCAGGCTTTTTTCAGAGCCCATAATACAGGAAATATTCCCGGAACAGGATTAGGTCTTAATATTGTGCAGCGGTATGTAAATCTTATGAATGGCAGGATCCATTTTGAAAGTAAATCAGGCGAAAGAACCGAGTTTACCTTAGCATTCCAGAAAAATTCAGATAATAGTACTCCAATTTAGTTCCAATGGAAAAAACACGCATATTGATAATCGAAGATAATGACGATATCCGCGAAAGCACTTCGGAAATCCTTCAGCTTGCCAGTTATGAAGTATTTCAGGCTTCTAATGGTAAACAGGGAGTAGAGCTGGCTATTAAACATATCCCGGATGTGATATTATGCGATATTATGATGCCGGAACTTGACGGATATGGGGTTTTGCATCTTTTAGGCAAAAGAGAAGATACTGCGCTCATACCTTTTATTTTTATAACCGCAAAAACAGACCGTGTAGAAATCCGAAAAGGAATAGAAATGGGTGCGGATGACTATCTTACTAAACCTTTTGATGATATAGAACTTCTCAGTGCTATTGAAAGCCGATTAAAAAAGAAAGAACGTCAGAAAAGCCTTTACAGCAATATTCTTACTCAAATGACCAATTTATTTCATGGTTCACACGGACTTGATGAATTAAAGAAATCTTTTGATGAACGAAAAGTGAAATCCTTTAAAAAGAAGCAAATTATATATTACGAGGGAGATACTGCAAATGCTGTCTACTTAATTATATCCGGTTCAGTAAAAACAACAAAAATGACCGAAGACGGGAAAGAGCTTATGACAGCAGTCTACGGCCCGGAAGAATATTTTGGAATCACTTCCTTATTTGCCGGAAAAGAATATAAAGAGACGGCTGAAGTATTGGAAGATGCCACCTTATGCTCAGTTCCCAGAGAAGTTATTGATCAATTACTGTATAAATATCCTGATGTGGCAGAAAAATTCATCAAAATTCTTGCACAAAATGTTATTACCCACGAAGAACAGTTATTGCAGCTTGCTTATTTTTCTGTAAGAAAAAGAATGGCAGAAGTACTGCTTAAACTTCATGCAAAGCATCCTCACGCCGAAAATTTTGAAGTTTCAAGAGAAAACCTTGCTTCTATGGCCGGAATGGCTATTGAAACGGTAAGCAGAATTCTCAGTGATTTTAAAGAAGAAAATTTAATAGACAGGAGTGCCGGGAAGATTACCATACTTGATGCTTTAAGACTTCAAAAGCTTAAAAACTAATCTCTATCACTTTTTATAATGATTTCATGCATTTATCAGTTCTATGCAGTTCAATACATTTGAAGATAGAACAGATGATATGAAAGTCGTAGTTTATAATATCAGCCAGGAAGATAAAAAGCTTCTTGCTTTGGCTAATCGTAAAAAACATAAAATTACGATTATAGTAGATCCTTTAAGTGAAGCCACAGTCCATTTTGCAGAAGCGAAAAATGCTGTCATAATCATTGACCAGGAAAACCCGGTTTCAAATAGTCTTATTTTGAAACTTATATCCTTTGGGATTAAATATTTTATATTCAGATTCCAGGAACAAGTTCCCGTGGGTTTATCAATAATTCAGGATTCCGGATTGAAATACATTACCGTTCCAGACTCAAAATTAGCCGTTTCCTCAATAATTGAAATTCTCGATGCCTGGGAAAAAAGTGATTAACATCATTTCAAAACGTCACGATAATCATGATTTAAAAATTATTTCAATTATACCTTTGGAGTATAAACCTTAAAATAATTTCATTATGAAAGCTCTAGAAAAAAACAATCCATCAAATGAATCTTACTCATTAGAATCTCTTCTGGAGGATTTTTGGAAGAATGATGATCCGGCTAATCAGCCGATGAAAACTGAGCCAACAGTTAACATTATTGATAAAAATGGTGTCTATAAGATAAAAGTTTCAGCTCCGGGATTTAAGAAAAAAGATTTCAAAGTATCCGTTGAAGACGGATCACTGATCATCAGTGCCGAAACCGGTGCCGAGAAAAAAGAAGAAAAAGAAAATTATGTAAGAAAAGAATTTTCAGCTTCCTCATTTACCCGCAGCTTCCGTTTACCTGCTAGTATTAGTTTAGGCCATATAAAAGCCAATTATAAAGGTGGATTATTAAATATTACTATTAGTAAAACTAATCTGGATAAAAAAGAAGTAAAAGAGATCAAAATACGCTAAAATTTTTAGTTTTAATTCATAAAACCCTGTTGTGCATTTAGGATTATTCAAGTGTCAGAGCCGAAATAGGCCAATGCGAAACAGGGTTTAAAAAATAAAAAAAATGGATACTATCATTCTAAAATCTCTTGGAGGAGCCGAAACAGTTACGGGATCCAAACATTTATTAAAGACCTCAGAACTTAATATATTAGTTGATTGCGGGTTGTTTCAGGGAATTAAATCTTTGCGTGAACAAAACTGGGAACCGTTACATGTCGATGTAGCAGAAATAGATATTGTAATCCTTACCCATGCCCATCTTGATCATTGCGGTTATATTCCTCTTCTTGTAAAAAACGGGTTTAAAGGTAAAATTTATATGACTGAACCTACCAAAGAATTGGCAAAATTGATCTTACTTGATAGTGCAAAACTGCAGGAAGAGGATGCGGAGAAAGCAAATTATCACCATTATACCAAACACAATCCCGCAAAACCACTGTACACGATACATGATGCTGAAAAGTCTTTTAAACAATTTTTTACAGTTAGTGAAAACTCCTTTATTAAACTTAGTGATCATATCCAATGCAGGTTCAAACCCTGCGGGCATATCATTGGAGCCTGTTCTGTAGAAATAGTATGTTTTGAGAAAACGATCATTTTTTCAGGAGATATCGGGCGGACTCACAGTGCGATTTTGCCTCCCCCTGATTTTTTTACCAAAGCAAATTTTATAGTGATGGAATCTACTTACGGAGACAGACTTCATGACAATACCAATTTGTATGATAAGTTGGAACACTGGATCAATCTCACTGTTAAAAACCACGGTAATATAATTATTCCCAGTTTTGCGGTGGGCAGAGCACAGGAGCTGATTTATATTCTTTATCAACTCAAGGAACAGAATAGGATACCTTACAATCTTCCTGTAATTATGGATAGTCCAATGGCTGCTTCTGCAACAGATATTTTGGTTGAATATGCTGAATACACGACTGTTAATAAAGAAAAATGGCTGGAGATTATCGAACAGATGAATATCAATAGAGAATATGCGGATACTGCAGAAATCATTCATGACAAACAAAGTAAAATAATAATTGCCGGCAGTGGTATGATGACAGGAGGTCGTGTTCTTGAATATTTAAAGCATGATGTCGGAAACAGCCGGAATACAGTATTAATTGTAGGATTTCAGGCAGAAGGTACTCGTGGAAGAGCATTGCTTAACGAATCTCATGAGTTGAAAATTCACGGAAAATACTATCCCGTAAAAGCAAATATTGTTGAATTGACGGGATTATCGGCGCATGCAGACCAATCTGAACTTATTGAATGGATCAAGAATTTTGAACAGCCGCTTCAACAAATAATGCTTGTTCACGGTGAACCCTCCGCGCAAGAAGCATTACGTGTGAAAATTCAAACGGAGCTGCAGATACCAGTAAAAATTCTAATAAAAGATAAGGAATTCGTTTTATGACCGAATATAATTAATTATTGCAGTAAAATTATCCTCTCTGTAATAATAATTAATAGTCTCTAAAGGTTTTGCTAATTCTTTACTTTATTGGAAATCTGAGCGATAAAAAAACTGATTGAAACAGCAGCAGTGTAATAATTCTTATTTTCATTTTTACAAATATAAAAAAATTCCCCAGACAAAATCCGGGGAGCTAATTTTAAATTCAAATCTTACTTACCAAAGAAAATTTTATCCTGCTTTCTCTGATCATTATAAATGACCTGGAAGCTTACAGGCATGTATTGGTAAAGCAATTTCCAATCTCCAATTTTTGCATGTTTTTTAAAGCTCTCGAAAGACCTTACAAAAAGATTTTCAATGATATCTCTTACATAGGAATTCCCGTTTCTGTAGATCCAGTCCATCAGTTTGATGTGATGGGCAATGATATTGATCTTGGATTCCAGCAAAAGATCTTTCAGATAATTGATGGTCGCCTGGATTGCTCCTGCGAAATTGTCCTGTACAGACAATTGTGTAATTTCGTTTCTAAGTGGTGGATAGAAAAATTTTAAATACTCAATGGCTATTTTTTGATTAATAGTTTGCATTTGTACATTCATCATAATTAATATTTTTCGGACAGTTGATAGAGCGGCTAAAATTATACCAAACTTACAAACTGACATTAAAAATAAATATATTTTAATCACTTTAACGTGAGTTGTATTCGTTGTGTGGTACCCCTGTTGATCGGCGTTTCAAAGCTTTTCAAGAAAGGTGTTGTAAGATTTAAATTTACAAAATGTTGATTTTTAAAGGATTGTCTTTTCCTTGACTTTAACGTTTTTTTGTAATAAAAGTGCTGAAATTTGTAACAAATAGAGGTTTAATTACAGTCAACGTGGCACATTATTCAATTTCCAGTTTAAATGTCAGTCTAATCTGTTAATATTTTAAAGATGTAAGCGTTGCCTTTCCTTTATTGATCTTTACATGAAATATATTGGAATAATCATCCTCGGCAATTTCAAAAGGTGCTTTTACGCCAAAAGCTTCCAATATTCCGGGAATAGTGTTGGAATGTCCGGCAATAATAATATTTTTCCCGGAATACTTCTTGAGAACTTCATCTGCTAATGCTTTATTGTCCTTAGGATCATAGTTGGTGACTTCAATTGAATTATTATCAGCAATAGGCTTCAATGTTTTTTGTGTTCTGTTGAAAGGTGTAGAATATGCAGCCGAAAATTTCACTTTTTTAAGTTCCGAAACAAGTTTCTGTGCTCTCTTTTTCCCTGCCTCGCTCAGATCCGGATTGGTATTTGTCTTATCAGAAAGATCTTTTTCTGCATGGCGTATAATATAAATGTTGGTCTGCTGTGACTTCAGGGAAAGGCACGCAAAAAGTAAAATAAATGTAAAGAAAAACTTTTTAATCATATTAATAGGTTAAGTTCGGCCTAAAGTACTAATTATATTCTTACCACCAAATACATGCAATCGTCTCTTGCCGACTTTGAAGTTTACCGCTATATTTGTCTCTTCAAAAAAATCAAGGAATGTTTTCAAAAATTATAGTACACAGAGTAGGAAATAAAATCAACGGAGAATCTTTAATTCTTTCTCAGGAAGAATTACAATTGGATGAAGGAACGGCGGAATTGCTTGAAAATTATTTTTTAGGTTCATTCAAATCTGAGGAAACGTTCCATTTTTACAGTGATTCTTATTTGGTGAATAACCCGATTTACAGCTCTGTGTCTGAAATTTTTGATGATAAGGCAAAATTCCTTTGGGAATCCGAAAATATTGCAAAACATATGTATGAAGCTGCCGAAAACCCAAGAGTAATGGGCGGAGAAGTGTTCATTGTATATTTTGAAGAAGAAAGAGAAAACGGCGAAAAGGTTGATAAAATCGGGATTTTTAAAACAGAAAAAAGAGATTCATTCTTAAAGATATTTCCTAAAAATGAAACTTTCGATATCGAAAAAGATCAGGGAATCAGTTTGTCGAAAATTGATAAAGCCGCTTTGATCTACAATCAGGATAAAGAAACCGGATATGTGCTTTCTGTAGTTGACAACAACAAAAACGGAGATATGTATTATTGGTTTGAGGATTTTTTGAAGGTAAAACAACGTGACGACGAATATTTTCATACACAGGAAGCCTTAATGGTGTACAAAGATTATATCACGAAACAATTGCCACAGGAATTTGAAGTTTCAAGGGCAGATCAGGCTGATTTTTTAAATAAATCCATTAATTTCTTTAAAGAAAAAGAAGAGTTCAACCTTGATGAATTCAATAAGGAAGTTTTGCAGGACGAGCATGTGATCGAGAGTTTTGTCAATTTCAAAACGGATTACGAACAAGACATGCAGATCAATATTGCAGAAGAATTCCCGATCAACGAAACAGCTGTAAAGAAAACCCAAAGGCATTTTAAAAGTATTATTAAATTAGATAAAAACTTCCACATCTATATCCACGGGGACCGACAAATGCTGGCTCAGGGACAGGATGAAAAAGGTAAATACTATATGCTGTATTTCGATAAGGAAGGTTAAATTTCATTAAATCTAATATTTTACGGGATTTCCTTCATATTTCGCATATAGAAATTATTCTGTTGTTGAGATAAAAATGACGGCTATTTTGTTGTTATTTACGCTTTTGTGGTATGTATTTCTATCGTAAAAGTAATATACCTTTAAAATATTCGTTATATTTGATAGATCAAAATATTATATGAATTTCGTAGAGTGTCATGAAGAGTCCATCCATATTCCGGGCTACATACAAAGTTTTGGTTATCTGATTGGCATTGACGCAGAGACACATTCCATAACTTTTTTTAGCAAGAATATTGAGGAGATTTTTAATATCGAAAACCAGGAACAGCTTTTCGGTAAAAAGCTTACGGACTTTTCCGAAAGTTTTAAAAGTATCATCGAATCCGAAATTTATGGCTCACTAAATCGCTTTACAAAAAGAGAAAACGAAACCTATTTCGACAAAATTTTTATTAAAGATAAAGAATACCATTTTTCCATTTTCAGAAGTAAAAACAATATTTTTCTTGAATTCGAGGCAGTAATCCCGAATCCCAATAAAAGAATTTCCAATAAATATGACAGTTTTTATATTGTAGACGATGCACATGAAATTTGGGAACAGCTTCTGAATACACTTTCAAAAATCGTGAATTATGATCGGATGATGATCTATAAATTCATGATGGACGGCTCTGGAAAGGTAATTGCAGAAAGAAGAGAAGGCAATATAGAAAGCTACCTCGGGTTACATTATCCGGAAACCGATATTCCGAGACAGGCCAGAGAACTTTATCTGAAAAAAAGAAAAAGAATCTTCAGTGATGTATATTCAGAAACGGTTCCTCTTTTAAGTAAAACCGAAGAAAATATTGATCTTACCTATGCTGCTTCACGCGGAATGTCACCTATTCATGCGCAATACATCAAAAATTCCGGTGCAGCTTCCAGTTTTAGTATTTCTATCATTATTGATGACCATCTTTGGGGACTGGTAACTTGTCAGAATACCGAAGCCAAACATATTGATCTTGAAGACAGGGTTCAGGCAGGAATTTTTACTGCTTTAGCATCCAATGCTTATTCTTCATTCAAGTCTAAAAATGAATTGAATTACAGATTAAAACTGAATGAAAAATCTTCACAATTAAAAACAGAATTCTTAAAATACAACAGCTTATTCGATTCTTTGATTGAAAATAAAGCTGAAATAAGGAGCCTTCCGGAAGCTGACGGCCTTGCCATCGTTTCGGATGAAAGAATTGTGACGGATGGAGTGACCCCAAAGCGGAACGTTCTTGAAAAAATTATCCAGTGGGCACATGAAAATACTGAAGACAACATTTACCTGAGCAGAAGTTTTCTTAAGGAGCATGGTGGAGAACTGGAATTAGATGAAGTGTCGGCAGGAATTGTCATTTATTTTATCGAAAGAAGCAAAAATGAAATGCTGATCTGGTTCCGGAAAGAGTTTGATGAGCATATCAACTGGGCGGGAAACCCTCAGAAACAAATAGAAGTATTCAGCTATAACGGGGAGGAAAAACAAATTATTTCTCCAAGAACTTCTTTCCAGATTTTTACGGAAAATATTAAAGGAAATTCAAAAAGGTGGAATTCCAGAAACATTGCTGCCGTTCAGGCTATACGTGATCTCATCCTGGAAACTTCACACAAGAATTATATCACCATAAAAAAGCTTAATGATGAGCTTAAAAAGGTAAACGAAGAACTCGACAGTTTTTCTTATACAATTTCTCATGATCTGGGAACGCCGCTGACGGTGATGAAACTGAATGCACAAATGCTTTTAAACAGCCTGAATGACGGTTCTGAAAAAAGCAAAAATAAAATCAATTCCATTATTGAAGAAATTGACAATATGGCGGAAATGATGCGTGATGTTTTGCAGTTAAGCCGCGCGAAGCACAGCGAAATTCAGCTTGAAAGACTGGCTACTGGAAATACAATCGCCAAAATCTCGGAAAATGCCAAGATTACATTCGACAGCCCGAAAACTGAGATCATTATTAAGGAATGTCCCGATGTTTTGGGTGATAAAACCATGCTTCACCAGGTATTTTTGAATATCATCAACAATGCTGTAAAATATTCATCCCAACAGGAACAGCCACAAGTAGAAATTAGCGGAAGAGAAGAAGGCGATATGGTGATTTACAGGATTTCAGATAACGGAATCGGGATTCCGGAAGAGGAAAAACATAAGATGTTTAAAATTTTCAATAGAATGGATAATGCGAAAAAATTTAAAGGAAATGGGGTAGGATTGTCCATTGTCTTTCGCATTATGAAACGAATTGGTGGAAATGTTGATTATGAAAGCAATAAAGAGGGAACTTCCTTTATTTTAACATTTAAAAAACCTTAAATTTGAGGAACTTTTTAAATCTTAAATATGGTATCAGAATATCTTAAACAAAATACGGCAGAATATCACGATGCTGCCGAAAAGCTATTTAATTCTGAAAAAATTTTCAATAAAACTTTCACACTCGAAGATTATAAAAAAATCATCAGTACAAATTATCTGATGCTTCTTCATTCTGAAAATAAGATATTCAACAGCCTTTCTGATAAATATGCTGAAAAACTTCAGTTGGACAACAGGAAAAAGCTTCCTTTAATTGAAAAAGACCTTGCAAGCCTTGCTTTAGAAAACAAAACTCCTTTTCATGAGCTTGAATTTGTTAATGAAAACGAAGCCTTAGGAGCAATGTACGTGATCGAAGGTTCTACATTGGGAGGAAATGTTATCGCAAAACAGCTTTCCAAAACAGAGGGTTTTGATAATGTAACATTCAATTTCTTTGGATGCTATCAGGAGAATACAGGCCCGATGTGGAAGAATTTCAAAGAAGTTCTGGACACTGAGGTCACTGAAGAAAGCTATGATGAGGTTTTATCGGGTGCAAAAAAGCTGTATACATTTTTATTAAATGTCAATTAATTTAATAAAATCTAAATAGTTAATAATTAAATTCTTGAAAGATTGCTCAATTTTTCAGGAATTGTTAAATTTGGGAGTCAAAAATTTAAGACAATTTTAAAAATAAATTTTAAAAAGTATACATTATGAAAGTAACTGTAGTAGGTGCAGGCGCTGTAGGAGCAAGCTGTGCAGAATACATCGCTATGAAAAACTTCTGTTCAGAAGTAGTTTTAGTAGACATTAAAGAAGGATTTGCTGAAGGTAAAGCAATGGATTTGATGCAGACAGCATCTCTTAACGGATTCGATACAAAAATTACCGGAACAACAGGAGATTACAGCAAAACTGCAGGTTCTCAAGTAGCCGTGATCACTTCAGGGATTCCAAGAAAACCAGGAATGACGAGAGAAGAATTGATCGGGATCAATGCCGGTATCGTAAAAGAAGTTACTGAAAACTTAGTAAAGCACTCTCCTGAAGTAATCATCATCGTAGTTTCTAACCCAATGGATACAATGGCTTACCTTGTACACAAAACTTCCGGTCTTCCAAAACATAAGATCATCGGAATGGGTGGGGCATTGGATTCTGCGAGATTCAAATACAGATTGGCTGAAGCATTAGAAGCTCCAATTTCTGACGTAGACGGAATGGTAATCGCAGCTCACAGCGACACAGGTATGCTTCCTCTATTAAGCAAAGCAACAAGAAACGGTGTTCCTGTAACTGAATTCTTAAACGACGAAAAACAAAAATACGTAATCGAAGAAACGAAAGTAGGAGGGGCAACTCTTACAAAATTATTGGGAACTTCCGCTTGGTACGCGCCAGGTGCAGCGGTTTCTGTAATGGTTCAGGCAATTGCATGCGATCAAAAGAAAATGATCCCTTGTTCATTAATGCTTGAAGGTGAATACGGACAAAACGATATCTGCCTTGGTGTTCCTGCGATCATCGGGAAAAACGGAGTGGAAAGCATCGTAAATGTTACCCTTACAGCTGACGAGCAATTGAAGTTCGCTGAAGCTGCAAATGCAGTGAGAGAAGTGAATGGGGATTTGAAGTTTTAATTATTGAACTTATCATAAAGAAAAGCCTGAAATTTTTTCAGGCTTTTTTAGTTTCCTGTTTTGGTTTTTTGGCGCGGCCGAAGGCCGCGCCAAAAAACCAAAACAGGAAATCCCACATTATTTCAATTAATTGTATCCACAAAATCAAAAACAGCACCTACAAATTCTCTATTCTTCTCATAATACAAAAGATGCCCGCCATCAATAGAAACTACTTTCCGATTTGGGAACTGAAACGTTTTATAATGCCGAGTTCCAACAGCTTTATCATGTTTTCCGGTGATAATAAGTACAGGAGTTTTAATAATCTTTGTCTGCGGAGCATAATCCGTGTAATATTCAGGGAAATCCTTTGGTTTTGAGATAACTGCCATTCCAAAATCTATGATTCTCGGATGAAGTGAATCAATTTTATCCATTTGTTTGATGGTTTCAATATCTTCGGTGAGGAATTTATAACCTATTCTTTTCTTTCGTAAAGATTTACTGATCTTCGAAAGCTCTGTAGAAAGGCTGTCTTTAGGAATAATTCTGTTTTTCTGTTGAAGAAGTTCGTTTCCGTACTCAATTTGTTCTTTGATGGAATCATCATTTAAGAAATGGAGTGTGACATTGGCCAGAACCAGTCCTTTTGTATGTTGAGGATATTTTTTAGCGTAATTAACAGCAATAATTCCCCCAAAAGAATGAGCAAGCAGAAAGACTTTATCAAGCTTTAAATGTTGCCTTAATTCTTCAATATCCTGAACCATTTTATCCAGATGATAATTATCGGAAGTCCCGGATTCACCTGATCCGCGCTGATCCATATAGATCATTTTGAGATTCTTTTCGAGACTGTTTCCACCTAATAATTCGAACGAAGAATAACCTTGTCCGGGCCCGCCGGGAACATAAATGCAGGCTTCACCCTCCCCGGAAACTTTAAATTTAATTTTCACATGATCAGAGGTTTCAAAAAAACTTTCTTTTGTAGAAATATTTTGAGCCGAAATAGTATTAAAAGTGATAAAAAATACAATGAATATCCAGATTGTCTTCATATTATTATAACATCTGAACTGTTGAATTTATTACTTAATTATTAGAAACTGGTTAAAAATTTTAATTCCTCCAAAAGTTGTTATGACACATTATTTTGACAGGTATTCATTTTTAACTTTGAAATATTTCAAAATTATAAAAACTGAATACAATAAAACAAAAATTGAAAATGGAATGATAAATCCAAGATAATTAAATTTATAAATTGGAATTTGTAATAATCTGCTTATTATTGGAGAAAGCATTAATGCAAAACTTATTATTGATATTAAAATATCATTTTTCCATTTAATAAAGCTCAAAATAATCCCAATAATTCCTAGTATAGCAAAAATCTGATCAATATTTCCGAAAGAAAAGACTGTATAAGCAAGCCAGAAAATGAAAGGAATAGGTATTATTGTACCCATAAGAAGGATGAATGAATAAAAAAGTATGGAAATAATTTTCAGTGTTTTCAACTTAATAGCAATCGATAATTATTTTATTTGATCTGATATAAATACATTTCTAGTGTCAATCTTAAGACCATTTTCTTTAGTTGTATACCAATCTACAAATTTATCATACTCAGCTTGATTATTAATTTGCCATGTTTTAAAAGCCTGTTCGTCACCTATCTGAAAAATATAATGATTGTAAGCATTGAGAACTTTACTGTCTTCCATTTTCTTGAAATAACTGAACAGTACATTAGGATATTCTTTATAGTCTTTTTTAAAATATTCTTTCACAAACTGATTACGCATCGTGACTAAACTTTCGAGATTAAATTCTTTATGGTTTAAAGTGGAAAGAATGAAGTTTTTCCCAAAAATCATACATAAAGGAAACTTTTTATCATTCTCAAAATTTTGTGCATCAATTACGACTTCACAGAAATCCACTCTTTTTATCTCTTTGGATTCAATTGTGATAGATTTTTTGTAGCCTTCATAAAGTAGTTCACTGATTTCTTGTGAACGGGATGTCGTTCGCTCTAGGTTGAGGAAAATTTCACCATAAATCAAACCGGAAAATTTATCATTCGATTTTAAGTATAATTTTGAAACTCTGTAATAGTTTGAAGGATATGCAGGATCCACAGCTATTCCTTTTTCATATATTTTTATGGCTTCCAAAGGTTTATCAAGTTCGTACATAATTCCTTTTTCTAAATACAGCCTACCTGCATTCGGGAATTTTTTTAATCCTTCATCGTAAGTTTTTATTGCTTTATCTGGGTTACCATCGTAGTCATAGGTGTTTCCAAGCAACTGAAAATAATCTGCCGCTATATTTTCATATTTTTTTATTTTTTCCAGTTGTGAAATTGCTTCTTTGTAGTTCTTTTTTTTTATCAAGGCATAAGCAATTTCGTATGGATAAGTATAATCTGCAGGATCTACTTTCTCACATTCTTTTAATATAGTAATCCCTTCATCATACTTTTTTTCATCTATAAGTTTTACGGCGTCATATACTTTTTCACATTTAAAATTTCTTTTCTGAGCATTTATATATTGAAAGGAGAATATCGTTAAAAGTAAATAAGAAAAGTATTTCATGACGAGTAATATTAGTTTTTGTTTCTTCAAAGATGCATATTTTCCTTTTAACTTTAATAAAAAAATAATAGGAACTCTAAGCTACAATCTAAATTCATTCTTAATATAAAAAATCCCCCACAGAAAAACCCGTGAGAGATAAAATATATGGAATCAACCTTCTCAGGAATGACGAAAATTTTAATTATTAAAAGTCGCGAAAGCCCCTTCCGTAGTTGCAAAGAAATTGTCGTACAGCAAACCTGTATTTCCAACGCGAATTTCATAAATATCTTCCTGAAGTGCTTTTACAAGGTCTTCGGCAACATCCGAAGCGGGAATTCCGTTTTCTCTGCCTCCGATTTCTACGGAAAAATCTGTGTCTACCAATGGTGGCATCAATTCGAAAACTTTTACGTTGGTATCTTTTGCCAGTTCGTATCTCAACAACCTGGTATGGGAGTGAAGCGCAGCTTTTGAGTCTGAATAAGTCGGAACATGAGAGCCCGGAACCAATCCAACGATAGACGAAACATTCACGATGGCTGCTTCGTTTTGTTGTTTTAATAAGGGAAGGAATTTGTCTGTCAATCTGATCGGCGCAAAATAATTGGTAGTAAATTCTGCCAATGCTTTGCTGTAAATGTCTCCGTCGTTCGCAAGATTGTGAACATAAGCATTTCCTGCATTATTAATCAAAATATTGATGCTTCCGAAAGTCGTTTTTACTTCTTCATACAATCTGTCAATATCAGCTTCATTCGTGATATCAGCCTGAATGGTGAAAACATTTTCTAAATCTTTAGCGGCTGCTTCTAATTTTTCTTTAGTTCTTCCAACGATGATGATTTTATTCGCAGGGCTTAATGCTTTTGCAATTTCTAAACCGATTCCTGAACCTCCGCCAGTAATTAAGATGGTGTTGTTTGTTGTGTTCATAATAATTTGTTTGTTTAATTTTTATTAAATTTTAAATATTGTACTATTTAGTACAAAATATGTGAAAAAAATTTATTCTAATAATTTTAAATTCATTTTAATCATACAACGAAGGATCTCCGGAGAATTTTCCATTCGTCTTGTTACATGAATTCCGTTCCAAAGATTAGTCAAATGCCATGCTAAAATTTCCGGATCTTCCTGACTTTTCAACTGTCCGCTTTCCTGAGCTTTTTTAATTGTTGCGGCAAAAATATTCTGCAAGCCTTTCAGTAATTCAGCGGTAATTTTTTTGATACTTTCATCTTTTTCAGAAAGCTGAACAAGAGCATTTCCGAGGTAACAGCCTCTATCAACATCACAATCTTTTGCATCGGCAAGACTTAAGAAAAATTGTTTTATAAACTCAATCTGATTATCCGAATTTTCAATAGCCTGAGCTATTTTTTGGTTAAAATATTCAGCAAATTGTTTAATTGAGCGAACATACAATTCTTGTTTTCCACCTTTAAAAGCCAGATAAAAACTTCCTTTTCCAATTCCCATAGCTTCCAGCAATTCCTCTGCAGAAGCGGTATCATAGCCCTTATTTCTAAAAACTTCAGTTGCTTTTGCTATAGCTTCTTCTTCATTGAAAATTTTTGGTCTGCCTGCCATTTTTTCATTTTGATAGGACAAAGGTATATAATTGTACCAATTAGTACAAAATAAAATTTCAAATACCTTTTATAGTTTTTGTCGATGAAGTTTCGTTCGTTTATTTAATGAGATTCAAAACCCTCTCAAATTCAAGGTCGCGGTTTTCCAGGATATCCTGATCTTTATATTTAATTAATTCATTAATTCTGATCCCTGTTTGTTGGGTTTGGGAATTATCGGGATAAAAGATTCCGTTTCCGGTAAATTCTAAAAGATAACCACCCGGTAGATTAACTTTAACCAAATCTCCGTCTGCGCCGGCAGTTTGTTGCCCGATTGTTAAAGATTGCGGAAAAATTTTCTGAAGAGCCATGCTGTACCATTCGCTTGCGCTTTGAGATTCAGGATTGACGAGAATGAAGACTTTTCCTTTGTATTGATGGGTTGTTTTGCCAGGAATTGACGGGAAATAATCGTAATCCTTGTATACGTAGGTTCCGATATTTTTTAAATTAGGCTTATAATATTTTCCAAAATAATTTTCAGCGGGAGAGAAATATTTGTAAATGTAATGATAGACAAAACCTCCCCAGTCCGGATAAGCTCTCATATCAAAAACAATGGCTTTTTTCTGTGAAGCATCGTTCAAAATACTGTCCATCACAGCATCTATTTTGTCATCAGCAATATTGTCGATAAACTGTAAAGTCTGATTGATTTTAAAATAAGCTATATCATGATGAATAAGTTTGCGATTTTCTTTCTTTTGGATCTTTTCCTTTAAATAATCCATTATAACAGCATATTTTGCCTGATCACGTATATCAACCATATCAATTTTCACAGAATGATTTTTGTCTTTTGTAGACTGGAATTTCAGTGATTTTTGAGGCAGATTATCTGTCCAGATCAGATTATTCTCATATTTTGAAAGTACATATAAAAGCTTTTCCGTGTTGGAAACTGAGAGCAATTCTCTTTTTTCTTTAATAACATCAGAAATATTTTTGCCGTTAATCACCGTTATTCTGTCACCCACTTTGATTTGAGCTTTTGAACAAATTTCCGGAAAAATAAGATGGGTAACCAAAATATAATCATCAACAATCTGAAAATCAAATGGTGCAAAATAAGAACCATTAAAAATTTCACTTTTATAATTCAACTGGCGGTAAAAACTTAATGCATGACTGTCTTCAAATTTTGAAACTGCCTTGGCAAGTATAATTTCAAAATCCTTTCTGGACGGGGATTTTACTGCTTCTTCCAATAAATTTGTGTAAAAAGAATCAAAATTCTTATCCATCAGATATTTATGAGGAAAGAGATAATCTACAATGCCCTGAATTTTTGCTAAAGCTAATAATCTGTAGCCCGGAGGAAGATTCTCTTCTTTCGGAAACGGATATTTTTTTTCATCACTCACTGATTTACCATTTTCTAAAAGCCCGTAATCAAATCTGTTTTTGTAAATAATATTAAGCAGAATCTTATTTTCAGCGTCAATTTTTTTATTTTTCTGAAACCAGTCGAAATTTTGGTTTTCAGAAAGTATATCTTTTTGAGTATCAATAATCGGAGAGCCTGAAAACTTTGTATTTAGATTGCCGGTTAATTGCCGGATAATTTCGTTAATGTTTTGCCCGGAATTTATTTTTTCAACATTTGCTAAAAACAAACTGTCTGCATTAATTCTACCGCTTGCAAGATCAGGATGATAGTATTTTACGAAGTTCCAGGTTTTTATAAAATGATAATATTGATCCTTTTGTGCAAACACCAATTGCTGGAATAGAAAAAAGAATAAAATAAATGTAATTTTCCTCATAATAAGTAAATTTTAAAGATAATACTTCTATATCAATAAAAATTATTTATTAAAAAGAGTTTATAGCATGACATCAAAGCTCATGAATAAAGCTGTTTCCGAAGAGTCATTATATAATTTTGTATTAATTCCAGTGAATAGAAAGCCTGCTTTTTGATAAAATTTTATAGCGGGAAAATTGGTGTTCTGAGTTTCCAGCTCTACAATTCTGCACTGCAGTTCTCTTGCTTTTCGGTTAACATTTTTAATCAATAATCTTCCGATGTTCTGTCCTCTGAACTGCTCACTGATCAGCAGGTTTTCAATAAAAAGACTGTTATTCCATTCTCTGTAATCGCAGATAATCCAACCAACCAGCTGATCTTCATGAAAGGCTCCAAAAGAATGTCCCTGTTCAATAACCTGATTCAGTTCAGCAATATCTTCTTCATTTGTTTCCCATATTTTCTTATAATGTTGTTTTTTCTCCCTTAAATTAAATTCAAAAGAATCGGACATTTCAATAGATGAAACAACAAAGATTGTGTCGGTCTCATAGCCATTGAGTCCCCAGTTTAATGTCGGATTTCCGGTTAGTTTTTCTAGTTTTCTGATTTCCATTCTGATTAAAAATCTAATGATTTCGGTTGTAAAAAATTTCCTTTTGTGAAATAAAGTATAATTTGTAAAAGGATCAGAATTGATATGACAGCCAGTCTTATCACAGCGTTTTCTGAAAATCGTTTTCTGATTATTTCCAGGTAATTGATCTTTTCAATTGTGAATTCTTTAAGCTGATTAATGTCGGTAAAACTGTTCACCTTTGCAGTTTCTGAGCTTATTTCTGCTTCATTAAGTGTCGCTGCAACATTAATGAGATTGATATTACTCATAAAAAGCCAGCCAAACAAAAGAATTGAAATAAATAAAAGAAAAGGTCTGATAATTTTCATTAATTAAAAAGTATTTAGTGAAAAAAGTAAATGACGTTTGGGTTTTTTCAAAATTAATCAAAATTTCATATACCCAAAATTCAAAACTCGTACCTTTGTTTTTAATAAAATTTTTACTTAATGCTTAGGAAAATTTCGATTGCAGCGGTTACTTTTTTATCCGTTTTCACAATCAATGCGCAGAAGAACAGAAATTCTCAGTTAGAAAGGCCAAAATTGGTGGTAGGATTGGTAGTAGACCAGATGAGATGGGATTATTTGTACCGTTTTTACGGCAAATATGGAAATGATGGCTTTAAAAGGCTTTTAAATACAGGATATTCTTTAAATAATGTTAATATTCCCTATGTTCCTACAGTTACGGCTTTGGGACATGCTTGCATCTATACGGGATCAGTTCCGGCGATTCATGGGATTGCAGGCAACGACTGGACAGACAAGGAAACAGGGCAAAATGTATATTGTACAACAGACGAAAATGTAAAACCGGTGGGGACTACCAATGTAAAAGTAGGAAGCCATTCCCCGAAAAATCTTTGGTCTACAACAATTTCGGATGAATTAAGACTGGCAACCAATTTTCAGGGAAAAGTAATTGGTGTCTCTTTGAAAGACCGTGCCTCAATTCTTCCGGCCGGCCACACTCCGAACGGAGCGTACTGGTTTGATGATTCTTCGGGAGATTTTATCACGAGCACCTGGTATATGAATGATCTGCCACAATGGTTGAAGGCTTTCAATTCTCAGAATTTGGCGGATAAATTAGTAGCAAACGGATGGAATACCTTACTTCCGATCAATCAATATACGGAAAGTTCACCGGATAATTCTTCATGGGAAGGCTTGTTGGGAAGTGCAAAAACGCCCACTTTTCCTTACAGTAATTTAGCAGCTGATTATCAGGCCAGAAAAGACAATATTCGCTATACACCTTTCGGAAATACGCTGACTTTGAAGCTGGCAGAAGCTTCTGTGGAAGGAGAAAAGCTAGGAAGTGATGATATTACGGATATGTTGGCAGTTAATTTAGCATCAACAGATTATGCAGGTCACAAATTCGGTCCGAATTCTATTGAAGTTGAAGATGTTTATTTAAGATTAGACCAGGATTTAGCACAGTTTTTTAGTTATTTAGATTCAAAAGTAGGAAAAGGGCAGTACACGGTTTTCCTTTCTGCAGACCACGGTGGGGCGCATTCTGTAGGATTTTTGCAGGAGCATAAAATTGCAACAGGTTTCTTCGGCGATGGAATGGAGAAAAGCGTTAACCAAAAATTAAAAGATAAATTCGGGGTTGATAAATTAATCAATGCCGTGGATAATTATCAGGTTTATTTTGATAGAAAGCTGTTGAAAGAAAATAAGATCGAGCTGGAAGATGTAAAAGATTTTACCATTAAAGAATTGGAAAAAGATCCTACGGTTTTATATGCAGTTTCTGTGACGGAAGTTCAGGAGGCTACCATTCCCGAGCCTATTAAACAAAGAATTATTAATGGGATCAATCGCGAGAGAAGTGGTGATATCCAGTTGATTTCACATGATTCCATGCTTCCTACTTATGCAAAAACAGGAACCACACATAGTGTTTGGAATTCCTATGATTCCCATATTCCGTTGATTTTTATGGGCTGGGGAATTCAGCGCGGTGAAAGCAATAAACCCTATAATATGACGGATATTGCGCCTACGCTTTCTGCATTATTAAAAATCCAGTTCCCAAGCGGAAATGTCGGAAACCCGATCACGGAAGCTATTGGAAAATAACATAAAGTTTATATAAAAATGAAAATCCTTAACTGTTTTCGGTTAAGGATTTTTTAGTTTAAATTTTAATTAAAATAGCTGTTTAAATGTAAATTTTACTGTTGGCAATTTTCACAATATTTTGCTGTTCCATTTTTTTAATGGCTCGTATTACAGTTTCTATGCGCATTCCGGTGAGCGAAGCCAACTGCTGCCTTGTATACGGGATGGCAAATGAAAATTTTTCTATGAATCCAAAATTGTTTTTAATATGATTCATGATAAGGTTCAGTTTAGTTAAAGGATCCTGAAAAGAAAACGGAGCGGAAACCACATATCTGTAATGCATACGATCTGCGGTATACGAATACATATTGAGAATAAGCTCAGGATTTTTTATTAAAAGCTGGGAAATACGTTTTTTTTCCAGTCTTATAATTTCGCAATTTGTAATGGCTATTGCATTTACAGCATACTTTTTATTATGAAAAATGTAGGTTTCGGCAAAGCAGTGACCATCAAAGGGAATCCCGTGTATAAACTCTTTGCCGTCTTCGATAAAGCTGCTCAGCTTCACTGTTCCGGTTTTTATCTGTAAGTAATATTTTGGCGTGCTTCCTTCTTCAAAGATAAATTCACCGGAGTTAAAATTTTGCAGCTCAGCTCCATACGAAAACAACAGGTTTTCACTGATGATCATATTTTGTTATTATTAATTTGAGATAAAATTAACAAATAAACATATTGTTTAAAAATTAATAAGTACCACATAGATGCCCTATAATTGCTTATTTATGGGGTTTTAGGAATAATATTCCGAAATCAGGACCGGATGAGCTGTTGGATTTCTTTATGGTATTTTTTATTCTGTTTCCTTATTTTGATGACCAGTATAAGCAATATCGCAATGATAAGTATTCCTAATCCGACTGCCGAAGCCATTAAAAGCTGATGTCTGTTTTTTAGATTTTTGCTTTTCAGTAAAGTTTCTTTATTGTGATTGTCGATGACCTGATTGATGGAATTAAGCTCATTTTGCTGCTTCCTGAACTGCATTTCAAAATATTTCCTGTTATAATTCTGATAAAGGTCCTGGTTTCTCATTGCCAGATAATTGTCTGCCATCTCCTTGTAAATTCCGGCGTTCAGAACGAGATCACCTGTATTTTTACAAAGATTTTCAGCTTTAATCAGAAGGTTCAGGGCAGTTTGGTTTTCACGCTTTTGCTTATAAAGCTCTGCCATTCCTTTTAATGCGAAGGCTTCAAGGCTTTTTGCTTTATTTTTTTGCGCATAGCTGATGGATTGTAAAAAAGCCCGCTCAGCCTTATCATTTTGATTCAGATTAAGATAGCAGTATCCGATATTGTAATAGACAACACTTTTATTGGCATTGATAGTTTCTCCAGATTTTATTTTTTCAAAGCTTTCAATAGATTTTAAAAATTTTTCAAGGGCAATTTCAGAATTCGACTGGCTCTTGTAGATCATTCCCCGAATGGCATAGATTCTTGCAGTTTCAAGGTTTTTTTCCGGGATATTATCGGGAATCTGGGATAGGTATTGCTCGGCTTCATCAAGCGTTTCCAGGCTTTTACTGAACAATTCCATCTGCTGATACTGTATGGCAACAGAAACCAGAACTCTGGTCCGGGTTTTCAGGTCACTTGTTTTTTGCGCCAGTTCTTTCGCTTTTAAAATATATTTCAAAGATTCATCAAAGTTTCTCTGCGCAATATTTGCTGTTGAAAGCAGCATATAAAGTGTGACCGATTTATTTATATCCTTCTCTTTTTTGAGCAGGCTTTTTACGATGTTGATGGATTTTTCAGGGTTATCATAAATTTCCAGATTGGCTATTGTGAGCAAGGAATCATCCTGGGTTTTCTGTCCAAAAACTGAAATTTGGAAAACTACAAGCAGAATTAAAATACTTTTTATAATAAATTTCATGATGTTCTGCTTTTACTGATTTCCTGAATATACGCGTTCGGAGACATTCCCGTCACGGATTTAAAAATGGTTGTAAACGCGC
This sequence comes from Chryseobacterium sp. IHB B 17019, assembly GCF_001456155.1. Taxonomy (NCBI): domain Bacteria; kingdom Pseudomonadati; phylum Bacteroidota; class Flavobacteriia; order Flavobacteriales; family Weeksellaceae; genus Chryseobacterium; species Chryseobacterium sp. IHB B 17019. The sequence goes on along the minus strand of NZ_CP013293.1, from coordinate 2,339,026 downwards.
TGTGGGACGAGAATCCGGAATACTCTGCAAGATAGCTTACTTTATAGTTGAGATATGTAGAATCGGTTTTCAACAGATGTGCAATATGGTTGATTCTTAATTCATTAATATATCCGTTGAAATTTTTGCCTTTGTTATTATTAATAACCTCAGAAAGATATTTTGTATTGACTCCCATTTGTGCAGAAAGCATGGAAAGTGACATACTTTTGCTGAGATATTGATCAGATTGTTCCCATTCTTCCAGTTTTTGGAGAATTTCGCATTCTTTTTCTTTGGAAATTTTATTAGAATCTTTTTCTATATTTTTATTAATACAAAGATCATTTTTCTCTTTTGAAACCTGAATGTTGTCCGGAATTATTTTCTCCCTTTTTTTCTGTTTTTCAAAGAATTCAAATTGTTTTTTTAATTCTTTGTTCTTGTTTTTTAAGATTAAAAAATAAATAATTAAACCTATGATAGCCAATAAGATAATTAAAGTTAAAATCCAGAAACGCTTAAACTGATTTTGTTTTTGAAATTCAATACTTTTATTCTGAGAGTTTTCCGCTAATTTTACAATATACCGGATTCCTTCCTTTGTGCTGGCGTCAATTTTTGTTTTAAGATCTATATAAAGCTTATTATAGTCATGGTATTTTTCATCATTATGAAGGGCAAGATAATTTTTAGACAAAGATTCGTAGATTCTGGCTTTCAGGGGATTAAAAGAAAGTTTTTCAACTTTTGAAAGTGCTTTTTCTAATTGGTAATTCGCTGCAGTATAATCGCCTTTCTGAAAATAATACCGCGAATAATTTTCATAAGCCAAAGCTGACAAATAAGGCTGATTTTCCTCTTTTTCAAGACTCAAGATTACATTTTCAATTGTTTGTCTGGCTTCTGGAAGATGATTTTGCCTTAATAAATAAGCAGACCGGAAAATTTTGTTTTCAAAACCGATGATTTTATTCTCTTCATTGTGGTTATCAATATATTGATCACTTTTATCAAGATTTTCTAAAGCGGTAGTAAGATTCCGGTTGATTCCAAGATTAAGAGCCTGAAGCTGATACAATTTAGCAACAGTTATCCGTATTTTCTGATCTTCATTTTTTAATAATTTACTATCAGACAATAGGTTGCTGATTATTTTTTGTGATTGGTTGTACAAATCCAGATTTTGATACTGATCTGCAAGATTGTAGTCAATGAAAGTCTGTACGAAATAGGACAGCGTTTCATTTTCACCGGCATCTTCCTTATGGCTGGCTGTACTGGCAGATTGCACATAATCGCCTTTCATTGCATAGGCCTGAGAAATGATATTTCGTAAAACAATTTTATGCTCAATATTCTTATCACTGTTCAAAATGCTTAAAGAGTAATTGATACAGTCATCCGGATTTTGATATAATTTTTGAAAAGCTTTATCCGACAGAATGTAGAAATCCGGACTTGACTGAGCTGTTATAAATCCGAAAAACTGCAAAATAAGCACTGTCACGAATTTTTTTAGCCACATTCTTTTTCGTGAAAAAGTGGTTTTTGGTATTTTTTTTTCAATCTTCTTAAAATCTGTCTTCAAAGTAGAGTTTTTGTATAATATTGATTTTTAATTGTTTAAATTTTTAATTCTTTTAAATTTCATGAATTATGTAAGTCAAAAGCTTTTGAATGGGTAAATATAATATTAATATTGTTTCCACCAATTCAAAATAATAAAGCTGGAAAATTTGAATTGCTTGCGTATAATTTCCTGCTTAATTGTTTATGATAATGAACAGTTAATGGTAATAGCAGCAGGAAATTATACATAAGACGGTCTTTTAAATAATACATAGCACATCCAATTCCTCTGCCTTCTTCAGAGGTGCGTTGCGACGGGAGTTTCTGCAGATTGTGGAAGGGTACAACGGCTTTTTTTAGACCTTTCCCGGAGCTTCCAATGGCTGGAGGAGGCTTTATAAAAAACAGTAGGAGTGGTTGTGTTAATTAAAATAATCTCAGTTAGTTAGGAATTGCTATAAACGGAGTGACTATGTCTTCCGTTTGCAATTTCTCAAGTTGGGAAAAATTGTGGAATAGAAATCAATTCCACGGATAAAAATAAGAAAGTAGAATTTTTATAATGGTCGGTCAGGGTAAAGACGTTCTCATCTGTTGAGAGTCAGATGATGTTTCGTTTTTATCTGAAGAGAATTATGTGTTAGAATTATTTTTCGTGAAAGGGGAAGTTTCATTGAATTTAGGTTTATCAAACATTAAATAAATTAGGCAATACACACTTAACTAGACCAAAAAAACCCGCAGAATTTCTGCGGGTTTTGCAATTTAAAATATTAATAATGATGAAAAAAAATTATTTTACAGCTGTTGCCATTATCTGGACATGTCTGAACTTCCATTCCCAAATGTAATTTATACCGGGTATCACTTGTTCCATCGCCTTTAAGGCTATGGTAGAACTTCCGGCAAGCACATTCAGAATACTGTGTAAGTAATGGCTGACTATAGTGTTATTAGTGTTCCTGCATAGCATTTTATTAGATATTGCTGTTCCTATTCCTATCTGATCATTTAAAAATAATGAACTATACAAATACTAAAAAAATAAATTATTTTTCCTTATAACATTTAGTCTTTATGTTGTGATAAATATATAAAATATTTCTCTATTTATTGAATACTATTGTAATTTATTTATAGATTTTATGTATTAATATTATTTATCGTTGCTTTTTATTGTTAATTTAATAAAAGTAGAGGTGTATTTATTTCATTTAATTATGAAGATTGAAAAAAAATATTTTAAAAAAATAAAAATTCTCCGTTTTACTGATATTAATATTTAAAATCTATTGTAAATTTTTTATAAGATGTATTTGCATAAAAAAACTGCCACTAAGGACAGTTTTATTATTTAGGAAATAATGTTCTTACTCTTCAGTATCTTCTCCGTCTTCATATTGTTCAAGAAAATAAGTGAAAGTAAAATCTTCCAATTCTTCCTCAGCATCCTCCAGAGTGGTTAAAAGATCTTCAAAAAGTTCCAGTTGATCCACTGTCATATTGACAAATTCGATGTGTAGCGGCATTTCAAGCCCGCCTGTAACAACATCAAAAAGTGCATCCAGATTATCCCCAAAATGTTCAGGAAGCGGAAGTTTTTCTTTTAATTGAACATAAAAATCTTCGTAATCTCCTATATCCGTAAAATCTATATATATTGTTTTCATAACTTTTTCTTAGGTTATTGCTTCTCAAAGCTTTTATAATGATTTTTAGTAAGATAAACATCACCGTTTTTTGTAAAAACAATGCGATCTGAATTTCTGTTTCCGCAATTGTAATTAACGTCTGCTTCAAAATATTTTTCACTTTGCGGCAGATTTCCTTCCCGGTTACTGAACTTATCTCCGCCAATCGCTTTTCCCGGTAAAACATCGCAAAGATTTCCCTTTGAAGGATTCCATCCCTGTTTTCTGGCTTCATTTTTTGTGATATAATAATCAGGCAGCCTGTGGTTTTGTTTTACATAGTTGATCACCGTTTTTTCTTCTGTTAACTGATCAATGCTTTGTTGGGAAGTATTTCCCGGCTTTTCATTTACTTTTCCGTATTCAACAGCTGTATTCGCTGAAGCTGGATTTTTATCAGCAATAAAATTATTGTAAATATACATCATAGACATCCCGAAAAGAAGTCCTAAACAGATGAAAAAAAGCGATCTCGTTTTACCGTTCATAATATTAAATGTCAATTGTGAATTGTCAATTTCGTCACCACAGGTCAAATGAAGACATGCAATAACTCAAGACTCATAATTTATAACTCATAACTCAAAATTAATTCCTCCATTCTTCCGGAATATCACAGATCGGAATGGGAACCATTTTATGTTTTGCAGCTTTGTGCATCCTGTCAAAGATCATGAAAACCTCCTTATCGCGGCCTTCGTAGTCTTCGGCGGTTTTTATGCCGTATTCTTTTTGAATTTTTTCCAGCTCAGGATAAGTGGCCCCGATTTGATCTTCATCAGTTCTTTCCGCATCCCAAAGTCCGTCCGTAGGAATGGCATTTTGAATGCTTTCAATTAAGTTTAATGCTTTTGCAAGCTCATAAATTTCTGTTTTATAAAGATCCGCAACTGGCGAAACATCAACACCACCATCACCATATTTTGTATAAAAACCAATCCCGAAATCTTCCACTTTATTTCCTGTTCCACAAACCAGAAGGCCGTGAAGCTGGCCAAAATAATATAAATTCAACATTCTGAAACGGGATCTTGTATTGGCCAAAGCCAGATTATTGCTCCATCTTCCTTCTACATGATCATGAACAACATTTTCAAAACTTTCGAAAACAGGAGTCAGGTTGATGGTTTTTCCCTGCACATTTGGGAACCTTTTTTTCAGATCTTCCATGTGATCCTGAGCTCGGTTTACCTGATCTTCTTTCTGGCGGATCGGCATTTCCAAAAGCAAAACCTCAAGCCCCGTCATTGCGCAAAGCGTAGAAACCACCCCGGAATCCACTCCCCCCGAAACTCCGATTACATACCCTTTTACATTCGCTTTTACAGCATAATCTCTCAGCCAGTTTACAATATGGTCTATTACTTTTTGTGTCTGCATTGTTTATATTTTTGTCAATTAAATGAATATCAAAATTAAAAGTTTGGAAAGTATTTTTAAAGGAATTTGTTGCGTTTTAGCTCATACCAGAAGCAGATCCCGTCCGGTTCTGTGAATTCGCCTGTTTTTTCAAAGCCTAATTTTCTTAAAATATAATTAGAACCTTCATTTTCAGAATGAGCGTGAGCATAAATTGTGTCTGTTTTTAAATCATTAAATCCAAATTCCAGCGAAGCTTTTGCAGATTCAAAAGCATAGCCTTTTCCCCAATATTCAGGTAAAAAGCGATAGCCGAGATCATAAACATTATTGTAGCCGTTAATCTCCTGGGTTAATAATTTTAATCCGCTCCAGCCTATAAGAAGTCCGCTTTCCTTTTCAATTACGGCAAGCCTTCCGACTCCATTGTCGGTGTATTGCTGAAGGATCATTTTAATAATATTTTTTGATTCACTGATGTCCGAAACAAGTGGAATACCAATGTATTTCATCACCTCAGGGTTAGAATCCAGAAGAAACATACGTTCGGCATCCGATTCTTCAAATTTTCTCAGGATCAGTCGTTCACTTTTTATTTCCATTGGCTTTTTTTTGTGGAGCAGAAGTGGGATTTGTCTGAACTGATGAAGGATTTGCGGGGATAGACGAACCAACAGGATTGCTGGGTTTTGCCGCCACTTTTCCTCTTTTAATATCCGCTTCTGTTAAAGGATTATTGTTGATATTTAAACTTTCTAAATTCGGGTTTTGCGAAACATCCAGGTTTTTAATTTGGTTATTCTCCAGATTCAAAGTAATTAACTTGCTGAGCGGGCTTACATCAATACTTTGCAGTACGTTGGATGATATTATTAATTCATTAATTTCCGGAGTATTTTTAAGTGAAATCTGGTTAAGCTTATTATTGTTAAGATAAAGTGACTTTAAATTTTTAAGATTTTCACCTTTAAATGTTAATAAATTACATGCTTCACAGGAAAATAATGTCAGATTATTGAGATTCTTCAGGTCCATGGCTATCATAATTGAACCATCCAGAACAATGGTCTGGACATTTTTAAAAAGGTTGACGTCTTCTGCTGATCTTACCTGTATTTTGTTGGATACAAATAAGTTAGTAACCTTATCAGCTTCGGATTGGTCAATTGCTCCATCTTTATTCAGATCAAAATTTGCCACAACGGCTTTTTCAAAATTTTTATCGGTAAAAGTGAGCTTTTGCGCGCCGATATAGGAAAAAGCGAGCAAAAAAGTAAGGATTGTAATTATTTTCTTTTTCATCATTAAATTATCTTTAATTCATTATTTTTGTAAACATTAATTTCATGTAAAAATATGAAGATTTTCAGAACTATTGCACTTTCTTTATTGTTAGTTTTGAGTTTGGCTTCTTGTAAAAAAGAATCTCAAAATCAATGGAACGTTGAAGTCAAAAATCCTGCCGAAAAGGTGGAAATTACAGATATTTCTAAAGAGTTTTATGATCAGAATATTCCTTTGGATCAGTTTAAGGCTGAATTTCCATGGTTTCAAGGGACGGTAAGTGATGCAGATTTCGGTAAGCGGAGAACAGATCAAAAAGAAATAAAAATCTATAATGAAGCGGTTGCAAAAATTGATCAGAAAAAGCTTCAAGCAGATCTTCAGGATTTATTTTCCCATATAAAATATTATTTTCCGAAATTTAAAAGCCCCAAAGTTTTTCTGTTTTCATCGGCCTTACAGATGATTCAGGATCCTATTTTTTATGATGTAAAAGGAAATCTCCTGTTTATAGATATTACAGGCTTTATGGGTGACGGAAACCCGAATTATAAAGGATTGGAACTGTATTTCCAGAAAACCATGAACCCCAATAATATCGTCCCAAAAGTTGCACAAATTTTTGCCGAAGGTTTTGTAAAAGAGTCTCCTGATCATCAGAAATTTATTGATATGATGATTCTTAATGGAAAGATCATGATTCTTAAAGATGCTTTTTTACCGACTTATCCCGGGTATTTAAAAATGAATTATACTCAAAAACAATACGAATGGGCAGTCGCAAATGAAGCCAACATCTGGAATTATTTTGTGGAAAACAACCTGATTTTTGGTGACGATCACAGACTGGAAGACCGTTTTATCGCTCCGGGGCCGTTTTCAAAGTTTTATACGGAAATTGATAATGAATCTTCTCCACAGATCGGAATTTTCACCGGATGGCAGATTTGTAAGGCTTATTTTAAGCAAAAACCAGATACAAAGTTGCAGGAATTCCTGAATATGGATGCTACAATGATTTTTAATCAGGCGGGGTATAAGCCGAAATTGGAGTAAGATTTAGAGATTAGAAGTTAGAAATTAGAGATTAGAAAAAGTTTAAAATTATTAGAAATAAATAGAACGTTATGAGAAAAACTCAGATTACGATAGATGTAGAGCTGGACGAGAATCATATTCCGGAAAACATCACATGGAACGCCCAAGATGGCGGGATCGAGAAGGAGGAAACAAAAGCGACAATGATCTCTGTTTGGGATGAGAAGACGATGGAAGCATTGAGAATTGACCTTTGGACAAAAGAAATGCCCGTTGATCAGATGAAAATGTTTATCCATCAGATTCTAGTGTCTCTTGGAAATACTTACCAGAGAGCAACAGGCGAAGAAGATGTAGCACAATGGATAGAAGAGATGGCTGAGGAGTTCGCAGTGAAATCTGCAATAAAAATGTAAAAAAGCAATAGGCTTTAAGCAGTAAGCGGTAAGCTTTTTGCATGCAGCCTAGCCAAAATATTTATTAATAGTAGTAAGTTTAGCAGTAAGGAAAGCTTATTGCCTAAAGCTTAAAGCCTAAAGCAAAAAAGTATGAATTTTAATACAAAAGTTATCCACGGAGGACAGCACCACGAATCTGCAACAGGTTCCGTAAATGTTCCTGTATTTTTAACATCTACATTCGCACAAAAAAGCCCGGGAGTACATTCCGGTTATGAATATTCACGAGCAGCAAACCCTACAAGGCAGGCTTTGGAAGACTCTTTGGCAAGCATTGAAAATGGAGCGAGAGGTTTGGCGTTCGGGTCCGGATTGGCAGCAATCGACTGTGTTTTAAAATTATTAAATCCTGGAGATGAGGTAATTGCAGTGGATGATTTGTATGGCGGAACCTACAGAATGTTCACTAGGCTTTTCGAAAAATATCAATTGAAATTTACTTTCGTTAATTTTGATGATGCTTCTAAAATTGCCGATGTAATTACAGATAAAACTAAATTAATCTGGATTGAAACTCCAACCAATCCGTTGATGAAGTTAGTTGATATCAAGGCTGTTGTAGAAATTGCAAAAGGAAAAAATATTCTTGTTGCAGTTGACAACACTTTCGCAACCCCTTACCTTCAGAGACCAATTGATCTGGGAGCTGATATTGTAATGCACTCTGCGACAAAGTATTTGGGTGGTCATTCCGATGTTATCGCCGGAGCTTTGATTGCTAAAGATGTTGAGTTGGGAGAAAAACTACATTTTATTCAGTTTGCAAGCGGAGGAATTTTAGGTCCTCATGATTCTTATCTGGTTTTAAGAGGGATTAAAACTCTTGCGTTAAGAGTTCAGAGACACTCGGAAAACGGAATGGCAGTAGCGAAATATCTTGAAAATCATCCTGCAGTTGCTCAGGTAGTTTACCCGGGATTAGAATCTCATCCACAATATGAACTTGCAAAATCTCAAATGAAAGATTTTGGAGGAATGGTTTCTTTCACCTTCAAATCAGGAAAAAAAGAAGATGCTATTAAATTCTTAGAAAAACTAAAAGTTTTCACGTTAGCAGAATCTTTGGGTGGAGTAGAATCTCTGGCCAATCACCCTGCTTTGATGACTCACGCATCCATTCCTGCTGAAAAGCGTGCTGAACTTGGGATTACTGATGATTTGGTTCGTTTGAGCGTTGGAATCGAAGATGCGGAAGACCTGATCGCAGATCTGGAAAGAGCATTTTCTTAATTATAAAAAGTTGCTTTTGTCATTCTGAATGCAGCGAAGCGTAATGAAGAATCTATTTTAATGAATAAAGATTTTTCCTTCGTCAGAATGACAGATTGTTATAATTTAAAACAAAACATAATGAGAAAGATCCAAATTCTATTATTGCTAATTGTAAGTCAAATTGCATATTCTCAGGTAAAAAATACCGATGAATTATATAAAACAGCAAAAAAGCTGGACAGTTTGATTTTCGATATAGGCTTTAATAAATGTGATCTTTCTCATTATAAATCCATAGTCAGCAAAGATTTGGAATTTTATCATGACAAGGGCGGAATTACCTCTGGAGAAGAGGCTTTCACAGCTTCCATTAAAAATAATATCTGCAGCAGTCCAAACAAAATAAAACGTGAGCTCGTTCCAAATACTATGAAGGTCTATCCGCTGTACAATAAGAACGCTTTATATGCTTTCGTACAGGAAGGCGAGCACGAATTCTTTGAGCTGTCCAATGGAAAATGGAACAAAGGTAGTCGCGCAAAATTTACCATTCTCTGGGTTTTAGAAGGCAAAGACTGGAAAATGAAACGTGTTCTAAGCTACGACCATCACTTATAATGTATTTTGTCAAAGTTTAAAATCTTTGACAAAGTTTTAATTTCAATAAAATGATCAGAAAAGTCATCTTACAGGATTTACATCAACTAGCGGAGTTATTCGATCAATACAGGATTTTTTACCATAAAGATTCTGATGTTCCTGCAGCAGAAAAATTTTTAAAAGAAAGAATTGAAAAACAAGATTCAGAAATTTTTGTAGCTGAAAATGATGGTAAGTTAATTGGTTTCGTTCAGCTATATCCAATCTTTCTTCAACAAGAATGAAGCGTTACTGGCTGTTGAATGATTTGTATGTCAACGAAAATTACCGCGGAAAAGGCTTTTCAAAAGAGTTAATTGAAATATCCAAAGAACTGGCAAAATCAACCGACGCCAGTGGAATTTTACTTGAAACCGGAAAAAGCAATGACATCGGAAACCGTTTATATCCAAGCTGCGGCTTCGAAATATATGATTCCGTAAACTTCTATGAATGGACGAACGGATAATTGTCAATTGTGAATTTTCACAACTCATAACTCATAATTAATAACTTATAACTAAAAAAATGTCAGATTTTCAAAAATACGTTCAGAGATATTTAGATAATATTCCATCCGAAAACTGGTTGGAGGAATTAAAAAAATCAGGAGAAAAAACCACTGAAATATATTCAAAACTTACAGAAGAGCAATCCAACTTTGCTTATGCCGAAGGAAAATGGACATTGAAGGAGTTACTTCTGCATTTATCAGACACAGAAAGGGTTTTTCAGTACCGTATTCTGGCTTTTGCAAGAGGTGATCAAAATGAGCTACCTGGTTTTGACGAAGAACTGTACGCTAATCAGTCTTTTGCCAATGAAAGAAGCTTAGAATCTTTACTGGAAGAATACAAATTGGTTAGAAAATCTTCCCAAGTCTTGCTGGAAACAATGAATCCATCTGCCTTAAAGAACATCGGAACAGCCAACGGAAACCAAATTTCTGTAGAAACTATCGGGAAATTGATCGTTGGGCATAATTACCATCATTTGAATATTATTGAGGAAAGGTATTTGCCGAAATTGTGATGATAAAAACTGATTTATGGAGAATATGATTAATTTAGAAAGGGTTAAGTATAGTTGTTTATGAATAACAATCTTAAAATATTAACACTATATTTCCTGTTTTCAATTCTATTTTTAGGGATTTCATTCTTCATAGCATATATTTCGTGGTGGCGGATAGATCAAGGAACTTCAGAATTTTTTATTATCGTATTTTCTGTGATGCTCTGCTGGATAGGAGTAGGTTATTTAAGTACGCTTATAAGTAGTAAAATTATTTTTAATAATCTTAAAGAGATCGGTTTTATTTCTCCATTCACATTGGTATTTAATAATTTTTTTTATGAGAAAAAAGGATTGTTAATATCCAAAAGAATTAAGAAACTATTTTCATCATTTGCTTTCCCTCTACTTTTCTTTTTCATTTTTTTGTTTTATAAAATCGTAAATTTTGTAGAAAGAACAGATTTAACTTATTATAGAATTGAGAGAATAGTAAGAATTGATAATATTTCATATTATAAAGGTTCTAAAAGAGCGCATGTAAACCTTGAATATGATAAAAATAAAATTAGCAAAGTGATTTATTTGAAAGATACCCTTAAAAATGTAGGAGATTATGAAACAATAGTTTTTTCTTCAAGAAACCCTTACATTATGAAAAGTAAAATCGAATATGAAGAAAATATAAAATAATTATGGAAAACATTATCAACATACTAAAATCCGGCGGAACAATCCTCTATCCAACAGACACTATCTGGGGAATCGGCTGTGACGCTACAAATATAGAAGCGATCAACAAAATTTTCGAAATTAAAAAACGTGAAAAAAACAAATCCATGATCATTTTGGTGGAAACAGAAAAGAGACTTCAGGATTTGGTTGATGTTCCGGAAATGGCTTGGGAAATTATTGATCTTAGTGAAAAACCAGTAACAATCGTTTACGAAAATCCAAGAGGTTTACCGAAAGAATTATTAGCAGAAGACGGAAGTATAGGAATCCGTTTGGTGAAAAATGATTTTTGTAAAAAATTAATCACAAAATTAAATAAACCTCTGGTTTCAACTTCTGCCAATTTCAGTGGAGATAAAAGTCCGTTGAAATTTTCTGATATTTCGCCCGAAATTATTGATCTCGTAGATTACGCAGTGGAAGAAGACCGTGAAAAAGTCTCCAAATATTCGGGTTCATCGGTGATAAAAATCTGGAGTGATAACAGAATAAAAGTCCTTCGCGAGTAAAAGAAGAATTTAATTATCTTTGCAAAATCGTGTAACCATTAAGGCATTAAGAATATTCGTCAAGGCTGTACTCTTAATTTCTTAGTGGTTTTACATTAGATATTGTTGACAATTTTAATTAATTGTAAGTCTAATATCTAACATTTAATATCTAACATCAATAAAAATGTTCATCAATCTTAATCAAAATAAAAATCTAAAGCTTTTCAAAATAATTTCTGAAGTCGCGGCTGGAAATAATCAGTCGGTGTATGTTGTTGGCGGTTATGTCCGGGATTTGTTGATGAAGAGAAAAGCTTCTACGGATATTGATTTTGTAACTGAACAAAGCGGAATTGAACTTGCCCAAAACGTAGCCAAAGAAATCGATCCGAAAATGAAAGTTTCCGTTTTTAAAACCTATGGAACGGCGATGATTAAATACAAAGATCTGGAACTGGAATTTGTAGGTGCCAGAAAGGAGAGCTACAACGAAAACAGCAGAAAACCGGATGTAGAAGGCGGAACGATTGAAGACGATCAGAAAAGAAGGGATTTTACCATTAATGCAATGGCAATTTCTTTAAATAAAGATAATTTTGGTGAATTAATAGACCCTTTCAACGGAATTGATGACCTTGAAAAAGGGATTTTAAGAACGCCTTTGGAACCGGCTCAAACGTATTCTGATGATCCGTTGAGAATGATGAGAGCGATTCGTTTTGCATCGACTTTACAGTTTCAGATTGAAGAAAATTCTTTGGAAGCGATTCGTAAGGAAGCTGAAAGAATTAAGATTGTTTCAATGGAAAGAATTATGGTTGAGTTTAATAAAATCATGCTTTCCCAAAAACCTTCAATTGGATTAAAATTAATGGAACAAACAGGTTTAATGAAATTAATTATTCCTGAATTAATCGATCTTAAAGGAGTAGAAGAGGTGGAAGGACAAACCCATAAAGACAACTTTTATCATACTTTGGAAGTGGTAGACAATATCTCCGAAAACACGGATAACCTATGGCTTCGTTGGTCCGCACTCCTTCACGACATCGGAAAAGCTCCGACAAAAAAGTTTGTTGAAGGTACAGGCTGGACTTTTCACGGACACGAGTTTTTAGGCTCAAAAATGACAAAAAACCTTTTTCAGAGACTGAAATTACCGTTGGGTCCGGACATGAAGTACGTTCAGAAAATGGTAAAGCTTTCATCGCGTCCAATCGCTTTGATTACAGACGATGCCTCAGATTCTGCTTTGAGAAGATTGCTGTTTGATGCCGGAGAAAATCTTGAGGATTTATTTACTCTTTGCAAAGCTGATATCACGACAAAAAACTCCAAAAAACAGGAAAAATTCAAGAAAAACTTTGAATATGTTGCGGTAAAAATCAAGGAGGTTGAAGAAAAAGATCAGGTAAGGAATTTCCAACCGCCTATTTCCGGTGAAGAAATTATGGAGATGTTTAATCTTAAGCCTGGAAGGGAAATCGGTATTTTAAAGGAAAAAGTAAAAGAAGCTATTCTGGAAGGAGAGATTGGAAATGATAAGGAAGAAGCAAGAAAATTTGTGATTGTAGAAGCGGAAAAGCTTGGACTGACTTTAGCATAAAAATTTTATTTTAAATATTTATAAGGCAATGGATTCTATCTTTTGCCTTTTTTTAACCGCAAATGTCACAAAGATTTCATCAACTTTATATTTTAAGTTTAATAAAGAAACGTTGAAAGGCCGTTTAAGTTTTGAAATCTAAGATTTTCATCTTTTGTATGCTTGATTATAATTTAATGTTTAAACTTTTTTTAAAATAAAAATTAATCTTTTGTGACTTTTGCGGTTAAAAAAACAGAATAATTAAAAAAATCCGGGCGGTTTCGAAGAAACCGCCCGGAAAAAAAACACAAATGATGAAAAAAAATATATTGAATACCGAAGTATCAATTTTTAGTTCCAGAATACACCGTTTGAAGCTTTACCCGCTGTAAAAGTTTTAAGTAAAGATCCTGATGTAGAATATACGCTGATTTTGCTGTCTTCCGTAAATCCGTTCGCATCTGATGTGAAAATTTTGTCATTCACAACACTGAATCCATAAAGATTAGAATAAGGATCAATACTGTTTGCTACCGTGAATAATGGTGTGGTAGGGGCAGTAGTAGCGGTTAGATCCATTGCAAAAACATTAAGTCCTGATGAAAAATAGAATTTACCTTTTTCTATCTCAAGGTTGGTAGCGTTGGCAATTCCTGTTAAAGTGTACGTTTTCGTAATGCTTCCCGTATTGGAAATCTGATAAATGTAGGAATCTGAAGTTCCTGCTGCAATAGCGTAAACTACGCCGTTGCTCGCAATCATTTTGTTGATATTTCCGTTTGGAAGTGTGATTGTAGATTGAACTTCGTTGTTTGAAGTGGTGATATAAGTGATTTTATTTCCGAAACCGTATGATGCATTTTGCACAAAAATATTATTTCCGGCCTCTACAATTCTCTCAGCATTATCTGTAAAATTGATTTTTTTAACGAAAGATAAATCAGATGCTTTGTAAACGCTTACAAATTTGTCACCTCCGTATTTATCGTTGGTTACATAGATGTTGTTATTGGCAAAAGCCATGTAGCGGGGAGAATTCAGCTGGGCTGTAATTTCGCCTGTTGTTTTAAAATTATAACGGTTTACAATCTGGATTTTATTCGAGTTGTTTAATAAAAGATAGGCATTATCACCACTAAAAGTGATCGTCTGCAAAACATCTCCCAAGTTTGAGTTTCCATTATTTGCTGAGAAAATATTATCCTGTTTGATGCTTAGATCCGAACTTACAAAAGTTACATCAGCATTCGGTTTTCCAAAATTCCCTTCATTGGCGATTAGAAAGCCGTTTCCGTAATACATTTCCTGATTTACCTGGTCATCATCGCTACAAGACGTAGTGAAAAGCAAGGCAGAAGCAAAAGCAATTGTTAAAAGTTTAGTTATTTTCATATATTTTAATTTTAAAAATTCAGGGTTGCAAAAATACTGTAGTTTCTTTTCGGCATTGGGTAATAAGAAACCGTTTGATAGACAGTATTGGTAATGTTATTTACTTTAAATCCTAAAGTATATTTTTTCAAAAGCGTTGCAGAAACTCCCGTATTCATCACAAAATACGGATCTATGGCATCCGCTCGTTTTTCATCCGTTGTTGTATACGTAAGGCCGTTGAAAAGCCCCTGAACATATACTTTCAGGAAACTGTACTGATAATCGATGTTTCCGTATGCTTTATGAATCGGAACGTAAACCATTTGGTTTCCCGTTTCCTTATTGGTAGATTTTGAATAAGTATATCCTGCGTTAAGCTTTATATCGTGTTTTCCAAAGGTTTTATTAAAGAGAATCTGGGATTCAAGACCATAAATTTCTACTTTAAAAGTATTAAAGGCGGCCCAATATCCGGAAGAGGTAGGAAGCCAGTTGATGTAATTTTTCACATCCATATAATATGGACTCAATGTAATTTTAAAATCACCAAAGCTGAATTCATGATCCATGTCCACATTAATTGAGGTTTCGGGGATCAAATCAGGATTTCCACCTTTTTCCCAATACAGATCATTAAAAGAGGGGATTTTAAAGTTTTTTGAAACATTAACTCCTGCATTATACCATTTCAAAGGATGCCATTTTCCGGAAAAAGAATATAAAACGGGTGAACTGATATCTTCTACAAAATCCTTTTTTACTCCGGCTTCAAAACGAAGGTTTTCCGTCACAAAATATTTAATCAACCCTGCTGCAGATCCCATATCTCTGCTGATATTTCCGATTCCGGATTGATAGCCTTTCCCCTTGTTTACTTGAAATTCACCAATGACATTAAAGTTGATTTTCGGTGTGATGAAGTAATTAAAATCGTTTTTAAAAATATAATTCTTTCCTTCTGCGCCGCTTTCCTTAGGTTTGAGAATATCTCCGAAATATTGGAAATTATCCTCTGTATAAGCTGCTTTCAGGCTATTGGCAAATTTATTTTTATTGATATCCCACGAAATTAAGCTTCTTAAAGTCTGGGCATTATATTTTGTTTTATTTCCATTTTCTGCAAAAATCGGGTAGTGCTGTGATCCGTCAAAGACCTGGTTTTGCCATGAAATTGTCTGTTGCGGGGCAATCTTGTAAGAAATCCCCACATTCATCGATGTATTATAATATCTTCCGTTCCTGTTGATATAGCCTTCATTACCGGTTTTGAACTCAGGAACTTCATAATCATTCTGACTGATAAAATAATTTCCGGAAACCTTAAAGCTGAATTTTTCATTACTGAATGAAGCTTTCGCAAAATTATTATAAGTATCAAAAGAAGATATTTCGGAGTATAGGGAAGCTTTAAAACCTCTGTTAAAATCAAGATTATTATTCAGGTGAATACTTCCTCCGATTGCAGAACTGCCATATTGTACACTTCCACCACCGGCTTTTATCTCCAGCTCATCATACCCGAAAAGCGGAATATTATTCACATCGCCTTGTCCCAGGAAATTAGAGTTAATGTTAATCCCATTCCAGACAAAAGCGGTGTGTCCCGCACTTGTTCCGCGGAAAGATGGCGAAGAAACTGCACCACGGCCGTTTTCCTTAATGTAAATAGATGTTTGAAAGCGTAAGGCATCAGATAGATTGGTAGAATTTTTCTCCAGATCTTCTGGATTGAGGGTATTAACTTTATGAAAAAGTTTTACCTTATTCATTTGATTGTCAAAGATGTATACGGTGTCAATGGTTTTCTCCTGTCCGAAAAGAAAACAACCGTAAGACGAAAAAAGCAGTACTAAAGATCTCTTTATATCCATTCTATTTTACTTTTCCTCCGAAAGCAATGTATTTAGTTATAATTCTGGCAGGTCTCCTGACTTTCGCTTTTCTACACCTTCCCGTTTTCACAGTGGTTTCTCGTAGAAATTTTGATTGCGATTTACAGTTGCGGGGACAGTTTGGGATTTCCACCCAATTCCCTATTAATTCCAAATAATTGGAAACCAAAATTTTTGCAAATATAAGCTTATTCGCTAAAAGTGCAAATTATAAGAAATTATTAAATAAATTATGGCTTAATTACCATAATCATCTTCCAGTATCCATCCTCCAACTTCCCTTCCTTGTAAGAAGCTATTTCCGGCTTTCCACTATATCTTTTTGGTTACGGCCTCCGCTTCGCTGCGGCCGCAACCAAAAAGGATGCCGCTGCAATCCGGGCTAGGATAGTAGGAACGGTGGCTTCGAGAACCTCAGCCACCAGGGAATTTCAGTCACTTTCATGCCAAGAAAATACGCGGTAAGAATTCCCCTCCTCTGGAGGGGTGGCAAAATTCAAAGAATTTTTGACGGGGTGGTTAAATAAATAGGCACAAAAATTAATTTCCTATTAAAGCAAAACCTACAAAAACGTCGCATCAAAATAAAACGGCAACAAGTCCTTAATCGAATGTACTTTTACAACTTCATCATTCATACTTGAAAAATAAAGATCAATATTTTCGTTCTGCTTTGTTTCATATTCGATTAAGCTTTGTCGACACGCTCCACAAGGTGGAATTGGTGGATTTTTTTCATGAAATTCTTTCGGTCCTCCGACTACAAAAATCTTTTTGATTTTCACATCAGGAAAATTTGCAGCAACCCAAAATAAAGTCGTTCTTTCGGCACAAAGTCCTGACGGAAAAGCGGCGTTTTCCTGGTTGTTTCCGGAATAGATTTCTCCGTTTTCGAGTAAGACCGCACAACCCACTAAAAAGTTGGAATAGGGTGCGTATGCCTTTTCACGAGCTTGTTTTGCTCTTTCGAATAATCTTTTTTCTATATCGTTCAGTTCACTGCTATTCTTAAAATATTCGTAACTGATTTGAGTTTCTTTTTTCATATATTGTGGCTTCAAAAAAGGGGGATAAATTTACTTCTTTTTAATCAGGCAGACAATTTTATTTTATTCTTAAAAATTTTAATTTAAAATATTCAAATCAAAAATGTTATACACTCCAATCAAATTCAGAAATGTAGAATTGAAAAACCGTTGGGTAATGTCCCCGATGTGTATGTATTCCTGTGAAAACGGCCTTGCGAATGACTTTCACTTTGTGCATTACGGAAGCAGGTCTCAGGGCGGAGCGGGATTGATCATGGTGGAAGCAACAGGTGTGGAACCTCGCGGGAGAATCACCAATCACTGCATGGGAATCTGGAATGATGAACAGGCAAAAGAGCTTCAGAAAATTGTAGAATTTGTACATAAAAACTCCGAAAGCAAAATCGGAATCCAGCTTGCCCACGCCGGAAGAAAAGGTTCAACATGGAATAACATTCAGATTCCCGTTGAAGAAGGCTGGGAAACAGTTGCGCCGAGCGGGATTCCTTATCATCCGACGGAAAGAATTCCTCACGCTTTAACAATTAATGAAATTAAAGAGCAGGTTCAAAATTTTAAAAAAGCGGCAAGAAGAGCCGTAAAAGCAGGCTTTGATGTTATCGAAATTCACGGTGCGCACGGTTATTTAGTTCATCAGTTTTTATCACCGCTTTCCAATATCAGAACGGATGAATATGGCGGAAGCTTTGAAAACAGGATCAGATTTTTATTGGAAATTGTAGATGAAGTCAATGAAGAATTAAATGAAAATGTAGCTCTTTTTGTAAGAATTTCCGGAACGGAATACGTTGAAAATGGCTGGGATATTAATGACAGTGTAGAATTAGCAAAAATTTTAAAAAATCACTCCGTCGATCTGGTAGATGTTTCAAGCGGAGGAAATATTCATGGAGCAAAAATCCCTGTTTATGACGGTTATCAGGTTCCTTTTTCTTCAAAAGTAAGAAATGAAGCAGGCGTGAAGACAGGAGCGGTAGGTTTAATCACAAAAATAAGTCAGGCAGAAGAAATTTTACAAAAAGCTGATGCGGATTTAATTTTTGTAGCAAGGGAAATTTTGAGAAACCCCTATATTGCCGTTCAGGGATCGTTTGAAATGAAGGAGGAATGTTTTTTTCCACATCAGTATTTAAGAGCAAAAATTTCTACATAATTTTTATATATTTGATAGCCAAACAGTAGAAATGAAAATAGAAGACTTTATGTTATCGTGCCCTAGTAAGAAATTCTTAGGAATTGAATGTTTTGGCTGCGGAACCCAGAGAGCTATTGTCATGGTTTTTGAGGGAAGGTTTGGGGAAGCCTTTCATATGTTTCCCGCTGTTTATACGTTGCTGCTTTTTTTTGCAACGGTTTTCCTCAGTTTTGTAGATAAGAAAAGAAATTACGGAAGTTTATTGGTTGTTTTAGCAGCTGTTAACGCTGTGATTATGGTCGTTTCTTATTTTTACAAACATTTTTATATAAATACACATTAATAAATATTAAAATTATAACTATGAACCAACAAAAATTACCAAACGCAACTGCCGTTTTAGTTTTAGGAATTGTATCTATTGTAGGATGTTGCTGTTATGGGCTTCCTGGATTAATTGCCGGAATCATCGCTCTTGTTTTATACAGCAAAGATGCCAAATTGTATAAGGCAAACCCTACGGAATATTCTAATTACAGTAACCTGAATACAGGTAGAATTTTAGCAATTATCGGGATTATATTAAGTGCGTTATATGCTGTTTACGTAATAGTATTAATCTCAACAGTTGGATGGGAAGCAATGAAAGATCCTCAATTAATGCAGGAGAGAATAAGAGATTTAATGGGACAATAATTAAAAAAAAAGACTGCTTAATTGCGGTCTTTTTGAGTTCATTAATAAAAACAAAAGCCTTCTTTCATTCGAGAGAAGGCTTTTTAATATAATTAATCTGGGTTAAGGATTTTAATTAGGTTTGGAAACTGGAAGAGGGAAGTTATGAAGATTGTAAAGAACAACTTCCTTACCTTTTCATCTTAGTTTAAATTGTTATTTCATTAATTTATAGCATACCTCCAAAAAATTAGAAGACTACCAGTAACCTCCAGCTCCCTTCTTCATCTTCCAGCCATTTGAATCAACTTAAGTTAATTTAAATTACTTCACAATAAACTTCAAAGTAGAATTATCTAATTTCAAAAGATAAACTCCCTGCTCGAGGTTTTTAATTTTAATTGAATTTCTACTATTTTTAAAAGGTTGATCAAATGTCTGAACCATCTTCCCCTGAAGATTATAAATCTCAGCTTTTTTGATATTTTGAGTTTCGCCCTTTACAAAAATTTCATTATTTGAAATTGGATTTGGAGAAATTTGTAAATCTTTTTGATCTGAATTTAATGCAGAAGGAATGCTTTGCCCCGATCTGGAGGTTCCTGAATAACACGTCCAGCTCAGGTTGTCGATGGCCACTCGGTTACTTGTAGAATTATTTTCAAGGATCACCACCGCATTTCCAGAGATGTTAATGTTACTGATTGTTGTGGTTGTAGAATTTGTACTGTATGGTACTGTTCCCACGGTTGTACCGTTCACTTTTACGGTAAATGTTCCGCTTGTTCCTGTGAACTTCAATTGAGTAGTCACTGTCAATGACCCGATTCCATTGGCTGAACTGCTTGACGTTAAGGCTCCGTCTCTGATCGTAATTGCTTTGCTGGAAATGGTTTGGTCGGTTCTTGAGTCAGTTGCCGTCCATGTAATTCCACCATTTGACCATGTTCTTGTTAAATAAGAAGATGAACTTGTTGTTGGAATTGTTTCAAAAGTTTCGTTGACGCAATTCGTTCCTGTCGGAGGATTTGTTGTTCCGCCGCCTGAACCGGATCCCCAAATTAAATTAACATAATTCGGATTATCGATGAAAGGATTTCTGTTTCCCTGATAAGTATATGAAGCATTATTTCTGTTGATTTCCGCCTGAGAAACTGGATCCTGATTATGCCAGGTTAATAAAACATTCAGTTCCCAGGTCTGTAATCCCGGAAAAACAGAGCCACCCAACATATTTCCAGAAGTAAAAGTGGAAAGCTTGCTTTGATAGCGCGTTACAAAATAAAAAATCATCCTTGCAACATCACCTTTAAATTCATCAATCGGTTCAAAAACCGTTCCCGCATATCCCGAAGAAACAGAATTTCCGAGTTTCGAACCATTGTTAGAAGTGAAAGTTGCGGTCCCCACCTTTCCGAAAGGATAATTTGACCTCATTCCGTTTACTTTTCCATCTGTTGCCCTGATAAAGTGGATATCTGAAACCATTGGAGAAGATTGATTGAAGAAGCTTTGAGGGACGATATGTTCTCTGTTATAGCAATTTCCTTCTACTGAATATGTCCCGCATTGGTTGGTTCCGGGAGTATATTTGTAAGGATCAACAGTTGTTGGTTTTTCAGAGTAAATGTCAAGAATCGAACCGTCGTTTTCGTAATTTTTATCAATATCGGTGGTCTTGTAGGCGGTCCAAAGCCCACTGTAGCCCTTATCCTGGTGACCGTTTGTAATAATCGTGCTCAGGGCAGTTTTCAAGGAGGCTCCTGACAATCCGTTTGCAGAATTGTAATATCCGGATGGAGCTTGAGCATTAGCCAGAATGCCGGCAAATGCAAAAAGGAGTAATGACTTTTTCATGTTAATATTTAAATTTTGGTAAGATTACTACAATTTAATAAATAAAAAATTACGAGATTGTTAATTTTCATGATGTATTGAATTATTAACTATGCAGTGCTTATAATCTTTTAAATAGAGATGCTTCAACTCCGCTCAGCATGACATCGCTATAAATTTGCTGTAAAATAACAGTTAGTATTAGCAATGTCATGCTGAGCGGAGTCGGAGCATCTCAAAACTGCAGAATTTTATTTGTGTCATTTGCGAAAAATATTTGTGAAATTCGTGTTTAAATTAATATTAAGTTTTCTTTAATTGATAAATATCATAAAATATTTAATCAAACTTAATGAAGAAAAGAATTAATTTCGTGATTATTATTTTTATTTAGAATGATTAAAAATTTATCTTTTAAAAATTGTCTTCCTTTATTAGGAATATTGGGTGGAATGTTTACTGCAAATGCTCAATGCAATGCAGTCAGTAGTTTTTCTGAGAATTTTGATGCGTATTCCTGTTGTAATATGGGAGTGGTACCTACTTGTTGGGAAAGTGTCATGTTAAATGGAGCAAGCCAGATTATTTCCAGTAGTCAGCCTGCCTCCGGGACGAGCCAGATTTATCAAAATGGTTACGGATCGGGAAAAATATCAATCGTGGTGATGCCTCCGATTTCTAATATCAGTGCGGGAACACACCGCTTGAGGGTTAAAATGAAGGCTAATGGCGCGGGTTATCTCGAGTTTGGATACATTAAAGATGCCTTGCCGGATACTTTTGTAATGCTACAGCCGATTACGATCACCAATACTTCTTATGACGCCACTTCCGAAAGGACTTTCACGGTTCCGACTACCGTTCCGGACGGAATGAGGCTGGCAATCCGTAATCCGGGAACTTCTTTTGCCGGGCATTATTGGGATGATGCAGTTTGGGAACCGATCCCGAATCTTGGAACTCATGAAACTGATATTTCTTCAGGAATAAAAGTATATCCGAATCCTTTCAATGATATTCTGAATATTTCTGATATTGAAAATGTAAAAACTATTACAATCACAGATGCAGTGGGAAGACTTCTAAAAACAGTTGATAAACCTTCAACAGTTTTGTCATTAAATGATCTTGAAAAAGGTGTTTATTTTGTGAATTTACATTTCAAGGACGGAACAGTTAAATCCTTCAAAGAAATCAAAAACTAATTTTTTTAATTTTAAACGGAAAGGCTGTTGATTTTTTATTGACAGTCTTTTTTTATTATTAAGATTAATTTGGCAGATATTTTGTCTTATTCAATGAAAATCACCATTATGAATAACAAAATAAAAATAGCTTTAGGGCTGATTGCTGGAGGAGCATTGATCTATTTGGGCCGTAAAATAAAGAACAGGGAAAGTAAATCCGAAACTTTTACAGGAGAAGACGGAAATACATACAAAAAAGACGAAATGTATTTCACTTCCGACGGAAAAGTCTACAAAAACGGAAAATTATTACATTTTAAAACCCCTGAAAATAATGAGGATGTAGTTCCGAAAACAAATGTTACTTCCGAAACATTACCAAAAAATTATGATGCGAAGCCTAAAAATGTTGAATATCACCATAAAGGAGTCAGACATCATTAATGTGATACCTAAAAAAAGTCAATGCAGTTTTTTTGCATTGACTTTTATATATTTGATTGATTTAAATCTTAATTATTTTCTCTGTGGAGGATAATTTTTCATGATTTCCGCCATGATTTCAGGAATTTGTCTTTGTTTTGCTCTCGGAGAATCTACGGAAATTCCGCTTCCGATTCCCTGCCAAACCAGTTTATTTGATTTTGCATCTACAAGATCCACAATGATGGCTCCTTCGTTATAATTGCTCGTCCATGTTCTGCTCATCCCGATTCCCCAACCGAAAGGGCCACCCCAACCATACATTCCGTAAGGAGAATTATTGGTAATATCGGTTACTTTTTTATGATTGGCTTTTACATTCACGATAAGATCCGGATTTTCTCCCGACTGAAGCCCTTTGCTTTGAAGCTGTCTGGACAATTCATTCAAAACCCTGTCTTTATCAATATCATTAAGCTTCAAATCATCAATCCTGATTTTGTAAGTTTTATAAGTATTGAAATTTGCTGTTTCAGCATAATCAGAACGTACCTGGAAAGGGCTACATGACGTTAATCCCAAAGTAGCCGAGGCCAACAAAATAAAAATATATTTTTTCATTTTATTATTTTTTTTTATCGTTTTTAATGAATGTATCGGTCTTTTTATCATATCCATAAGGACAATGTCTACAGCCACTTTTACAGCAATATCCTCTTTTTAGATGAAATTTTTCCGTAAATACCTTGTACCCCTGCTCGTTGTAGTAAAAGTCTTCATTTTCTTTGATGTCAAAAAGTGCCATAGGTTAAATCTCTAAGTCAAAAAAACTTTATATTTGTTATCATGATAATTGTATGCCAAAAGCCTTTAAAAAGATTAAAAATTAGCGGCATCGCTCTTTTCCCTTTTATCTTCATTAGGAACTCCGAAGATAAGAAAAATAAAATATTGATCAATCACGAAAAAATCCATCTGCGACAACAGTTGGAGCTGCTGGTTATTTTCTTTTATATCTTCTATGTAATCGAGTATTATTATTGGATTTTTAAACTGAAAAACAGTTATCAGGCATACAAGAGAATTTCTTTCGAAAGGGAAGCTTACGCCAATGAACATGATCTTAATTATCTCAAAAAAAGAAAATTCTGGAACTTCAGGAAATACCTTTGAGAGTTATGAATTTTGAATTAGGCTGTTGATAAGGCGTCCAAAATTCCCTTCCTTTGGAGGGATGGCGAAAATTCAAAAAATTTTTGACGGGGTGGTTTAATTTTAAAAACAAAAAACACAAATATTTTTACAAACCACAATCATCAATTCATCCGTAGAATCCGTGGGAAAAAAACGTTTAGTTTGTCATTCTGACGAAAGAAAATCGCCACTTATAATAATAGATTCTTCAATCCATTCTTCTACTTTAGAAGCACAGACATCAAACGGATAAAATATTATTCAAACATAAAAATTATTAATTTTGTAAATATGATTTAAGCTAAAATGCTACTAGAACCCCCAACACAAAAAATCCCAATCCAGGAAATTCCCATTAGTAAAAACATAAAACTCTTCATTAAAAGAGAAGACTTAATTCATCCTCAGATTTCAGGAAATAAATACTGGAAGCTGTTTTTTAATGTTAATAATTATTTAAGTGAAAATCCAAAAAATCCTTATATTATTACTTTTGGTGGTGCTTTTTCAAATCATGTCTCGGCAGTTTCGGCCGTGGGAAATCTTGCGGGAATTCCAACATTGGGAATCATAAGAGGTGAGGAACTGCGGGAAAAATGGCGCGACAATCCGACTTTAGTTTTTGCAAAAAGAAACGGAATGAATTTGAAATTCGTTAGCCGGGAAGAATACCGCCACAAAGAAAAATTAACCAAATTTTTACAGAAAGAATTTCCCGAAGCTTTAATAGTACCGGAAGGCGGAACGAATGAAGATGCCGTAGCAGGCATAAAAATGATGCTGAATGACGATACAAAAGATTTTGATTATCTTTGCACCGCCGTTGGAACCGGAGGGACAATTGCCGGAATCTCAAAATTTTGTGAAGAAAACCAGAAAGTTATAGGTTTTAAGGTGGTTGATGATGATTCATTGGAGAATAAAATAGGGGAATTAACCTTAAAGCAAAACTTTCATCTAATAGATTCATGCTTTGGAGGCTATGGCAAAATAAAAGATGAGAATATCCGTTTTATCAATGATTTTAAAGATAAATATGGAATTCCATTAGAACCGATTTATACAGGAAAAATGATGCAGAAGGTTTTTGAACTGATTGATGAAGGTTTTTTTCCTGAAGACAGCAGGATATTGTGCTTTCATACCGGCGGATTGCAGGGGATTGAAGGAGCAAATCTGCTTTTACAAAAACAAAATAGAAATTTAATCATATAAAGTAAAATTGAAAAACATGAAAAGACTTTTCTTACTCGTAAGCCTTTTAGTTTTATCAAAATTCTCAGCTCAATCTTGGGCAACTGATGACCAATACATTCAAAAGTTTGCAAAATACGCAGTAGAAGAAATGGAAAAATACAAAATTCCGGCTTCTATCACCCTTGCACAGGGACTTCTGGAAACGGGAGGCGGGCAAAGCAGATTGGCTCAGGAAGGCAAAAATCATTTCGGAATAAAGTGTAAAGAAGACTGGACGGGGAAAACTATGAAGCATACCGACGACGCTCCCAACGAGTGTTTCAGGGTGTATGACGATCCCAGACAGTCTTACGAAGACCACTCCATATTTTTATCAACCCGGAAATATTATCAGAATCTTTTTAATCTGGACATGAAAGATTACAGAGCTTGGGCTCATGGTCTTAAAAAAGCCGGCTACGCAACGAATCCCCGCTATGCTTCAATTTTGATTGGTAAAATTGAAAAGTATAAATTATACGAATACGACAATACAAATTCTCGGGAAGTTCTTTATGCTGTTTTGAAAATGTATCCTGATCTGAAAGGCGACAGAACTTTCATGGCTCAGCTGGAACCTGAAAAATATACCAAAAAAGCAAAAGAACCTGTTACCGTTGAAGTTCCTTATAAACAAACTTCTTACGCTCAACAACAAAAAAGAGTGGAAAGAATTAAGACAAAAGCGGAAATTCTTAATTCAATTTTAATTAAAAGCCATCCGAATGAAGGTTTAAAATATATCGTAATTCCGGAAGATACTAATGTAACATTCATCGCCAATAAATTCAAAATCAGTGAAAGCAAACTGATGAAATGGAACGAGCTGGAAAGTGATGTTTTAAGAAAAAATGATATTATTTTCCTTGAGTCAAAAAAATCAGATGGAAATACGCCTACTTACAAAGCGGAATCAGGTGAAGATATGCACGATATCGCTCAAAAATTCGGAATTAAATTACATAAATTGTACGCAAAAAACAGAATGGATGAAGGCCAGAAACCTTCTGCCGGACAGTTGATTTATTTAATTGACAAAAAGCCTAGAAACTAATTTTTTGTTGATAGTTTTATAGTTACTAGTTGTTTGTTAAACTAGCAACTTACGACTGCCAACCAACGACTATATATGAAATACCAAAGAAGTTCAGCTTTATTTGATGAAGCTTACAAATACATTCCGGGAGGGGTAAATTCTCCAGTTCGAGCATTCAAATCAGTGGGAGGAGTTCCTGTTTTTATGAAATCTGCAAAGGGTGCCTACCTTACGGATGCCGATGACAACAAGTATATTGACTATATTAATTCTTGGGGTCCTGCAATTTTGGGGCACACTCATCCTGAAGTTTTAGAAGAACTGAAAATTCAGGCTGAGAAAGGTTTTTCTTTTGGTGCACCAACAGAACTGGAAACAGAAATCGCAAAATTTATCACAGAAAATGTCCCGAATATCGACCAGATTAGAATGGTTTCTTCAGGAACGGAAGCTTGTATGAGCGCGATCAGATTGGCGAGAGGCTTCACGGGAAGAGATAAATTTATAAAATTTGAAGGTTGTTATCACGGTCACTCAGATTCGTTTTTAATTAAAGCAGGAAGTGGTGCTGCAACTTTTGGAAATCCAAATTCTCCTGGTGTTACACAAGGAACAGCAAAAGATACTTTATTGGCGAGATATAATGATTTTGAGCAGGTTGAAGATTTGTTCAGACATAATCAAGGTGAAATTGCTGCGGTTATTATCGAACCTGTAGCCGGAAATATGGGATGCGTGCTTCCTGAAAATGATTTCCTTCAAAAATTAAGGAAAATATGCGACGAAAACGGTGCTTTACTGATTTTTGATGAGGTGATGACAGGTTTCAGACTTGCTTTTGGTGGAGCTCAAGAACTTTATAATGTGAAGGCAGATTTAGTTACTTACGGAAAAGTGATTGGAGGTGGGCTTCCAGTAGGTGCTTTTGCGGGCAGAAACGAAATCATGGATCATCTGGCTCCAAAAGGCGGAGTTTACCAGGCCGGAACATTGAGTGGAAATCCTTTGGCGATGAGAGCTGGCTTAAAAACGCTTCAATTGATTAAAAATGATGAAAATTTCTTCAATAATCTTAATAAAACAACAGAAACCTTAGATTTTGAAATCGGAAAAATTTTAAATGAAAAAGGAATTGCTCATAAAATCAACAGAAAAGGTTCTATGATGTCGGTTTTCTTCCATATTAACAGGGTTTCCAATTTTGATGAAGCTCAGGAAGCGAACCATTCGTTATTCAATAATTTCTTTCATCAGATGTTGCAAAATGGAGTTTATCTTCCGCCAAGTGGTTATGAAACCTATTTCATCAGTGATGCAATAAAAGATAAGGAAATTGATATGACACTGGAGGCTGTTAGAAAATTTGAATATTCTTAATTTAATTTAAACACTAATTTGCACTAATATTTTTCACAAATTTCACAATTAAAAAGGCTTTAAAATTATACTTCTTTTGTCATTCCGCAGGAATCAAAATAAGGAAATGTAAGCGATTTAACCTTTAAAAATAATTATTAGTGGAAGTTGTGAAAAATATTAGTGCAAATTAATATTTAACAATATATTACTGCAAGCCAGACCATCCAGTCGCCCAAGTGGGAGCTAAAACCCCGTTTCCGGCTCCTACAGCATCTGGTTTTTCGGTGAAAGTGGTGTCTATAATGGCAACATCTGTACCTGCCGTTGATTTTAAAGCTACTTTAGTTGTAGTGGTGTCAAATAAGGCATCAGTGATTTTTTTATGACCGTTAAAATTGCTCACAGACTGATCACTTTCGATACTAATACCTGTTGTCCAGTTGGAGGTAACTATATTGTCGATCGTCGCATAAGATCCTGAATATAATTTTAATGCCTTAGAATCTCCGGTAGTTCCACCGATCAAAGTAACGTTTTTGATGGAAGGATTTGATCTTGGAGACGCATCAAAACTGTTTATATTATTGATTCCTTTTATACCTGTATTTCCCGTTCCGTCGGCTTTTCTTTTAGTAAAAATATTAGTTGCGGTTCCTACCCATCCGTCTGTCCAGCTGAAAGCGTCATCAGCATTGGCAAGGGAAACAATATTGGATACTGCCACTGTACCTCCATAA
The DNA here is from genome assembly GCF_001456155.1 of Chryseobacterium sp. IHB B 17019. Classification (NCBI taxonomy): domain Bacteria; kingdom Pseudomonadati; phylum Bacteroidota; class Flavobacteriia; order Flavobacteriales; family Weeksellaceae; genus Chryseobacterium; species Chryseobacterium sp. IHB B 17019. The sequence continues at coordinate 2,310,833 of NZ_CP013293.1, read as the reverse complement.
AGCTCGATACCGTCATCTAAACCGTTTAATACAGCTATATTCTCTACTTTTGTACCGTTGCCGACACCAAACAGAGACAGCCCGTTGAATTTTTGGGAATTATAGTCTGCACCTGCATATTCAATTCTTACATAAGTCAAAGATCCAGAATTATCTGTATCCGTGGTTCCTCCATACGCAGCATTTCCCAATTCTGAGGAGTTGGAATTTCCGGTATTAACGGGTGCTTTTCCGCAAAGAACCAGCCCGCCCCAACTTCCGGGAGTAGCTGCAGAAGATGTGAATAGGACAGGGGAAGCATTGGTTCCGTTGGCAAAGATCTGTCCGCCCTGCTCAACCAAAATGTAAGAAGAAGCTCCTGCTGTTGCTACAATTCTTGTTCCTGCAGGAATGACCAGTTTTCCGCCGTCTTTTATTTTAATAGTTCCTGTGAGTACATAAACTGTTGTTGGGCTGAGTGTTACAACCTGTCCTGCTGGGATATCACCTTTAAAATTATTAGGATCCTGAGCTATTCCTACAGGAACTATCGTAGGAATGACATCATCATCTTTATCGCATGAATACAAAGCGAATGAAGAACAACCAATGATGAATGCTGCAATTATTAATTTTAAGTGATTTCTTTTCATAATTTTAAATTTCTTGATAAACCTTTTAGGATTTATATTTGAGAATACCAAATTAATACTTTCTTTTTACATTTAATAATTTATAAAACTATAAATATAAAACGGCATCGGAAAATTACTTCCGATGCCGTTGTTTAATTTGATATAAAGAAAACTAATTACTAATTCTTATAAGCTAGACCATCCTGAAGCCCAAGTAGGAGTTGCAGTTCCGTTTCCAGCACCTGCTGCGTTGGTATTTTCTGTATACGTATTAGCTAAAACTGTTACAGAAGCACCTGCATTAGATTTAGCAGAAGCTTTATTGGTGATGTTGTCAAACTTTACGTTTGTAATTTTTCCACCTCCGTTGAAGTAGCTTACTGTAGCATCATTTTCCATGTTGATTCCTGTAGTCCAACCTGAAAGTACGATGTTGTCAATTGTAGCATAAGTTCCAACTCTTAGTTTGATACCATCTGCTTCACCTGAAGTAGCTCCGATGAAAGTAGCATTTTTGATCGTTGGGTTTGATCTTGGAGATGCATCGTGGTTGTTTGAGTTGTTATCAGCCTCGATACCTCTGTTTCCTGTTCCGTTTGCTCTTCTTTTTGTGTAAACGTTAGTTGCTGTTCCGTTCCATCCTTCTGTCCAGTCGAAACCATCATCTTCATTGCTGATAGAAACGATGTTTGAAACATTTACTGTTCCACCGAAGAACTCGATACCGTCATCAGATCCGTTTACTAAAGCTACATTTTCTACTTTAGTTGCGTTTCCAACTCCGAAAAGAGAAAGTCCGTTGAATTCTTTGTCTGCAGTATAGATTGCTCCGGCATATTCAACTCTTACATAGGTTAAAGATCCTGAGTTATCAGCAGCGTTTGTACCTCCATACGTTGCATTTCCTACTTCCGCAGTAGCAGAAGTTCCTTTGTTGATAGGAGCTCTACCACAAAGTACTAATCCTCCCCAGCTTCCCGGTGTACTGGCAGGAGAAGTGAATACTACAGGCGCAGAAGCTGTACCGTTAGCAAAAATCTGACCTCCCTGTTCAATTGTAATAAAAGAAGAAGTACCACCAGTAGCTTCAATTCTTGTACCTGCAGGGATAACTAGTTTACCACCGTCTTTTACCATTACAGCACCTGTAAGCTTGTATACTTTAGAAGGATCTAATGTTACAACCTGTCCGTTAGGAACATCACCTTTGAAGTTATTTGGATCTTGAGCGATTCCTACAGGAGATACTGTTGGGATTGAATCATCATCACTGTCGCTGCATGATTGGATTGCGAATGAAGTACCAATAAATAAAGCCGCAGCTATTAATTTTAAGTGATTCTTTTTCATAATACTTTTAGATTTTTATTCTGTTATTTATATTTTTTAAAATTCGTAAGAAACACCTAGTCCTAAACCAATACCTCTTTTGTATTCTTTAGAAACAAGCTCTGTTCCTTCGTTATCCTGAATTCTTTTAATAGTAGGATTGATTAAGTTTTTACCCTGAAGAGAGATCCCCAATCCATTGTTGAATTTGAATCTTGCTGTAGCATCAAGTGTATTGATCGCCTTGTCTACCATATTTCCTCTTTTCTCGAATCCTAGAGAGTAAATATTGTCTCCGATGTAAGAGTAAGCCACTACAAGGTCAAGATTTCCGTTTTTCCATTTGCTTTCCCAACCTAGGTTTACGTTGGCTAAGAAATCTGAAGCTCCCTGCATTTTTTCTTTATCTTTAAGGAAGTTTCCTGAAACATAAGTGTTTTCTTCCGTTAGTTTTTTAGAATCAAGATCCTGCTCAGTATTCAAATAGGTTGCATTAAGGAAAGTGTAGAATCTTGAGTTTCCTTTTGAATAAAGGTCTTTTCTGAATTCAACTTCAGCTCCGAATACTCTTGCGCTTTCTCCAACGTTTGCAAAAGAAACTACGTTTGATGAAGAAGCGATTGTAATTCTGGAAATCGGGTTTTTGATATATTTTCCGAAAGCTGTAATGGAAATTACTTCATTCTTTTTCGGGAACCATTCCCATTTTAAGTCCAAATTATAGTTGTCAGACGGATAAACGTCCTTGTTTCCTAAGCTTGATTCATCAATATCTTCATATTCGAACGGAGCCATTTCCAATAAAAGTGGAGTAGTATAAGTTTTGGATGCCGACAATCTGAAGTTGTTGAAATCGTTTAAAGCATACTTAACGTTTAATGTTGGTAAAATTTTATTATAATTTTTATCTAAAGTACCACCGTTTGAAAGTAATGCCGTGTTGTACGTCATTTTTTGACTTAAATTGTCATAACGAACACCGATCTGAGCAGTTAATTTTTCATTAAACTTATAATCAAAGTTTACATATCCTGCATTGTTGAAGATTTCAGAAGTAAAGAACTGAGGAATTAAAGCGGTAGCAGGATCAAATTTCACATCTCCTCTGAAAGTTACGATATCAAAAGCACCGATCTGGTAATTCAACGGGTTGAAGAAGGTATCGTAGTTATTAGGATCTACAAAGTAACTTCCCTGGTTTAGCTTAATTCTGAAGTTGTACTGAGTCGCTCTGAAATCGCTGTCTTTGTATCTTCCGCTGTACCCTAAAGTCAGTTTTGCTTTATCAGAAAATTTATAATCTGCATGAATATCTCCTACATAATCATTCTCTATAAGGTTATCGAAATATCTGTTGTTGGCTCCCGGGTTACTGCTTGCAAAGAAGCTTGTGTTCATCTGCTTGTCGAAGATCGTTACGTTTTGCTGACGATCCGGTCTTTTACTTTCCAGTCTGTTGAAACCTAGATTCCATGAAATTTTAAATGGTTCAGATAAAGTATGCTCACCTCTTAATTGATTTACAAATAAATCGTTTACTTTATAAGTAGCTCTTCTTAAATTGGTTACATATCTTTCCTGTAATGGATCATTATCATAATAATCTCTGTTATATCCTTTATAATTACCTAATTTCTGATCTGTTGTGTGGATATAATTTGTAGTGAAATTAATGTTATGATTATTGTTGATCTTATAGTTTAAGTTTAATAAACCTGTACTGTTTGTAAGGTATCTGTATTCTTCCGCGTCGTTATAGATTTTTAGCGGAGTATTTTGTCCGTCATAAGAACCACCTGCGGTTCCTTTTATATATCCATAATCGTTATCAAATGCGGCATATCCGAAGATGCTCAATCTCCCTGTAGAACCTACTTTGAAGTTTGTTCCGAAATCAATTCCTAAAGATGATGCGAAAGGATTATTCTGTTCCTTATTCTGCCAAGAAGTTTTGAAAACGTATCCTGCACTTGCAACAGATGCGTTGGATGGTTTTTTGATGATATCGGTTCCGAAGAAATTCGGTCCGTCCTGAAGATAGAAGTTATTTTTCTGAATAGCATTAAAGTTTACTGAAGACCCTAAGTTTACTTTAAAATAAGGCTTTCCCGTGTATACTTTTGAAACGATATCTACGTTTGCACCAGCCATATCACCCCAGATTCTCGGAGTATATACTTTTTCTAAGCTTAGATAATCGATCATATCAGTTTTCACGATACCTAAGTCAATGTTTTTATAAAGAGGATCATTAGATGGGATAGGAAGGCCATTCATTGTTGTAGAATTATACCTGTCTCCTAAACCTCTTACGAAAATCTGCCCGCTGCTTTCCTGCTTCTGAGTTCCGGTAGCTTTCGTTACCGCTGTTGCTGCATCACTTACCCCTTGTTTGGCAAGCTGTACAGAACCTACTCGTTCAATTACTTCTACGGATTTTTTCTGTAAGCTGATAATATTAGATTCCGCGCCTTTTCTGGTTGACCCTTTAATTACGACACCTTCGATTTTCTTTTCAGATTTTGCAGTGTCTTTTTTTGTTTCTTGAGCGTAAAGTACAGTTCCCGATGTTGTTAAAAACAAAACTGCAATACTCAGTTTTCTAAAGTTCATTTCTTTTTTACTATATTCTTTCGGTGCAAAGGAAGGAAAGAATAGTGTTGCAAATGGTTTAGCGAAATTTAAATTTTTCTTAACTAAATATTAAGAAAAGGATATTATTGTTAACTTTATGTGAACGATATCCCTTTTATTAAACTGTGATTAAAATATTATTAACTTTGACACGTAAAACTTGAAAATGAACCAAAAGAAAATCCTCTTAATAGACGACGAACTGGATATTTTAGAGATTCTGTCTTATAACCTGGAAAAGGAAGGTTACGACATCTTCACTGCTACAAACGGTAACGAAGGTATCAGCAAAGCTAAAGAAATCATCCCTGATCTTATCTTATTAGATGTAATGATGCCCGAAAAAGACGGTATCGAAACTTGTCAGGAACTTCGCAAAATTAAAGAACTTCAGAAAACATTAATCGTTTTCCTTTCCGCAAGAAGTGAAGAGTTCTCCCAATTAGCTGGTTTCCAGGCAGGCGCAAACGATTACATTGTGAAGCTGATCAAACCGAAGATTCTTATTTCTAAAGTGAACGCTTTATTACAATTAACCTCTCAGGTTTCTGATAATGCTAAATTAATAGAAATTGGTGATCTTGTCATTGATAAAGACAACTTCAGAGTTTCCAAAAGCGGACAGCAATTCTTACTTCCGAAAAAGGAATTCGATCTTCTTTATTTATTAGCTTCAAACACCGAAAAAGTATTCAAAAGAGAAGAAATTCTGGAAAAAGTTTGGGGGAATGATGTAATTGTGGGAGAAAGAACCATCGATGTGCACATCAGAAGATTAAGAGAAAAACTGGGTATTAATACAATCCAGACATTAAAAGGAATTGGGTATAAACTTATTGTTTAATACTCAATTTCATTTTATACCTTTACATTAACCAATAAAATTTTGTAAAATTGAAATTTTACAGACTTACACTCGTCGCCTCCTGTCTTCTGACGTTGGTGATGTTTCTTTTAGTAATCATCTTTGATTCACTAAAGGATATCTATTACAAAACTCCGTTTTTCAAGCTTGGGCTTTTTATTTGCCTCATTCTTATTTTTGTAATTAATTATATCGTACTGGAATTACTGTTTAATTATTATGGTAAAAAACAGGTTCGAGGTCTTTCACAGCTTTTGCCTCAGGAGATTGTTCATAATGATCATGAAAATATCACCATTAAAGAATTGGGAGAAAGATTTTCCGACCTTAATCAGCAGAAAGTTACAGAACTCGATATGATGAAGGAAATGGAAAGCTACCGTAAAGAATACATCGGAAACGTTTCCCATGAGCTTAAAACTCCATTATTCTCCATTCAGGGTTATGTAGAAACTTTACGGGACGGTGGAGTGGATAACCTTACCATCCGCGACAAATATTTAGAAAGAATCGACAAATCTGTTGAAAGATTGATTGCCATTGTCACAGACCTTGACATGATCAACAGGCTCGAGGCGGGCGAAATTAATCTTACCGTTTCAAGATTTGATGTTAATTTATTAGTCAAAGAAATTTTCGACCTTCTTGATCTTGAAGCCGAAAAACACAACGCTACATTGCAGATCCAGACCCTGTACCCGCAGATTTTCGTTGAAGCCGACAAGCAGAAGATTTCACAGGTCTTTATTAATCTGATTTCTAATGCAATTCATTATGCCAACAGGCAGGAAGCTAAAGTAGTGGTAAAAACAAGTGTTCTTAAAAACAAAGTTTTAATAGAAGTTATAGACAACGGGATGGGGATCAAATCCGAAAGTCTTCCGAGGATTTTCGAGAGATTCTACCGTGTAGAGACCAGTAGAAGCAGACGTGAAGGCGGTTCCGGGCTGGGATTGGCGATCGTAAAACACATTCTCGAAGCGCACAATGAAAACATTACTGTAGAGAGTGTATATCTCGAAGGAACTAAGTTCAGTTTTATGCTTGAAAAAAGTAAATAATTTTTGCAAAATGTAAGAAAAAAAAATATTTTAAAAAATCCTGAAATATTTTTTTGTCACATCTCATTTATTTTATATTTGCAACAGAGATTTATCATAATAAAAAAGGCAAAAAAAGTAATTTAAAACTGATGGTTTACAAAATCCGCGTAATATTAGATGCGAAAGAAGATATTTTCCGAGATATCGAAGTTAAGGGAAAACAGACGCTATGGAACTTACATTTAGGAATTAAAAGTGCATTCAGCTTGCAGGGAGACGAGCTTTCCACTTTTAATTTGCTGGAAGAAGACGGAACGATCGTAAAAAGTGTTCCGTTGGAAGATATGAGTGACGATGGCGATGGCGAAATTATGTCGGATGTGTACATTGATGAAGCCTTCGAAAATGTAAGTGATAAAGCTCAGTTCCAGTACGGACTTCTCGATCTTTGGGAATTTTTCTGTGAGCTTGTTGAGATTATTGACGAAACAAAAGGCGTGAATTATCCCATCACGGTTTACAGATTTGGAAACGTTCCTTTGAAAGCACCAACTAAAAACGGTGGAGGATCCAAGAAAAAATCAGCGATGCCTTTATTGGACGATGATTTCAACTTTGTGGATGATTTTGCAGGAGGTACCGGCTTTGTAGATGAAGACGAAGATTTTGATGATGAAGAGGAAGAAGACTACAACGATGATGTTTTCGATGATGAGGATGACAACGATGACGAAAGATAATCGATAAACATAAAATATACTGCCCCGAATGAAAATTCGGGGCTTTTTGTTGAATAAATTTGATTTCCGTCGCAGGCAGAATCTCTATTCCCAATTATTGTAAACTCCCAACATTCATCTTCAAACTTCCATCTTTTCAGGAGCTATTTCCCGCTTTCCGCACTCGCTATTTTTTGGGTTTGGGCGGCGGCAAAGCCGCCGCCCAAACCCAAAAAATGAGCTCAAACAAATGCTGCAATCGGGGCTAGGAAATACATGCTGTTGAAAACCACCCCGTCAAAAATTCTAAAGAATTTTCGCCACCCCTCCAGAGGAGGGGAATCTTACCGCAAAAACCATAATTAGATTAAAAATCCACCAAAAATATATTCATTCTTAGTTAAAAAATTCACCATTCACCGTTCACATTTAAAAAACCTTTCCCTATTTTTGTTAAAACTGAATTAATGAAAAAATTAATTTTATTAGCTGTAATTGGTCTGGGAATTGTTTCCTGTACTACTCAAAATACAAAGAAAAGCATGACGGATTTACCTAAAAACTGGAAACAAACTACAAATATTTACGAAGTCAATCTTAGACAATATACTCAGGAAGGAACTTTCAAAGCATTTGAAAAAGAGATGCCCCGACTGAAATCCATGGGTGTAAAAACACTTTGGTTTATGCCGATCACTCCGATTGCCCAGGAAAATAAAAAAGGAAGTTTGGGAAGTCAATATGCAGCGGCAGATTATACTTCCATCAACCCTGAATTCGGAACGTTGGACGATTTCAAGCATATGGTAAATGAAGCCCACAGATTAGGGTTCAAAGTATTGATCGACTGGGTTGCGAATCACACTGGCTGGGATCACGTTTGGACAAAAACGCATCCCGAATTTTATTTAAAAGACCCCGACGGAAGCTTTCACCGCGCCTCTGGGATGGACGATATCATCGAGCTTGATTACAAAAATCAGGAAATGCGCCTTGCTATGATCGAGGCTATGAAATATTGGGTAAAAGAAACCAATATCGACGGTTTCAGATGCGACCTTGCTTCATGGGTGGAAGTTGATTTCTGGGAACAGGCCCGTCCCGAAGTTGAAAAAATAAAGCCGCTTTTCTGGATTGGAGAATATGATGAACTGGAAAATCCAGGTTACGGAAAAGTTTTCGATGCAAGCTATTCATGGAAATGGATGCACAAATCCGAAGATTATTACAAGAAAAACGAACCGCTTCAAGAGCTTAAAGATTTACTTATAAAATATTCAGCAATCGGTGATCATTCGATGAGGGCCTGGTTTACAACGAATCACGACGAAAATTCTTGGAACGGAACAGAATACGAAAAATATGGTGTTATTGCTAAGCCAATGGCCGTATTTTCAACAACATGGAATGGTATTCCGTTATTATATTCCGGACAAGAGCTTCCTAATATGAAAAGACTGGAATTCTTTGAAAAAGATGTCATCAAATGGACAAATACTTATCAAATGGCAGACTTTTACAAAACATTGTTAAATTTAAAATCATCGAATCCTGCATTAAGAGGCGGTGACCAAAATGTGACAACCTATTTTCTGAATACAACAGCCAACGATAAAATTTTAGCTTACGTCAGAAAAAATGGGAATGATGAGGTTTTGGTAGTCTTAAATATGTCGAAAGAGCCGGTAAATTTTAGTATTGAAGATGAACATGTATCGGGATCTTTCAAAGATGTATTTGAGAAAACAAAAAGGGATTTTAATGAAAGAAAAGATTTTGATTTCAAACCCGGAGATTTTGCAGTTTTCGAAAAATGAAATACCAGGCCGTTACTATTCTGGCTGAAATTATAAATTAAGGCGGGCTTATCAGTCCGCTTTTTATTTAAAATTTGATATTACAGTGTAAATTATCCTGTTATTGTATTGAAGGGGATTAAAAATATTTAATACATTTGAATTTTATGTTAAATGAAAGCTGTTGTCTATGGATAAATCAAGAATACTAGAAATCATTAAAAATAAAATCACCGAGAAAATACAAAGTTTTGAAAATCTCATTGCGGAAACCAGGGCTTCGAATAACGATACGAAAAGTTCTATGGGAGACAAATATGAAACCGGACGTGAAATGCTCCAGCAGGAAATCAACAACCTCCAAAGGCAATTGAATGAAACTCTAAACCAACAGGCATTAATTCAAAAAATAACTCCGGAACCCTCATCAAAAGCTCAAAACGGAGCATTGGTAAAAACGGATAAAGGGCTATTTTATATTTCGGCTTCTGTGGGAGAAATTACTTATGATAATCAGAAAATCATGACAGTTTCCGATGAATCTCCTTTAGTAATAGCAATGTCAGGATTGAGTTCCGGGCACACGTTTTCCATTAACAATATCAATCAGACCATTGAAGAAATCTGGTAATTTTTTGCTCAAGGCAGTCATAGATAATATTTCATAAATGATTTCTTTTTTATGACTTATGATAACAAAAAATCGGTTGGTTTTTTCTAAATTTGAACCATCAATTTATTTTCAAAATGCAAAATTACTTAGACCTTCTACAACATATTTTAGACAACGGAACGGATAAAACCGACAGAACCGGAACCGGAACAAGGAGTGTTTTCGGGTATCAGCTGAGATATGACCTGTCGAAAGGTTTTCCTTTGGTGACAACTAAAAAAGTGCATTTGAAATCCATTATTTATGAACTGCTTTGGTTCCTGAAAGGAGATACAAACGTTAAATATTTAAACGACAACGGAGTTTCAATCTGGGACGAATGGGCGGATGAAAACGGAGATCTCGGCCCTGTTTACGGGGCGCAGTGGAGAAGTTGGAACGGAGCCGACGGAAAAGTTGTAGACCAGATTACAGAAGTGATCGACCAGATAAAGAAAAATCCTGATTCCAGAAGGTTGATCGTTTCTGCATGGAACGTATCAGAAATCCCGAACATGGCTTTGGCACCTTGTCACGCGCTATTTCAGTTTTATGTGGCGGACGGGAAGCTGTCGTTGCAATTGTATCAGAGAAGTGCGGACGTTTTTCTTGGTGTTCCGTTTAATATCGCGAGTTATGCACTGTTATTGATGATGGTAGCACAGGTTTGTGACCTTGAAGTGGGAGATTATGTTCACAGCTTCGGTGATGTTCATATTTACAATAATCATTTTGAACAGGTAAATAAACAATTGTCAAGAGATCCGAGACCGCTTCCAACGATGAAATTAAATCCGGAAATCAAAGATATCTTTGGTTTTGATTTTGAAGATTTTACATTGGAAAATTACGATCCACATCCGGGAATTAAAGCACCGGTTGCGATTTAATTTTTAACAATAATTCATTAACTTTGTTTGAATTCAAGGAATTATGGAAATTAAAATCAACTTAGACGAATATGCAGATGTTCCTTTCATCAAAAAACTTTTATCCCAGATAAAAGGTATTAAGAGTATTGAGGTTTCCGATAATGATAAAACTTACTCTTGGGATGAGATTGAAAGCTCAGAATATTTTGGGAAAGTAATGGAACAAAGTGAAAATGAATATAAAAATGGCAAATCTCAAGAGCTGACTGATGATTTTTTAGATGAAATATTTAATAAAAAATGAAAATCTTAATTTCAGAAACTGCCAAAAACTCTTTAAAAGAAATTGTTGATTTTCTAAAAGCCAATTGGACTATAAAGGAAATTGCCATTTTAAAAAATGATATTAAGAATTTCAGACAGACGATAATTGATGACATTGTAAAACATCCGTCTTTAGAAAGATTTCCTAATATAAAATATACCTTTATTGGAAAGAAGCAAGTTAAGCTGATTTATGAAATTAAAACAGACGAAATAATTATCAAATTGTTTTGGCATTGCAAACAGAATCCGATAAAATTAAAATATCTTCTTAACAAGGAAGAAAGCATTAAAAAGTGAAGTGTAAAACTTCACTTTTTTTGTAACATTCAGCGAATTTTTTCAACCTATTGACTAAATCTCAAAAGTATGTTTAAAAAGTTACTTTTACTTTCAGCAATCAGCCTTTCAACTACTGCTTTCTCTCAAAATAATGTAAAGGAAAAACTAGGAAATTACTTAGATTCTCTCTTTGTACACCATAAAGTAATGGGAAGCTTTGCTTTTGCAGAGAATAATCAGCCTACTTTCATTAAGGTAGTTGGATTTTCTGACATAGAGACAAAACAGAAAGCCAATATGAATACACAATATCGCATTGGTTCTATTAGCAAGACTTTCACTGCGGTTTTGATAATGAAGGCCGTTGAGGATAAAAAACTTTCACTCGACAAAAAGCTTTCTGATTTCTATCCCGACATTCCAAATGCAGATAAAATTACCATCGAAAACTTACTGCAGCACAGAACCGGAATCCACAATCTCACCAACGAAGCAGAATATTGGCAATACAATAAACAACCTCAAACGGAAAGCAATTTAGTCAATATCATTAAAAAATATAAAAGCGACTTTGAACCCGGTTTAAAGCATGAATACAGCAATTCAAACTATATTTTGCTAGGTTTTATTCTTGAAAAAGCTTATAAAAAATCATATGCAGATTTAATTAAAGATAAAATTGTAAGACCATTAAAATTAACGTTAACGGAAGTTGGCGGCAAAATCGACACCTCAAAAAACCAGGCAAAATCTTATCAGTTTACCAACGGAAATTATCAGATTTCATCGGAAACTGACATGAGCATTCCAATCGGTGCAGGAAATATTATTTCTACACCGACAGAACTTTTGAAGTTTATTCTAGGTCTGGAACAGGGAAAATTAATTAAACCGGAAAGCCTGAACAAGATGAAAAATTTCATGGATGGTTACGGGTATGGTTTGGTGAAAGTTCCTTTCGAGGAATATTCAGGATTCGGGCATACAGGCGGGATTGACAATTTCAGATCAGCCTTATTTTATTTTCCCGACTTGAAAACGGCAATGAGCTTTACTACGAATCAGGCGGATATGGATACGAACGAAATTTCTATTAAAATGCTGGAAACAGCGATGGGTAAAGACTTCGAAATGCCAAGTTTCAAGACACTTGTAATTCCGGAAGCTGAACTGCAAAAATTTGTCGGGAATTATTCAAGCCCTGATATTCCTTTAAAAATTAATGTATTTATTAAAGATAAAACATTGATGGCTCAGGCAACCGGACAAGGCGCATTTCCTTTAGAAGCAACTTCTAAAACAAGCTTTAAATTTGACATGGCAGGAATTGTGATCGACTTTTACCCTGCAAAAAAACAATTCGTCATCATTCAGGGCGGAACAAAAAATACCTTTACAAAAGAATAAAAATGAAATATTTAAAAATAAATACCGAAAAAACAGCCGATCTTGAGGCTTTACAAATCGCTATTCTTCAAATGAAAGGAGTCGATTCCGTAGAAATCATCGATGAAGAAAATCCTGAAAGTGAGCTGAAAAAGGCATTTAACAAAACCAAAGAACAGTTTAAAAAAGGTGATTACGAAACTGTTGTCAATGATATTTTTGACATTTTAACAAAAAATAATTCTAAAAAATAATCTATTTAAAGATGAAAAAGGCCATTTTATCGATTGCTATTCTGGGCGGGATTTTCTTTTCCGCAAATGTAGCAGCACAAACCGAAACTTCGGGTAGAGAAAAGGTGTACAGAGCCACTCACACGAAGGTAACGGAACTTAAACATACCAAGCTTAAAGTTAATTTTGATTATCAGAAAGAGCAGATGAACGGGGAAGAATGGCTGACTGCCGCTCCTTTTTTCTATCCTTCCAACGAGCTGACTCTTGATGCCAAAAGTATGCTGATCCATGAAGTAGCGTTGGATATGAATGGTAAAAAAACGCCTTTAAAATATGATTATAAAGACGATATTTTAAAAATTATTTTAGACAAAACGTATCAGAAAAACCAGGATTATACGGTTTACATCAAATATACATCCCGTCCAAACGAAGTAAAACAGCAGGGAAGTGCAGCAATTAATGACGCAAAAGGTTTGTATTTCATTAATGCTCAGGGAAAAGATCCTGACAAACCAACCCAGATCTGGACTCAGGGAGAAACGGAATCTTCCTCTGCATGGTTCCCGACTATTGATAAACCGAATCAAAAAACAACTCAGGAAATCTACATGACGGTTCCTGATAAATATGTAACGCTTTCCAACGGGATTTTAAAAGATTCTCAAAAAGAAGCAAATGGCTTAAGAACAGATCATTGGGTAATGGATAAAAGGCATGCCACCTATCTTTTCTTCATGGGAGTCGGTGAATATGCGATTGTAAAAGACAAATGGAAAAATATTCCTGTAGATTATTATATCGAAAAAGAATACGAACCTTACGCTAAACAGATCTACGGAAATACCCCTGAAATGATGGAGTTTTTCTCTAAAAAAATGGGCTACGATTATCCATGGGCAAAATATGCGCAGATTTCCGGAAGAGATTACGTAAGTGGTGCGATGGAAAACACGACAGCAACGCTTCACGGAAGTGATATTCTTCAAAAGCCGGGACAGTTGATTGATGAAAATACCTGGGAGGACACGATCGCACACGAATTATTCCACCATTGGTTTGGAGATTTGGTGACGGCAGAAAGCTGGAGTAATCTTACGGTAAACGAATCTTTCGCAAACTATTCGGAATACCTTTGGAACGAGTATAAATACGGAAAAGATCAGGCAGATTATCATCAGATGCAGGACGTAAATATGTACATTCACAATCCTTCTGATTTCAAGAAAAATTTGGTGAGATTCAATTATGATTCCCGCGAAGATGTTTTCGATTTGGTGACTTATCAGAAAGGAGGAGGAATTCTTCATATGCTGAGAAATTATCTTGGTGACGACGCTTTCTTTGCCGGAATGAATGATTATCTAAAAACAAATGAATATCAGAGTGGAGAAGCGCATCAGGTAAGATTATCATTTGAAAAAGTTTCAGGAAAGGATCTGAATTGGTTCTTCAATCAGTGGTATTTCGGAAGCGGAAACCCGAAAATCAATTATTCGTATACTTTTGAGCCCGTTAAAAAACAGGTAGTTGTTACCATCAATCAGACTCAGGATCAACCGTTTGAGTTTCCTTTAGCAATTGATGTTTATGACAACGGAAAACCGAAAAGATATAATGTTTGGGTAAACGCGGAAGCAAAAAATACCTTTAATTTCGATGTTTCTAAAAATGCAGATTTGGTAAACATCAATGCAGACGGTGTTTTACTGGCGGATATTACAGATACAAAAACTCCTGAGCAATATTTAATGCAGTTCATGGGTTCCAAGGAATTCAAGAGCAAATATAACGCTTTGAACGGAATTAAAGACCAGGTTGGAAAAAATCCGGCGGCCACAAAATTATTGGCTGCTGCCATTAAAGATCCTTTCTTCAGAACAAGAATTAAGGCTTTACAATTAGTGGATTTATCAAATGCAGAACAATTGAAAGCAATGGGTTCTGAGGTTGAAAGATTAGCTGTAAATGATCCGAAAACTTTGGTTCAGGCAGCGGCAATTTCGGCGTTGGCAAAAACAAAAGACAAAAAATACTTACCAATTTTTGAAAAAGGATTGAATGCCGTTTCAAATTCGGTAAAAGGAAATTCTGTAGGTGCAATTATTGAAATTGATCCTTCAAGAGCTAATGCTTTGGCTGATAAAATTGATTTGGAAGGTGCTCCGGACAATTTAATGGATAAATTAGTACCGATTATCGTTAAAAATAAAGTCACTTCCCAGATGTCGAATATCGCTCAGGTAGCTGCGTTTTATCCTTTCATTAAATTCCAGAATCCGGAACTTGGAAAATCTGCGGAAGAAGGATACAATTGGATTATGAGTTCGGATAATCTGAAAGCAACGGAAAGCATCACGAAAATGTTGGGCCAGGCAAAAGGACAGATCGGTGAGAATCCACAGGCAAAAATGATGATTTCACAAATGTTGAAAGATGGTTTAAACAAAAAAATGGAACTCTTAAAACAGAATCCACAAAATGCGGCAAGCATTAATAAACAGATCGATGCACTGAATAAAGCGATCGAGGATTTTAAATAATCAAATTAAAATATGTATTGAAAAGCACTTCTGAAAAGAGGTGCTTTTTGTTTAAATCTAAGCAATACTTAAACAATCATTTTGTCATTTTGTAAGAATCAAGGCCGTTTATATTCTTTTATTAAAATAGCTTAAATGCCTACGGAATGACAAACTTAATGGATTAAGAATATTAAATTTATCATTAATAATCCAAAATTTATCGATCATTATATATGATTAAACGTTTACATTTTTTAAATTCGTATTAAAAATTGTATACTATGACTTTTGGAATTGAGGCAGCAAGCTATTATGTACCTTCCTTATATTTAGAAATTAAGGATTTAGCAGAAAAAAGAGGAATTGAACCCGCAAAACTCGAAAAGGGGCTGGGATTACATAAAATGGGATTTCCTGATGTGCATGAAGATGCAGCCACTTTTGCAGCGGAAGCCCTGTTGAAACTGATTAAAGACTATCAAATCAATCCAAAAGAAATATCAAGAATCTATCTGGGAACAGAAAGTGCTTTGGATGCAGCGAAACCCACAGCTTCTTATGCAATGCAAATGGTTGAGAAAGTTTTGGAAGCAGAATTTGGAGAAAGATGTTTCAAAAACTGTGATGTTGTGGATATGACTTTTGCCTGTGTCGGAGCAGTGGATGCACTTCACAATTCTTTGGATTTTGTAAGAGCAAATCCGGATAAAAAAGCGGTTGTGATTGCCAGCGATTATGCAAAATACGAACTGGCTTCCTCGGGCGAATATACACAGGGTGGGGGCGCGGTTGCCGTTCTGGTTTCCTCAAAACCGGATCTTTTGGAGATTGAAAATAACTGGGGTGTCGCAACAGAAAGTGTTTTCGATTTTTTCAAACCAAGACGCCATTATAATAAAGAAAATCTAACAAATGCTCCGGAAAATTTCCCTGATAAAATTGAAATTTTTACGGATGAGCCGGTTTTTGACGGACAATATTCCAATCAATGTTATCAGGACAGAATTCGGGAAGCTTATCAGCATTATAAAGAAATTACAGGAAAAAATAAACCTTATGAAGCTTGGAAGTATCTTATTTTCCATCTTCCTTATGCATTTCATGGAAAAAGGGTTTTTACGGAGATTTACAGCCTGGAAAACGACCTTTCTTACGAAACTCCTGAAGAACAAAAAGTTGTTGCAAAATCTGAAAACTATATTCAATTTATTAATAATAAAATTGAAAAATCGCAGCGAGCATCTTCCGAAATCGGGAATATGTACACAGCTTCAATTTTTATGGCTTTACTTTCGGCATTGCAGACTTCTTTTAATGAGAATGAAGAATTAGCCGGTGAAGAAATTGGATTTTTGGCTTATGGTAGCGGTTCCAAATCAAAAGTATTTGCGGGGAAAGTTTCAGAAAACTGGAAAAATGTTGTTTCAAAATGGAACTTATTTGAGGAATTAAAAAACAGAACTGCCATTGACTTTGAAACTTACGAAAAACTTCACCGGAAACAGCTGGAAATTTCTGTAAATGAGAACTATAAAGGTTTCGGTTTAAAATCTGTTGAGTTGGAAAACCCGGTTTTGAACGGCGCGAGGTATTACAGCTTTCAGAAATAAAATCGATTTATTGAGTAATAAGGAGCATCTTAAGTTTAGGATGCTCTTTTTTTGTAAATGGTGAATTTTTATCAAAACAATATTTCATTAACTGAGGAATTGTTTTATTGTTTATTTTTTACTCAGATATTTGAATTGTAGTTTATTTTTTCAATGGTTAAAAGAAATTGTAATGATAATGCGCCTTTTTTTACTATTAAAAAAATAAGTTAAATTTTGAATAGAAAAATATTTTTTTAACTGAATTAATTGAAATTGTGCTTAAATGTTTAATCTGTTTCATTTTTAGTGAATATTCATAATGGTAATGTTCTGTTTTACAATGAATTAGTTTTTGTAATGTTAATTATTTATTAACAAATTTGCTTTAAATACAAAAATTTAAAAACATGAATGTGAAATTATGCTTTATGACAACTGGTGTTTTGTTTTTCACTGGTCAGTTTATAATGGCGCAAAAAAAAGCAAGTGATTCCATTAAGGAAAAAACAATTGATGAGGTTGTAGTCACGGGTTATCAGAAAAAATCTAAGGATGAGGTAACTTCAGCAATCACAGTGGTTTCAGCAAAAAGTTTATCGAATTTCTCATCTTCTACAATGGGAACCAATGCTTTACAGGGAAAAGCAGCAGGGGTAAATATTTCTGCATTAAATGGAAAGCCGGGTAGTGGATCTATGATTAATATTCGTGGTCTGGGAAATATTACAACTTCAGTGGGAGCTTCAAACCCTTTATTTGTAATTGATGGATTTATTGTAGGAAATGACCAGAGAGCTCAGGATGTTTTCAACTCTATTAATCCTAATGATTATGAAAACATTTCTATTCTTAAAGACGCAGCTGCAGCGGCTATTTACGGATCTCAGGGAGCAAATGGGGTTATTGTATTAACAACAAAGAGTGGTAAATCCGGTAAACCGGTCATTACTTTAAGCACGAGAATCGGGTTTTCTGAAAAGATTAAAGATATCAATTTCAGAATGATGAATTCTGCAGAGAAGATTGATTATGAGAAAAAGATGTTAGGATTGGGTATAGCAGGTTATCAACCTTGGACTGATACTGATATGAATGCAGCTTTGGCCCAGGATCATAATTGGCAAAAGGATATTTTGAGAGCTTCTGCTATTGAATCTTACCAAGTTGGGGTTAGAGGAGGCAATGAAAAGTCTAAATATACTTTTTCATTAGGTTATGACTCTGATAATGGAATTGTCAGAAATATCCATGCCTACAAACGTTATACAGGAAGAATGAAATATGAAGCCAATCCAAGTGACAGACTTAGTTTTGGAGCGGCGGTGGGTGTAAATTACAGTATGTCTCAGGAGATACGAGACAGAAATAATTCTCAAAACCCATTCAGGGCAATGTACGCATATAATCCTTATGAATCCGTATATAACCCAGATGGCAGTTATAATCCAACCAAACAAGGGTTCCCGGTTTTGGAAGCTCTTAAAAATAATCCGGAAAACATTAACAGCTTAATTTTCGACGGAAATATTTTTGCTCAATATAAAATTTTAGAAGGTTTGACTTTCAAATCGCAGTTGGGCGGGTATTTTAATAATATCAGGAGGACAAATAAAATTTTAAGAGGTTCATTCCTGGATAATGTTTTGGGAATTGGTGGAGAAGTAAGAGAGCAGAATCAAAACCGTTTCAGATATACCAACTCAAATACGCTTAATTATGTGAAGTCATTTGGTGATCATAGTTTTGACTTATTGGGATTAGTAGAATATACGGAATTCAAAAATGATTTCATCAGTGGCACAGGGCGGAATTTTGCATTACCTACAATCAGTGAGGGAAGTAATACTGCAACACCTTTTGCAATTGCAGGATATAATGAACTTTACAGAACTTTTTCTTATGGAGCGTTTTTAACCTATGATTTTGCTAAAAAATATGTTGTAACAGCTTCGGTAAGACAGGATAAAGATTCACGATTTGGAAAAAACAATGTGCTTTCTGAGCCTTTCTGGTCTCTAAGTGCAGCCTGGAACCTTACAAACGAAGATTTCTTAAAAGGAAATGATATTTTGTCTTTGTTTAAATTAAGAGCTTCTATCGGCACCCGAGGATATAATAATATTGATTTGAACCTTAATAATATTTTAATGTCTGGCGGAGGATATGGAAGTTTTCCTTCAGGTGTTCCAAATGCGAATTATGGAAACCCGGATTTGAAATGGGAGATTACAAAATCTCAAAATTACGGGGCAGAATTTGGTTTTTTAAAGAACAGAATCAGAGGTACTGTTGATTATTTTATTGACCAGAAAAAAGATTTTATCTTATCTATTCCCAATCTTAGTTCAGAAGGAGGCGCATACTCCAAAAGCATAAATGCAGGAGATTTAAAGAACAAAGGGCTTGAATTGAGCCTAACGGCCGATATTATAAAGTCTAAGGATTTTGTTTGGAGTGTAAGAGCCAATACTAGTTTAATGAGTTACAAGCTTAATAAATTAAGAGCTGGGGAAACGGAAAGGATTATAGGCTCAATCAATATGCTGAGAGAAGGGCAGGAGCCGTTTTCATTCTATCTGGTAAGAAGTGCGGGAATTAATCCGGCTAATGGAAACGAAGTTTATTACACAAAAGATGGTGGTACTACTGAAATATACAATTCCAATGATGCTGTTTTATTAGAAGGTAAATCTCCACTTCCAAAGTTATTTGGAGGTTTTGGAACTAGTTTATCCTATAAAGGATTAGACTTACAGGCAGATTTTACCTATAAATCAGGAAACTATACTTATAATTATATGACACGTAATATGTTGAATTATGCTGATGGTACTACCAGCAACATGAGAGCAGATGCTGCTAATTACTGGACGACACCAGGGCAAACAGATGTATTACCAAGGCCTAATAATACAACAAACGCACCGGGAGGAATTACCGGACTTCAAACTACAGACAGATTTTTACAGGATGCATCTTATATAAGATTAAGAAATATAAGTGTAGGATATACTTTTGATAAAAAGTTTTTTGGTGAATCATTCCCGGTAAATAAGATCAGAGTATCATTAACAGGGCAGAATCTGGCAACCTGGACAAAATTCCAGGGTGATCCTGAAGTATCGGTTGGTTCGGGTGAAAATCAGACAGGTGCAGGGCAAACATTTATTAATGGAGCATTTGCACAATATAGCTATCCTGCTGTTAAAACGTATTTATTCGGTATAGAAGTAGAATTTTAAACACATTTCAATTATGAAAAAAATAGTTAACATATCTTTATTATCATTAATATCACTATTTTCATTACAATGTAATGATGAAAGATTTGATGTTCTTCCCAACGATCAGGATACTCCTGAAAATCTATTTACTTCTGAAACTAATTTTAGAGTTGCGGTAGATGGAGCTTATGATGCCTTTAAAAGCCCAACATATTATAATGGCGATACCGGAAGCTCAATTATTCTGGGAGATGTTTTAGCAGATAATCTTATCCTGAATACCCAGGGCAGACAAACGAATAAAGCAGCTTATGAATGGTCATATACGCCACAATCTAGTGCTGTTACGTCATTATATGCTTCGGCATACAGAGTGATTTCGAGAGCGAATAATGTTTTGGATAACATTAACAAGGTTCCTTACACTACTTACATGAAAAATATTGAAGCCGAGGCAAAAGCGATAAGAGCTATTGCTCACTTTGATCTAGTAAGAGCTTATGCAAAAATTCCTACCCAAAGTGCTGATGCTGCAGCATCATTAGGAATTGCTTATGTTACAACTTTTAACCCGGAACAAAAACCTTCAAGAGATGCAACTGTAACAATTACTTATGATAAAATTATTGCAGATCTGCAGGATGCTTTAACTAAAATTAATTCTGCAAATGGTACAATAGGCAGATTGAATAAAACTTCTGTCTTAGGATTTTTATCGAGAGTTTATTTGTATAAAGGAGACTATGATAAAGCAATTGAATATGGAGAGCAGTGTATACAACTTAATTCATCCATAGGAAATAGAAGTAATTTTGTTAGTATTTGGAGAGATGGGACAGATGACGGAGAATTATTCACGGTTCTTAATGCGAACTTAGATTCTGATAATGTTACTGTTGGAGTAGCTTACAACCAAAACTCATCGGGAATTCGTTCTGAATATAATGTAAACTATGATTTATGGACAAAATACACGACATCAGACATTAGAAAAGAAGCTTATGTGCTGACTGCTAATTTTGGTTCAACACCATATAATCATGTGATAAAACACAGATCTCGACAACAACAATCTGCGGCTCAGGTTGTAGATGTAAAATTCCTGAGATCTGCAGAAGTCTATCTTAATGTGGCAGAAGCTTACATGAAATCATCTGTTCAGAACCCTGTACGTGCATTGCAGCTATTGAATGCTTTAAGAAATCAGAGATATGCAAATTACACTCCGGGAACAGAAACAGGAGCAGCATTATTAAATGCAATTTATAACGAAAGAAGATTAGAATTAGCTTTTGAAAATGACAGATTCTGGACAATCAAAAGATTAGGACAATCTGTTGTAAGATCAGACTATGGATCTGCCGCAAACGGTGGAGGTACCGACGCACCAACGGGAGCTTTAAAAACACTTCCGGCGGGTAACTTCAGATTTGTTTTACCAATTCCACAAGATGCAATTAATTTAAATCCAAACCTAGTTCAAAACCCTGGTTATTAATTACACAACATTTTTAATATTATTTAAGAGCTCTGCTATATGCAGGGCTTTTTTTAATTTAAAGTAAATCTGTCAGTGAAAATCTGCGAAATCTGTGACTAAAAATATGAGAACAAATATCTATGTTAAATTATTAGTGAAAACTTGTGAAAAATATTCGCGCAATTCATGTTAAAAAAAATCAGACCTTCACAAACCGATTCACAAACATCGAAGCAACCAATTGCCCTACTGCATTCAAAACTGTAGCCAACGGATCAACTAAAGTCCCGATAATCATCACCGCCGGAATCGCTTCCTGAGGTAGCTTATAAACAGAAATCATCAGCATTTCACCAATGTATCCGCCGTTTGGAATTCCACCGGCAACGATACTCACAAAAACAGTGATTCCTAAGGCCAGCAAAAGATTAGTCGGTTCAAAAAAGTCCCTACCAATAATTAAAAAAGCTACATAAATTTTAATAATCGAAGACATTGAAGACCCATTTTTATGTAAAGTTGTCCCGATAGGAATCACAATATTAGCAATCTGGCTCGGAACCCCGATTTTTGTAGCAGCCAATAAATTGGCAGGCATTGTTGCAAAACTGCTGCAGGTACTTAAAGCTGTTAATGTGGGATAGATCGCATTCGTCCAAAAACTTTTAACACCATTCTGACCTTTTGCCATAAAAGCATACAAAGAGAAAAATACTATGAAATAAATGATTCCTGCAATATAATATAAACCTAAAGGCTTAGCATAAAACCCGAAAAGCTGAGGTCCCAAAGTTGCAACCTGATACGCAAAATAAGCTCCCAAACCAATTGGCGCAATTTTCATGATTAACAAAAGCAATTCTTTCATCACCTCATAACCGGAAGCAATAAAAGCACGAAAAGTCTTTCCGTTTTCACCTGCTTTCCTGGCGGAAAATCCAGTCATAAAAGCAAAAATCAAAAGAGCCAGCATATTTTGTCTTGAAAAAAGCTGCGTAAACTCTCCAACCGTGAAAAAGCTCACAATTCTGTTGCCCCAGCTGTCAGTATTCGCTGTTTCTTCAACGATTTCCGAGCTTCCGGAAACCCCCGAAACAGGAAATAAATAAACCGCAAAAATGGTAAAAATAGCTGCTGTCAGAATAAAAAATAAAAATGTGGAAGCCATGACGAGCATTATTTTTCCAAATTTCGACTGCTGTTCCAATGAAGCAATAGAATTTGACACCGCAAAAAATACCAGCGGAACCACGCTCACAAACAGTAAATTAAGGAAAATATCTCCTAAAGGCTTTATATATTCAACGATTTGGGGAGCAACAATTCCAATGAAGCTTCCAACTGTGATTCCCAACAGTAAAAGTAAAATTCCGGAGTAGTTTTTCAACACTTCTTTCATGTGGTGCTTTTTAATCAAAGATAGGTTTATTTTTAACATTCCATTATATTAATCTCAACTCTAAAATCCTTAAATTTGAGTAAACATCGTTTCTATGGCTTATATAGATTACTATAAAATTTTAGGCGTAGATAAAAACGCAACGCAGGACGATATCAAAAAGGCATATCGGAAGTTAGCACGAAAATTGCATCCCGACCTTAATCCCGATGATAAGGAAGCGGAAAGACAATTCAAGGAGCTTAATGAAGCTAATGAAGTTCTCAGCAATCCAGAAAATCGTGCCAAGTATGATAAATACGGCGAAAACTGGAAACATGGCGAAGAATATGAAAAGGCCCGACAGCAACAGCAAAAACAATATCAGGGTGAAAATTTCGGAGGTGGATTTTCCGGTGCTGATTTTGACAACGGCGAAGATTTTTCAGATTTTTTCCAAAGTATGTTTGGCGGAGGTGGCGGTTTCGGAAGGAGCTCGCGAGGGAGTGCTTCGGGGAAATTTAAAGGGCAGGACGTTTATGCCGAATTAAATTTAAGCTTAAAAGATGCTGCAACTACTCATCCTCAAACTTTTGAAATCAATGGTAAAAAAGTACGGATTACTATTCCGGCGGGAGTATATGACGGCCAGCAGATTAAATTGAAAGGCCATGGAAGTCCGGGCTTCAACGGCGGTCCGAATGGTGATTTGTATATTACTTTCAATATTCCTGTGGATCCGGATTTTGAAAGAATTGGTGATGATTTGAAAACAAAAGTGGTGATTGATCTGTACACTGCCGTTTTAGGTGGCGGTTTGAAAGTCAATACGTTAGACGGAAGCGTTAATCTGAAAGTAAAACCCGAAACCCAAAACGGGGTGACGGTAAGGCTTAAAGGAAAAGGCTTTCCAGTATACAAAAAAGAAGGGCAGTTCGGGGATTTGTTTGTGACTTACGAAGTAAAATTACCAACGAATCTGACTCAAAAACAGAAAGAACTTTTCGAACAACTTAAAAATTCCTAAGCCATGAGCGAAAAAATATCACGGGAAGAACTCGTAAAAATATACAATATTGAAATCACTTTTTTCGATGAACTGGTGGATTCCGGATTGCTGAACATTCAGACGGAAAATGAAATTCGTTACTTGATGTATGAAGATCTGCCTTCTTTTGAAAGGTTTACCAATTGGCATTACGACTTGGAAATCAACCTTCCGGGTCTTGAAGTTATCCATGAAATGTTGAAAAAAATGGAAGATTTAAAGCAAAAAAACCGCGAACTGATGAAGAAGCTTTCGGCGATCAGTGATAAATATGAGGAAGGATAATTGAGAAGTTAGAGCTTAGAAATTAGAAGTTAGTTTGATTAGAATGTTTAAATTATCCTTTTTGAATAGAACTTTTATTCCAAATTAAAACTATTTCGTTTAGCTTTGTAAATATTTATGTTAAATTAAATATTTATGGCTGAAGAAACGGTTATTATTTTAAAACCTAAAAGACAGGATTTCGAGGAAATATATTTGAGTGGAAATCAGGGAAGTCTGTTTTTTTCACCATCAACAAGAGGAAAAACGATCACTACCATTGTTGTGGGGCTGATTTTACTGATGTTATTTTTCTTTAAAGATGATTTTACTAAAGAAAAATTCGGGATTTTGTATTTTGTAAGCTTTCTGTTTCTTCTTTGCGCGGTTTTTCTGTCAGTGAGTATTAACAAAGTTTCAAGATGGAAAAAACAGGTTAACAGTTATTTAGCCAAACTGGAAAACTGTAAAATCTATGAAATCACATTCGATAATAATTTTTTTACGGTAAATATTGACGGTGAAAAAGAAACCAGCGAATGGAAAGACTTCCAATATTTTGACAGCAACCAAGAATATATTGCCCTCGAAGGAAAATACAGCTATATGTTCCCGAAAAAATCAATGATCGAGAAAGATTATAATCTATTAAAGCACACTTTAAAGAAAAATATCAAAGAATAAAAAAATCAGAGTAAATTTTACTCTGATTTTGTTTTATAATGAAAGCTGATTAATCCAGCCAACCCATTTCTTTCATCCACTCATCATTGTAGATCTTCCCTACATATCTTGAACCGTGATCGTGAAGAAGCACCACAATTACATCATCTTTTGTAAACTGATCTTTCATCTGAACTAAAGATGCGATCGCACTTCCCGCAGAATATCCACAGAAAATACCTTCCTCCTTTGCCAGCTTTCTTGCGTAAATTGCACCGTCCTTATCCGTTACCTTTTCAAAATGATCAATAATGGACATGTCATAGTTTTCAGGGATGATATCTTCACCAATTCCTTCTGTGATATAAGTATAAGCGTGATCGTAATGAAGCTCACCCGTTTCATGGAATTCCTTTAAAATAGAACCATACGTGTCAACTCCAATTACTTTGATATTAGGATTTTTTTCTTTGAAAAACTTTCCACAACCCGTAATTGTACCTCCTGTTCCGGCTCCTACTACAAAATGTGTTAGATTTCCATCAGTTTGTTCCCAGATTTCAGGAGCGGTAGACTCGTAATGAGCAGCTCTGTTTGACAAGTTATCATATTGATTTACATACCATCCGTTTTCCGTTTCAGTTGCCAGTCTTTTGGAAACCGAGTAATAAGAACGCGGATCTGTAGGCTTTACATCTGTAGGACAGACGATTACCTCGGCACCCACTGCACGGAGAATATCACATTTTTCTTTTGACTGTTTAGAGTTGGTCACGAAAATACATTTGTAACCTTTAATGATGGCCGCAAGAGCCAATCCCATTCCCGTATTTCCGGAAGTACCCTCGATGATCGTTCCTCCGGGTTTTAATCTTCCATCTTTTTCTGCGTCTTCAATCATTTTCAGGGCCATTCTGTCTTTCACAGAGTTCCCCGGATTGAAGGTTTCAACCTTTGCCAGAACCAATGCAGGAAAATCTTCACCTAAAACCTTATTCAGCTTTACCAATGGTGTATTCCCGATGGTCTCAAGGATGTTTTGTGCGTATTTCATAAATGTTTTTTAAAGCAGTGCAAAGATACAGCTTTCAAATAATTAACAATTAAGATTTGGAAATTATATGCAGTGAATGGTCAATAGTGAATTGTAAATTTAAAATCAAACCGGAAAAGTTGACAATGAAATGATTGCCTTTTCACCATCGACTATTTTAGGAGCTATTTCCCGCTTTCCGCACTCGCTATTTTGTGGGTTTCTGGCTGCGGCGGCAAAGCCGCCGCAGCCAGAAACCCACAAAATGAGCTCAAACAAATGCTGCAATCGGGGCTATGATAGTAGGAATGGTGGCTTCGGGAGCCTCAGTCACCACAGAAGTTTCTGTCGTTTTCATGGAATGTTTAATACAAGAAATCAATTTCTGTTTGTCATTGCGAGGAGCGAAGCGACGAAGCAATCTCAATCTCATCTCAATAATTAATCTCATCACTCTGTTTGTCATCCTGAAAGGATCTCAACAGCTAAAATTAAAATCTCTAATATTTTTGTTGGGACCCTTTAAGGATGAGAACTTTACGTTAAATCAAATATTGTAAGAAAAATTCACAAGCGAAGCGAATTGACCATTCACCATTCACAATTAATTATACTTAATCGCCTTCACCGGAGAAATCTTACTGATCAGATAGCTCGGAATAATCAAAGCCAATCCGGAAATGATCAAGATTCCGACAGAAATAGAGACAATTGCAATTGGGTTCAGGTCTACCGGAACTGTGCTTACGTAATAATTTTCAGGATTTAATTTAATAACTCCAAAAAACTTCTGGATAAGAACCAGCCCCAGTCCGATCGCATTACCATACAAAAGTCCCGGAATCATAATAATCAACGTATAATTGATGAATGTTGCCCTGATTTGGGAGTTGCTGGCTCCCAGTGTTTTCAGTAAACCGATGGAATTTGTCCTTTCAATAATTAAGATCAGAAGAACCATGATGATATTGATGACAACAACGATCAGCATAATAACGATAATCAGCGCAATGTTGGTATCAAAAATACTTATCCAGTCGGTGATTTGGGGAAACTTTTCAGTCGCTTTTTCGGCATAGTTTTTATATCCGATCAGCTTTTCGATTTCCGGAAAATCACTGTCAATATCATTAATATTTTTCAGGAAAATATCAATTCCGCCTATTTCATCAGGCTTCATATCCTGAATTTTTCTTACATGATTGATTCCTCCGATTACGAACTGCTCATCAATCATTTTGATATCGGTTTTGTAAATTCCTACGACCTCAAATTTTCTGTAAATCGGCTGCTGATCAGTTTTTGAAAAAACTGTAACAATACTGTCTTTTAATTTTAAATGAAGATCACCGGCAATTTTTTGGGAGATCATGACCCCGTTGTTGTAGCCAACTTCCGTTACTTTTGGAGTTGTACCGGCAACCAGGAATTTTTTAAACCTTAAGCTGTCAAAATCCTTTCCGACCCCTTTAAAGATAATTCCTGCAAAATTATGCTCATTACGCATAATTCCTGTAACCATCGCATATTTTTGAACCGTCTCCACATCGGGAAGCTCCTGAATCTTTTTAATATTTAAGCCCTGATTATCAAGAACTGAAGTATTATAAGATGAATTAGACCGCGTAGATTTTACGGTAATATGCCCGCTGAAATCTGCCAATCTCTCTTTGATAGCCTTCTTGGAGCCAAATCCGGTAGAAACAGTGATTAAAGAAACAATAAGCCCCAACGCCACAGAAAGTCTGCCGATGAAGATGATAACCCGCGAAAGGTTATTTTTGTTATCTTTGGAAAACGCTATTTTTCTAGAGAAATATAAAGGAAATTTCAAACCTATGAATTTAGATTCCAAAATTAAAAATTTACTTCTTATTTGCCTAATTTTTTTAGGAGTATTCAACCAATATTATTCTCAAACTCAGACGAAGACCGATTTTAGAACCGGAGCAGATCAACCTGAGCTGTATTTACCTTTGTTAAAGGGAAAAACAATAGGTGTTGTAACCAATCAGACGGGCCTGATGAACGACAGAACGCATGTTGTAGATTTTTTGGTGAAAAACGGAATTAAAATTAAATCAATTTTTGCTCCGGAACACGGCTTCCGTGGCGATGCAGATGCCGGTGAAAAGGTGAAAAACGGAGTAGATGTGAAAACCGGAATTCCCATCGTTTCTTTATACGGAAACAATAAAAAGCCAAAGCCCGAACAATTAAAAGGGATTGATATTGTTGTATTTGATATTCAGGATGTTGGAGTGAGATTTTATACTTATATTTCTACTTTAAGCTATTTAATGGAAGCCGGCGCGGAAAACAACGTGGAAATAATGGTTTTAGACAGGCCTAATCCGCACGATGGATATACAGATGGCCCGGTTTTAAAGAAAAAATGGACAAGCTTTGTCGGAATGCACGAAGTTCCTGTTGTTTATGGACTTACAATCGGGGAATACGGAAAAATGGTCAACGGAGAGAAGTGGCTTAAAAATGGAGTTCAGGTAAAATATACCTTGATTCCGATGAAAAATTATCATAAAAAACAGCGTTATTCAATTTTAGATAAACCTTCCCCGAATCTTCCGAACGATAAATCAATTAATTTATATCCTAGCTTATGTTTCTTTGAAGGTACGCAGGTTTCTGTGGGTAGGGGAACGGATTTACCCTTCCAGATTTACGGTTCACCATGGACAAAAGGTTTGCCATATCAGTTTACTCCAAAACCTAACTTTGGGGCAAAAGATCCTTTTCTAAACGGAAAACTATGTTATGGTGAAAACCTTTCTGATTATCCGAATGATTTAAGGGAATTAAACTTAGAATGGGTAATTAAAGCTTATAAAAATTATAAAAACCCGGAATTAGGCTTCTTCCTAAAAAATTTATGGTTCGACACATTAGCGGGAACCGATGAATTGAGAAAACAGATCATCGCCGGAAAATCAATTCCGGAAATCAAAGCTTCATGGAAATCAGAGCTTGAAAAATTCGAAAAAATCAGAACGAAATATGTTGTTTACGAAGATTGATAATGTGAATGATGGATTGTCAATTGTGACTCACTTAGTCTTGTGAATTAAGAAATATTCGGATTCACAATTCACAGGCAAAGCCAAATTAACAATTTACTTAAATATCAGTCAAAATTCTGAGGCGGAGTTTTATCATTTTTCCCTTTATTCAAGATAAATAACCCGATAGATAATCCGATAACTCCTGCCACGGCAGTCATTAAAGCTCTTTCTAGTTTATCTTGTTCATGGCTTCCGATGTAATTCATTAAAAAAAGAATGACAAAAGTAATCACCGAGATAATAATATGGTTTCTTCCGAATATTTTCATTGAACTATTTTAATTTATAAGAAATCATTACACCCGCTCTGTAGGGAAGAATTTCACCGCTTCTGTTGAATCCTTTTGTATCATCATAACGTCTGCCTGTGCCTCTTTCATATCCTTTGTAAAAGTCCTGGGAAGTCCCTACTGTTGCATACACATCAATATTCCATCTGTCTGAAACCTTGAACTGGTATCCACCTGTGACACCCAATAAGATAGAAAATCCTTTTTGGTAAACGTTCGGATAATCGAAGCTTTCCCCTTTTTCGTTGGTGAAAGTACCGCCGTTCCAATAATTCCATTTTTGTAAAATAAAGGCAGAGGTGGCAAGGTTTGCGCCAAGGTACCAATGTTTAAAAGCTTCATCAAAATAATACCTTCCTTCCAAAGACACGGAATAATATTGAAATTCATGGCCTGCAAAAGATTTCCAGGGAGAAATAAAAATGTCACCCTGCAGCGTATATTTTTGGCTCAACTGATGCTCTACACCTAAATTGACAATACCTATCGGGATAAGTAGTGCATTTCCTTTTACATAAACACTTTTTTCGCTGTTTTGCTGTTCCTGGGCGTGTAAATTTCCAAGAAACAATAAGGTGAGAAAGGTTGTAATAAATTTAATTTTCGACATTTGTTATTTGATTTGCTTTAATAACTCATCAGCTAAAGTGGAATCTTTTTGTGCCTGAGTTGCTATATTTTTAGACATTTCAGCGTAGGTTTTTGCCATTTCTTTGTTTCCTGTTAAGAAATAAAGCTTTGCCAATATATAGGTATTTTCAGATGTTTCGCCTCTCATTACAGACTTTTCTGCCCATTCTGCGGCTTTTTTCAGTGATGCCGGAGTTTTTACATGCTCAGAAAATACCCATGCTGCTTTTAATAATTCGTTGGGTTCAAAAGCTTCTGAGTTTTTATAATAGGCAAGGGCTGCTTTTTCGTATTCCGGAAAGTTTGCGTTCTGCTCGTAATAGCTTAGTTTTGTTTGATTTAGCTTTACTTCTGCATCGTGTTTTCCTACCAAGGGCTCGGCGATTTTCATGAAATACTCGTCGTTGATTTTTTTATTTTGCTGATCAATGGACTGTTCAACAACTTTTGCCAGTTTCAGTTGATTATCAAATTCTTTATAGGTTTGCTCCGGTAAAAACTTGATAATTTCCGTTTTTCTTTCAGCAAAGGTTTTATAATTTTTATCTTCGGTTGATTTTAAAAAATATAATAACAACCCAACATCATCTTTGGAAAATTCTTCTGTTTTTTTCTTATTTTCAAAATACCTTTCTGAAGCATTTTTAGCAAAATTAAAATCTGAAGAAGAATTCAGCTTCATAATATTGATCAGGAATTCCGGGTCTTTTTCACCATTTGCGAAACGTTCTTTCAAAGAGCCTTTTTTATTGTTCGGAGAATTAATATCCTGAGCCATTGAGATAAAAAGGCTTTCTTCCATATATCCGAAATTCTGGGAAACAAGCTCTCCATCACCATTTAAGAATAGATAAGTGGGATAGGAGCGAACTCCGTATTTTGCAGCAATTTCTCTTCCTTCACCTTTCTCCATGTCGAATCTTGCATTCACAAAATTAGAATTGTAATAATCTCCAACGGATTTTTTCGTAAAAATGTTTTTTTCCATCATTTTGCAAGGCCCGCACCAGGAAGTATAAGCATCGATAAAAACAATCTTGTTTTCTTTTTTAGCTTTTGCAATAAGATCCTTGAATGGCAGATCCTGAAAATGTATTGCTTCCTGAGCAAATGTAATAATCGCAGAAAATATAAATAATCCAGAGATAATCTTCTTCATTTTTCAAAAAAAATTTAAAAAGCGAATATACTTATTTTCAACGTAAATGCCGGATGATTAGTATTGAATTAAGACGAGTTTAAATAGCTTTAACTAAGATTTAACATATTATAGATTCGTAATAATTATTATATAGAAAAAGCCGCTCGAAAGGAACGGCTTTAAAATTAAGTGTTTTAAAAAAGCTTTGCAGCTCTATTTTTTAATTGATTATCGTTGTCCGATGTCGGGAACCCAGAGTATGTCTCCGGATGACAATACCTTTAAAAGCCAGTAGTCAGCTGATCCCGCGGTGTGGTTCAGGTCGGTTACATCACCATTATTAGATGATCCTGAATCACTTAATAAAAGATAGGCACCTTCATTGCTTAATGGTAAAAGATAAGCACTCGTACTACCTTCATTACCAGTGCCTCCATACAATTTTTGCTGAACTAAATTTAACGAAGCATCCAGTTTGAAAACCCAACTGTCATTACCGCCATGAGTAACAACGCCGGTTAATGTTCCTGTATTGGATGATCCGGTGCCTCCGGAAACAATGTAACCTCCGTCAGAAGTCTGGTATATGGAAGAAGGTATATCAGAACCCGTTCCCCCAAACACATTTTGAGTTACTAGGTTTCCGGTAGTATCGAGCTTCATGATCCAGAAATCATTGCCCCCAAAACCCGCTATTCCCGTCAAAGAGCCTGTATTTGCACCGGCAGTTCTGATGGCAAAAATATATCCGTCATCTGAAGTTTGACGAGTGTCCAAAATATATGGATTGGCAGCTGCAGAAACTCCAAAACGTTTTACCCAAATCCTGTTTCCCAAAGCATCTATTTTCATGGCAAAAGGATTAGGTCCTGCAATCACCGGCAGTCCTGTAAAATCGCCAACAGCACCTGAACTTGTATTACCTGTTACTAAATATCCTCCGTCATTTGTATTAATAAGGCCTCCAAAAGAATCTTCGTCTGTACCACCATATCTTTTTTGCCAATTAATTGTCCCATCGGTATTAAGCTTTACTAGCCATGCATCAGTTCCGAATGCTCCACCAGTATATTTTGGAACTCCGGTCAGGTCACCATCTACTGAATAAGAAACTCCAGCAATGAGATATCCTCCATCCGAAGCTACAACAACCTTGGTGGGTTCATCGTTACCGGATCCTCCAACCAGTCTTTGCCACTGGATATTTCCTGAAGCATCTAATTTAGCCGCTAACAAATCAGTTTGCCCTCCATGGAAAGTAGTTCCCGGAATATTGGTAGATCCGGATCTGCTTACAACAATGCATCCTCCGTCCGGAGTTGCTGTGATCGAAGTTCCTAATTCAATTCCGTTTCCACCGACAAGCCTTTGCCAAGCTATTTTTCCGGTGGTGTCCCATTTTACAATCCAGTTATCCCTGTTACCGCCATTAACACCTGTTACGTCTCCGGAAGCAGATGATTGAGAATCCCCAACTCCAAAATATCCTCCATCAGCGGCTAGAGATAGAGCATGACTTCTCGGGCCGTCTATCCCGGTTCCCCCGTACAAAAAGCTAAAGGGAATATCAATCATAGGAATATAGGGTGTACCTACAGCCTGGCCATTGCCTTGTGCTGCCATTCCTCCCAGTAAAAATACATAGAGGGCTTTTTTTATATAAGCATTCATTTTTTTAACTATTTAAATTAAAATTAAACAGCTGTTGCTATATAAACATAGATAACGGTGCCTATTACTACAAGAGTATAGAGTGTATGGGTATTGGCTACTGTTGCGCGGTTGTTTATATATCTTACTGTGAATCCGGCTGCTGTAAAGGTGGAAGTCCCTGCTGTCGTACCACGTACTGATAATGTATATGTACCGCCATCTTTTATATTTTGAAGGGTAAAAGCTCCGGCATTAGCAGTAGTATAGGCTAAATTACTTCTTGAAAAATCAATTGTTGTTGATGCAACGGCATTGTAAGAAGTGGCATTGGTAGAGCTTCCGTTGACTTCGAGCTTTGAAACGGGAGCTGTCGCAGATCCTATTCCTACATTACCGGTTCCACTTACGATAAGATTATTACCCGCAGTTGCAATATCTGTAGCCTGAGAAAGTGTTCCTCCTAACCGAACATCGGTACCCACGGCAGTAAGACCGTTGCTGGCCGTTGTTAAAGGAAGAGTGGCAGATCTGAAACCTGAAAGTTCCCATGTGGAAACTGCTCCTGTCTGACCTGTGCTGATCAATTCCACGCTTTGGCCTGCCGGTACCGTTATACCGGTGCTTCCATTAATGGTTTCCGGAGTCGTTGGGTTTACCGTAACTGTAAAGGCAGTGTTGTTTTTAATGGTATACATTCGGCCTTTGAAATTTTCGAGCCCGGTAATGGCGGCGGGTAAAGTAAAAATAGAATTCGCTGTTCCGGTGTATGAAACATAAAAGTCAGAACTTGTCATTGCGTAGGTGGCAGCTGAAACAGTTTTGTACTGTGCCGCAAAAGAGCCGCTAATGTCTAAAGTTGAGGCTGGGTTGGGTTTGTTTACACCGATGTTGCCAGATTGGGCAGTAATGATTCCGAAGATCGGCAAAGTAATTGCCATCCAAATTTTTTTCATAGTTAATAATAATTTAATGTTCATAAAATTAACATTATTATATGGATTGAATTTATAAATTAACATAATTTATTGTAAAATATTAATTTTTTTTATTAAATCGTGGTTTTACGTTAATCTGGAGGGGTTGGTGAAGTGTTATAAAACATGAAAGAAAAAATTTCGCTTTTTATCTTTGTTTAAAATTACATTTTCTTCATTTTGAAACATTACAATAATAAATCATTAATAAATCCCGAAAATAATTAAACTATCTTGTACTATCCTGTACTGTGAATTGTTTATTCGGAAAAATATTATACTTTTAAAAAATCAGAAAACGTTTAAGGCTTGAGGAAAAATCAATAAAATATTGAGCTCAAAAGAAATCATTATACAATCGATTATTTTCCTACAACTAAACTATGACAAGTAACAATAAACAACCAGATCAATGAATAATACCCAACAAGGAAACTCGTTTTCTTCTTCAAAAAAGAAAAATTACTATTTTCCACTGATCCTTATTACGAGTTTATTTTTCTTTTGGGGATTTATCCATAATCTCGATCCAATCTTGATTAAACATCTGCGAAGTGCTTTTCACCTGAACCATTTTCAAGCTTCATTGGTTGATTCATCGGTTTTTGCAGCTTATTTTTTACTGGCCATCCCTGCCGGAATGATTATTCAGAAATATGGCTACAAAACCGGGATTCTGGTAGGTTTATTCTTTTTCGCGGCCGGTTGTTTTTTATTTGTTCCGGCAGCTAATACCATTAGTTATCCGTTTTTTCTCGGGGCTCTTTTTGTCTTGTCCTGCGGTCTTGCGATTCTGGAAACAGCGGCAAATCCTTACATTACCGTTTTGGGCGAGCCTGAAAAAGCAACACAAAGATTAAATTTTGCCCAGTCTTTTAATGGTTTGGCCGCTTCAATCGCTCCCATTATTGGCGGAATTTTTATTCTGAGTGAAGAACCAAAATCACAGGAAGAGCTTGCCGGACTCGATCAGGCAGCAAAACTCGCCTACATTCATGCCGAAACTTCACTCGTAAAAGGACCTTATATAATCTTAGGGGCGATTATTCTGTTGGTAATGCTTTTATTTTTATTCGTAAAACTGCCGGAAGTAACGGAAAGCAAAGAAAAATCAACAAAGAATTTTCTACAGGTTTTAGGGGTTAAAAATGTCGGATGGGGTGTTCTTGCCCAGTTTTTCTATATCGGTGCACAAATTTACATCTTCAGTTTTCTTCTCGTTTTTGCGGAAGACGCTATTGATATGAAAGGTCAGGAAGCTAAATATTATGCAGGAGTAGCAGGATTATTATTTATGATTGGGCGTTTTGCAGGCACTTTTTTCATGAGATACATTTCACCACAAAAATTATTGAGGATCTACAGTGTAATCAGCATTATTCTCAGCATCTGGGTTATCGCAGGGTCAGGAATTTCAACGTTGTATGCACTTGTTGCCATTACATTTTTTATGTCCATCATGTTTCCAACGATTTTCGCTTTGGGAATTGAAGGAGCGGGTGCAGAAACAAAACCTGCCTCAAGTTTATTAATAATGTCAATTGTCGGGGGAGCAGTTATACCACCAATTGCAAGCAAAATCACAGATATTTCAGGGAACATCCATTTTTCTTATGTTGTTCCGTTAGTCTGTTTTATCATCGTATTTCTGTTTTCATTAAGATTCAGAAATAAAAAATCTTCATTGTAATTATGATTAACGTAAATAAAAAATCTTTGCGGACTTTGCGTTAAAAATAAACAATAAGCACAAAAAATATTCAATTTTAAAGCTAAAAATGAGCAATTTAATTTTAAAAATAAATCAAAAAGACAATGTTTTGGTCGCTTTGCAGGATATTCCGGCAGAAACCGAAATCATTTTCGAAGGAGCTACCTATACAACTTTAGAAGCAATCCCTGCCAAACATAAATTCTTTATAAATGACATGAAACAGGGCGATGAAATCTTTATGTATGGAGTTTTGGTCGGTAAAGTACAGTATGATCTCGCAGCGGGAACCCGAATGACGACCGACAATACAAAACACGCTGCCGAACCTTACTACTACCGCGATGTTGATTATCATTGGACAAAACCGGATGTGTCAAGATTTTTGCATAAAACGTTTAAAGGATATCACCGCTCAAATGGCGATGTAGGAACTGCTAATTATTGGCTTTTTATTCCTACCGTTTTTTGTGAAAACCGTAATCTTGATATCATTAAAGAATCATTGTATAATGAATTGGGATATGCCGTTGATGCAAAATACAAAAGCTACACCCATCAATTGGTAGAAGCGATTTCAAAAGGAGAAAATTTGGATGATATTGATTTTTCACCCTCAAATATCCCAGCAAAAGATCGTGTATTTAAAAATGTGGATGGCATTAAGTTTCTCAATCACACAGGTGGTTGCGGAGGAACAAGGCAGGATGCGGATACACTCAGCAAACTTTTGGCCTCTTATGCAGACCATCCCAATGTTGCAGGAGTCACTTTGTTAAGTTTGGGATGCCAACATCTTCAGATCGATAATTTCAAAAAAGATCTGTACAATCGAAATCCGGATTTTGATAAACCGTTACTTGTTTTTGAACAGCAAAAAGCAGTAAGTGAAGAAACAATGATCAAAAACGCCATTTTTGAAACGCTGAAAGGACTTTTAGAAATTAATAAAATTGAACGTGAAGATGCACCAATAAGCAAACTTTGTGTAGGCGTAAAATGTGGCGGAAGCGATGGTTTCAGTGGTATTTCAGCCAATCCGGCTGTAGGACATCTTGCGGATATCCTTTCTGTTTTGGGAGCTAAAGTTTTACTTGCCGAGTTCCCGGAATTGTGTGGCGTCGAGCAGGAATTAATAGACAGGGCTGTAGATAAACCAACCGCCGAAAAATTCATCAAATTGATGACAGAATATGATGAACTTGCTCATGCTGTGGGTTCAGGATTTTACATGAATCCCTCACCAGGAAATATTAAAGACGGATTAATCACCGATGCCATAAAATCTGCAGGTGCAGCAAAAAAAGGAGGTTCAGCCCCAGTTGTAGATGTTTTGGATTATACGGAACGCGCAACCAAGCCGGGATTGAGCCTTGTCTGTACACCGGGAAATGATGTAGAAGCTACCACAGGAAAAGCCGCTTCAGGAGCAACTTTAATTCTGTTTACGACAGGTTTGGGTACGCCTACGGGAAATCCGGTTTGCCCGGTCATCAAAGTGGCTACTAATACTGTACTGGCAACAAAAATGTCGGATATTATCGATATTGATACAGGTGCGGTTGTGCGCGGTGAAAAAACAATTCAGGAAATGGGCGAAGATA
Organism: Chryseobacterium sp. IHB B 17019; assembly: GCF_001456155.1. Taxonomy (NCBI): domain Bacteria; kingdom Pseudomonadati; phylum Bacteroidota; class Flavobacteriia; order Flavobacteriales; family Weeksellaceae; genus Chryseobacterium; species Chryseobacterium sp. IHB B 17019. The sequence goes on along the minus strand of NZ_CP013293.1, from coordinate 2,273,791 downwards.
TTTTAGATTTCTGCATCGATGTTGCCAGTGGAAATATCATTCCTAAGGCGGTGGCATTGAATCAGGATGATTTTATCCCTTGGAAAAGAGGGGTGAGTCTTTAAAGATAAAAAAGATTTTAATCTTTAAAATAATTTTAAAGCAAAGATTGACAAGTCGCATTAAGTGTGAAAACAATAAAACTTGAGATTTTAGCTGAGTGAAACGCCTTTGCGAACGAAAATATACAAACAATATTAAAAACCTAGCGTACTTTGCGTTAAAGAATAGATACCAAAATTTTAATAATAATATAAAAAAATGTTTTCTTTAAAAAATAAAAAGGCCGTCGTAACAGGCGGTGGAAGCGGAATTGGACAAGCAATCGCAGTTCAGCTTGCGGCCAATGGTGCAGAAGTTCATATTCTCGAAATTACAGAACAAAACGGACAGGAAACGCTGGAAGAAATAAAATCTTCCGGAGGAAATGCTACGGTTTATGCTTGTGATGTATCCAAACAGAAAGATGTTTTAGCAGTTTTCGATCAAATTGGCGCGATCAATATTCTTGTAAATAATGCCGGAATTGCGCACATCGGAAAAGCGGATACAACCTCAGAAGAAGATTTCGACAAAATTTATAATGTCAATATTAAAGGTGTTTACAATTGTCTGTTTGCAGCTATTCCACAGATTAGAAAGTCAGGAGGCGGTGTGATCATTAATATGGCTTCCATTGCGGCTTTGGTAGGAATTCCCGATCGTTTTGCGTACAGTACGGCGAAAGGTGCCGTAAAAGCAATGACCATGAGTGTTGCCAAAGATTATATCTCTGAAAATATTCGTTGTAACTCTATTTCTCCGGCGCGTGTACATACGCCTTTCGTTGACGGATTTTTAAAGAATAATTATCCTGACAACATCGATGAAATGTTTGAAAAACTGTCGAAAACCCAACCGATCGGAAGAATGGCCCAGCCTGAGGAAGTTGCTTCTTTAGCACTTTATCTTTGCAGTGACGAAGCTTCATTTATCACTGGTGTAGACTACCCTATTGATGGAGGTTTTACCACTTTGAATAATTAAAAATATTAAATATACTTTAATCTTTGAGTATAAGCTACTTGTTAGTTATTTTCTTTAACGCAAAGCGCGCAAAGATTATAAATTAAACTTAAAAAAATCGATCGCAAGGGCACTTCGTTCAGCAAATGATAGCAAATATCCTTGTGTTAAAATTTTAATAGTGTAATTAAAACAAATATAAAAATCAAAGACAATAAAATTAAAAATGAAATTAATAAAATTCGGAAAACCGGGACAAGAAAAGACAGGCGTAATTATTGACGATAAAAGATATGATATTTCCCATTTGGTAAAAGATTACGATGAAAACTTCTTCTCGGGCGATGCCATAGAAAATTTAAAAGCAGAAATAAACACGCAGAATTTACCCGAAATTTCACCTAATGAAAGACTAGGTGCACCTTTGGCAAGACCATCAAAAATCATTTGCGTGGGATTGAATTATAAAGATCACGCCGCTGAAACCAACGCTCCGATTCCGCAGGAACCTATTTTGTTTTTTAAGGCTACCACAGCAATCGTAGGTCCTAATGATGATTTGGTTATTCCTAAAAACAGCACAAAAACCGACTGGGAAGTTGAGTTGGGAATTGTCATCGGAAAGAAAGCAAGTTATGTTTCTGAGGAAAATGCCCTTGAACATATTGCAGGCTACGTTTTGCACAACGATTACAGTGAAAGAGCCTTTCAGCTGGAGAGAAACGGACAGTGGGTAAAGGGAAAAAGCTGCGACACTTTTGCACCAATCGGGCCTTTTATTGCGACGCCAGACGAAATTGAAGATGTTCACAACCTTCGTTTGTGGTTGAAAGTGAATGGACAAATTTTGCAGGACGGAAATACCTCTAATTTGATTTTTAACGTGCCTTTTATGGTAAGTTATATCAGTCAGTTTATGACGTTGCTTCCGGGAGATATTATCAGTACAGGAACGCCTGCCGGTGTCGGTTTGGGGCAAAAACCAGAGCCTTGGTATCTGAAACCAGGTGATGTGGTAGAATTGGGAATTGACGGCTTAGGAAGCAGTACACAAAAAGTAAAAGCGTACGGAGAATGAAAAAATTCTGTCTAGCCCTCGATTTGATTGATGATCCTGAATTGATTGCAGAATACGAAAAGTATCACCAAAACGTCTGGCCCGAAGTGAAACAAAGTATTTTGGATTCCGGAATTATAAATATGGAGGTTTATCGTATTCAAAACCGATTGTTGATGATTGTGGAAGCCGATGAAAACTTTTCTTTCGAAGCCAAAAATGAAGCCGATAAAAACAACTTAAAAGTTCAGGAATGGGAAGAATTGATGTGGAAATTTCAACAACAGTTGCCCAATTCTAAACCGGGAGAAAAGTGGCAGTTGATGGATAAAATATTTTCATTATAAATTTCATTTCAAAGAAAATTGTTAAAAAATGATTATTGATTCTCACGTACATTTTTGGAATTTTGATCTGGTTCGGGATGCCTGGATTACTGAAAATATGGCTGTGATTCGGAAAGACTTTCTGCCGGAAGATTTTTCTTTATATTTAAATGAAAATAATGTTGAAGGTTGTATTGCAGTTCAGGCTGATCAGAGTAAGGAAGAAACTTCTTTTCTGGTAAATTTAGCAAAAGAAAATCCGTTTATTAAAGGTGTTGTCGGCTGGATTGATTTGACTTCTGAAAACTTAGAAGCATTACTTCAAAATTATCAGTCTGAAAAGCTGATCAAAGGTTTCAGACATATCGCGGAAGGAGAAGAAATCGGCTTTTTACTGCAAAAAAATATACTCAACGGAATTGCTGCGCTTCATCAATATGGCTATACTTTCGATATTTTATTGAAACAAAGTCAGCTTTCTGACGCAGTCAAACTTTCGGAGAAATTACCAGATCAGCCCTTTATTTTAGATCATTGCGGAAAACCTGACCTTAAAACAAATGATTTAAAAGACTGGAAACTTAACATTGCAGAACTTGCCCAAAATCCTAATGTTTATTGCAAAATTTCAGGACTTTTGACACAAGGAAACTGGAATAATATTGATGAAAAAGTAATTTTTGAAACTTTAGATTTCATTTTTTCGCAATTTGGAATTAAACGGGCAGTTTTCGGAAGCGATTGGCCTGTGATGTTATTAGGTGGAAATTATGCTTTGTGGCTGGAATTAATTTCAAAGTATGTAGGTCGGTTTTCAAAAGAAGAGCAACAACTTTTTTTCTCCAAAAATGCAGTGAGATTTTACAAATTATAATTTTTTACCGCAAAAGTGACAAAAGATTAACACATTAGTTATTTTAAGTTTAACAGTAGAATACAAATAAGAACACATAAGTTTTAAAAATCTCCGATTTTGTTTTGAAAATTTATACATAAAAAAACGCTGTAGTCTTTGCTGGTGAAACGCCTTTTGCGAACGAAAAAATATACATAACAATATTAAAAAAAATCTTACCGCTCTTTGCGTTAAAAAAATAGAAAGAAAAAAATTATGAACCTAAATCTTGACCATAAAATAATCATCGTAAGCGGCGGTGCAAAAGGCATCGGAAATGCTATTGCGAAAATCTTAGCTGAAGAAAAAGCATTCCCGATAATCATCGGCAGAAACGAAGACGACAACAAAAAAGCCATTCAGGAAATCCAGGATCTTGGAGGAAAAGCGGATTTTGTTACCGCCGAACTTTCCCAACCTGATGAATGTAAAAAAGCCATCGATGAAGTCGTTAGAAAGTACGGAAAAATTGATGGTATTGTCAATAATGCCGGTGTAAATGATGGAGTAGGTCTGGAAAATGGTTCATATGAAGGATTCATGGCATCCTATCATAAAAATGTTGTACATTATTATCTTTTGGCGCATCACGCACTTCCTTATCTTAAAGAAAGTAAAGGTTCAATCGTGAATATTGGAAGTAAAACGGCAGAAACCGGGCAAGGCGGTACGTCAGGTTATGCCGCCGCAAATGGTGCCAGAAATGCTCTGACAAGAGAATGGGCGGTCGAACTTTTACCTTACAGTATCCGTGTCAATGCCATTATTGTCGCTGAAGCGTGGACACCTCTTTACCAATCGTGGATTTCGACTTTTGAAAATCCGGATGAAAAACTAAAAAGCATTACATCAAAAATACCATTCGAAAAGCGCATGACAACCTCCGAGGAAATTGCTAATATGGCAGCATTTCTGCTATCGGAAAGATCTTCACATACAACAGGACAATTGATTCATGTAGATGGCGGATATGTGCATCTGGACAGGAGTTTGGAGTAGTTTATCAAATTATACACATACTGCCCCAAAACGAACCTATCCTGGAAATTTTGTTCATATAATTCAACGGGTTTCAATAACAAATTTGATAATTAGTTTAATATTCCGGAATAGGAAACTTCGTATAACGCTCTGTCACATCTTGGTACCATTTTCCTATGCCGGTGAGCATTAATTTCATATGAAAAATATAATTATCAACATTTTTATGATAAGGGCCAAAATCAGGAAGGGCGGCATGCAGGGCATCCATTTCCCTTACATATTCATCATGGATATGAAGAGATTTGTTAATGGCTTCTTCCAATGAAATTTTATATTCATGCTGTATGACAAGTACAATATTAAAAACTTCGGCTCCCAACGCCTTTTCTTTTTCTAAAGAAGCAAAGTCATTTTGAATAACAGCAAGCCGTGCTGTAATAGCTCTAAACCGCTGAATGATAGGATGATTATATAAATTCGCTGATAATATAAAGCCTAATGACACATCCAGCATGTCCAGATAAGGATGCATCGCGACCGAATATTCCCGAATAGGGAGCAGGACCGCCAAAGGTGGATAATGTTTTATTTTAGCTAATTTATAAGGTATTTCCTCCATTAAGCCATAGGTTACATAACGATAGAATGAATTTGCAAATCGCTCCATCCAAAAATCCGGCATAAAAGTTCGTAATTCTTTTACCATTTGGGCAGCTTGGCGAACCAGTCCAATATCATCAGAATCAGGCTGTTTACCTAAAATTATATTAATGATATGGTCTCGGATTGGTTCAAGTTTATCTTTAGGACAAAATTCATAATAATCATCAAAGAGAGTCATCCAAATCATAAGTAGGGTAATAGGTCTTAAGCGTGACAAATCCGTGGTGGTTGGTGACATATATGCTGCTGCTGATGCCAAGCCGTGCCGCTTGTATTTTTCACGGGTTGCCTTAGACATAAAAGTAAAATCAGTATCATACCAGAAAATTTCTTCATCCTGTAATGAATCCCTGTGCGGACTGGCGATATAAGGCCAGGGATAAGTAGGCATAATTTGAGTGTTTTTCATAGTTAAGTTTTGTAAAATTGTATAAATCAATTATTTCAAAATAAAGATAATAAAAATGTTATATTGATTACTTACAAGTATTTATTGTCAATTTTTTGATACTGCAAAGTATTTTTTTATTGAAATTTAGTTTCAAATTATGGCTTAAACGTTGAAATTTAATTTGAACAGGCTTAATGATGAGACTTTTGAAAGTTGTTATTTGAAAAATTTGGACTAAGTCAACGAAAAGGTCACGTTCAATTTGAGAAAATGGTTTATTTTGATATGCATTTAAAAAAGAAACCCCTCAAATCATGCAATTTGAGGGGTTTTGTTAGAAATTGTCTTATTTCTTGTGGTTTCTCCAGGAATCGAACCAGGGACACATGGATTTTCAATCCATTGCTCTACCAACTGAGCTAAGAAACCGCTGTACTTCTTTTTTGAAGTGGTGCAAAACTAATAATAATTATTAAATCTGGCAAATCTTATAAAAACATTTTGAAAAGAAAACCACCTTTTTACAGGTGGTTTTGTGGTTTCTCCAGGAATCGAACCAGGGACACATGGATTTTCAATCCATTGCTCTACCAACTGAGCTAAGAAACCGTTCTTTTACTTCGTTGTTTTAAAGTGATGCAAAAGTAGTAAGTTTTGGTATATGAAGCAAGTATTAATAATACTTTTTTTAACAAAAATTAAAAAGCTACTGATTTTCAGCCGAATTATTTTCCTGTTCATTTCTTATCCTGTCACTCATTTCCTCTAATACAGGCTTTATCGTGCTTTCAGGAAGGTCGCTGATTCTGATATACATGAGCCCGTCGATCGCATCATTGAAGTTGGGATCTACATTGAAGGCAATTACTTTTGCGTTTTGCTTGATATATTTTTTGATTAAAACAGGTAATCTAAGTTCAGGCTCAAGGTCGTCGATTATTTTATCCAGTTTGTTCAGATCGGATTCCATTTCGTCAAAGAAAAGGTTTTTATCCCTGTCGCGAAGCTTTACCTTATATTCATTTCTTGGTGTAATGTATTGAGCTACAGCAGAATCATAGTAATTTGAACGCATGAACTCAATCATTAAAGATTTCGAAAACTCAGAAAATTTATTGGAAATACTCACGCCTCCCATCAAAAACTTATGATCAGGATTTCTTAAACAAACATGTACAATTCCTCTCCACAAAAGGAAAAGCGGAAGCGGTTTCTGCTGATATTCCTGACAAATATAAGCCCTCCCCATTTCAATTACCTTCTTAAAGAATGGATGGATATCCTGTTCAAACTCAAACAAAGAGCTTGTGTAAAAGCCTTTAATTCCGGATTTTTTCATCACTTCTCTACCCAGGGCCATTCTGTAAGCCCCAACCAGCTTTTCTTCAGCATTGTCCCAAAGGAAAAGATGGTGATAATGTTTATCATATTCATCAAGGTCAAAAGGAAGGTTGCTGCCCTCACCCACCGCACGGAAAGTAAGTTCTCTCTGTCTCCCGATTTCCCTCATGATAGAAGGGATTTCTTCGTAGTTTGTAAAATAAACCTCGTAATTTCCGTTACTGAAAAACATTTTGTCGGTGCCTTTCAGCTTTCTGATATCTTTTAAAATATCTTCTTTTGGGGTTTCATCAATAATATTCTGGACGATATTTTCTTCTTTAAGCAAAGGAAATTTTACCGATAAATTCTGAAGATTGATACTTTGAGCAAGTGATTTTCTTTTTTCATAGTAAGATTTCATCATATACACCTTACGCTTCAGGAATTCACCCAGCTCTTCAATCGTTTCCATATCATCCATTGCTTTTACGGCAATGGGTCTCCCGATCCGTATTCTGATGGGCTTCTCCCTGTCATTCATCATTTCTGCAGGAAGCATCAGTGTTTGCAAATTAGGATGGATTTTTGAAACCTGATAAAATAATCTACTGTTCTTAGCATGGAAATACATAGGAACAACCGGCACTTTTGCCATTTTTATGAGCTTCAATGCCGGTTTTTCCCAGTCTTTATCTAATATTTCCCCGTAAGGATTGTTTTTGTTGGAAACTTCTCCGGCCGGGAAAATTCCTACACAGCCTCCGTTCTGCAAATGCTTCAATGTTTCGCGCATTCCGGATGAGCTGCTGTAAGCTTCTTTCTTGTTTTCAAATGGGTTTACGGATATCACGTACGGTTCCATCGGCTTGATTTTTTCCAAAAGGAAATTTCCCATTACCTTGAAATCCGGGCGGACTTCCGATAAGATTTTACACATCAGAATCCCGTCAATTGCACCCAGCGGATGGTTCGAAACCAGAATAAAAGGACCCGTTTTCGGGATTTTAGCCAAATCTTCTTCAAAAGCTACATAGCTTAAGTTCCTCTCTCTCACAAATGAGTCGAAAAAGTCTTTACCTTCCTTATTTTTTAGTTTGTCGTATAATCTATTTACTTGGTTTATTTTAGCAATGCTCATTACAGCAGACGCCACAGGATTCTTTAGAAACCCTATTTTACTTAAGCCGGAAGCTTTGATTAAATCATTTTTCGAAATTAAACTCATATTGTGTTTAGTCGCAATTAGTTTTTATTGTGTTACCATTTGAAGTGTATTCTTCGAAATTTGCTCCAATAATACACTTTTTTCCTGGTAAAATTTATCAATGTTATCCATTTTAGCATTTCTTACTGTAAATAAAGATACATTTTTTACTACTTCTGTTTTGAATACTTTCTGCAGTTCCTCATTTAGCTCGTCTATCGTATGGAATTTGTCTTCCAAACATAAAGCTAGTGAAATTGCAGAATTCTGCATCAAAGAAACTTTGATTTTATATTTGGATAAATACCCGAAAATTAAACTCATATGGTCTTCAGCGATGAAAGAAAAGTCTCTGGTTGAGATTTTCAGCAGCGTCTGATTTTCTTTTAAAATATAAGATTCTTCACTTAGGTTTTTGTCTGAAGCACCCACTTTTGTTCCTTCTTTTGTAGGATCAATGAAAGATTTTACGTAAAAAGGAATGTTTTTTTGCTGAAGTGGCTGCAAAGTTTTCGGGTGAATAACACTGGCTCCGTAATACGCCATTTCAATCGCTTCTTCATAAGAAATATGCGAAAGAAGGCTCACATCTTGGAATTTTCGGGGATCCCCCGTCATTACTCCCGGAACGTCCTTCCAGATTGTCATCGCATCTGCATTCAGACAATAAGCGAAAATCGCAGCAGAGTAGTCGGAACCTTCTCTTCCTAAAGTCACCGTGAAATTATTATTATCAGAACCTATGAATCCTTGGGTAACGTAGCAGATTTCCTTATTTAAATTAGAAATAAATTCTTCAGTTTTTGCCCAGTCTACAACTCCTTCTCTGTAAGAATTGTCTGTTTTTATATAATCTCTGGCATCTAACCATTGATTGGTAAACTGGATTTCATTCAAATATTCACTCACAATTTTAGTGGAAATCATTTCGCCGCTGCTCACCACCTGGTCGTATACAAAGTCGTAATTCGGAGATTTGTTTCTTCTTAAAAAAGAGTCTATATCATCGAAAAATAAATTAATTTCCGCAAAAACTGCATGATTTTCAGGGAATAAACCTTCCGCGATTTCGATGTGTTTTCGTTTTATCTTTTCAATTTCAGTTTGATAATTATCCTTCTTGAAATAAAGTTCTACCACTTTTTCCAACTCATTAGTCGTTTTGCCCATTGCTGAAATTACTAGCAAACACTTGGCAAATCCCTGGCTTTTTATAACCAAAGACACATTTTTTACGCTTTCAGCATCCTTTACCGATGCTCCACCAAACTTGAAAATTTTCATTAAATTGTTAATAATAAAATTGTTAGATAAAAATTTGTGGGAATATTTTACGGGTGTCAAAATTATAAATTTACAACGAGATATGAAATAGGCTCGTGAAGGGATAGGCTTAAGATTTTATTAAAATTAAAAATTAAGTGAAATTATTCTGATTGCTTCAACAGAATGGGGATTGATTTATAGATGAAAAATCATGTTTCCATCGTAGCGATCATTGTATTCGGTTGAAAGCCAGTAGATAAGGTCTTTTATTAATAATTCTTTCTAAATGTGATAAATTTTACGAAATTTGGGGAAAACGTAAAAAGAAAAAATATGTCAGATCAGCCATTACAGACTTTGGGAGAATTTCTTATTGACAAGCAGGACGATTTTCAATATTCCACGGGTGAATTTTCTCGTCTTTTAAGCGCAATAAGATTAGCTTCGAAGGTCGTAAACAGGGAAGTGAATAAAGCCGGAATTGCAGATATTATAGGAAAAGCGGGCAATGAAAATATACAGGGAGAGGAACAGCAAAAGCTTGACGTAATCGCCAACGATATCTTTATTACAGCCTTGTCTCAACGAGAGGTGGTTTGCGGGATTGCTTCTGAGGAAAATGATGATTTTATTGACATTAAATGCGGTGAAAACGGACATTTAAGTAAATATGTTGTATTAATTGACCCTTTGGACGGTTCTTCCAATATTGACGTAAATGTTTCTGTGGGCACAATTTTCTCTATTTACAGAAGGGTTACCGAGCCAGGAACTCCGGTTCAACTGGAAGATTTCCTGCAAAAAGGAGTGAATCAGATTGCGGCAGGCTATGTAATTTACGGTTCTTCTACGATGATCGTCTACACGACAGGAAATGGTGTGAACGGATTCACATTAGACCCATCTTTAGGAACATATTATCTTTCTCATCCTAACATGAAATTTCCGAAAACAGGTAAAATTTATTCTATCAATGAAGGAAATTATATAAAATTCCCTCAGGGAGTAAAAAACTATCTTAAATATTGCCAGATGGAAGAAGGTGACAGACCATATACTTCAAGATATATTGGTTCGTTAGTCGCTGATTTTCATAGAAATATGTTGAAAGGAGGGATTTATATTTATCCATCTTATTCACAGGCTCCAAACGGGAAATTAAGATTATTATACGAATGTAACCCAATGGCTTTCTTGGCTGAACAAGCGGGAGGAAAGGCTACAGACGGGTTCAGAAGGATTCTGGAAGTGGAACCGACAGAACTTCATCAAAGAATTCCGTTTTTTTGTGGAAGCGTCGATATGGTGGAAAAAGCAGAAGAATTTATGCGAATCGATAGTGTAAAATAAATGAAAGCAGAATATTTCAAATATTTATTACAATTCAAACGCCCGAGTGGAACATCTCGCGGCGTTTTGCATGAAAAAGAAACTTTTATTCTGGAAATTTCAGAAAATGGTAAAAAAGGAATAGGGGAATGTGCGGTTTTCAGAGGATTAAGTTTTGACGACCGACCAGATTATGAAGAAAAATTGCAATGGCTTTGTGAAAATATTCAAGAGGATTCTGAATTTTTAAAGGAAAATTTAAAGGAATTTCCATCAATTTGGCTAGGCTATGAGCAGGCTGTTTTAAATTTAAAACATGGTAAAAATCTTTATTTTCCAAGTGACTTTACCAATGGGAAAATTCCAATTATCATCAATGGACTGATCTGGATGGGTGACATCAATTATATGGAAGAACAGATTCATGAGAAATTGAAAAATGGCTTTCACTGTATTAAATTAAAAATCGGTGTCGACTGGAAATCCGAGCACGAAATCCTTCAAAAATTAAGACAAAAATTTTCAAAAGACAAGCTTGAATTGCGTGTTGATGCCAACGGAGGTTTCAATAAGGAAGAAGCGAAAATTGTTTTACAACAATTGGCAGATCTGGATATTCATTCCATTGAACAGCCCATAAAAGCAGGAAATTGGCAAGATATGGCAGAATTGTGCGCCGAAACTCCAACTGCAATTGCCTTGGATGAAGAATTAATAGGAATTATTGATTTTAATGAAAAGAAAAAGCTTTTAGAAGTCATAAATCCACAATATATTATTTTAAAACCGTCTTTAATAGGAGGTTTTTCCGGCTCAGATGAATGGATTTCCCTGGCAGAAGAACAAAATATCGGATGGTGGATAACTTCAGCCTTGGAAAGCAATATCGGACTGAATGCGATTGCTCAATATACATTTACGAAAAACAGCAAAATGCCACAAGGTTTAGGCACAGGCGGTTTGTTTACCAATAACTTTGACAGTCAATTGGCTCTACAGGGTGAACGGTTATTTTTTAATGAATAATGTAGTTTTAGGCTCGAATATTTTTATATTTTAAGCGTTTTAATTCAGTTATTTTAAATCACATCTTTTACGAAAATTGCTTTCTTAATGCAGTCCAGCCAATAAGAAAACTTCTTTTTTACTTTGTTCATAAGAAATAAATTTTAGTGTTTAGTACATAAAAATTTACAATCTTTATGCCAACGTGTGCGGCTGTTTTTAATCTTAGGGTAAAGGTTTATCATATATTTAAAATTTGATTATTATTAAGAGATAATTGTGAAAAAATTTTCGCTATTCTTTAATCTGTTGTTAATAAGATTCCTATCCACGCCATACAAATTTTGGAAAATATCACTCTGAACCAGTGAGCTGGAAAGATAGCCCCAGTGATTTCCAACTTCAAATTTCAATGTGTCCAGCAGGTTATCTTCCACAAAAGTACAGTCGATAACGGAGACAATATCTTTAAAAGGTTCAATATTACTCGGACCGTTTTTCCCCAACCTCGGCGTTAAAATATTTTTTGTAAACTGTGATATTCCAAGAATCAGATCTTTTCTGTTTAAATAGATTGAAATCCTGTTCGCCAGTAAAGGAAGTTTATTGAATGAGTCTTCATTATCTTCAAAAACTTTGTAAGAAACATCAGAATTCAGCAGTAAAACCTGGTCAATTACTCTCAGAATATTTTCCCTTTTCAGGCTGTACAGCATACTTTGAAGCACACGGTTTCCCATCGAATGTGCCATAATATGAATTCTCTGACTGCAGGGAACAAGGTCACGGTTCGAAAAAATATCCTTTAAAAATTGAGTATAGAAGTAAAATAATCTCATTAATGAGCTTCCGGAATTAATACTTGATGCCTTATCATCAAAATAGGTCAGCGGAATGATACTGCTGGAAGCCGGCCAGCTTACAAACAGAATATGCTCTACAGGCGATACCGGATTATCAATAAATAATTTTTTAAGGTCAAGAATTGCTTTTAATTCATCATCAAAATCATAAGCATATCCATGAATAAATATCAAAACATCACTTCTGTCCTTTGTAGATGACATGTTTTTATACAATTCATAAAACATTTTCTGGGTTCCTCCCAAATTATTTGCCGTTAAAGTGGATTCTTTAATTCCTTTTTCGGTTAATAAAACATCCAAAACGTCCTGATATCCTTGTTTTTCGGGTTCGGAAAAAAGCTTGTAATCAAGAATATTCCGGTTGGTATAATCCTTTTTCTTTTTGGCTGGGGCAGTCGGTTCTTTATAGGAATCAAAATTACATTTCGCAATTCTGAAATTAGGAATGGAGTATTCGTCTTTGGAAAAAGAATCTACTCTTTCACCTTTATGACGAACAATTTTCCGATTGCTTAGAATATAGACAGCCATCTTTAATTATTATTTGAGAAACGGTTTAGTTTTATCCTAAGTTAAAGAAAAATATTGAATTATTAATAATTATAGTTTTAAATTATAATTTCCGTAAACCCCCAAAATTTCCTAAATTTGCAAATTGTCGTATAAAGCGATATATAAAGCGAATTTTAATGGAAGAAGAAAAAAAATCACTCAATTTTATTGAGCAAATTATCGAAGATGATTTGGCAAACGGTCTGAAAAGAGATCAGATCCGTTTCCGTTTTCCGCCTGAACCAAACGGTTATCTGCATGTAGGTCACACCAAAGCGATCTGCATCAACTTCGGTTTGGGTGAAAAATACAATGCTCCCGTAAACCTTCGTTTCGACGATACGAACCCTGAAAAAGAAGAGCAGGAATTCGTAGATTCTATCATGAAAGACGTTGAATGGTTAGGTTTCAAATGGGATAAAGTGTTGTATGCCTCCGATTACTTCCAGCAGCTTTATGATTGGGCAGTTCAGTTGATCAAAGAAGGAAAAGCTTACGTTGATGAGCAACCGTCTGAAGTGATTACTGAGCAAAGAAAAAATCCTACAGAACCGGGTGTGGAATCTCCATACAGAAACCGTCCTGTTGAAGAGTCTTTAGATTTATTTGAAAGGATGAAAAACGGCGAATTTGAGGAAGGTTCAATGTCTCTTCGCGCAAAAATCGACATGACATCCCCAAATATGAATATGCGTGACCCTGTGATGTACAGAATTCTGAAAAGACCTCACCACAGAACGGGTACAACATGGAAAATTTATCCGATGTACGATTGGGCACATGGTGAATCTGATTATTTGGAGCAAGTTTCACATTCATTGTGTTCTTTGGAGTTTGAAAATCACAGACCGCTGTACAACTGGTACCTGGAGCAGGTTTATGACGAATCCAAAGTTGCACCGAAGCAAAGAGAATTTGCAAGGATGAACGTTTCTTATATGATCACTTCCAAAAGAAAACTACAAAGGTTAATCGCCGAAAATGTAGTAAACGGTTGGGATGACCCAAGGATGCCTACAATTTCCGGAATGAGAAGGAAAGGGTATACAGCTGCCGCTATCAGAAACTTTATTGAAAGAGTTGGGGTTGCAAAAAGGGAGAACCTTATTGAACTTCAGCTGTTGGAATTCTGCGTCCGTGAAGACTTAAATAAAGTCGCAAAACGTGTGATGACGGTTGTTGATCCAATTAAATTAGTCATTGAAAATTATCCTGAAGGACAAGAAGAATGGCTGGAAACGGAAAATAATCCTGAACAGGAAAATGCAGGAACAAGAGAAATTCCGTTCTCAAGGGAATTATATATTGAGCGTGAAGATTTTAAAGAAGAAGCTAATAATAAGTTTTTCAGATTAAAATTAGGTGGCGAAGTCCGTTTAAAATCTGCTTATATCATCAAAGGTGAAAGGGTAGAAAAAGATGAAAACGGTGAAATTACCACGATTTATGCTACTTACGATGAAAAATCCAAGTCGGGAAGTGGAACTGAGGAAAGTTTAAGAAAAGTAAAAGGTACGATTCATTGGGTGTCTGCAAAACATGCGATTCCTGTCGAAATCAGAAATTATGATAAACTTTTCACTGTGGAACAGCCTGATGCTGAGAAAGATGTAGATTTCTTAAACTTCATCAACCCGGAATCTGTGTCAACAGTTCAAGGTTTCGCTGAACCTAGCTTAAAAGATGTGGCAGTTGGAGAACCTCTTCAATTCCAGAGAATTGGCTATTTCACGAAGGATCAGGATTCTACGGATACCAATTTGGTGTTCAATCGTACTGTGACGTTAAAAGACTCTTATAAGCCGGAGTAGAAATTATTTATATCAATATAAATGAAACAGGGCTTAATTTTTAAGTCCTGTTTTTTTATTTTTTTAAAACACGGATACCACAAATATTTTCACAGGTCTACACAAATTAGTGTTATTCGTGGAAAATTAGTGCCATTAGTGTTAAAATTAAATCAAATACAAATTATTAATTAAAACTTAAGAAATTGTGAAACTATTAAAACTATATACAAGCTCATTCAAAGGACTTTCGCAGGAAAGCTGGATGCTCGCGTTGGTAATGCTCATCAACCGTTCGGGGTCGATGGTACTGCCGTTTTTGGGTGTTTATATGACCAATCATCTACATTTCAGCATTGAAAATACCGGAATTGTACTGAGCTTTTTCGGGATAGGATCTGTATTGGGATCTTGGCTGGGAGGTTTTATTACCGATAAAATTGGCGAGTATAAAGTGCAGTCACTGAGCCTGTTATTGAGCGTTCCCTTGTTTTGTTTAATTCCGATTTTTAAAACTGAGGTTGGAGTAGCATGCATTATTTTATTGCAGAGTATTGTTACGGATTCATTCCGTCCTGCAAACTCTGTAGCCATTACAAAATATGCAAAACCGGAAAATATCACAAGAGCATTTTCCTTAAACCGGATGGCTGTGAACTTAGGTTTCTCAATTGGTCCTGCCTTAGGAGGTATTCTATCCGCAATCTCCTATGAATTCTTGTTTTTCAGTAATGCTTTAACGGCATTGTCGGCAGGAATTATCTATATATTCTTTTTCAGAAAACGGAATAAACTTGCCAAATTGAAAGCTAAAAAAATAAAGGAAGTTATTGAAATTAAGAAAGGAAATTCGCCGTACCGCGATGGCAAATTCCTGATATACTGTTTTTTCTGTATGCTGTTTTCAATATGCTTTTTCCAGATATTCAGTACGTTAACAATATTTTACAAGGATACGGCAAAATTAAGTCAGGAGAATATCGGTTATATTTTGGGATATAGCGGTTTCTTAATCGTATTGCTTGAAATGGGTTTTGTACAAATCGCGGAAAAATATTTCAATCTCGCTGTCACAATGCTTTTGGGGACTTTTATTTGTGGGTTTTCATACGCCATGCTGGCTTTTGACTACAGCCTCATTGCCCTTATTGTTTCCATGACATTGCTTTGTATCGGGGAGATCTGGACGTTGCCGTTCATGTCAACAATTACGGCCCTACGTTCCGGAGAAAACAACAAAGGAGCGTATATGGGTTTGAACGGAATCTCATTTTCCATTGCATTTATTGTAACTCCATATTTAGGAACTTTAATTGCTGAAAAGCTCGGATTCAATACTTTATGGATTGGAACCGGGGTTTTAGCAACAATTATTGCTGTTGCCTTTTATTTTATTGTTCCATGGATGATTAAAGATAAGAAAGCTGGAGAATAGTTATTATCTGGTATACATTTATTTTTTTGTCTTAATTGAAAAAGTTGCTACAAAATTTAATCCGATTAAATAGAGAAAAGAATAATTTTTGCTTCCAATTATTTAATGACAAAATTATATTTTTTACTTTCCTTATTTTCTGTTTTGTTTTTCTTTTCGCAAAAAAAAGATTCTGCGACGTTGATTTCTGAAGTCAGGATTGATGCTTACAAAAAATCAACGCCATTTATTGTTTCTACAAAATCAGTTTCCGTTGTTTCTGAAAACTTATTAGATCAGAATATTCCGGAAAGAATGCTCGAATCAGTGAATCAAATTCCAGGTGCCAGAATGGAAGAACGTTCGCCTGCAAGCTATAGGATTTCCGTTCGGGGCAGTACGTTGAGATCACCTTTCGGAGTTAGAAATATTAAGGTTTATCTGGATGATTTTATCTTGTCGGATGCCTCCGGAAATACATATTTTAATCTAATTTCTCCGCAATTGATTGATAGAATGGAAGTATATAAAGGCCCTGAAAGTGGTGATTACGGAGCAGTTACGGGTGGAACTGTACTTTTACAAACCAGAAGTTCAGATAACTTATCAGCTGATTTAGCGATCGGAAGTTATGGCGCTTTTAGCCAAAGTTTTGATTTTTCGAAGCAATTCGGAAAACACTTTTTACAGGTTTTTCAGAATTATTATCAGACGGATTCTTATCGGGAACAATCGCAGGTTCAAAGAAAGCAATTATTCATTAAAGATAATTTTCAATATTCAGAAAAAGCTTTGTTAAAGGTTATGTTGATCTATTCTGATCTGGATTATGAAACTCCGGGAGGGCTAACTTTAGAACAAATGCAAGCCAACAGAAAGCAGGCGAGACCTGCTACATCAACCCTTCCAGGAGCCAAAGAACAGGAAGCCGGGATACGGAATAAAATGCTATTAACCGGGCTTTCTCACGAATTTAATTTTAATTCAAATTTTTCACATTTTATTTTGGTTCAAGGCTCGTATGTAGATTTTGAAAATCCATTTATTACCAATTTTGAAAATCGTTTTGAAAAGAATTTTGCACTGAGAACTCATTTCAATTATGAAAAAAACTGGAATAAAGTTAGCCTGGCTTATAGATTTGGTTTTGAAGGTGGAATTAATGATGTTTTGATTAAAAACTATGATAATAACAAAGGAATTGAAGGAAAACTACAGAATTTTGACCAAATTAAATATACTTCCGGATTTTATTTTCTTTCACAAAAATTAAATTTCAATGAAAAATTTTTCACAGATATTTCGATTAGCTTAAATTCGAATTCTTACGATTGGCAACGACTTTACCCGGATTCTAAAAATGGAAATATTAAATTTAAAAATCAATGGCTTCCCAATTTTGGAATCACCTATCTTGTAGGTAAAGGTTTTTCGGTACGTGGAAAAATAGGGAAGGGGAACTCTGCTCCTACCAATGAGGAAATCCGTTCTTCCAATCAGGAATTTAGTTTAAATCTCGTTCCGGAGTATGGCTGGAATAAAGAAATCGGAATAAGAAAGCAGTTTGGAAATTTTGTTTTTATTGAAGGGAATTATTTTGATTTTAGAATGAATGATGCGATTGTCAGAAGACAGAATGAAGCGGGTCAGGAATATTTTATTAATCAGGGAAAAACGGTTCAAAAAGGCATTGAAGTTCTTTTAGAATCAAAGAATTTTAGTTTAAAAAATGACTTTTTCAATAACTTTAAGTTTAGGTTTTCGGGAAGCTTTTACAATTTTAAATTTGAGAATTATAAACAGCTCAACACTGACTTTTCAGGAAATGCTATAACAGGTGTTCCGAAAACAACAATCAACAGTTTGCTGAATTTTACTTTTTTCAAAAAGCTTTCCGTAGATTACTCCCATTTTTATACTTCAAAAATTCCTTTAAATGATGCGAATTCCGTTTGGTCGGAGCCGAGTTTGGTTGGAAATATCCAGTTCAGATTTCCTTTAGATCTTGACAAACTAAGATTGAATTTATATTTACAGATCCAAAATCTTTACAATACGGATTATGTTTTGGGTTTTGATGTTAATGCTTTTGGAAACCGTTTTTACAATCCTGCCCCAAGACGGAATTTTATTTTTGGAGTGAATGTTTTGTTTTAATTTATTATTTCTGCTTTAAAAGAATATTTTTCACAATCATCTCTGCATGAATTCTTGAGTTTTCAATAAACCAGAGATGGGTGTCTTTCCCTCCACAGACAACTCCTGCGAGATAAAGATTTTCAACATTAGTTTCCATTGTTCGAGCATTATAAAGAGGGTTTAAACATTCTCCCTGCAGTTCAATTCCGGAATTTTTAAGAAAATCAAAATCGGGGAGATAGCCAGTCATGGCCAGAACAAAATCGTTTTCAATTTCAATGGTTTTCCCGTTTTCATCTTTAAAAATTACAGAATGTTCCCTGATTTCAAGAAGAGTAGAATTAAAATAAGCTTTAATATTTCCTTCTGCAATTCTGTTTTCAATATCCGGTTTTACCCAATATTTTACACTTTCTGAAATTTCGGAGTGACGAATAATCATTGTCACTTCCGCTCCTTTTCGGTAAGTTTCCAATGCCGCATCAACCGCTGAATTGCTTGAGCCAACGACCACAATTTTTTGTTTGGCATAAGGATAAGGTTCAGTATAATAATGTTTTACTTTTGGTAAATTTTCTCCAGGAATATTCATGAGATTTGGAATATCGTAGAATCCTGTTGAGATGACAACATTTTTAGCAAAATATTTTCCTTTTGAAGTTTCAATCTCAAAAATGTCATTTTCTTTAGAAACTTTTTCAACCTTTTCATACAAGTGAATGTTGATATTTCTTTGGCGCGCAATTCCCTGATAATATTCCAATGCTTCCTGTCTTCCCGGTTTTGGAGCTGTTGAGATGAAAGGAATTCCATCAATTTCCAGCTTCTCAGCAGTGGAGAAAAACCTCATGTATAAAGGATAATTATAAAGTGAATTGACTATGGTTCCTTTTTCAATAATTAAATAAGTAAGATTATTTTTCTGAGCTTCCAAGGCACAATTCAAACCAATTGGTCCGCCTCCGATGATGAGAATATCCAAAATTTCCATAAAACAAATTTAACTAAAACCTTTAGATTAGGTTAAAAACTTACAGAAGAACTTATCTATCGAAACTATTTTACGGCATTAAATTTGGTGATTTTATAGCCACAAGATTAAAAATATGAAAAAATTATTCATTTCATTGCTCATCGTAAGTATCGTTGCCTGTAACAAAACCCCTGATAAAGTTGTTGAAAATAAAAGTGACTCGACACAACAAGTACAAGTGGATAGTACGCATGCAGAGCAGTCTATAGCTGATAAAGACGCTGCTCTACAGCAAATTAATAAACAGGTAGTACAAACTTTAAAAGATAAGGATTATAAAAAATTCGCGGAATTCATTCATCCTGAAAAGGGAGTGAGATTTTCTATGTATGCTTTTGTAAATCCAAAAGAAGATAAGCAGTTTTCAAAAGCAGATTTTGCAAAATATCAGCCGACAAAAACCTTGTTTACCTGGGGGACAATGGATGGTTCCGGAGATCTTTATAAGGCAACAATTGATGATTATCTTACAAAATGGGTGTATTCAAAAGATTTTGTAACAGGACAGGTTGCATTAAATGAATTTCTTGGAAAAGGAAATTCACTGAATAATTTAAAGGAAATCTATCCAAAAGTAGATTTTACAGAAAACTTTATCAAAGGTTCGGAAGCTACAGCCGGAATGGATTGGAAATGTCTTCGTCTTGTTTTTGAGGAATTTCAGGGGAAATATTATCTTGTGGCTGTCGTTAATGATCAGTGGACAATTTAATTTAAAATTTCAGCCAGCTTTTTCGTTAGATTTTTTCTTGAGAACTGCTCGATATTTTGAGTGTTTTCAAGAAGAGTTCCGTTTTTCCAGAGCTCAAATTTTTCGAGAATAAAGCTCTTAACTGACTCGAAATCACTGTAGCTGAAATGTTTTCCGGCTTTTGTTTCATTTAAAATTTTAGCAACATCCGCATTATCCGGTCCGAAAGAAATAATCTGTTTTCCTGTGGCCAGATATTCGAATATTTTTCCGGGAATAATTCCTTTTGAAGATTCATTCGGGAAATTTGTAATTAAAAGCATGTCAGAACTTTGCATTTCACCGATTGCCTTGTCATGAGAAACATAACCTAGATTTAAAATATTATTTTTTAAACCTGAATTTTCAATTGAGTTTAAAATCTTCTCATCAATTCTTCCTGCAAACTTTAAGGTAAAATTTTCAGCGAAATCAGAATTTGTTTTAATTAAATTATCCAGAGCTCTCCAAAGAGTTTCAGGATTTCTCAATTGTTCTAAAACACCGATATAGCTCAATGTGAATTGAGATTGAGAGTTTGAGGGTTTGAGGGTTTGAGGGTTTGAATCTGTTTCATCAAAACCATTTGTAATACAAACGGCATTTGCTCCATTTTTGCGGAAATTTTCTGCATCGGTATAGCTTGTCGCCAGCGTAATATCAGCATTTCTGAATACATCGCTTTCTAGTTGACGGTGTTTTTTATCTGAACTTTTAGTTAATTTTAAGTGCTTGTAATAGGAAATTTCCGTCCACGGATCACGAAAATCGGCAATCCATTTTAGAGAGGGAAGTTTGTTTTTTAAATGTAAACCAATTAAATGCAAAGAATGGGGTGGCCCGGAAGTCACCACAACATCAATTTTGTTTTCTTTTAAATATTGCTCTAAAAACTTTACGGAAGGTTTTACCCAGAAAACTCTGGCATCAGGAATGAAAAAATTTCCCCTTACCCAAATTGAAAGCTTAGATTTCCAACTTTGATTTTTCCCAACATCAAACTGTCCGGCCTTGAATTTTTTGTTACTTTTATTCAGCTTTTCGGCTAGTTGATAAGGTTCCCAAATCTTTGTTTTTATGATTTCAATATTTTCAGGAACATCTTTCATTAAGCTTTCATCCAGCAATGGATAACTCGGATTTTCGGGAGTATAGATCACGGGCTCCCATCCGAATTCGGGTAAATATTTTGCAAATTTCAACCATCTTTGAACACCGGGACCTCCTGCAGGTGGCCAGTAATAGGTGATGATTAATATTTTTTTTTGAGAATTCATTTATATTTTATTTTAACCGCAAAAGAGACAAAAGATTTATTATTGTTTTTAGTTATTCAAAAGTTGACAAAATATGAGTTAATACTAGTCAAATTGCTCAAAATATTTATTGATAAAGGTTTCTTGTCCAAAATGATAAAGGTTTTTTACATTAAAATTTACAAGAATTCCCTTCGGAACCTTTAGTAGATTGTAGATTCATATAGTTGAGAATTTGATATTTATGAATGTCTAAAACGGATGTAATGGATTTAATTTCTAAAACGATTAAATTTTCAACCAAAAAGTCACATTTAAAATCACAATTTAAATATTCATCCTTATAAATAACGGGAATCTGAAACTCAGATTTATATTCAATATTTCTTAATTTGAATTCTTTTTCTAACGCTTTATGATAAACAATTTCTGCCAAACCAGATCCCAAAATTTTATGAACTTCAATACAAGCTCCGTTAATTCGATAGGTAAGGTCTGTAATATATTTTTGAGTAATAATCATAAATCTTTTTCAAACTTTTGAATCACTAAATATTTTCAGTTTTTCTTTTGTCTCTTTTGCGGTAAACAAAATACATCCCGAAACCACTCAGCAAAATAAACAACCCGAAGCAAATAAGTGAAATCCATTTTCCTTTTTCAATCACTTCCGGTTCAAACACCATTCTTACACGATGGCTTCCTGCAGGAACATGTACTGCACGCAGCAAGTAATCTGCTTTGATGTAAGGTACTTCTTTTTCATCAATGAACATTTTCCATCCGTGAGGATAATAAATCTCTGAGAATACAGCCAATTGCGGAGTTTTGGATTGGGATCTGAATTCTATTTCGTTAGGTTGATATTTAGTCAAATTAATGAATGCTGTAGAATCTGCCTGAACAGGTTTTCCGTCAAAATATTTTTTATCAGAAGAAGCAATTACGGCTGTTTTTTTACTGTCAATTTCTCCGATTGCTTTAATTTCTTGATTCGGAGAGTCTACAAACTGCAAATCACTTACAAACCATGCATTTCCGTTTGCTTTAGGATTCGGGATCGCCTGAGGCTGCTCCGGTCCGCCAACAACCCAATATTTTGCATTCAAAAGATTAAGGATTTTTGGAACTTTTACAGAATCCATAGTCTGGAAATACTCGTTGATGACGTCGTCATATCTTCTCAATTTTACGGCGTGATAACCTCCGATTGAAGATTTAAAATAAGAAGTATTCGTTTCGCTGAATGTACCTAAAATATTGTTGAAAATTCTATAGTGTGTCTTATCTCTTTCTGCGATTGTTTCAAGGGTTTTGTTAACATTTACATTTGCTAAAATGGATTCCAGATTTGGATTTCCCTGAACTTTTTCAGCCATAAGATCTGAACTTTCAGTTTGGAAAGGGTTTTCAGCAAAGATTTTGTCAACATAATTTTCATCGTTTAAATAACGCTTGTTTACTGTCCAAAGATCAAATAAGCTTACAGCTCCGATGATGATTAAAGCAATATTCTGATTTAATTTTTGCTTTAAACTTAAAAATAAAACTCCGGCAGCAATGGCAACGTAGATGAATGCTTTGATGGCATCAATTTTAAATAATTTAAATCTTTCATCCACCAGAAAATCCAACAGGAAAGGAGGAAGGTAAGTTTTTTCATTATCCGTATGGAATCCTAATAATGATTTTCCGAAAAGAAGAAGAATTAATACCAAACCTAACGTTCCACCACTTACATAAAGAAGAATTTTCTTTTTGTATTCTTCCGTTAATGTAGAATCTGTGAAGAACCTGTATAATCCTATAATAGCGATTAATGGAAATAACAATTCAACTACGACCAAAATAGAAGAGGGTGCCCTGAATTTGTTATAAAACGGAACAAAATCAATGAAAAAGTCTGAAAGTGCCATGAAATTACTTCCCCAAGCCAGAAAAACAGTCAGAATTGACGCTCCTAAGATCCAATAACGGTATTTTTTCCAGGCAAAAAAGAAACCTAAAACTGCTAAAAAACAAACAATTGCTCCCTGATAAGCAGGGCCTGAGGTTCCCGGTTGGTCTCCCCAATAGGTCAGGTTTCCGAATCCTTTAGAAATTCTGTCATACTC
Source organism: Chryseobacterium sp. IHB B 17019 (assembly GCF_001456155.1). NCBI lineage: Bacteria > Pseudomonadati > Bacteroidota > Flavobacteriia > Flavobacteriales > Weeksellaceae > Chryseobacterium > Chryseobacterium sp. IHB B 17019. Next base: position 2,250,410 of record NZ_CP013293.1, on the reverse strand, counting down.
GGCCTGTGAGCTTACATTTTCCTGCACCATTTCCTGGATTTTACCCATCATTTCCTTTCCTTCCGGTTCCTGGCTTCCGCCGCCCATCAATCTTGGAATGAAAAGGTTTAATGTTTCCAGTTTTCCGTAGCTCCAAAGAAGCATGCTTTCTTTATCCATTCCGGATTTTCCCCCGGTATGGCTGTCGTTCGTTAAGATTTGTTTTCCACGAACGGTTTCTTTAATATATTCGGAATTCGCCATGATTCTCTGGGAATTCATTCCAACTCCGATGAAACAAGAAGCTGCAATAATTCCCGAAGAAATTAAAAAATGCTTCATTGGTGTTTTCTTTTGAATCGCCCGGATTAATTCAGACAAGAATAAAAATCCTAATGCAAGGAAAAGGTAATACGTCATCTGTGGGTGATTCGCCGCGATCTGAAGCCCCATAAACAGGGTTGTGACAATGAACCCCCAAATGTATTGCTTCCTGATATAGACCAGTAAAATCCCGGCTAAAAGTGGCGCGAAATATTCAATGGTATTAATTTTACCATTATGTCCGGCCGCAATGGCGATATAAAAATAGGTGGAAAGACCAAAGAAAGTGGCTCCCAATAAGGCATATTTCCAGTTTCTGACCGTAACCATTCCTAAAAGGAAAAATCCGCCAAAAAGCAGGAAAAAATAGTTGACCGGTCTTGGAAGGAAGTTCAGGTTACTGTCAATTTTTTTAATGATATCGCCCTTAAACTGGCTTCCCATCTGGTAAGTAGGCATTCCTCCAAACATGGAATCACTCCAATATGTTTCTTTTCCGGTGTCGGCTCTGTAGTCGAGAAGTTCTTTTGCACCACCTCGATACTGCACGATATCATGCTGGAAAAGCTGTTTTCCCGTAAAAACAGGAGTAGAGTATAAAAATGCTAAAACTATAAATACAACTAATGAAATTGCAATATATATTAAGTTTTTATTTTTCGCCATGTTGATGGTTATTGTCTTTATTTACCTTTTATCGTTAGTCTCTTTTATTTCTTCGTAGTCCACGGTTTCTGCGTCCCACTTGATTTTTTTATCGTTCTTATTTGAGTTTTGTATGTCCTGCGGCTGTCTATTGTTGTTTCTCTTGTTGTCAAACAAATAACTATGGAATTTTTTAAAGAAAATTCTTTTCAAAATATTCCACACAAAATAGATGATAATCGTTGCGAGTACGAACTCAAAAATGTATTTCATAAATTAAATTGTTTAAAATTTAGGATTTAAAGTTGCCTGTCCTTTAACTCATAAACTCTCTGACACTCCAACTCTAAAACCTTTTCTCCTTACTTTGCCGATGGATTCACCATTACAGAAGAATTGGAAACACTTTTCATAGACTGGGATTGCTTTCCGTCTGAAATTGTTTCAATCTGTGTTGTGACAACCTTAATATTCTGGTTGGTAATCCATCCTGTATTTTGGTCGAATTTAATGGTTCCGTTTTGTGCCAGTTCACTGCTCATGCTATGAGTAATTGGCCCTTGAGCCTGTTTCTCTGTTTTCTTAGGAATTCCTCCTGTTACAGAAATTTCAGCAATACCATTTCCTACACTTTTTAAAGTATAATTTGAGGTAACTTTAATTTTTCCATTAGGATCGGCATTTTCACTGCTTGACCATTTTTCTCCGATTTTTACCCCTTTTTTAGGAATAATCGTTAGATTTTTATTGAATTGATCTTTCAAAACTTTTTCATTAAAAGATTCTTTAAGGCTCGCTACAACACTTGCTTTTTGGTTGGCATCTTTCACAATTGTACCAACAGCGTTGGAAACTTTAGTATAAACGGCATCAAATCCTGTAATCGAAATTACATTTCCTTTGGTGTCCATTTTCATATTTAACTTATTTCCTGTCAATGCTTTGTTGATGTTCCAGATCATTTTCAGGTCGTCTTCTTTAGGAATCGGCAGTTTGGTATCTACAACGATTGTTTTTCCGTCCGCAGACTGAGAATTTCTTTTAGCAATTAAATTTAAAGTAATATCATAAACATTTCCTTTAACATCATTCACTGTGAAAGACATTTCGTCTGTAGATTCACTCGTTCCGTTCAGTGTTTTACCTTTCGGGTCGGTCATTGTTTTTGTATCTCTCTGATACGTTGTCAAAGGATATGTTTTTCCTTTTTCCAATTTAAAAGTTTGAGTATAAATCCCCGCCGAATCTTTAATCGCAGGGTTTGCTTCTACTTTCGCTACAGAATCAGCCGGAACTTCTACCGTGATCGTTTTTCCCGTTTTCGGGTCTATTTTTGTGATTTTTGTAGTTTCTTTTTTACAAGATACAAGAGCTATAGATGTTAATAGCGCTAATGCTGCTATATTTTTCATTGTTTAAATTTTAATGTTATCGAATTAATTAATTTTCATAATCTTCTGTCTTACAGCTTCATATAGAATTGCGCCGCAAGCAACAGAAACATTTAATGATTGTGTTTTTCCTTCAATAGGAAGCTTTATTTTTTCGTCTGCATGATGCATGACTTCTTTTGAAATACCCGTTTCCTCATTTCCCATTACAACAGCGCAAGGTTCTGTAAAATTGACGTCATAAATCATTTTCTGAGCCTTTTCAGTCGCTGCAAACACTGATATTCCGCTTTGTTGAAGATAATCTACAACGTGAGCCAGATTCGGTTCCTTACAGATTTTAATATTGTAAAGTGCTCCTGCTGAAGTTTTTATAGCATCAGAATTTATAGGTGCACCGCCTTTTTCTGGAATAATAACAGCGTCAATTCCAACACATTCTGCGGTTCTGCAGATTGCTCCGAAATTTCTTACATCTGTCAGTCTGTCCAAAATCAACAAAAAAGGAGTTTTTCCTTCTTCAAATAACTGAGGAACAATATCTTCCACTCTATGAAACGGAACATCCGAAATGAATGCCACAACACCCTGATGGTTTTTCCTTGTAAAACGGTTCAGCTTTTCAATAGGAACGTAATTGGGACGGATTTTATTTTTAGCTAAAATTGTTTTCAGTTCAGCATAAATTGGGCCTTGCAATGCATTTTGCACAAAGACCTTGTCAATCGTTTTTCCCGCTTCAATTGCTTCAATCACGGGACGCAGCCCGAAAATAAAATCGTCTTTTTTATCTGTCATTTTATTATTTTAAATAGTAATTGTTAAATGTCAATTTACTTTAGAAGTCAATTTATATGGTAAAAAATTCATAATTACCTTTTGACTTGCGCAGCAAAATTCACTTTCAACTATCTTCCTTTTTCTCCTAAAATTGCTCTTTTCTGAGACATTGCATAGCCGTAATGCAGACTTTCATGCATATTATTGAAAATTATTGCATCCTGAATGCTTTTCAGATCCATTCCAAAGCTTGTAGTATAAGGCGTATAATCCGAAAAAAAATCGCTGTCATAGTCTTTCATTAAAATCTTCGAAGTTTCCGTTAATAAAAACTCAAGATCTTCCACTTCAGATTTCTGAACATTTAAGTTCGGTAAAGTTCCTTTTTTATAAGTTTCAATCCAGTATTTATCAATTCTGAAAGGATTTCCGCTTAGGTAATAATGCAAAAGCTGCTGAGTGGCAACGGTATGCGCGATATTCCAGTAAATATTATTGTTAAAACCGTCCGGAATCAACAAAAGGTCTTCGTGGGAAGTATTCTGTAAAATATCTAAAAGGTTCTTTCTTACCTGTCTGTGAGCTTGAAAATGATAATTCATTTTGCAAAATTTTTAATCACCAAAAATAGGGTAATAAACTGTAAATGACAATTTTTAAATGCCGGATTAAAGTAAATTTTATATATTTTTATGAAAAATATACATAATCATATTATGTTTTAAGGTTTCAAGTATTCTGAATCCTGCATTAATGCGGGAATATTTAACAAACTTTAACTCAAATATGGCATTAATTGTGTTGATTAATGCAAGTATTTATTAGAAATTTACCAATTATTTTAAATTAGACTATGTCAGATACATATCAAGCCGAAGATATTCGTCAGTTGACGGAAAAAGTAAAGGAAAAAAACTACTTATTTTCTCTTCTGAGACAGGAAATCAACAAAGTTATTATTGGTCAGGAGTATATGATAGATCGCCTTTTGGTGGGGCTTTTGGGAAATGGACATGTTCTTTTGGAAGGTGTTCCCGGATTAGCAAAAACGTTGGCGATTAAAACATTGGCAGAAGCTGTTCACGGTGATTTTTCGAGAATTCAGTTTACCCCGGATTTGCTTCCTGCAGATGTGGTTGGAACGATGATTTTCAATATTAAAGACAATGATTTTTCAATAAAAAAAGGTCCTGTTTTCGCAAACTTTGTATTGGCGGATGAGATCAACCGTGCACCGGCAAAAGTGCAGTCGGCTCTGTTGGAGGTTATGCAGGAAAAGCAAGTGACAATTGGTGATGAAACCATGAAGCTTCCAAAACCGTTTTTGGTATTGGCAACACAAAACCCTATTGATCAGGAGGGAACCTATCTTTTACCAGAAGCCCAGAGTGACCGTTTTATGTTGAAATGTACGATCGATTATCCTAATTTTGAGGATGAAAGAACGGTAATGAGAATGGTTTCCACTTCGCACCAACCTGACATTAAACCTGTGATTTCTTTGCAGGATATTGTTGATGCCAAAGAATTAATCAATCAGATTTACCTTGACGAAAAGATTGAAAAATATATTCTGGATATGGTTTTTGCGACTCGTTATCCTGAAAATTATGGTCTTTCGGAACTTAAAAATTATATCAGTTTCGGAGCTTCTCCTAGAGCTTCGATCAACCTTGCTATTGCTTCCAGAGCATACGCATTCCTGAAGGGAAGAGCTTTTGTAATTCCTGAAGATGTAAAATCTTTAGCGAAAGATGTATTAAGACACAGAATTGGGTTAACTTTCGAAGCAGAAGCGGAAGAAATTTCATCAGAAGAAATCATCAATAGAATTTTAGCCAAAATTCAGGCTCCATAATGAGTGAGGTGTTAATCAGAAGGGCAGTTCAGGAAGATTGCGCTCCAATGCTGGAATTGATCAAAGAACTGGCAGATTATGAAAAGGCTTTGCATGAAGTTACCTTAACCTTAGAACAATTTATCGAAGACGGCTTCGGAAAATCTCCGGTTTGGGGAGCTTTTGTAGCTGAATTTAATGGAGAAATTGTAGGAATTTCGTTGTATTACGACAGATATTCAACCTGGAAAGGCAGGAGATTATACCTGGAAGATTTGGTGGTGACGGAAAATTTAAGAGGAAAACAAATCGGAAAAAAACTGTTTGAAGCAACGCTGGAACATGGAAAATCAAACCATTACAGCGGAATGGTTCTTCAGGTTTTGAATTGGAATGAGCCAGCCATTAATTTCTACAAAAAATACAACCTGAAATTCGATGATGAATGGTTTAATGTGTCTATAGAGTTTTAAATTATAAATTATAAGTTATGAGTTTCCTGCTAACTATAATCTAAAACCTGTTACCTAAATGAAAATAAAAGATATTGTAAAAAAAGTCAAGCAAATAGAAATCCGTACCCGTAAGAAGTCGGAAGCTACTTTGATGGGGCAATATCACAGTGCTTTTAAAGGTCAGGGAATGACTTTTTCGGAGGTTCGGCCATATCAGTTTGGGGATGAAATCCGAAGGATCGACTGGAATAAAACCGCCCGTTTCCGTGAGCCATTCGTGAAAGTAATGGAGGAGGAAAGGGAGCTGATAATGATGTTACTGGTGGATATTTCAGCATCTATGGATTACGGAACAAAAAATCAGCTGAAAAGAGAATATGTTGCAGAAATTGCCGCAAGTTTGGGCTTTTCAGCAGCGGGAAATAATGATAAAGTAGGACTGATTTTGTTTGCTGATAAAGTGTATAAAGTAATTCCGCCACAAAAAGGAAGAAAACATATTCTTTCGATTATCAGTAATATTTTGACGGCAGATTACGTCCCCGCAGAATCGAAAATCGACAAAGCGATGGAATATATGATGGGGATTTTTAAAAGAAAATCGTTGGTTTTTCTATTCTCGGATTTTGAGGACGAATATGATTCTAAAATGTTGAGGGTAGCGTCCAAAAAACATCAGTTATTGGGAATGAGGATTTTCGATGAAAAAGATAATGAAATTCCGGACGTAGGCTACACCTTATTATATGATGCGGAGACCGGGAAACAAGTGTGGGCTAACACCTCCAGCGCAAGATGGAGATATACTTTTGCAGAGGCTCAGAAGAAGAAACTAAGGGCTTTGGAAGAGGATTTTGCCAACAGTTCGGCGAGCTTTATGAATATTAATACAGGTTCGGATTATTCGAGATTGTTGTATAATTATTTTCAGAAGAAATAAATTAAGAAGTTAGATATTAGAGGTTAGAAATTAGTGACAACTTTAAATTTTGAACTTTAAACCTTTGAATGATTAATTAAAATTGAAAAAACTACTATTTATATTTTGTTTTTTACTCTGTGCAAATGCTTTTTCACAGATCCTTTCTTCCAGTGTTGAGAAGAAAACCATTGCTTTGGGAGAAGTGAATCATATTGTTGTGACGATTAATAATCTTCGTAACGAGAAAGTTTCCGCGGCTCCCGAAAACGAACTGCTGCCTTTTCATTTTGAGGAAGTAAAAGACAGTATCGCGCAAACTCAGGATGTCTATTATCGAAGAATTGAATTTGCAGTTTTTGAGGAGGGAAAATTCACTATTCCTGAACTTGAATTCAAGGTAGGACAAAGGGTTTTAAAAACAATTCCTTACGAAATCGACGTCATTAATACGGCCCAGAAAACTGATCAGATCAATGACATTATGAACAATAAAGATGTCAAGCTTGATGTGAAGGATTACTGGGAACTTTATAAATGGTATGTTCTGGCTGCGATTGCTTTGATTGCTTTAATTATTGCGATTATAATATTTATAAAATGGGGCAGGAAACCGAAAGATTCACCTGTCGTCGCAACGAATCATACATTGAAAGAGCTCGATTCTCTTAAAAAGAAAAAATATGTGGAAAGTGGGAATTATCGTTCATTTTATGTTGAATTAATAGATATTTCACGAAAATTTATCACAAAACAATACCGTTTGCCGGCAGATGTACTGTTGACGGATGATTTGATTGATTTAATAAAGAAAAATAATACCATTTCCCAAGAAAATGAAAGAGTAGTGGAAGATGTATTTTTGAGAGGTGATTTGGTGAAATTCGCGAAAACTTTTCCGGATCAGCAGACTATGGAAAAAGATTTTGCTGATATCAGGGAATTTGTGAAAAGATCATCAAAAGATTTGGAATTTGAAAACTTGAGAAAGGATGTTTAATTTTGAATTTTATAGTCCGTGGTTTTTAGCACTTTTTCTGCTGTTCATCCCACTTTTATTCAGGGATGCAAGCAGGCAGAAAAGGAAAGGAATCAAAGTCCCGACCGTTAAAAATATGGGTGACAGCGGTGGAATTCAGGCCGTGATGTTTTTCCTGAAAATTTCAAAATATATCATCCTCTCAGCGTTGATTATTGCAATGGCAAGACCAAGAACTTTTACCGTTTCTCAAGACAGAGACGATACAAAGGGGATTGATATCATGCTTTCTGTGGATGTTTCTTTGAGTATGTTGGCAAAAGATTTAACACCGGATCGTTTAACGGCCTTAAAAGATATTGCCATAAAATTTGTCGAAAAAAGACCGAATGACCGGATAGGTTTGGTGACCTATTCCGGGGAAGCTTTTACGAAAGTTCCTGTGACATCTGATCATCAGGTTGTTATCGATGAATTGCAAAATTTAAATCCTTTAGAGTTACAACCGGGAACGGCTATTGGAGAAGGGCTTTCCGTTGCGGTGAATCACCTGAAAAATAGTAAGGCAAAGAGCAAAATCATCATCTTAATGACGGATGGTGTCAACACGATTGAAAACGCGATGCCTCCTGCGATTGCTGCAGAATTGGCAAAAAATAATAATATTAAAGTTTATTCCATTGGCATTGGAACCAATGGATATGCTCTGATGCCTACTCAAACGGATATTTTCGGAGATTTGGTTTTCACGGAAGCGGAAGTGAAAATTGATGAGCCCGTATTGAAGGAAGTGGCCCAAATGACGGGTGGAACCTATTTCAGGGCGACATCAAACAGCAGCCTGGAAGAAGTATATGATGAAATTAACCAATTAGAGAAAACTGATGTAAAAGTTTCCAAATTATATAATTATCAGGAGTATTTTAAAATTTTCCTTTGGATTGCGTTGGGAATGCTCTTTTTGGATGCATCATTGAGATGGGTATTGTATAAAATTTTAAGTTAATGGATTGGTATTTAGGAAATTATTGGTATTTGTTGTTACTGTTGCTTTTGCCGCTGTTAGCTTTCTTTTTGATCCGATATTTAAAATGGAAAAAACAGAAAAGAGAAATTTTTGCAGATAGCCAGTTTCACGAAAATTTATTTGAAAAAAGATCTGGTTTTACGAAATTTTTCCCGGCATTATATTTAATAGCTACATTATTTTTAATTTTTTCAATTATTGATTTGTTGAGCGGTTCCGAGGAAATTAAATCAAACCAAAGGTTGAATAATGTTATTTTTATGCTGGATGTTTCCAATTCCATGAATGCGGAAGACATTAATCCGAGCCGTCTTACAGAAGCGAAAAATCTAATGATCCAAACAATGCAGAAAATGAAAAGTGATAAGGTGGGGATCGTAATTTTTGCGGGACAGGCAACATCTATTATGCCTTTGACGACAGATTATAATTCTGCGGAAACATATATCAGTGGTATCGAAACCAATACCATGCAAATCCAGGGGACCGATTTTTTAAATGGAATGAAGAGTGCTGCTGATAAGTTTAAAAATATAAGCAAAGATGCCCGAAAAGTTGTACTGCTGAGTGATGGTGAAGACAACGAAGGAAATGATGATGCAGCTATAAAATTGGCCAACCGCGAAGGGATCATGGTGACTTCCGTAGGAATCGGGACTGAAGAAGGAGCACCTGTTCCGGAGTATGTTTTTGGACAATTAATGGGCTATAAAACTGATATTAACGGGCAAACAGTAATTTCCAAACGGCAAACAGAAGCTTTGAAAAAAATTGCGCAATCTACAGGCGGATCCTATATAGACGGGAATAATATCAATGAAGCACCCGACAGAATTATGGATGCATTAAGCAAAAAAATGGGATCATCCGAAACATTGGTAAAATCTCAAAATGCTAATCATTATTATCAATATTTTTTAGCAGTGTCTATATTTTTCTTTTTTCTAATTTATATTTTTAATCCTAAAAGAGATTTTAACGTTTAATATTCAAATTTTTGCCTTCAACTTTCTGATCAATACTTTAACCCAACTTTAACAAATAAGGACCTGTTTATTAACATATAAAGGAATAATTTTGCACATAATGAATACTAAAATCTTTTTTTTATCGTTTATAACTGCTTTTACGTTTTCGGGATTTCTGTTTGGCCAAAAAAGCTACAGGACTCTTGTCTATGAAGGCAATGAAAAATTCAACGGTAAAAACTATGATGGGGCGTCTTCTAAATACATGGAAGCGATAAAAGCAAACGGAAAAGATTTTGCGGCGCACTATAATTTAGGAAATGCTTTGTATAAAAGCAAAAAATATGAAGAGGCAAAAGCTGAGTTTGAAAAAGCGCAGAAACTTTCTCAGACACTACCGGATAAGGCAGCGGCTCTTCATAACCTTGGGAACGCTTATATGCAGATGAACCAGCCCGAAAAGGCCGCGGATTTTTATAAGCAATCCCTTAAACAAAACCCTTACAGTGAGGCAACAAGAAAAAACTATGAAATTGCCAAGCTGAAAGAAAAAGAAAAACAACAAAAGAAAAACCAGCAGAATAACTCAGGTAAAGGAGGCGGTGGTAAAGACCAGCAACAAAATGATGATCAAAAAGGAAACCCTAAAGATCAAAAGCAAGATCAGGGACAAGGCCAGCAAAATCAAGGAAAAGGCCAGGGAAATGATCCCGGCAAAAACCAAAATGATGAAGGTAAAATGCCTAAAGATCTGGAAAATCAGATACTCGATAAAGTAAACGATAAAGAAAAAGAAACCGCCAGAAGAATCTTAAACAAGAATTCTTATTCGATGCCCGAAAGCAACGAGAAAGATTGGTGATGCAGAGCAGAATTATTTACATATTATTCCTTTTTACTTCCGTAATTTCTTACGGACAGGTAAATATTTCTGTAACTCCTGATAAAACAAGCTACAATGGAAAAGACATTATCAACCTTACCATTGTTCTTGAAATGGATGGCGATTATAATCAGCAAACTCCATTACGATTACCTGATTTTTCCAAATTTAACATAATCGGAACGGGTTCCGTGAGCAACGGATATGTAGATCCCGCCACCAATACCGTAATTTCTCAGTCCATAACAAGGCTTGCTCTTGAACCTAAACAAAAGGGTAAAGTAAAAGTTGGGTCATTCCTTGTAACGATCAATAATAAAATTTACAAGACGGAACCGTTCGACATCTTTATAAAGGATATAGAAAAAAAGCCTGTTGCCAATAATGCCTCAAAGGATGTTTACCTGAATATGGAGATTGAAGATCGTGATGTATACCAGGATCAGCCCACAATCGCTGTTCTGAAAGTATATTCTAAAAATATGGATAACTTCAGAAAGGTGAAAAATATACATCTGCCTGAGCAGGACAACCTGAATGTTTACCCTGTAAGTTTTGCGAAATCTGAGATCGATCCTTCCGATTATGGAAGTATGGCTTCACAAATTTTAGCAGTATTCATGGTGTTTCCGAATGAAGCCGGATTTATTGAAGTTCCGGGCGTTTCGGCATCCGTGCATTCCTATTCTAATAAAAATAAGATTGTTTCCAATAAAGTAAAAATCAACGTTAAAAAACTTCCGGAAGGTTCTCCGGAATATTTTAAAAATGCTGTCGGGAATTTTAATGTAAGTGTTTACAACGCTTCAAAAGAAAAAGCTGAGGTTACAAAGCCGATGAATGTTGTTGTAAAAGTAAGCGGCGAAGGAAATCTTAAGGACATGGAGCTGCCTAAAATTGCTGCGTCTCCTGATTATGAGGTTTTTGCTCCAAAAATTACTCCCAAAGTTAGTATTGGACTTACAGGAATGAAAGGTGAGATTTTAGCCAATTACATCATAATTCCGAAAAAAGCGGGTGAAATAGTAATAAAAACGGAAGAGTTTGCCTTTTTTGATCCTTCAAGTAAAGAATATGTAGATCTTGGACAGCAGAGTCTGTCTGTAAATGCCTTTTCTCATGAGCAAATTCTTGAATCCCGTACAACAGTAGAAAAAGTAAACGAATACACCAATAATTTTCTAGAAACGGTAAATACACCAGTTTTAAAAACTACCTCATTTAAAGTAAAAGAAAAGAATAAATTCCATTGGAATATACTTTTAACCAATATCGGTATTTTAATAGGATTATTTATAGCTTATCTTTTATTTAAGACTTGGCAAAAAAAGCGTAAATTAATTAAAGAAACCGTACCTGCAAAACCCTTAGGTTCCATCGCTGAAACGGAAGAAGAAATCCGCGAAAAATTAAAAACTGATATCAATGATTATTTCAGCTATTTAGAAAATCTTAAAGACAATGAGGATTATCAGAAGTTCTTCGAAGTTGTTGATGAGTTGGATTCTGAAGTTAGAAATCAGTATTTCCAAAGCTCTGTAGAAGACTTTAGAAAATTTCTGGAAAACTATAAAGGCTCTGCAACGGCTGAAGAGTATAGAAATCTTTCCCAAAGAATTCAGATTGAGAAGTATGCACCCGTAAAATCTAAGGAAGGAATTGAGGCGCTTCTTAAAGAGATTGTTAATTTATATTCCCAAATTAGCAAATAACCAATTTATTTTCATATTTTTGCGAAATTTTTAATTACAAAGAGATGGAAATTTTTAATGATTTTTCTATAAAAGAGATTATTACCTGTTTTATGGTTCTTTTCGCAGTGATCGACATCATTGGTTCTATTCCTATTGTTGTGAGGCTTCAACAGAAATTTGGGCAGATCGAGGCAGGAAGAGCATCCATTACAGCGTGTTTAATAATGCTTGTTTTTCTTTTTGTGGGAGATAAGATGCTAAAGTTCATAGGGGTTGATGTGAATTCTTTCGCAATTGCCGGGGCATTTGTAATTTTCATTATTGCCTTGGAAATGATTTTAGGAATTGAGATTAATAAAACCTCAGAAGCAAGATCTGCATCTATCGTTCCTATTGCTTTTCCATTGGTTGCGGGAGCGGGAACTTTAACGACAACCTTATCCCTTAAAGCTGAATTTCATGATATTAATATCATTTTCGGAATCATTCTCAATACAATTTTCGTATATTTGGTGTTGAAATCTGCTACCTGGCTGGAGAAGAAAATGGGTGATGCCACATTGGCTATTTTACAGAAAGTTTTCGGAATTATCCTGTTGGCAATTTCAATTAAATTATTCACCGCAAATTTTGCACAATTGGTGCAGACTTATATTAATTTTTAAGAATTATGCAGAAGTTTTATAAAGTATTTTTAATACTGTTTATCGTTTTTATTGCGATCAATCTTTACGCTATCGACTGGCAATCAGATATATTATCTGAAGATAATCTGAAGTTTGTATTTTCAATTGCTTCGGCTGTAATCGGCTTGATTATTGTGTTTGTAATGAATACCTGGAGTAAAATCGGAGTGAAGAAATAATTGTAATCTTACATTATTATATAAATCTCTTTCAGTTTTGAAAGGGATTTTTTGTTTTAAAAGTGGCTAGGTTCTCGAAGCCATAGTTATAGTAATGGTGATTTCGAGAGCTTTAGTCACCACAGAAATTTCAGTCTTATTTTTTTATAAAATCACTAGGTTTTTCAAAACAGCCTCAGACTTCAATTCTGTTTCTCTCCATTCTTTTTCGGGATTGCTTTGAGCGGTAATTCCACCACCTACAAAGGCATGTACGGAATTTCGATACAGTTTTGAACATCGAAGATTCACAAAAAACTGAACCGTTTCTTCGGTTTTAATTTTAATATAACCGGCGTAGAGTTCACGAGGAAATTTTTCTATATTTTTAATCTTTTCCTTACAAAAATCCTTTGGAATACCACAAACGGCAGGAGTAGGGTGTAATTCCTGAATAATATTGTCTAGATCCTCGTGTTTTATTTTTGCTTTAAAATCAGTTCTTAAATGTTTTATATTCCCTGAAATATGATCGTAAGTCTCAGATTCATCAATGTTTTCAGAGTATTTTTTTAGAATATTTCTGATATAAGCTGAAACGGGTTTTTGTTCTTCAATTTCTTTTTCGGACCAATTCTCTGAGATCGGAAGTGTTCCGGCCAGGCTCATGGTTTCAAATTCGTGAGTGGTTGTATTAAATTTCCCTAATACTTCTGAAAAAGCGCCCATCCAGGCATTTTCGCCGTTTATGAAGATATACCGGAAGGCATTTGGATAAGAATTACAAAGATTTTTAAAACTTTCTTTTAAATCAATTATATTAAAATCAGTGAAAATTTTTCTTCTTGAATATACCAGTTTTGGAAGTTGGTTTTCTTTAATAACCTCGATAACTTTTTCAAGATTCTTTAAATATTCTTCTTTAGTTTCAGGAACGGATTGGTTGTTGTCAGGTGGTAAAGATTCGCATGAAATTATTGTCTTGTCAAAGTTTTCAGGATGTATTTCTACAATTTTTCCATTAAAATTAATACTGCTTAAGCCATCAAACGAATGAAAATTTACAGAATTCTCATTGAAATTTTCGTCTGTTGAATATAGTTTTTCGTTGAATGGAAATTTGAAATAAATCATTATAAATCAGCTAAGTAGACTTTTAAACTTATTTATTAATAATATTATTTGTCATTGTCGTATGATTAATAAGCTGATCTTTTTCATCACGGATCTCAATTTCAGAAACGTGCATTGATTTTCCTTTTCTTATAAATCTTGCAACAGCAGTTACGATTCCGTCTTTTTTGCTTCTCAAATGATTGGAATTAATATTGGTCCCGACTCCGTAATACTTTTCGCCGTCAATAAATAAATTAGACAGGCTTGAACCCATTGTTTCTGCTAAAACACAGCTTGCACCGCCATGTAAAATCCCAAAAGGCTGATGAACCTTAGGACCAACAGGCATTGTTGCCGTTAAAGTTTCGTTTTCCAAATCGATATCAATAAATTTTATTTCCAACGTTTTGGCTAAAGTAACTTCTCCGCCCCAATTGTTCAAAAATGCTAATATTTCTTCTTTCGTCTGACCTATCATAAATACTAAATAATTTTGCTAAACTTCTAACTTCTAACTTTAAAAATCATTCCCCCATAATATTCGGGTTCCAGTTTTCCGGAACTTTCGGGACAATATCATTTTTAATATAATAATCCTGAATTTCCTGCATAATTTCTGCAAACGGAACCGAAGCAATTCTTTCGTAAGGAATGGTGTAGCCTAAGTAGATGATATTTCTTTTGAAATCACCGGCGGCCAAAACGATCGGCACTTTTGCGGCTAATGCCATATGATAAAAGCCTTTTCTCCATTTCGGAACCCAGCTTCTTGTGCCTTCCGGAGTGATAACCAGGCTAAAATTGTCTTTTTCAAATTGTTTTGCTACAAAATTTACAAGATCATTCTTTTGAGTTCTGTCGATCCCAATTCCGCCCAGCCCTTTTACAATACCGCCGTACCAGGCTTTTGTATGAGCGTCTTTAATGATAATTTTCAATGGCTTTTTCAAAGACCAATAGGCAAGGTTCCCCAACAGATATTCCATGTTGTGCGTGTGTGGTGCAACAACGAGAATACATCTGTCCAGGCTGTTTACATCGCCTTGTAACACGACTTTCCAGCCTAATAATTTTAACAACAGTTTGCCAATCAGCTTTCTCATATAAATTTGAATTAAAAACAAAAAAGTATAACCAAAGTGGTTATACTTTACAAATATATTGAAATATTATCGCTCTTAAAACAAACCGCTGATTAAATCCACGATTTTCATTGCAATTTCTAATGCTAGTTGTACCATGATATTAAATATTTTTTGAGTGTTGGTTATTAATTTTTTATCTATACAAATGTAAACTTTTTTATTAACATAATAAACAAATATTTATTCTTTTTTTGTTCATTCTGAGAGAAGAAGAGTGTGAATTTCAAACGGTTGAGTTCTACATTCACACCTTCTGCCACTCTCTGAAGTTAATTATTTAGTTTGTATGGAAATTTCGTTTTTATCCTCGTTTACTTTGATATCTACTTTGCCGCCTTTCATTTTTTTGATGCTGTTTTTCATAGAGTCAATTACCTGATCTGCCTGATTGCTAGGAACTTTTTTACCGTTGATGATAATACTGTCACTGTCTTTATTATCTGAGCTGTACTCAATGGTAGAGCCGTTTACCGTGATCTTATTTTTTTCGATCTTAATATTTCCGTGCTCGTCTCTTTCCTGATCGTCGTCATTGATTCCGTCTCCGTTCAAATCTCCGTTGAAATCAATTCCGTCTTTTTTTACCGGAATTACTACAGATTTTGAAGGAATTACCAATTCATAATCGATACTGTAATCTCTGAATCTGTGCTCGTAAGGATATTTAATATAATTAGGAAGGATAATTTTGTTGCCTACAACCTCTACCGGAACATTTACATTCAATGGAAGGTTGTATCCTTTAGCCTCTTTTTTAATAATTAAATAAGGAGTTTTAACGTCAGCCTTTCTTGTAACTTCTATATGTACCCAATCTTTTTCGTACACTGAAGATTTGTCAGAATAAAGATCATCTTCGTACCCGATAAAGTTCTGTGGAACAGCTACCTGCTTAATATCTACATATAAGCTGTCTGAAGTGGTGTTGATAGAAATCTCTTCCGTATCTTCTTTGTGACCTTTCAGGAACATCTCTTTTTTCGCCATGCTTACCCCGAAATATGTTGAGATTACGATTAATGCAAGGATTAAAGCTCCGATTACCCAGCCTGTATTTCTCAGTTTTGTTTTTGGAGAAATTAATTTAATACTTAACAACCCGAATAACATGGCAGGAATTAAACTTCCTAAAATAATCATCGCCATGATAACATATTTCATTCCGTCATTGTCAAAATAAAAGTCCATCTGGCTGATTGGCGGAAAGTCGTTATTTCCCATGAATCCGAAGATTACAAATACACCGATCAAACAAGAGAAAGACATGATGGCAAAAATACCGCCCAAAATATACCTCACTACATTCCAGATTCCGCTCCCGGCGTTGTTGATGTATGGCTTGCTTTCGATATACATTTCTCCGACCCTCTGAGTAGATTCATTGGCAAATTGCACCAATTTATTAGACTCATTCTTAAGATTGTCGAAGTTCATAGGCTTTCCCTTCATTTTCAGGAAATCTGCTGCAGTTTCTGCTTTTGGTAATACGATCCAAAGGATGATATAAAGCAATACTATTAATGAAGAAGAAATGGCTGCTGTAAAGATTCCTAATACGAAAACTCCTAACCAGATTGCTCTCATCGCCGTAATATCCATTCCTACATAGTGAGCCAAACCAGCACAAACACCTGCGATCTTTTGTCTTTCAGGATCACGGAACAACTGTTTTTTGTCTGTATATTCAGTTCCTGAAGTATATGTTTTCTTGGTATTTTTTTCAGAATAATAAGCTTCTTCCTGTTCTTCGATTTTTTCAGGAGAACCGATCTGTGCGATTACTTTTTCTACATCCGTATCGTTGATCACTTCACGTTTTCCTAAAGAATCTCTGAAGATTTCTACCATTCTGATTTCTATGTCATGCATTACCTCATCAGCTTCTGAAGCATCCAGAGAGCTTCTCAGAGCATTCAGGTAATCGCTGAGCTTTATATATGCGTGTTCCTCTATCGTAAAAGAAAAACCTGCGAGTCCTATTGAGAGTGTCTTGTTCATAGCTTTGTTTTTTATTGTTTTTGAGTAATTTGGTTGACTGAATCTGTTAATTCGTTCCAGGTATTTTGAAGTTCATCTAAGAATAATTTACCTTTTTCTGTGATCTGATAATATTTTCTTGGTGGTCCTCCAGTAGATTCTTCCCATCTGTAAGAAAGGAACTCGCCGTTTTTTAATCTTGTTAAAAGAGGGTAGAGTGTTCCTTCTACTACATCCAGTTTTCCTTTTTTCAGTTCATCTATTAAGTCGGAAACATACATTTCACGATGATTGATGAGACTTAAAATACAGAATTCCAGAATTCCTTTTCGCATTTGCGCTTTGGTATTTTCAGTATTCATCTTTAATAAGTTTTGTTAATTAGTTATATAATTTTCGGTGTCTGGTTCCTAGCTAGTTGAACCTATTCCGATTTTACATTACAAAGATATGTAATTAAAATGGTAATATGCAATACAAAGTAGTGGAATTTTTTAAATAAATTGTTTAATTAATTGAAAATCAATATAATAAATTTTAAATGAATTTTATTTTGAATTTAGTTTAGGTTAAAATCAGGTCAAAAATTTTAAATTTTCGTACTTTTGAATCTAATTTTATTGGAAAATCAATTGAAATTTCCAAGTAAAACACTTTAAAGATGAATTATAAATTATTATTGTCCATCATTTTGGTTGGAAGCCTTTATTCAGCGCAAAATCAATTTGAATTAAAAGATGCCTCACAGCATTATGATGTCAAAATCAATGTTGAAACCTGTGAAAACAATGAATGCAGCGGAAAAGCGAACGTAGAATTATTTGATAAGAAAAGTTCTAAAAAATTACAAACCTTAACTTCAGATAATTTAAACTTCTATTTAAATGAAGACCAGAAGCCAACCGCAAACATTATTCAATTGTATAATGAGCAAAGTCCGGTGATTTTTGATGATTTTAATTTTGACGGAACCGAAGATATCGCCATCAGAAACGGCAATGAAAGTGGTTACGGAGGCCCTTCTTACGATGTTTATGTATTTAATATAACTAAAAAACAATTTGTTCCAAGTGAAGAGCTGACACAATTGGCTCATGAAAATTTAGGAATGTTCAACACGGATTCAGCACGTAAAAGATTAATTACCTATTCAAAATCAGGATGTTGCTGGCATTTAACAACAGAATATACAGTGCTTCCGCAAAGAGGATTGTTTAAAGTCTATGAACTGGAAGAAGATGCCACCGGTGGCGAAACAGTGAAGGTGACTAAAAAAGAGTTTATTGATGATAAATGGACTACAAATATTAAAGAATACCCAATAGACGTATATTATAAGGAATAATCTTTCATCCCGGCATAATAATTGTAAATCCAGTTGCTATATAATATTTAAAAACAAATGATGAAAAACTTTAAAATCCTTGCGGCTTTTTTACTTGCCACACCTTTGTATTATGCACAAAAACAATTTGATATTACAACTGCTTCTAAAAAGTATAACATAAGTATTACTTCTCAAAACTGTAACAAAGAAAGCTGCGATGGTCCCGGAACTATTAAACTAATAGATAAAAAAACAAAGAAAACAATCCAGTCATTTAAATCTGAAGAACTTAGCTTAAGTTTTGATTCTAACGGAAAGATTATTTATGATATTGCTGTTTTAGTAAATGATTTTAATTTTGATGGGCAAGAAGATGTTGCGGTACAAAATGGTCTTAATGGTGCTTATGGAGCTGCTTCATATGATATCTACCTTTATCAGCCGTCAAATAAAATGTTCAAGAAAGATCAGAATTTTTCACAGATTCTTTCGCAGGCTGTAGATTTTAAGGTAAACAGCAAGAAAAAAAATATAACAACATTTTCAAAATCAGGTTGCTGCGTTCACCAAACGACAACATATGTAATCAATTCTAAAAAACAGCTTGAAAAGTCTGTGGAAGTAATAGAAAACTCAGAAGATAAAAAATATGTAAAAGTAACAACTGGTCGGAAAGTTAATAACAAGTGGGCAGAAACTTCAAAAAAATATCCCGCTGAAACCTATAAATATTTGGAAAATTAATGAAAATACAAAAAGAGATTGATTTTATCCTTGCAGTAGATGCGCTGAAAAACGTACAGAGAAGGAACTACAATGCAGATGATTCCAGGAGGGAAAACACGGCCGAACACTCATGGCAGATTATTATTTTAGCTCAAATTCTTTTTCCTTATGCGAAAAATAGGGCAGATATTGATTTATTAAGAGTTATCAGGATGCTTTCCATTCACGATCTTGTTGAGATTGAAGCGGGCGATACGTTTTTGTTTGATGAAGCTGCAATGGTTGGAAAGTTTGAAAGAGAAAAACAATCTGCTCAAAATATCTTTGGAATTTTGGACGAACCTTTACGTTCAGAATTCTTCAATCTCTGGCTGGAATTTGAAGAAGAGCAAACTCCCGATGCCATTTTTGCCTGCGCCATCGACAGGATTATGCCTTTCATTCTAAACTCCCACACCTCAGGAAAAAGCTGGACGGAAGCCGGCGTTACGGAAAAGCAGGTAAGAGGAATGCTTGAAAATGCGATCACCAGAGCGTCAGATGAAATGGGAGAGGCTTTTCATTTTTTAATGCTTAAAAATTTGGAAACTGAAAAAGTTTTGAAATAAGGTTTCGGCGGCCGAAGGCCGCCGAAACCTTTTATAATATCGAAATCGGCTTCTTAAACTCATCGATCGCCACAAAAGTAAAATCCCCGACAATAGCTCTTTCCCTTTCATAGGAATACATCTGTTCGGTGTAGATTTCCACATTCACTTTCATACTCGTGGTTCCCACATGAACAACCCTTCCGATTAATTCAACAATCGTTCCGGCAGGAATAGGCTTTTTAAAATCAATCTTATCGCTGTTTACGGTTACCACGCGTTTTCTTGCAAATCTTGTGGCTGCAATAAAGGCCACTTCATCCATCAGCTGCATGGCTGTACCTCCAAAAAGGGTGTCGTAATGATTGGTTGTGTTGGGGAAAACGGCTTTAAAAATTCTGGTTTCCGATGCTTCAATTCTTTCTTCTGTAGTCATATTTCATTATTAATTAAAACGAAATGAAACCTATTAAAACAACAGAAGATAACAGAGACAGAATCTCTGAGCATCCATTAGATCAATAAACTTCAAATCGCGAAAGTTTTTGTATAAAGAAAAAGGCAGGTCTCCTGACTTGTAACATCTTATTTCCTTCCCATGCCTTGCACAGTGGATTTTTAATAAAGACTTCGGTTACTTACAGTTGCGCGACAGTTCGTGATTTTCACACGATTCCCTTTTAATTTGCGGCTAAGCAAAACCAGTTTCCAAAAGCTATAGGCAAGAGGCTATAAGCCAAAAGAAATAACTTTTCGGGTGTAAAAATAGTGATTATTTGGTGAATTATTCCGGATTTTTAAAAATGATTTGGCTTTCCACTTTCCCCTGTTTGATAGTCCAAATGGTGGTATATCGGTTTTCTCCGTATCCGTTGATCATGTATAGAAAAATATGATCATTATCGATGGCTGTAACCCCAACATTATCGAAATTCATCGTTGGCTGGAACATATTTTTAATCGCATCTCTTACAAAAACAGAACCTCTTCCCGGTTGCTGCACTCTTACGGATTTAATTTCGGTTAAGTCTTCAGGAAGCTCTTTACCGATTCCCCAAGGTTTTATTTTATCCAGTTTAGTGATGTTTCCATCGGCATCTTTTTCCTGTTTTTTAATTTTTGCATAAGAAGGATAAACATCGATGATCACTTTGGTCCTCTGGTTTCCTGGGATTTTCGGATTGGTATCATCCGTGAAAATTAATGACTTTCCGTTCTTGGATTTTGAAGGCGTAAAATGGGGAAGCTGATCCACAAAAACCACACGGTTTTTATTCACCATTCCTTCTTTTGTAATGCTGTCGTATCTCACGAAAGGTTTTTCCGTATCGTCTTTTTCAGGATATTTGATCCATATCCATTCCGTTTCTCCCGGAGCAGGTTTTACATAAACAAAAACATCCCCCGTTTTCATACGGATTTTATCAATGATTTTTCGGTAATCTTCTTTGTGTACACGAACCATTGCATAGCCTTCTTCTGCCTTTACAACACCGAAAGGAACTTTATTCTGCCCCTTCGCAAAAGCCATAGAAAAAAGAATGAAAACTGATAAATAAAATGCTTTGTTTACGGAAATCATCATGAAATTTTTTTGACAGTTCAAATATATAAATTAAATGCTTTTCGGCAGATAATTATACTGTTGCAATTCTTTAAAATCTTTGATTTGTTTTAAATAAGTATCGGAAAGCAAATAAATTTCGTCTGAAATATCCATAACTTCCTGGTAACGATGGTCGGAAATCATAATTCCTTTATATTTTGATTGTTGCTTAATTATTTTCTGTACTTCGGTTGTCATTTTAGGAGAAAGACTGTTAAACGGTTCATCCAGTAAAATAAATTTAGCATCTGAATAAATGATCAATAAAATTTCAACGATTTTCTTTTCACCACCGGAAAGATTTCTTGAACTTTTATGAAGGAATGGTTTAATTAAATCTAATTCAAAAACTCGATCAGCATTTTCCTTATCACAAAAAAGCGGAATTAAATTTTTAATCTTAATGCCTTTTGGAAGAAAAAAATTCTGAGACAAATAGGAAATTTTCCCTTTTCTGTCCATCTGGTTTTGAAAAATTGTATCATCAACTTTAATGAATTGTGTATCGCCTTTTTCTGTTCCGAAAATAATTTTTAAAAGAGTCGATTTTCCTGTTCCATTCCTCCCCAGTAATCCAACAACTTTTCCTGTTTCACAGCTTAAATAAATATCCTGCAAAATTTTCTTTGAACCATAAGATTTCGTAACACTGTCAATATGTAATTTACTCATAAAAACTTGGTCATGATATTTATAATCAAACTTAAAGATAACGTCAAAATCCAAAGAAAGAGCCTGGAAAACCCAAAATTCGCATAAAAATAATATTCGTTTTTTAATCTCAATTCGTAAATAAAATAATGGAAAAGAGGAAATAGTAATAAAAAACCTAATCCAAAATTATCGACGTTAAAACCCGTCTGAAAAGCAATTAACAAAGAAAATAAAACAGCAGGAATTAGTATTTTAAAATAAAAAATCCACAATATTTTGAAACTTTTGATCATAATTCAAATTTAAATAAAATAAAAGAGTGCCTCAACGACACTCTTTTATTTTAATAACTAATTTGCTATTTCCAAACCTAATAGGTTCAAGCTTTTAAATCAAATCCTCTCCAATTCATCTGCATCAATCGTCGTCTTGAAAGTCCCATAATTCACAATTACCTTGTTCCTCGAAATCTTCTCAATCGTCCCAACACTCGTACTTCCCGTTATACGAACCCGTTGTCCCACTTTCATCCAGACTGCGCGGTCGGTTTTGCGTTTTTCTTCCAGTTTTTCGTTGGTTTCGGCAATTTTTTCGATGACGTCTTCCTTCTTCAACTGTTGCGTGATTTTTCTTTTCACAACCTGAAGTCGCTTACTTTCATCTTTATCAGCTCCAATTTTCCTGAACTTTTCCTGCTCCAAAAGCTTCACAAAATCCTTCACCACATCCTTCCTGGATTTCCCTTTCGTATAACTTTCGATAAAAGCTTCAATCTTATTCCCGAACTGTAGTCTACGGTGTTCTTCCTCATATAGCTTCTGGAAATTGAATAATTTCTGTTGAAGCTGATCGTTCAGCTTTTGAAGGTTATCGCGCTTGTCTTCGACGGATTCTTTTCTTTCCGCAAGATCGGATTTCAGTTTTTCAACCTCAAATTTCTCCTGCTGAAGCTTTACAATTGTTTTATCAAGATTCACAATATCATGTTCCACTTTTTTCTTCGCGGAATGAATGATAAATCTTGGAATTTTATTCTTCTCAGCAACCTCAAAAGTAAATGAGCTTCCCGCTTGTCCCACTTCCAGTTTGTACATCGGTTCCAGCGTTTCTTCATTAAACAACATTGCTGCATTTTCAGCATTTGGAAGCTGTTCTACAACCAATTTAATGTTGGTGTAATGGGTTGTAATAATCGCAAAACTCTTTTTATCATAGAAAAACTCAAGGAAACTTTCTGCCAGAGCGCCGCCCAATTCAGGATCGGAACCTGTTCCAAATTCATCGATCAGCAAAAGTGTATTCGCATCTGCTTCACGGATAATTCCGGACATTTTTTTCAACCTCGATGAATATGTTGAAAGATGGTTTTCAATAGATTGATTATCACCAATATCGGTCATTATTTTATCAAAGAAAAACATTTCGGATTTTGGATGAGTCGGAACCAGAATTCCGCTCTGAATCATCAGTTGAAGCAATCCAACGGTTTTCAATGTGATGGATTTTCCTCCTGCATTTGGCCCGGAAATACAGATAATCCTGTTGTGCTCCGTTAAAGCCAGTGTCTGTGGGAAAATCGTCTTATTTTCCGCTTTATTTCTTAAAAATAATAAAGGGTGGAATGCATCTTTTAATCTTAGGGTTTTATGACGGTTGATTTTCGGTAAAACTCCGTTGATTGATTCTGAAAATTTGGCTTTCGCTCTCGTTAAATCAAGGTCAAAAATATACGCCTGGTATCTCCAAAGCTGAGGTTGGAATTCTGCTAATTCTGCTGTCAGTTTTCTCAGGATTTTGTCAATTTCCTTTTTCTCTTCCTCTTGATTTTCACGAAGCTTAAAATAATGCTTTACCACAGAATCCGGCTGGATGTAAGTAATAGAACCTGTTTTTGAAAGTCCTAAGACCCTTCCCGGAACTCTTTTTTTATACGCAGATTTTACCGCTAAAACTCTCTGATCTTCAATAATACTTTCGCGAATGTCATCCAAAAAGTCGCTTTGCCCGTAATTGAATAATACGCGGTTGAAGTTTTCCTGAATTGCTTTTTTAGCAACCTGAATTTCCGCTCTCAATGTTTTTAAAATCGGGGAAGCCTCACTTTTTACTTCACCAAAACGGTTGAAAACTTTATCTACCTTATCGATAATCTCTTTTTTAAACTCCAAAACTGACGCATCTGCCATTAAGTTCGGGAAAGTTTCAGGCATGGTCGGGAAAAATTTCTGAAGTTTTCCTATCTGTTCCGTGATGGTTTTTATTCTGATGAAAGCATTGTTTTCAAGACGGTAATTTTCAATCAGCATTAATTTTAATTCACTTTCAATATCCTCATATTCATCAAACGGAATCGCATTTGAACTTTCAAAACTCGACAAATATTCGGAAGTTTTTTTCAAAGAAAGCTCGGCCTCGTCAATTTCCATCGGACGAAGTTGAAGAATTTTATCTCTCGTTTTCGGAGAATACGCAAAAGGAGCAATTTCCGCGAGCAATTGCGGAAACTCTAATTCGTTTAAATCTTCTTTATTTATATACACACTGCAAATTTAGTGAAAAATGTGCATTTTAATTTTGGAAATGACTTGCTTAAATTATTTAACCGCAAAAGACATAAAAATTTTTTAACACATTAGTTATTTGAAGCTAAACTTTTACTACAAAGAAGAACACATTAGTTTTACTACACAGTTTGTCATCCCGTAGGGATCTAAGCATAGTATTAGAAATAGCATGAAAAGATTCGAGCCCAGATCCCTACGGGATGACAAACTGTGTGGTAAAATTTAAATCAGAATAATAAAGTTTAAAAAGTTTTATTTTGTTTAGTTTCTAATGTATTAAAGAAAATCTTTGTGTCTTTTGTGGTTGAAATTTATTAGTTTAATTACTAAATTTGAATATGAAACTAGAAACTGAAAGACTACAATTAAAAGAAATCGGCGAAAGCAATGTTGAAGATATTCTGAAAATTCGAAGTAACGAAATAATCAATCAATTCGTTCAGAGAAATTCTCCGAAAAATAATTATGATGCACTTCAATTTATTTTAACCATTAAAGAGAACACTCGAAATAATCAAACATTTTATTGGGGAATTTCTTTAAAAGATCAACCGAATCTTATCGGAACCATTTGTCTTTGGAATTTTTCCGAAGATCGAAAAGTTGCGGAAGTCGGCTATGAATTATTGCCCGACTACCACAGAAAAGGAATGATGTCAGAAGCATTATCTGCGGTTTTAAATTTTGGTTTTAATGATTTACATTTGCAGGAAATTGTCGCAATGACCAATAAGTTCAATGAAAACTCAAAAAATCTTCTTTTGAAGCATGAATTTGTTTTGGAAGATGGGAGAGAGGATGAGGGTTTTCCGGAGAATTTGGTTTTTAGCTTGAAGAAATAAAAAATTAAATAAGAATGGTATTTGAATTGCAATTTTCAAATTATCACATTCTCAAATTTTTAAATTGAAATTTTATGACCTGGACAGAAATTTTAGCCCCCATTAAAAAAACAGAATACTTTAAAAACCTTTGGGAAAAAGTAAAGCAGGAATATGCCACGACAAAAGTTTTTCCACCCAAAAACCAGATTTTCAGGGCATTGGAAATTACGCCCTTTGAAGATGTGGAGGTGGTGATTATCGGACAGGATCCTTATCATAATGATTTTCAGGCAAATGGATTGTGTTTCTCAGTTTCCGAACAGGTTACTGCACCACCGTCGCTTAAAAATATTTTTATTGAGCTTAAAAATGATATCGGAGTAGAACGAACTTCAAAAGAACTGGATGATTGGGGAAAACAAGGCGTTCTGTTGTTGAATGCAACTTTAACCGTTCGTGCCCATTCTCCCAATTCCCACAAAGATTTAGGTTGGGAAAAGTTTACGGATTTTATTATTAAAGAAATTTCAGATAAAAAAGAAAATGTAGTTTTCGTATTGTGGGGAGCTTTTGCACAAAAAAAAGCTGAACTCATTGATCCGACTAAACATTTTATTTTAAAGTCTGCCCACCCGTCTCCGTTTTCTGTTCACAGAGGTTTTTTCGGGAGCAAACCTTTTTCAAAAATTAATGAATACTTGGTTTCAAAAGGGAAAAAGCCTATTTCGTGGTAGAATTTTCTCCCGCTTTTTTGATGACAATACCAATTTTATATTTCCCGTTCAAACCTTTTGCACTTTCTCCATCTCCAGGATAAGGATTGACTTCAGCCAGGGAAATTGTAAAACCGTTGAAATCCGCAGATTTGTTGTAGTTTCTGCCTTTATTATCAAGGCTTGCGAGAGTTAAGGTCATTGGTCGGGTTGCAACACCCATTACTTCTACTTGTGCAACGGCAACTCCTGCCCAAATGCAGTTAACGCCTTTTGGACAACGGCTGTCTTCAGAAATTCCTTTGAAAGTCACATTCATTTGGTATTCTTTCAGGAATTTATTTTCGCCTTCATTGAGGTAGATGACATTTTCACCTTTCATGGGTGGTGTTTGTTTAATTTCAGTTGCAGTCCAGGCTTTTTCGGAAGTTTTTGGTTCTTTTTGCGCATTGCAATTTATTAAGGATAAAAAGCCCAAACTCAATATGGTGGTTTTATAAAACATAATTTTCTTTTTAAATAATACTAAGCATATCAAGAACTACTACCAAAAACATTGCCACACCTACCACAAAACTGAAGCCTGTCCCGTAAATGAACCCAACGAAAGCTCCTTTGGTTGATTTTAAGGCCTTGTTCATGTCTTTGCTGTCGTGAAGAAGTTCGCCCACGAAAACGCCGGCAAACATTCCGATTAAAAAACCTAAAGGAATTGGTAAAAACATTCCAATAATCATCCCGATTACCGAACCGATGCTTCCCCAGCGTGTTCCACCGTATTTCTGATTGGTCTTTGCCGGAATGACATAACTTAAAACTACAGAAGCCAATGTCAGAATGCCGAAAGCCCAGATATAAATCATCGGCAAATCCGCACCTGTCCCGAATTTGTAGATTAATAATCCGCAGATACTTAGTAATAATCCCGGTAAAATAGGTAAGAATGTACCCAAAATTCCCAGAAATAACAAAACAAGACAAAGAATGTTAATTAATGCTGTATCGATATTCATGCTAAAAAATATGTATGCAAGATATAAAAAAAGTGGCTTTATAAAAAAGCCACTCCCATGTTTAAGATAAAGTTATTATAGGTTTAAAATTACATATTCCAAGATCGGTTCTGTTTTCCCGATATTTCCTGTTGCGTGGTTGTGGAAAGTCGTGTAGTAAATTTTACCACTGCTGGAATTTCCTCCCGAACAAGGGCCTTGCGTGTCACCGTGAGCCTGATGACTCGGCCATGTACTTGCATCAATGGTAATGGTGATATTATTTCCATTTCCGGTGTGATGGCAAATCGTCATCTGATTGTTGTTGGCAGCTGTTCCTACCGCAACTGATTGTGCATTGGGATCGTTATAATTTCCTGTTCTGATCATTAAAGGTTCATTGTTTTTTTCAACCAAAACTTCCCAGAAGCTGGAATCATAAGTCTGGATTTTTTCCCATTGCCCAATATCATAAGTAATATCCAACGTATTAAATCCTACAGCCGTAGCTAAAGCAGCATTAGAAACTGAACAGTTTGCATAAGTAGTTGCAGTTCCGATATTTTTTAGACAAAGTAAATTGTCATTGATAAAACCTCCCGCAGCATTACACATGTTGGTGTTGGTATCACCTCCCACAAGATATGCAGAAGCCCAGTCTGAGCTGTATAAGCTCCCTCCATTGGTAACGAATGTTGAAAGATTAGTATAAACCAACACGTCATTGCTAGGAGTGGAAGTTCCTGTCTCTGTAATTCCTCTGGATCCGCAATTCAGGAAGATAATATCGTATTGAGAAATTTTGTTGAGGTTTTTAAGATCCTGATACGTAATTTCTGTCGCAGTATAGCCCAGAGCGGTAACGATATCTTCAATTTCATCATAATTTCCTTTTACGTAAGCCATTTTTGCAACCTGTGTAAGTTTTGATTCTGTAACAGGAACTGTAATGGTTTCATTCTTTTTAACAGTAACCGGAATTTCAGTTCTGAAATTTCGGCCGTCACCCGTCTGAATATGAAGGGTTGTGCTGCCTTCAGGAGCTGTAAGGCTAAAGTTTCCATTGGCGTCAGAATAGGTGTGATACACTTTATGATTGCTGTCAATGGTAAAAACAATGGCGCCACCGATTGGTTTTGTACCGTTATTGGCAGTAACTTTCCCCTCAACCTTCCCGGTTTGAATAACCGTAGGTGCGGGGTCTTCAGAAAATGTGGATTCGTCTCCTTTACAATTGATCAAAAGTGCGAAAGCACACAATAGAATAAAAAAGTAGTTTTGTTTCATATTTAACTGATTTTGATTTGTTTAGTTTTTATCAAATTTAAAAAATAAATAAATATAAGATCATAAAATAGTGAATTTTTTTAATATAATTTATTGATTTAAATTATTTTTAGTGAATAATTTATTTGCTAGTGCGGGTTTCAAAGGATTCAATATTTTAAAAATTATTAAAAGAATGTATGAATCTTAAAAAATGAAGAATTTGGGATGAAAATTGCAGAAGAAGTTTTTAATAAAAATCATCCTTAAATTTTATAAATTTGCTGTAATGAATGATCAGTTAGAAGACACAAGAGACCTTATCACGCAACTTACGGATCCTCTTTATATTTATATAAGTGAGATTTCTCCGTCTGGCCTGGATTGGGTATTTCACATGATAGTAAAAATGTTTTTGCTGTGTACAGTATTTCTGGTTATTGATTTTGTCCTTAAAATTATAATTAATACTGTTTTCCGGATTTTTCATAATCAGGAAAAATATCCTGTTATAAGATCTATTTATCAATCTAAAGTTACCAATTCACTAGCTCATCTTTTTGCACTTTTAATTATAGCAGGGATTCATGAGTCTATATTTCATGGAGCTCTTCGAAATACAACAAAATTTATCGTTAGAGTTGTAAATTTAGGAATGGTTTTAACCTTCGCCGGAATGCTTTACAGAGGACTGACGGCCTTCAGGAATTATTTCATCATAAAACAGGATTTCTATAAAATCATGGCTCTGAACGCGATTTCGGAAACTGTAAGAATTTTAGGAATTTTCATATTTACCGTTGTTGGGATTTGCGTGATTTTTGGAATTAAAGGGACAACAATTGTCGGAAGTTTGGGGGCGATAACGGCTGTTTTAGTTTTGGTTTTCAGGGATACAATTCTGGGTTTTGTGACAGGACTTCATGTGGCAACTTCTAAAAACTTAAAAGTCGGCGACTGGGTAAGCATTCCCAAATATAATGTAGAAGGAAACATCGCTGAAATCAACCTTTTGACAACAAGAATTAATAATTTTGATAAAACTTTTTCCACCATTCCTACCTATGATTTGCTGACAACAGAAATCAAAAACCTGCAGGTAATCTCCGAAACCAATGCAAGAAGGATAAAAAAATCAATATATTTTAATATTAATTCTTTTAAATTCCTTGAAGAAGAAGATATTGAGCGACTGAAAAATATTAACCTGATTTCAGATTATTTGAAACAAAGTTCAATCGAGCTTAGGAAAGAAAAGGAAAATATGGCGCATAAAGAAGAAATCATCAACGGCAGACAGCTTACCAATATTGGTGTTTTCAGGTATTATGCCCAAAAATATATTGAAAGAATACCGGAACTTGATAAAGAAGGCCCTGTAATCGTTCGTCAATTGAATATTACGCCGCAAGGCTTGCCTTTGGAGATTTATTCGTTCACCAATGATACGGAATGGGTACGATTTGAAGAGATTCAAGCTGATATTTTTGACCATTTGCTTGTAGCTTCCAAAGAATTTGATCTTGAAGTAATGCAGGTAAAAGTCTAGCTTCCAAATAAACAATTGGTTTAAAATAAAAGATCCCGGTGAAAAGCTCACCGGGATCTTGTTTTAGGAATATTATGGACTTATTTTTTATCCCACCAGATACGGCCTTGGATATCACTTTCGCTTGTGCCGAAATCGGGGTCTTGCTTCATCTGGTTGAGAGCAGCCTGCTGATTGCTATAGTTTAAATTGTTCGCCGACGGAGTCTGCAAAACAACTCTTCTAGGCATTGTCAAAGGGATTCCCCCGGTTCTTGCAAGTGCTTCTAATTTCAATGCGGTAGAAGTATTCGGCATATCGGTTCTTTTGATAAGAGCCCATACTTCATTAGGCTGTTTAAAATAATTCAGATATTCCTGAATGATGATCTGCTCCAGAGCTTTTGATGGATTAAATTGTACATCCGGCCCATTAAGATAGGTTGCTATCTCATTGTCTGCTGTTGGCTCATATTGTTCTACAACGGCTTCTTTTGCAATAAAATTATATGTTTTTACAGATGCTTTGATACCTTCCTCATAAAGCGACTGAACAGAATTTCCTGTTGAGATGATTCCTCTTGCCTGTAACTCAGCTTTTAATAGAGAATAATCTGCATACGTTAAAATAGGGAATACGGCATTTCCTGTACCGGATAAATATTCCGGCTGCCAAATACGGTACTGAAGACGTGAGATCGTATCATAGGTTGTTCCGTTCAATGATCTTCTGGCGTTGGTGTAATATCGGGTGGTACTTTTATCGGGGCTGGTAGGTCCTCCAACATATCTTTGCAGGGAGTCGGTAAGAGCTACAGAGGTCATTAAACCTGCTGTTGATAATCTTTTAATGGCAGTTTTAGAATATGAGTTTTTTTGAAAGAAAATAGGCAGCCTCGGGTCTTTATTTTTTGTCATGTGATCTACCATAGGTTTTGAAGCAAAGAAAGTGGTAGGATTAAAGTTGCCATGCTCTGTAAATCTTCTTGAGCGCAGGGAAAAATCTTCAGCCGTGCTGCTGATCTGGTCTCTGGATAATACCTGAGCTGCGATCGTTGCAAGCTTGGCAGGGTTTCTTTTCATTAATCTTGATGCAATTTTCAACCTTAATGAATTAGAAACTTTTTTCCATTTTAAGATATCTCCATTAAAGAAAAGATCTCCGCTTCCGGGGCTTACCTGTATAGACTGGTTTGCTCCTTCCAGAGCACTGTAAACATTATTCAGCTGGCTGTCAAAAATATCATACAGCTGTTCCTGAGTTTCGAATTTTGGAGTTGCGGTACCGCCATACCTCGCCTGAAAGGCTTCTGCATAGGCCATGCTTCCGTTAACATCAGTAACATACCATGCGTAATAAACCTTTAGAATAGTAGCGATACTTTTGATATTTACATATCTTGCCTGCTGATCTGCCGGCATCTGGTCAATTTTATGAATAATGTCCGTAAGAAGAGAGCCGTGATCACCATAGAAAACATCTTTTCTTGTGTTCATATTAGTTCCGTCATCCATAAATTCAGAAATATTAGCTGTACCGGGCACTAAAGTCTGAGTCCATGGCATGATCCTGCGGTAATAATCATAATAATATTCAAAGCTGGCATCATATCCTTTTTTGATGGCCATTGGGAGCAATGATTCCGGAGTTGTGTTTACGATATCCAGAGGGTTTGTATTGGTTTCAGCAAAATCACGCGTGCAGGAATTTAGTAAGTATAATGAAGCTGCTATTAAAAATATTTTTTTCATTTTTTCATTTTTTTTTAGTAATTGATTAGAAAGAAAAATCCAGATTAAAACCTATGTATCTTGACATTGGCGAACCTCCATATTCAGCGAAGCTTCCTGAATTGTTGTTGTACATTCCTTCAGGATTGATGCCGTCCGGAAGTTTATTATAGATATAGCAAAGATTTCTTCCTATAAGAGAAGCGTTTAATGTATTGATGCCCAAAGGCTTTATTAATTCCGGTTTGAATGAATAGGTTAATCTTAATTCACGTAAAGCAACCCAGGTATTCTCGAAAATAGCATTTTCACGAATGCCATTTCCCCATGAACCTAAATTTCTGTAATACAAGTCAGTACGTACAGGATCCATCCATCCTCTCTGAAAAACTTCCTGATAAGTCATGCCGCTTACATCCCGGGTTACCCCTTGCTTATCTTTGATCTGTGTATTCTGGGCAAATACACCCTCAGGAATTACCCCAAACTGAGTTACTCCACTTGGATCTGTATATTCGATACCTCCTCTTTCCTTATCTCTGTACTGTAAGGTTGAAGGCAGGTTTCCGAATTGTACCCCGTAATTGTAAGTGGCAGATAAAATGTCACCACCCACCCTGGCATCAATTAAAACACTTAATGCCAGATTTTTATATTTAAAAGTATTTCTAAAGCTGGTCAGGAAATCAGGAGTTAGTTTCCCTACAGTTACATAGCCCTGGTTTTGATAGGCATTGGAACGCATATAGTACCCGTTCGGCTTAAGGACTTTCATGCCGTTTCGTGGATCATCAATTTTATTTCCGTTAGCATCAAGGGCCTGATAAGTTGCGAAGGCATAGTTGGTTTGTATAAGTCCGTATTCCTGGCCGGGGATTGCGATACTTTTTACATCTCTACCCATTGCCCACTGTAGTACGTATTCTTCAACTCCGGGAGCAAGCTCAATAATTTTATCCTGGTTTTTAGCGAATGTAAGGGTAGTGTCCCATTTAAAATTATTTGATTTTACAGGAACCGCATTTACAATGACTTCGATACCTTTGTTTTGTAGATTTCCGGCATTGATTTGCATTGATTCCACACCTGATTCCTGAGGCATAGGAAGTGTAAGTAACTGATTGATTGTATTTGTTTTGTAAACGGAAACATCGAAATCCAGCCTGTTATTAAAAAATGCCATATTCAGCCCTAATTCAATGGATCTGCTTAATTCGTTTCTTAAATTAGGATTGGCCAGGGCTTTGCTATTAAAGCCAATTAAAGGAATACGCGTGCCATCCGGAGAGTTGTATGCTGTGGGATCTCCTGCATAATAAAAACCGGCACTTGTATTAAACGGGAATGTATCCCGGCCTACCCAGGCCAAACTTCCTCTTAAACTACCAAAGTTTACCCATTGTGGAAGCTTGAAAGAGTTGGAGAAGGTCCAGTTGGCTACAAAAGACGGATAAAAATAACTTATATCACCATGTCCGTCAGGATAAGCCAATGTTGAAGACCAGTCGTTACGCCCGGTAATATCCACAAATAGCTGATCCTTCCATGCAAAATTAGCAAAGGCATATAAAGATTGGATCTTTTTAGGTGAGATATTTTGATCTGTATAAATTGACTCATAGCCAGGATTGTCTACAGAATTTTGAATGGTAAAAACTCCCGGGATTCTAAGGCCGCTGTTTGTAAATGATCTTGTAGATTTAAATTTTGAAGTAAAGCTCTCTCCTCCAAGGGAAGCATTCATGGTTAAATTATCGGTTAATTTAAAAATAGCATTGGCTAAAAACTTGAGTGTATTTTGCTCCTTTCTGCCTTCCAGAATGCTGTATCCACCTCCTTTAAAGCCGGGATCAGAGCCTAAAATTTTAGATTCATTGATGAAATTATAGTTGTTGAAATTACCACCAACGGTAAGGCTCAGCCAGTCTGTAATCTGTGACTTTGCTTCTAAACGGCCGATATTATTATTTTCTTTTTGGGTTCTGGTATTTTGGAACAGGTCAAAATATTGTCCTGCCATTCCGTAGGGGTCATCATTATCCTGCTTTATCCCGCCATTTACAGGATCTAAATAATTTTGGCTCCAATAAACGGCATCAAAACTTCTTGGAGTTCCATATACAAAGCTGAATAAAGGACTGCTGTTTCCTCCTTGCGGAACAGGGTTTGCGCCATAGGATCTGGTGTAATTGAAACTAGCGTCTAATTGCAGGTATTTACTAAACTCATGAGTGGCGCGTAAGAAATAAGTATTTTTAGTGAATTTGTTACGTGGCAATATACCTTCTGCTTCCTGATTTGTATAGTTAAATAAAAATGTTGATTTATCGGTACCTCCGGAAAGTTCAATTGAATTTTTCCGGTCTATTCCCACCTGATACAGCTCCAGATAATTTTTTGGCTGTGGATTGTATAAAACGGTTCTCCCATCGACATCTCTTACGGGAAGGCCATCAAACTTGGGGCCGTAGCTGTAGAAGAAAGTGTTTGGATCTATAAACCGCTCTCCATTACTGTCTGTCGGGAATTTCGGGCCTACGCCGGCGCCAAATTCATTTTGCAGTTTAGGGCCTGCGTATACACTCTGAGTTGTAAGTGAAGAGTTTACTTTAATCCCAATTCCATTTCTGCTGCGTCCTTTTTTTGTTGTAATTACAATTACCCCATTGGAAGCGCGGGAGCCGTAAAGGGCAGAAGCGGCGGCACCCCGAAGTACAGATACGGATTCAAAAGCGTCAGAGTTAAGATTTTTCATTTCGTTTCCAAAATCATATCCTGATCCCCATTCATCAGCACCCGTAACGGAATTGTCAATAACCACCCCGTCCACTACTACCAGCGGCTGATTATTCTTTCCTAATGAGGTATTCCCACGAATTTGAATTTTTGCACTGGACTGAGGTCCTCCTGATCCGGCTATGACCTGAACTCCCGGTAATTTGCCCTGAAGGGCTTCCATGGGATTTACTACGCCGGCCTGGGTAATGTCTTTGCTGTCAACTTTAGAAATAGCGTAGCCAAGCTTTCTTTGGTCTCTTTTAATCCCAAGAGCTGTTACTACAACTTCTTTGATTTCCGTAGTTTTAGTGGAATCACTTTTTGTTTTTTGTGCATTTATCTGGCCGGTAGTTCCCAGCAAGAAACAGAAAGCACCTACACTAAGAGAGGTTTTAGCATTTAATTTCATCCTGTGTTAAATTTAGATACTGTAATATTAATAAAAAAAAGCATACTTTTTATGGTTTTATTAACATATTATCATTAAAAGTCAAATTATTTTACATTTAATTAAATTTATTGAGTATATTTTTGAATTAATAGTATTTTATTAATATAATTTAATTCATTATGTTATAAATGTTAACTTTTTTCTAAAGATTCATTTTTTATAAAAGTGTTTTTAAGGTAAAAGTGACTTGTAGTAACCGTCCGATTTGTTAAAACTTATTAGGATTTATATTGTTTAAAATATAATGATGATAGTGATTGGAATACATCATTCAACTTAATTTGTAAAAGCAGACATGTTAAACTGATGGCTTCATATTTTCCGCTCTTTTATACATCGGAGAGTGATTTTTAATCACTAAATTTGTGAAGTTTTAGAACATTGTTAAAGTTTGAATTTGATATAACCATGATACGGGTCAAACAAACATAAATAATGTGAAATTAACTTCTACTTATACAGGAAAAAAATGACAAAACTAAGTGTAAACATTAATAAAATTGCAACATTAAGAAATGCAAGAGGAGGCGAAACGCCAAGTGTAACGGAAGCTGCAATTAAAATTCAGGAGTTTGGTGGTCAAGGAATTACGATCCATCCAAGGCCTGATGAAAGACATATTACAAGAAAAGATGTTTATGATCTCAAACCGTTGGTAACTACGGAATTTAATATTGAAGGAAACCCCCACCGTCCGTTTATCGACATGGTTTTGGAGGTGAAGCCGGAGCAGGTGACGTTGGTTCCTGATGCAGATAATGCAATCACTTCCAATGCAGGATGGGACACAAAAAAACACCTGGATTTTCTTACAGAAATCATTGCCGAGTTTAAAAATGCAGGAATCCGTACTTCAATTTTTCTTGATCCTACACCGGAATTGGTTGAATACGCGGCAAAAACAGGAGCCGACAGAATTGAGCTGTACACTGAAGCTTACGCAAAAAATTATTCATTAAATAAAGAACAGGCATTAAAACCTTACTATGAAACAGCTGTTGTAGCTGCTGATTTTGGATTAGGACTTAATGCCGGTCATGATTTAAGCTTAGACAATTTAAAATATTTTGCAGACAATATCCCGAATTTATTGGAAGTTTCCATCGGTCATGCTTTGGTCTCCGAAGCGTTGTACATGGGGCTGGAAAATACGGTTCAGGCTTATTTGAAAAGATTGGGAAAATGGTAAACTGAAGGCTGGAAGCCGGAAGTAAGAATCGGGAAGTTTAATACAGCATTCATTAACTTCCTACTTCTATCATCCAGCATCCATCTTATAAAACAAAACTTATGAAAATTCTACATTCAAAAATATTTGGCGAAAATCTTTCGTCTACACCGCTCTTAGTATTTCATGGTCTTTTTGGAATGCTTGATAACTGGGGAAGTTTTGGAAAAGATCTTGGAGATCTTCTTCCAGTTCATTTGATTGACCTGAGGAATCATGGCAGAAGCTTTCATTCTGAAGGTATGTCACACGATGATCTGGCGAATGATATTATGAATTACATGAATCATTACGGAATTAAAAAAGCGTATGTTTTAGGACATTCTTTGGGAGGGAAAGCGGTAATGCAATTTGCAATAAGCTTCCCCGAAAAAGTAGAAAAACTTATCGTTGTTGACATTTCTCCTAAAGCGTATCCTCCACATCATCAGGGAATTATCAAGGCTTTGGAAACGGTTGATTTCAATACAGTAAGTTCAAGAAATGAGGTGGAAGCGGTTCTTAGCCAGTATATTCCTGAAAAATCCACAATCCAGTTTTTAACCAAAAACCTGTATTGGGATGAAAATAAGAAGCTGAACTGGAGATTTAATCTTAAAACTTTATCTGAAAAATATAACGAATTTGTTTCTAACGCCATAAAATTCGGTGTTTTTGAAGGGGAGACTTTATTTATAGCAGGAGAAAAGTCGAATTATATTCTTCCTCAGGATGAATTTGCAATTAAACAGCAGTTCCCGAAAGCTAAAATTGTTACGGTGAAAAATGCGGGCCATTGGGTTCAGGCAGAAAATCCTGTTGATTTTGCTGAAGTTGTAAAGCAATTTTTGAATCTGGATTAAAATAATTCTATTATTCTTTGTTGTTTGTTAAAATTTTCATAAATAAAAAATTATTCTTCTTGGAGTGATTTTTTTTTAATACTTTAGATTTTCTAAATCATTAAAAATTAGTGCTATGGAAGAAAAAAAATCAAAAAAGCCTTTCTTCGCTTCATTCCTTGAAAAACAAGTTGAAGATCCGGAGAAAATCAAAGGAGGTTCAGGAAGTATTACTTCTGCCTTGGAAGATAATATAACAGGAGCATTGAAGGATAGTATAACTTCTGCGCTTTTGGATAATATCACAAAGCCGGGAAGTGATAACGTTACGATGAAATATCCATCAGACGGCGACGAAGGCGGAGACGCTGTATAATAAAAACTAACAACCAACTCAAATTACAACCAACATGAAAAAAGATTCAAAAAAGAAGCCTTTCTTTGCTTCATTCTTAGAAAAGCAAATTAAGAACCCTGAAGAAATTCAAGGAGGAGGAATAATATCAAGCCCAACGGGTGATGTTACCACACTGCCTACCAATGATACGGTGGTTACCTCACGTACGTTAGACAATGTGACGTTGCCTGCATACGATACTCCGGTGACCTTGAAATATCCGTCTGACAATGACGAGATAGGCTTTGAACCTGGAATAGATCCGGTGAAGGACTAAACAATAAAATTAAGATTACTTAATCAAATTCAAATAATTATGAAAAACAAAAATTCAAAAAAGAAGCCGTTTTTTGCAGCATTTTTAGAAAAGCAAGTTAACGAACCTCAAAAAGTAAAAGGAGGTGCAGGAATTATCACAAAACCAGAAGTGGATACTGTAACTAAGCCAACTTTCGATATGGCTCAGACTCAAAAATATCCTTCTGACGGTGATGATGATGTTCAATCCGTTTAATTTGTAGTATTATTTAGTTACAATACTAATAAACTATACTAAAGGAAACTTACACTCTAAGTTTCCTTTTTTAATAAAAAACCGGCAAATGATTCTTTGTATTACGCATTCTCAAGACTTTTACAATATTGATATCTTTTTTGAATATCTAAAAACGAAAAATATTCCGTATTTCAGGCTGAATTCTGATCGTTTAAATCATCTCCAAAAAATCAGTATTAACGAAAATTTTTTTGAATTAACAGATGAATTTGGAAATTCAATTAATTCTGACGAAATCAAAGGCGTCTGGCATAGAAAAGCCTGGGGAATAAGCGTTCCAGAAGAGCTGGATGAAGATTATGAAAGGATATTTCTAAATGAATATACCAGTCTCAGATATAATCTTTTTACCCTTTTAGAAGGTGTTCCATGGATCAACCCCCTGGAAAATGAAAAGAAAATTGACGGAAATAAAATGCTTCAACTGAAAATTGCAAAAAAGAATAATTTAATTGTTCCAAATACAATTTTTTCAAATGATGCAGATAAAATTACCGCATTTTTTCATGAGTGCTGCAATGGCAAAATGATTGCAAAACTTCATGGGGTGATCTCAAAGTCAATGGGAGGGGAAAATTTTCTTTCAACAAATAGTATTGATGAAAATTCTTTGGAAGGTATTTCGGATATAGAATATTGCCCGATGATTTTCCAGCCTTATATTGAGAAAGAATATGAGCTAAGGATTGTCTATGTAGACGGTGAATTTTTTACAGGAAAAATTAATAATAGCGAAAATACAGACTGGCGAATTGCTCAGGGAAATTACTTTTGGTCAGCCTACGATTTACCTGAAAATATTAAAGAAAACCTACATTCCATGATGAAAGAAATGGGACTTTACATTGGAGCTATTGATATAATCAAAGGAAGAGATGGAAACTATTATTTTCTTGAAGTAAATCCACAAGGTGAATGGGGAATGCTGCAGAAAGAATTAAATTTCCCAATTGCAGAAAGAATTGCCGATAATCTTATAAAAAGAATGAAAACCAATGAATAAAATTTTAATAATTACACATACCGGAGATAATTTTTCAATTGAAAAAGTAACCGAATATATTGATAAAAACGGTTGCGAAGTTATTCGTTTTGATGTTGATTTGTATCCTCTGAAAAACAAACTGTCAACCTCTTTTCAAGACGGAAAATGGGTCACAATTCTTGAAACTCCTGAGAAAAAACATCGTTTAGATGATATCGCAGCAGTTTGGTACAGAAGAGCTTACAATATTGGACAGGGTTTAAAAAGCGAAATAGATGAGAAATTTTACGGAGCAGCAATGGGCGAAATCCGTAATACGCTTTTTGGTTTTTTAGAGTCTGTTGATGTGTATTCATTAGGAAAACCGAGTGTTTACAGGAGGTTAGACAGCAAGGAAGAACAATTGAAAATTGCGGATAAAATCGGGCTTAAGATTCCGGAAACCTGCATCACCAATAATCCTGAGGAAGCAAGACAATTCATCTTAAAGCATCAGAATGTAGTCGCTAAAATGCAGACCGGTTTTGCAATTTATGAAGATGGCGTTGAAAGTGTGGTTTTCACAAATGTTATCAATGAAGACAAACTGGAAGAATTAGATACTCTTTTGTATTGCCCAATGCAGTTTCAAAAGAAAATTGAAAAGAAAAAAGAACTTCGTGTAACAGTGGTTGGCCGTGATGTGTACGCCTTCGAGATTGATTCTCAACAATCCGAAGCTGCAAAAGTTGATTGGAGAAAAGACGGCGTAAACCTTATCGATAAATGGATTCCGACTGAACTTCCGGCAGAAATTGAAACAAAGATTTTAGAGCTTTTGGATGTTTATCACGTTGATTATGGGGCGATTGATATTATAGTTTCTCCAGAAGACGAATATTATTTCATCGAAATCAATGCGGCGGGAGAATTTTTCTGGCTGGATAATCTTACGGAAGGGAACCTTATTTCAAAGAGTATTGCCGATGTTTTGTGCGACAAAGCTCCGAGAAGAAATAATATGGTGTTAGCTTAAAAAGAATAATTTATTCTCAATAATTGATTTTAACGAAAATATTATAATAATTGAAACGGGCTTTAGCCCGTTTTCTTTTTGACAGCAATTTTAGGGCTTTAGCTGAAACTTGAATTTTAGCTTAAAATAAAGTATTTCTGATCAATAAAAATGGAATTCTCCTTTAAAAATCGCAAATTTGCATAACGGATAATATTATCATAATTTAGTCAGCAATCAAGTAAAAATAACTGATGGTTTTTGTAACAGGTGCTACCGGAATTTTAGGCAGGGTAATCGTTTTGGAGCTTCTTAAAAGAGGCAAAAACGTTCGTGCTGCAAAGAGACCGTCAAGCAATTTAGATGAGGTAAGGCATTCATATACATTTTATACGGAAAATCCGGACGATTTTTTCAATAAAATTGAATGGATTGATATGGATTTTGATGATATCAACTCGCTTCAAGATGCTTTGAAAGGTGTAGAAGAAGTCTATCACACGGCTGCAAAAGTAGGTTTTAATCCGAAAGATAATAAGGAAATGTATCACACCAATGTAAAAGGGACAGAAAATCTTCTGTTTGCTTGTGATGGTTCTGATGTGAAAAAATTTCTTTTCGTAAGTTCAATTGCGGTTCTTGATCTTTTTAATGAAAATGGAGAATTAGATGAAACTTCGGATTTTAATCCCAAAGAAGAACATTCTGCTTATGCAATTTCCAAGCATCTTGCCGAAATGGAAGTTTGGAGAGCTTCAGCAGAAGGGTTGAACACAGTCATTGTAAATCCGGGAATGATCATCGGAAGTGGAAGCTGGGGAAACAGCAGCGGAGATATTTTCCCTACTTTAGAAAAGCACAGTTTTACCTTTTCCGGTGGAACGAGCTATGCCGACGTAAGAGATGTTGCTAAAATTTCTGTGGAACTCATGGAAAAAAATATCTTCGGGGGAAGATTTATCATTATTTCTGAAAATAAAAGATACGCTGATCTGGCAAAAAAAGTGAGAAAAGAATTAGGTTTGAAGGAAGCCAAAGTTCTCTCGTACTTTCAGTTGAAATTAGGAGTTGTTGCCAATATGCTTTTCGGGTGGCTGATTCCGGGATTGAGGATGGTCACAAGATCAAATGTTGAAGCGATCTCAAGAATGAAAGTTGTTTCCAATAAAAAAATTAAAGAAAGATTAGAATATGAGTTTATTCCTTTGGAAGAGACTATTGATTTCCATCTTAAAAATTATATTAACGATAAAAAGTTGAAGAAATGAATCTTGCAGAGGCAATTATTCAAAAGAATACAGAAAAACATCCTATAAAATCTGCGATCGGCTTTAAAAAGAAAGAAGCCGGTTGGAAAGAGCTGAGCTGGAAAAAATTCAGTGAAATTGTTTTTAGAACGGCTAATTCACTTAAAAATGCAGGAATTCAGGAAAATGATAAAGTTGCCATTTACTCGGAAAATTCTTCCGAATGGGTGATCTTTGACCTTGCTGCAATATCTATCGGGGCGATAAGTGTTCCCATTTATTCGACCAACAATGCTGAACAGGCAGAATACATCATTCAGGATTCCGGCGCAAAAATTATTTTGGTTGGAGAACAGGCGCAGTATGATATCTGTTTAGAGCTTTTACAAAAAGAAGATAATCATCTTGATACCATTATTGTTTCTAAGAAAGCGGTTTGGATCAAGAAAGAATTCAATAGTTTTTATCTTGAAGATTTTATCGCAAAATCGTCTCCGAAATTGGAGTTTTGTCCAAAAGAAAACAATGATATTGCTACTTTAATTTACACTTCCGGAACTACGGGAACTCCGAAAGGGGTAATGCTGACCCACGGAAATTTTGTCAAGGCATTTGATGCTCATTTTGAATTTTTTAAGTTTAAAAATTTTGAAGAAGAGCTTTCATTA
Organism: Chryseobacterium sp. IHB B 17019; assembly: GCF_001456155.1. NCBI lineage: Bacteria > Pseudomonadati > Bacteroidota > Flavobacteriia > Flavobacteriales > Weeksellaceae > Chryseobacterium > Chryseobacterium sp. IHB B 17019. The sequence goes on along the minus strand of NZ_CP013293.1, from coordinate 2,208,805 downwards.
GCTTTTTTACCATTGAGCCACGTTTTTGAAAGAAGCTGGAGTTTGCTTTGTTTATATGGTGGGGCAAGGGTTTATTTCCTGGAAGATCCCAAGAATATCGCCAAAGCGTTGGAAGAAGTAAAGCCGACAATGATGTGTGCAGTCCCGAGATTTTTCCAGAAAGTATATGCAGGAGTGTTGGAAAAAGCGGAAGAAGGTTCATCATTAAAGAAAAAAATCTTCGATTGGGCATTAAAAACAGGGTGGCAAACTGCAGAATTGAAAAGAAATGAAAAACCGATTCCTTTTGGTTTAAAAATAAAAGAGTCAATTGCTGAATCATTGGTTTTCAGCAAGATAAAAGATAGAATGGGCGGAAGATTGTGGTTTTTGCCATGTGGCGGAGCATCATTATCTCCCGAAGTGACAAAATTTTTTGAATCGGTGGGAATTCATATTACCGTTGGCTATGGACTGACCGAAACTACTGCGACTTTGACACTTTTTCCTTTAACACATTTTGAGCATGGAACAAGCGGCAAGCCTTTACCGGGCGTAGAAATCCGTATCGGTGAAAATGATGAAATCCAGGCCAAAGGAAACGGAATCATGAGTGGTTATTACAACAAACCTGAAGAAACACAAAAAGTTTTTACGGAAGATGGCTGGTTCAAAACCGGTGATGCAGGAAAAATTGATGATAAGGGAAATCTTATCATCACAGACCGACTGAAGGATCTGATGAAAACTTCCAATGGGAAATATATTGCACCACAGCAGATTGAGAACCTTTTGACGAATAATAATTTTATTCAGCAAATTGTTTTAATTGCAGAAGGAAGACAGTTTGTTTCAGCTCTAATTGTTCCGAATTTTGAATTTTTACATGATTTTGTCAAAAAGAATAACATCCAGTTGACAACTTGGGAAGAAACCTTGAAAAATGACAAAATAATGGACTTTTACAAAGAAAAAATTAAAGAATTGCAAAGTCAGTTATCAGATTATGAAAAGGTGAAAAAGTTTACTTTGATGCCTGCGGAATTTGAGATCAGCACCGGAGAAATCACACCGACTTTGAAAGTAAAAAGGAACGTGGTTCTTAAAAAATATGCTGATCTTATTGAGAAAATGTATTAAATTTTTAAACCACAAAAAGCGTCTATTATTTGTGGTTAGAAACTAAATTAAATTATGACAACACAGGAATTTCTAGGAAAAAAAGAATTTACGATCAATAATCAGATGGTTTCCGAAAGTTGCCCATCGAATATTGCTTTAATAAAATATTGGGGGAAATATGACAATCAGATTCCTGCAAATCCAAGTATTAGTTATACTTTAAATCATTGTAAAACCAATACTGTAATGGAATTTCTGGCTGATGAAAATTTTTCGGTACAGACATTTTTAGCAGGAAATGAAGAAGTAAAATTTGCTGAAAAAATTGAGAAATACTTCAAAAATATCGAACAATATCTTCCATGGATTTTAAAAGGCAGATATATTATCAAAACAGAAAATACGTTTCCGCACAGCTCAGGAATTGCAAGTTCTGCATCAGGTTTTGGAGCCATTGCGAAATGTCTGATAAAATTAGATGAAGTTTTTTCGGGAGAACTTTCAGAAGAAGAATCATTACGAAAAGCTTCTTTTTTAGCAAGATTGGGAAGTGGAAGCGCATGCAGAAGCTTGTACAATGGACTGGTTGTCTGGGGCGAATCTCAGATAAAAGGAAGTTCAGACCTATTTGCTGTAAAATATCCGGATGATGAGATTCATGAGATTTTCAAAAATTTTAATGATTGGGTTTTATTAATTCATGAAGGTCAAAAAAGTGTTTCTTCCACTGTTGGACATGGTTTGATGAACACAAATCCGTATGCAGAGAGGAGATTCCAGGAAGCAAGAGAAAATTTTGAACCAATGAAGAAGATTCTTAAAAGCGGTGATATACAAGGTTTTATCAAATTAGTTGAGCACGAAGCCCTTACGCTTCATGCTATGATGATGATGAGTGATCCTGCATTTATCCTGATGAAAACCGGAACGTTGGAAGTGATCAATAAAATATGGGATTTTAGAAACGAAACAGCATTACCTTTATTTTTTACATTGGATGCAGGTGCGAATGTTCATCTTTTATTCCCAAATGATGGTAATGAAGAAAAAATTAAATCTTTTATTGAGACAAACTTATTGCAGCATACCCAGAAAAATGGAGTGGTGAAGGATGTAATGAAGTTTTAATTTCACATCAGCTTTCAGTCGCTACCGTTTCCCGGCTGCTGTCCTCTTGTTGACCCTCCTGAATCATCTCTTCGGCTTCAGCTTTTTCATTTTCTGTGGCGTGATCTATTCGGTTTTCCTGATTTTCATTTTGATGATCAATAAAAAAGGAACAATACACGGGAAGGTGATCGGAACCAAAATTTTCAAGTGTTTTCAGCTCTTTAATGAAAATATTTTCGCTGTGAAACATCAGATCAATAGGAAATCTTAATAAACGGTATTTGGCATGAAAAGTAGGAACGAAAGAGCGCCCGATTCTGGGATCAATAAGATGACTGGTTTTTCTAAATAAAATAGAAGATTTTGACCAAGCAACATTGTTAAAATCTCCCACTACAATCACTGGCTCATGAAGTTTTTTTACGCATTTTGCCGTACTCAGCAAATCGCCGTCTCTTTCTTTTGAAGTTTCCTCTTCAGTAGGACTCGGCGGTGGCGGATGAACTCCGAAAAATACAAATTTAAAGCCGTCTTCAGTCTCCAGATGCGCTTCAATAGTAGGAATATCATCGGCAACGAAATAATGGGTTTTGGAATTTTTTATCTCAATTTTTGAATACAAATGCATTCCGTATGTATTTTCCAGCGTTACTTTATGCTGATAAATATATTCTTTTTCTAAGTGTTGCAGGGCTTTTTCCCAATCAGCATTACTTTCCATGGTCAGAAAAATGCTGGGTTGATGTTTTTCTATTAATTTAATAAAACGATTGTATTCTTTATTAAACTGATACACATTGGCTGAAATAAAATCTATCTTTTCAGAAGATTGCTGTTGCTGAGTATATTTTTTTACCGGATAAAGCGGCGTATATTTTATAAGCGTGAAACCATGATGAACCAAGATAAGGAATAAAAGGCTTTGACAGATCCAAAGGCTGTCAGAAAACGGTAACAAAAAACCAAAAATAAAAGTGAAAAATATAAAGAAAGTTATCTGAATTTTTCCAAATTCGGGGACACGAAATATCCAGTGGGAATTTTGAATTTTAGGAAGTATGGTTAAAACCAGTAACAATATTGTCAGAATTAAATAGGTTGTCCACATATTTATAAATATGTTGATAAATTTAATTTATTTTTATAATTTTTCAAATGGTTATTGTGTAAACTTTTTTCCTATTTTTAATGGTAAGAATCAATTATAATTAAAATGAATAAAATATTTACTGTTGCTCTGTTGTTCGGAAGCTTTTTTTGTTTCGGGCAACAACAAAATCAGGAAATTGAAAAGCCGATCCGGAATTTATTTATCGCCATGAAAAATGCCGATCCGGAATTATTGAAAACTACTTTTTCTGATACGGCAATTCTGCAGACCATTACAAAAGATGGGGTGAAAAACGAAGAAATAAAGGATTTTATAGCTTCCATTTCCAAATATTCAAAAGGTGATCTGGATGAGAGAATTGTCATTGAAGCCATTCATACGGATGGAAATCTGGCCAGTGTTTTTACACCTTATTCATTTTACTTTAAAGGAAAATTTTCACATTGTGGAGCCAATAGTTTTCAATTGGTAAAACAAAATGGAGAATGGAAAATTCAGTATTTAATTGATACAAGGAGAAAAGAAAACTGTAAAGAAATCAAATAATTAAAATGAAAATTCATCATATAGCCATAATTTGCTCAGATTACAAAGTTTCCAAACAATTCTATACGGAGATTTTAGGATTAAATATTATCAAGGAAGTGTATCGTGAAGAGAGACAGTCATTTAAACTTGATTTGGCGATTGACGATCATTATGTTATCGAGCTGTTCTCATTTCCAGACCCTCCCAAAAGACCTTCCCGTCCAGAGGCTTGCGGATTAAGGCATTTGGCTTTTTCGGTTGAAAATATTAATGAAAAACGTCAGGAATTAATTGAAAAAGGATTAAATTGTGAAGAAATCAGAATAGATGAATTCACAGGAAAAGAATTTTTCTTTACCCAGGATCCGGATCAGCTGCCGTTGGAGTTTTATGAAATATAATTAGTGCGCGTAACCAGTAAAAAAACTTACCGCCATGATGGCCAGAACAATGGAAGAGATGATGACATAGATATAATCTTTTTCCTTTAAATAACCAATTAAAGCGAAAACAATTCTCATTAAAGGTGTAAATACCAAAAGAAGTATTCCCAATTGAATAATTGCCATTCCTTCACCTTTACATAAGGAATTCCAGAAATCTCCCCAAACTTTTTCGGAAGATGACCCCATATCCAGTGAAGTATATTTTTTAGGCATTTTAAAACCTTCGCTGAACAGCTTTACAAAACCGACTAACGAAGTAATAACGGATAAAATAACACCCAGCCTCAAAAGATTCCCTACGGAACGGTTTAGATCAATATCTGTGAAGTTCTTTCTCATTATCTGAAGCTTTTATTAATCCCGTTATACATCATATAGATTGACAAAATAGTAATCACTATCGCAAAGAAAGTTTTCAGTTTTTTTGTCTTTGAAACCATCAAAGTTTTTGATCCTATGAAACTTCCAACTACAACCCCGATCAAAACCGGCGCCGCAATTACGGGGATAATTTCTCCCCTCTGGAAATAAATCAGCGCACTGGCAACTGCCGTTACCCCGATCATAAAGTTACTTGTAGTGGTAGAAACTTTGAAAGGCAGCTTCATCATATTATCCATAGCCAGCACTTTCAATGCGCCGGAACCGATGCCCAAAAGCCCGGACATTGCCCCAGCAAACATCATCATTAAAAAACCAGGTATTGTATTTCTTGCAGAATAACTTTTTAGAACACCTTTGTCTGGAAAAGTTCCGTATAGCTTTAGTTTTTCCTCTAAGCTTCCTTTAATGATAGGTTGTTGATGATCTGGCTTTCCTTTTAAATTTAAAATTACAGTCAGAAGAAGAATACTGGCGAAAATAATTCCGATAGTATTTGGATTAAGCATTCCCGAAACCAAAGCTCCGATAATTGCTCCTGAGGTGGTGGCGATTTCCAAAAACATACCGACCCTCATATTGGTAAAGCCTTCTTTAACGAAAGCTACAGCCGCACCGGAAGAAGTCCCGATCACGGAAATAAGTGAAGCGCCAATGGCATAGTGCATAGGAACGCCGAAACCCAGCGTTAATAAAGGGATAATGATAACTCCTCCTCCTAAACCGGTCAACGAACCCAGAAGTCCTGCCGAAATTGCTCCAAGGAAGAGAATAATGATTTCTGACATGCTACAAATATAAAACTATTGTGGTAGTCTGCCAAACGTTTAAAAAAGATAAATTTGATGTATTTTTGCATTATGGAAAATCAGTTGAAATTATTCTATATAATACTCGGAGCAACACCAAAAGGACGGAATATAGAGCAACATGACGTATTTTTTGGAATTGCGGAAAGCTTGAAAGACCTTGTTCCTGACATGAAAGAATTCTGGAAAGAAGCAGACGGGAAAATCCACGTCGACTGTTACCAGGAAGTAAGATTTGCTGATGGATATGAAGTGAAAATTGTTGAAAAAGGAGAGAAAACTTCTGATGAGCAGTTGTATTTTATTAATCTCGGAGGGTATAAAAAAGGATTTTTTGAAGAATTTCATGAGCAGCACCTTATGGTGGGAACTTCCATGGGAGATATTGTAAAAAAAGCAAAGGCTACTGAATTTTATAAAGTGATGGGTTTTGAAGGAGCGGTAAGCCATATTGATGATAAACATGGAGTTGATATTGATGATATTTTTAATGTAAATGATATTCTTCCGGAAAAAATGAAAGAAAAATACTCAATTGTTTTAAAGAAATCCGATGCTCAGAACCAGGAAAATCCGATGGGATTGGGTTATTTAAAAATTGATAAAATATAAAGGTGTTCTGTCATTCTGAATGTAACGAAGTGAAATGAAGAATCTCAATAATGTGTTTTAGAGATTCCTCCTTCGGCGGAATGACATTCGGGAGATAATAAATAAAAACTTTTGTGATCTTTGCTGAGTATAAACCGAAAGTTTAAAAAAGAATTAAATCAATTCAAACAAAATTTAAATCTAATAGAAAAAATAAAAGTAAAAAAATGAAAATAGGAATTTTAGGAGGAGGACAGCTCGGGAGAATGTTCATTCAGAATGCGTTGAAATATGATGATGAATTTTATACGTTGGATCCCGCTTCTGATGCACCTTGTCATAATATTTCATACTTTACACAAGGAAATTTTAATGATTATGAAACGGTTTTGAACTTCGGTAAAGATAAAGATGTAGTGACCATTGAGATCGAACATGTAAATGCAGATGCTCTTGCCGAATTGGAAAATCAAGGAATAAAAGTCGTTCCGAATTCTAAAATCATTAAAACTATTCAACAAAAAATCCTTCAAAAAGAATTTTATAAAGCTCATAATATTCCAAGCCCTGAATTTGAGGTGATGGATGGAAGTTCCGATGAAATTAAAATGCCGTTACCTTTTGTACAGAAAATGAATACAGGTGGATACGACGGAAAAGGAGTACAGGTAATCCGTACCGCTGCAGACATGAGAAATCTTTGGATAGAGGATTCAGTCATTGAAAAATTGGTAGACATCGACAAAGAGCTTTCCGTGATCGTAGCAAGAAATGAAAACGGAGAAACCAAAACTTTCCCCGTGACAGAAATGGTTGCGGATCCGAAACTGAACCTGTTGGATTTTAATATTTGTCCGGTTTCTTTGGATGAAGATATTGAAAGACAAATCAATTTAATTACAGAAAAATTTTTAAATGCCATTAATTCTCCGGGACTTTTCGCCATTGAATTATTTTTAGATAAAGAAGGAAAAGTATGGGTCAATGAAACGGCTCCGAGACTGCATAATTCCGGGCATCAGAGCCAGGAAGGAAACGCCAATTCTCAATTTGAGCAGATGTATCGTGTGGTGAAAAATTTACCATTGGCAGACACCGATGCAATTGTTTATAGCGGAATGCTGAACCTTGTAGGAGCAGAAGGCTTCGCTGGAAAAGTGATATATGAAGGGATGGAGGATGTTTTGAGGTTACCGGAAACTTACGTTCACCTGTACGGAAAAACGGAAACAAAACCGGGAAGAAAAATGGGTCATATCAATGTACTGGCGGATTCCAGAGAGGAATTGATGGAAAAGCTTGTGAAAGTGAAAGAAATGGTGAGGGTAATTGCTGAATAAATTACTTAGATATATAAAAAAGACTGCTGAATGGCAGTCTTTTTAGTTTTTAAATTAAATTTTTTCAATTCTCTGTTTTTTAAACATTTCCCTGTTGTAATTAATTACAAATACCCCAAAGATAATCAAAGCTGCAGCAATAATGAATTTGGTTGAAATTTCTTCATTCAAGATCAGCCAGCTTAGAAATATAGAAATAATTGTATTGACATAAGCTAGAATGGAAACCTGTACCGGAGAAACCTTGGTTAAAGCATAATGATACGCAAAAAAAGCCGCCACAGAACCGAAAACCGCAAGATAAAGCATGGCTGAAACACTCTTTAACGTCCAATTTCCAAAGTTGTAGTTTTCTGAAAACGCAAAAGCAAAGATGATCTGCAATATTCCTGCAAAAATAAACTGATAGAAAAGGTTGAGTGTGATATTATAACTTTGAACACTTAATTTTTTAGTGAAAATGGTTCCCGATGCCCAGCCTGCAATCGCGATGAATAAAAATATAATTCCCATCGCATATTCAGGGTTTTTAAGATCGTGGATACCGTCCCAAAAAATAAAAAGAATCCCGCTGAAACACATTGAAACTCCTATCAATGCCCTTATACTGAACTTTTGCAAACCCATTGCAACGCTTCCCAAAAAGATGAGTATCGGCGAGCAGGCACTTATTAAGGACGTTAAACTACTGGTAACGGTTTCTTCTGCAACGGTGGTCATTCCGTTGGCCACGACAAGCATTAACAATGATGTGATCAGCTGATAAGATAAATTTTTCCATCCGATCCATTTGAATTGTTTCCTGTAAAGAAGAACCAAAAGCATAATAATTCCCGCCAGAAACTGCCGGATTCCCGCCACAAACCAGGCCGGAATAGATTCTACCGCAATACGGATTGATAGAAATGTTGTTCCCCAAACGATAGCAACTGTGAGGATCGCCAGAGTAAGCTTATAATCTTTCAAAATATAAAATGTATGAACAAAAGTATTTACTTTAAAACAAACTCAATGGATACAGTTTTCAGAGTTCTTAAGGTAACAGAACAACTTTTGCGCCTTTTTGCATTTCACTCTATTAATTTTTATCTTTGAGCATCTAATAATAGAAGAATGGTAGGAATTATTATGGGAAGTCAGAGTGACTTACCGATCATGGAACAGGCTGCGAATTTTTTAAAATCTTTAGACATCCCGTATGAACTGACGGTTGTTTCAGCGCACAGGACACCGGAGAGAATGTTTGATTATGCCAAAACAGCAAAGGAGAGAGGTCTGAAAGTAATCGTTGCCGGAGCAGGAGGAGCGGCTCATCTTCCGGGAATGGTGGCAAGCTGTACGACTCTGCCCGTGATTGGGGTTCCGATTTTGTCCAGTAATTCTATCGATGGTTGGGATTCCGTTTTGTCAATTCTTCAGATGCCGGGTGGAATTCCGGTAGCTACAGTTGCTCTAAACGGAGCTTTGAATGCAGGAATTTTAGCAGCAAAAATCTTAGGAAGTGCAGACGAAAAAGTTGCCGAAAATCTTCAAAAATATCAGGATTCCCTGAAAGATAAGGTATTGGGAACGGTGGATGATATTAAAGCGAATCATCCGAACGGATATGATAAATAATATAATGGTCAATGGCGAAAAGTCAATTGTCAATTTTTTAATTTAAGAATTGGAGTGAAACATATTGACAATTCCACAATTCACAAAAAAGCCCCACAAAACGTGAGGCTTTTTTTAATTATTTTCATTTCTTAATAAACTTAAAATTCTCTACATTCCCTTTAGAAACAATCTGCAAAATATAATTTCCTTTAGGCAGTGCGCTTACATTAATCATTTCAGAGTCTGTTTTCCCACTATCGACAATTCTTCCGCTTGCATCAAGGATTTTAAAGCTTTGTGCATCATGCATGTCTTCAATATGAATGTTATCCTGTGCAGGATTTGGATAAATTGATCTTTTTTTTCTTAAACCAACTTCAGAAGCAGCGAGGATACAGCTTCCGGGAACATCCCCGTTGAAGCTCCAGCCTTTACTTATTAAAATATTCCTTTTGTTGACTGCATTTGTGGCATACTGTAAAGGAATAACAAAACCCATATCTACATTATTAGCAGTATTGGGATTGTCTGCCCATCCTACTAAAGTTTTGCTGTAATTTTCACAGCTAAGGCCGGAATTACTTAAAAAACCCGAAGCTTCGTTCAAGACGGCCAGGTTCCAGCTTGCAAGAGATTGGTTGAAACTGCTTGCTCCTGTAAACATCATGTCTGTACGTGTAGTTTTGGTAAGGTCCCAGGTATCTAAATTCTGATTAAAGGATGTACACCCATGAAATATGTGCCCAAAATTGACAACATTAGAAGTATTCCAGATTTTCAAAGACTGATTGAAAACCGGAATGAAATGAAACATAAAGGACATATCTGTTACTTTAGAAGTATCCCAGCTGTCGAGTCTCTGGTTGAATTTTAAACAATTGGCAAACATCCAGGCCATATCCGTTGCATTGGAGGTATTCCAGGTGTTCAGAGGCTGATTGAAGTTTTTTCTTTTAAGAAACATACTGTTGAAGTTGATTGCCGCCGAAGTATTCCAGTTAGTGATATAAGGTGTGTCAAAATTGTCGATCCCGGCCGGATAATCACCCTCATGGGCAAACATAAATTTGAAGTCCTGGATATGAGAGGTATCCCAATTCTGCATTGAAGGTGCCCCCAAAAAATTATGAGCATTGAAAAACATAAAGGCAGCATCGGTAACATTACTCAGATCGGGAGAATCTATTGCTGTAAGCTGCATAAGCCGGCAGTTGCTAAAGGCGCTGTTCATCGATTCCCAGCTGATATTTCCCCATTGTTCTATTTCAAGAATTTTATCTGCACTTCCATAGATGGTCCACATCGGATAAAGGTTATCGGGAAGTGTAATAATGGTTGGCACTCCGAATCTTATCTGTCTGAAAACTCCGTTTCCGTTGCTCACTTTTACTCTGTAAGTTGCCGAGGAAGCGTCATTTAAGGGGTTTCCGAAATCGATAAGAACCTGTGACGTTGAGGTGACATCTGTCATTGTTCCGTTATGCGATGGATAACCAACTTCTTCCCAGGTTATGGTATAATTTTCCCCGATTCCCGGAAACCAAATCTGATTGGAGGTTGCCTGAGACGGGGCATCAATATTTATCAGAGGCATCGTATGGGGAAGCCCTGGTTGCCATATTGTAATAAATTCGTTTTGCGCTTTCGTGATTTGGAATAGCAGAGAGCACAAGGCTAAGATTAAAAACTTTTTAAACATATTTGCTGAGGGTAATTTTTTATGCATATCAATATTTTGTGAAATAAGTATCACAAAAATAAGAAAATGAATAAAATTTTGAATAGTTTATTGAAATAAAAGAAAAATTTTAACAGAAATAAATTCGTAGAAGCTATAAATAATCTAAGCTTGGGTAGGGAATAAAGATTATATCGGCTGGAAGATGGAGGCAGGGGGGCTAGAGGTTACTGTTAGTCCGGTAATTTTTGAGTTTGTTATAAAAATTAATGAAATATCCTTTTAAATTAAGATGAAAAGGTAAGGATGTTGTTCTTTACGATCTTCATAACTTGCCTCTTCCAGCCTCAGCTTAATCTAATCAAACAAGAAATTCATCCTGAACTCAGGTTAAATAAAAAAACTCCCCAAAAAATGGAGAGTTTTATTTTTAGTAATACTAATTTATTTAGTATCTGTAATATTCCGGTTTGAAAGGACCTTTCACATCAACACCGATATATTTAGCTTGCTCGTCAGTAAGAGTTTCTAACTCTACCCCTAATTTTTTAAGGTGAAGAGCAGCCACTTTTTCATCCAAATGTTTAGGAAGCGTATAAACTTCGTTTCCGTATTTGTCTGAATGATTCCAAAGCTCGATTTGCGCTAAAGTCTGGTTTGAGAAAGAGTTTGACATTACGAAACTTGGGTGTCCTGTTGCACATCCTAAGTTTACCAGTCTTCCTTCTGCTAAGATAATGATCTCGTTTCCGTCTACGTTGTAAACATCTACCTGAGGTTTTACTTCATATTTTGTAGAACCGTAGTTGTCGTTCAACCAAGCCATATCGATTTCGTTGTCGAAGTGCCCGATGTTACAAACAATAGTCTTGTCCTTCATTTTTTTGAAGTGAGAACCTTGTACAATGTTGAAGTTTCCGGTTGTAGTGATGATGATATCTGCATTTTCGATTACAGTATCTAATTTCTTCACTTCGTAGCCTTCCATTGCAGCCTGTAAAGCACAGATCGGGTCAATTTCCGTAACGGTAACGATAGATCCGGCTCCTCTGAATGAAGCAGCAGTACCTTTACCTACGTCTCCGAATCCGCAAACGATTACTCTTTTACCTGCCAACATTATGTCGGTTGCTCTTCTTACAGCATCTACTGCAGATTCTCTACATCCGTATTTGTTGTCGAATTTAGATTTTGTTACAGAGTCATTTACGTTGATTGCAGGCATTACCAAAGTACCGTTCTGCATTCTTTCGTATAATCTGTGAACACCTGTTGTAGTTTCTTCAGAAAGACCTTTGATTTCTTTTGTTAATTCAGGGTATTTATCGAAAACCATGTTCGTTAAATCACCACCGTCATCAAGGATCATGTTCAGAGGTTTTTTATCTTCACCGAAGAATAAAGTCTGCTCAATACACCAGTCGAATTCTTCAGCATTCATACCTTTCCAGGCATAAACAGGGATTCCTGCAGCAGCAATAGCAGCAGCAGCGTGATCTTGTGTAGAGAAAATATTACAAGAAGACCAGGTAACTTCAGCTCCTAAAGCTACCAATGTCTCGATAAGCACAGCCGTTTGGATTGTCATGTGAAGACATCCCGCGATTCTTGCACCTTTAAGGGGTTGAGACGGTCCGTATTCTTCACGGATAGCCATCAAGCCTGGCATTTCAGCCTCTGCAAGATTGATTTCCTTTCTTCCCCATTCTGCAAGGGTAATGTCCTTTACTTTATAAGGAACGTATTGGGTTGTTGTTTCCATCTATCTGAAAAATTTTTCGCAAATTTACAAACTAATATTCTGACGACCAAAAATATGCCCCTTTATCGCGATTTTTCAGATGACAATGCCACGATTCTCGTATGGAAGTACGATGAAACCGAAGATTTGGATATCCACAAGCTTCTTGAGCCCGAAAATGCCGAGAAAGTAAAAGATTATCATCCCAAAAAACTATTGGAGGTTTTGATGGTGCGTAAGCTTTTAAAAGGCTTAAAACCACATTCAAAAATACTTTATAAAGATAGGGAGCCTTTTTTGTCGCCAAAAGATGCGGAAATATCCATTACGCATTCTTTTCCTTTTGCGGCAATCGCCATTTCTAAAAATAAAATAGGAATTGATATTGAAAAATTTACGCCTAAAATTTTAAGGGTTATTGATAAGTTTACGTACGAAAATGAAAGAGGCTTTATCCCTGAAAATAAAGCTGATACTTTCTATACAATCATCTGGAGTGTAAAAGAAAGCATGTACAAAATTCATCATTCCAAATATTGGTCTCTAAAGAAGAATTATGAAGTAAAACCTTTTGAATTAAAGCATCTTCACCACATCAGCTGCCGGGTTTATGACGATCAGTTTTCGGATGAATTCAGGGCGAGGGTGGAGTTTTTTGATGATTATTGCTTTACGATTGTTGAGGTTTAAAATTAAGACTAAGACTAAGCATCTTAATTATTTTTTTCTAATTTCTTAGATTCGTTTTTATAATTCTCAATTACCTTTCTCTGTTCTTTGGCAACATCGTAGATCAGCTCCAAAACATCATGAATATTTTTAAGCTCCGTTAAACGTGATATTTTATCCGGATCTCTCACATCGAGAGCTTCATTTTCCGTAAGCTCTAGTTTTCTTTTCATAATTAAATCTTCCAGTGAAGAGTCTTCCGGCTCGATACGGCTTTCCATATTTAATGTTTCATCAATCTTTTCACCATTCAGCAAATTGGAAACTTTCTGCATCTCGGCTTCAATTTTCCGGCTCCAGCTTTCAGCATCTATTTCGGGATATTTCTCATCGTCTTTTACGTATTGCGAAAGCGACGCAGTGTAAGCTGTAATAAGGTGTGAAGTGGCCACAAACTGATGAACCACCTCCAATTTTTTTCGCTGGTTTTTGGGTTCAGAGATCATCCTTTGAAAGTTGTCCGAAAGGTTGGCTAATGAAATAATAGCGTTTTTACGCTTAACTTTATATTCTTCAATGTCATATTCTTCATCCAGAAACTTGGAAATAACGCTTTGAAAATAAAGTAAATTAGATTCTGCAGATTTTTTCATTAAATCTAAATTCTGCGTGTGTTCCCAAACCGGAAGCACAATGTAGGCAACCAGTGAAGTGATGATTCCGGCAACGATGGTGTCGACAATACGGTCTTTAAAGATCACATTTATATTTCCAGGACTTAAAAAATTAAAACTCAGGAAAACATAAATCGTCATAAATAAAACCGCCCAGAAATAGCGTCCTTTCAAAAAGCTGAAACACATGACCATACTCAAAAGAAGAATGGCAAACAAAGCCTGGTTGACATGGATATAATGCAGGATTCCGTAAGCGATCACAGCTCCGGCAATAGTTCCGTACAATCGGAGAAGGTTTCGTTGCTTGGTAATAGAGTAGGCGGGCTTCAGAATCGCAACAATAGTAATCAAAATCCAGTAGGTATGACCAATTCCCAAAAATTGAAATAATGAAAAAGAATATCCTATTAACAAAGCTATGGTAATTCTCAGTGCGTGGCGGAATTGTGAAGATGAAAGAGAAATATTGTTTCTCAGAACCTGAAAGTTAAGTTTTTCTTCACTGGGCATGAACTTTTTTAAATCCAATCCTGTGGAAAGACTTTTTGCCAGCTTTACGTTTTGTGAAAAAACTTTATAGATCTCGATAATTTCTTTGGTAATTTCATTGATACGCATTAGGATTTGACGTAAAATCATGAAATTCTCAAAATTATCAGGTGAGATTTTCTTATTTCTAAGGTCGAAATAATAATGGTTTAAGCTTTTTAATTCTGCATCAAGATTAAACATAGGTTTAGCTCTTGTCCCTATCTGAAGGGAAATCCCGATATTGGTAATCTCCTCGGCAAGCAGGTTCAGATAATCATGGATGTGCACCAAAATCGTACTGTCTTCAAAACTTTGCTGAAGTTTTTGATAATCACTTTCGGAGGTCATGAGTTTTTCGTGAAGATCCATGGAGTTTAAGAACATCAGCATTAATAAACGACTCGTAGTTGTTGATTCGTTCACAATAGTCCTTGTTTTGAAAACAGTTTCGCGGGTTTCTTCCTGTAAATTTTTTATTTCAATCTGTTTTGCGATAACCTGTGTGGTCAGCTTGTCAAAGTCAGGGTTTTTCTGGTAATAATTGGCTTTAATTTTTAAAAATTCGGCTAATTGCAGGTAATTTTCCCCGATCATTTGGCTTGCAAGCTTATACGGCTGAATGGTGGTTACAATTAAGAATATTAGGAGAAACCAAATACATCCTCCTGCAAAAATCAACAGGCTTTTGAGGATATTGGCTCCGGTCAGATGTCCGTCAATAAAGATCGCGAGAACAACCAATGAGAGCGACCCGACTGCCGCTAATCTTTGTCCGTACACCCCGATTATAGAGAAAAATAGTCCGAAAACAATGATTTCCGCGAACACTAGGACTTTAATATTCATAACCAGACTGGCAATGAGCGCCACTAAAACGAAACAGAAAATAGCGAATATCAAAGCATTTCTTCTGCGGATGAAGGGTCCGGGCTGATCTGTGAGTGCTACGAAACTTGTTCCTAAGGGAAAGAGAAAGAATTCTTTTAAAATCCCGAAGTGGGCGAGAACCAAACATGGTAAAACAGTGGCTAGTGTAATCCTGATCGCAGAATATACATATTGACTGGTTACGAATTTTTTAAGCTCCGCCGAATAGTTCATACTGCAAAATTAGGTATTGAGAATAAAAAAAGCCTTATAAAAATAAGACTTTTGTGAACATATTTTTTATTATTAAAGTTTATTTAATGTGAATGGTGAATAGTTGGGGTGAATTGTCATTTTGCTTCGTAAGTGAATGGTGAATTTTAGCATTATTAAAATTGATAATGAAATTTATTGACAATTCACTCTTCAACCACCCCGTCAAAAATTCTTTTGAATTTTTGCCACCCCTCCAGAGGAGGGGAATTTGTTGTGTAAATTAATATTGACCATTCACTTGCGAAGCAAAATTCACCATTCATTTTTTAGCCCCGATAGTAACGGCATCCTTTTGGGTTGCGGGCGGAGCGAAGCGGAGCCCGTAACCCAAAAGATATAGTGGATAGCGGGAAAAAGCTCCTTAAAAAAGAATTGAAAACAAAAAAGCCCCATAAAATGGAGCTTTTTATTTATAAAGTATGTTGTTTCTTAATAATCTACATTAGACGTTTCATCACCAATGTTCCAGGTAAGACCGAAACGAAGGGTGTTATCCAAAGCTGTATTAATTTTAGACATATTGATCAGGTAAGAAATGTCAAGCCCGAAAGAACGGTATTTTAATCCGATACCTGCAGTGGCAAACTGTCTTGCTCCCTGCTCTTCACTTTCGTGGAAATAACCTCCTCTTACAGCGAATGCATTGTCATAAGAATATTCCAACGCTCCACTATACATGATAGAGTTTTTGTTTTTGAAAGATTTTCCAATACCTGCCATTACACCAACGTTTGGTACTTCGTAGATCGGCTGTCTTGTATTTGGGTCTGTTCCTACAAATTCTGATCCCGGAACCAAAATTTTGGATCCCTCAACACTTAACCCGATTCTGTTGACATCATCAAGATACATGTCGTAACCAACCCCTAATCTAGCCATGGTAGGAAGATAAGATCTTGATTCTTCGTTTCCTGTATAGTCTAGTTTCGGACCAAGGTTTTGTACTGCGAAACCTGCGTTCAGCTTACCGTCATATCCACCGAAGCTTGAGAACCTTGGAGATGTATAGTATCCTGAAACGTCTACTGCAAAAGAGTTTGCAGGCTTCAACGTAGTATCCGTGTTGAATCCTCCGGCTAAGTCTGAACGGATAAATCTACCCGTAACAGCCATTGAGTAAGAGTCTGAAAGTTTAAGACCGTATGCAACGTCAATAGAGAATTCGTTTGGTTTTGATGTACCCATTGAAGTTACTTCATTTCCTACTAATTGAGTCAAATCTACCTCACCCATATTGAAGTAATAGATACTCGCAGAGATGGTAGATCTTTCTTCCTGCCCTAAGAATTTATGGAACGCTCCATATAATAAAAACACATCATTGGTAAGTTTCCCCATGTAAGGTGTATAGTTTACCCCAACAGAAGAACTTGTTCTGCTAAAAGGATATTTCGCAGCATTCCAGAATTGTGAAAAAGCATCCGGAGAGGTTACTACACCTTGATCTCCCATACCTCCAGCTCTTGCATCTGGTGCGATTCTTAAAAAAGGAGCTCCGGTCAATACAGGTCTTACTAGGCTTAAGTCTTGAGAATAGCCTAAAAAGCCAGCACCTAATCCAATTCCTAAAAGCAGTTTAGTAGTTAAATTCATATGTTGTCTTTTATATATTATCAGTTTTTTATAATTATTATTACTATTATCGTTTTAAAATTATTTCAAAAGTACCATTTTTTCTACAGCTGTAGCACTTCCTTTGCATTTTTCTTGATTTTGACTTTTTGCAAATATCTTAAAAATATACGTACCTTTTGCAACTGTTGCCCCAAAATCATCTTTTCCATCCCATTCAATTGCCTGGCGTGGCGTTCTAAAGCCCTGTAGGAACGGTTCTGCAATCACAGGCTGAGATAAAGTTCTTACCAATTTTCCTGTAATCGTATAAATCTGAACATTTACATCTAAAATATCATCACAATTATGCTCAAAGTGGATGTATGTTTTATTTGTAAACGGATTCGGCCAGTTCAGCGGTCTGTTGATTACCAGGTGCTGATCTGCTTCATCCTTAACTTCAAAGTTTAACGTAGCAGTTGTCGAATTATTGTTTATATCCCAAACTTTAAATGTTAATTGATGTTGTCCTATTGCCAGATTTCTAAAAGGATACGTCACATTTCCTTTCTGATAATCTGCCAAACCAGGGTTTAAACATCCGTTTCCTTCTCCTGAAGCATAAAAATCATTCAATACGATGGTATTAATAATTTGACCGTCCAAATATACTGTAATATCGTGACCAATACCAGATCCTGTTGAATTAATTCCTGTATCATCTGTAACACAAGCCAATAGCATCGGATTTTGGTCTGTAATACCACCATCTGCAAAGTTGGTGTTATTCATGTATAATTTTACTTTTGGCGGCTCACTGTCGTTGATTCCGTTAGGGTTAATATCTCCTACCTGAACTGCCTGATTGTTGAATACATCAGAAGCTTTATTGTCTGCATATCCTAAAATCCTACCTTGCCCTACAGCATAATTAATATCTTTCGGAACATAGAATTCTACGGTAAAGACACCATTTACTGCCATTCCTGAAGCTTTTACAATCGCACTTCCTTCCTCGGTATATTGAAGAACAGGAGTAAGGCCGCCGTCGTTATTTAAAGTTTGTTTATTTAATCTTTTATCAAAAATATTAATAACAACTCTTCCGTTGAATGAGGTGTTAAGCGTTCCATCCGCTTTGTTGATATGTCCTTTTACTTTCACAAAATCCAATCCTCTGATCAATCCCGGAACCGGACTTTCTATGGCATCAATCGTTAATAATCTTTGTGGTCTGCTCAATTTCATGGCAGGATCTCCTAAGAAATTTACTTTTAAATGGTCTGTTGCTGCCCCTTTTTGTTTTTTAGCATTTAGGTGAGCATATCCTAACGTGTCGAAATCATCACTTGTCAGCTTGAAAATGCTCTGAGTATAAAGATTTGTAAAATCAATACCGTAGCCTACGTCAATTGCTCTACTTGAGGTAATCATCGTAGCAGGACCTCCTTGTTTTAGCTTAAGAAACTGTTCCCCAGCAGAAGCGGTGTCCGGCTCATCCCAAAGCGTAAATTCGCAGGTAATTGTTGATACAAACGGGAATCTGCTGTATACATTAGAGAAATTGTTGGAATTCTGCACTTCATCTAACGTAAGAACCCTTTCCTGAGCCCATCCGTTGATCCCTCCATGCCCGAAATAGAAAAGATACAAGCTGTTTCCGATGTCATTGGAAATGGCCTGGTTTACCTGTGGATATCTTTGTCCGCCCGCTGTACTTTGTCCCTGGAACGCATCCAGATATAGCTTTCTTACGTTGTATTCTCTTAAGTTTGTAGAAGAAGACTGTTCAAAAACTGTTGCCAACGTATTATTCATGACCGTATGGAAAGGTGTTCCTCCGTCATTATCATCATCCACCACGAAATCCAGCTTCATTCTCCACTCACCGAAAGGTGTAGACTGCCCGGACAAACTGTTGTAATAAGCCAGTGTTTTATCAATCATATTGCCCGCTTCTGTCGCATTGGCTGCGGGAAGTCTGCCCACCGGAAGATCCGGAATATTATTGGTGATGAATTCATTGGTCTGCGGTTTTGTCATTACAATATAATCATCCGTCACGAAAGATCTGATGAAATCCATTGATTCTTCACTCTGATAACTTGATACAACATTTGAGTTATTAGGAACCCTGTTTTTATAATCATAAGAAGTATCACCTAAAATAAATACATACTTTAAGGCTCCAAGCGGTGTATTCAGCTTAGTCACAAAGTCTCTGATCGCGGTAAGATCCCTGCTTCCGCTGCCAAATTCATTATAAATTTTATCAGTGTCTATAATCTGTACATTAAAGCTGTTTTTTGTTTGATGGTAATTGGCAATTCTCTGAGCCTGTCCCATCATCTCGGGAGTTGTAATAATCAGATAATCTACATTTTGCAGTGCAGAAAGGTTCTGATTGTTAATTCTCCCTACAAACTGAGGGCTGTAAGCTGCATCTGCTTTAAAGGCCACAAATTCATTATTAAAGCTTGGATCTGAAGCGGTATAAGCAAAATTGAAAGTTGTATTTCCTGCCGCTTTATTCACCCTTCTGTTGGCGTTTGTAATATCTGTAACGTCCCAGATTTGCTCTGCTGTTGAAGCATTAGACAAGCTGAAGCCGTATGTTGTATTGCTTCCGCTTACCAAAGAAAAGTCCCTGAAATTCATCTGGGTTCCATTGAAATTCAAATTGTCTTTATACTGAACTTCAAGATAATCTACGTAAAAATTCCCGTTGGGATTTACCGTGATACTTGGTTTAAGATTAAAAGTAATCTGGCTTCCGCTCAATCCTGTAAGCGTTCCTGAATATCTTACCGGATAAAAATCATTAGAACCACTTGCACCGGCAGGAGGAATAACTACCGTAAGAGGGTTTTGATTGTTAATATCAAAAGTAATACTGTTTTGCTGGGATTTATACGCAACCACCTGAGTCCTGTACCTGATCACGTCTCCACCCTGAATGGCAGAGGCTGTCGTGAAACTTACCGCTTTATCCGTAGTGAAAGGAGTATCTTCCACCCATATTCTCCCGACTTTCATCAGGTTTTTTTGGTCGTTGTTAATGACCTGATAGTTGTCATATCTCGTAATTAAAGGCGTTGTCGGCAGGTTTATATCAACCGGCTGAACCCTTTTTCCCGGACCTTTATCGAAATTAATATAATAATATGAAAAATCTTCATAAATATTTTTTAAGTTTTCACTTCTGTCATTTCTGGTATCAATTCTTTTGTAACCATTTCCATTGGATGTATTGTAAAGATTGTACCCGTTCGGACCCTGGGCGTAAAATAATGCATAATCATTATCATTCCAGACCCCATCATCTTCACCCACCACCTGAATGGCATTTTCCTGAAGGGCGCTATATTTTATATCCTGATTGTATTCCGGAAGCATAACTCCTCCGTTACCATAAATCCTGAAGTTTTTAGGGTTTACGGAAGAAGGATTAATGCCGTTATCCTGCAAAAACTGTCTTGTGATTTTAAAGATACCGGATTTGTCAACCTTTATTTTATAAAAATTTCCTGCAGATAGAGGATTGGTCGTAGTTCCTACTTTTAAAGGACTTCCGATAATGTTGGAGGCATTGGTCTCGGAAATCTCAAATGAAGATAACCTCTGGACTTTTCCCTTAATATTTTTAAATAAGGCCACATTAATACTTGCATATTTTTCACCATCCAAGTAATAATAAGCAACATCTTTAATCTCATAATCAGGAAGAAGGTCCTTGCTCATTTCAAATAGATCCCTGCTGGACACGGTTTCCCATACAGGATTAGAAACTTTTAATTGCTTTTCCCCAATTTTTTGTTTAGTAGTTATAAAAATGTTATTTTGGCTGAATGAAAATCCCTGATTTTTAAAATGCGGGAGAGTCAGTTTTGTATCACCAAAGTCTTGAATTTTAGAACCATCCCATTCGATGTTTATTCTTTGAGCCCAAATTGTTGATACAAAACAAATTAGAAATAAAAGCGCGATTTTTTGTTTCATGTTTATTTTTGAAATTTCTGAATTACAAAATAAATGAAAATTTTATAATTAAATTGTGATACAATAAAATTAATTTGTTAACGTTTTTCAAAAAAATCAACTCTTTACTTGATTTATTGAATAATTTATTTTTTCTTTGTACTTTGAAAATATTTATATCGACTATGAAAAAACTAAAGTTGTTTTCATTAATAGCATTAAGTTCTACACTTGCATTAACCAGTTGTGGTGGAGGTACTAGCAAAGGAGGCGGTACTAAAAAATTTGTCAGCAAAACGGGTTGGAAACCAAACGAAAAACAAGGTTGGTTTTTTGCAGGAAAGCAACAAAAGCAGAAAGGTTGGCCGGGAATGGTATATGTAGAAGGTGGAACTTTTACAATGGGATTAGTGAAAGATGATGTTATGCACGATTGGAATAACTCGCCGCGCAGAATGCAGGTAAGTTCGTTCTTCATCGGAGAAACAGAAATTACTAACTACGAATACCGCGAATACCTTACATGGTTGAAGTATGTATTCCCTCCAAGTGATCCTAGTTTTAAGGAAATCTACAACGGTGCGTTGCCAGATACCTTACTATGGGACAACAAACTATCCAGAAATGATTACAACGAGACGTACTTCCGTTCTCCTGAATTCGATTACTATCCGGTAGTAGGTGTTTCTTGGACTCAGGCAAACAGATACTGCGAGTGGTTGACAGACAGAGCAAACGAAAAAGCTTTAATGCAAGCTGGTATTATTGCTAAAGATTTGTACATCAACGAATCGAACAATCAGGGTGGAACCGCATTCAACATGGATAAATTCAAATCGAATGATCCAGAAATGCAAGGGTACATCAATGAAAAAAGAATGCAGCAAAAAAATGGTATCAAAACTACCAACCAAAGATTGCTAGCTGCTAACAGAGCCCCAAGTGCTGCTATGGTTCAGAAATTCAGACTTCCTACCGAAGTTGAATGGGAATATGCTGCGCTAGGTATGGCTAAAAATAGGGAATACAACCAATATATGGGGAAAGAGCCTCAAATCGAAA
Organism: Chryseobacterium sp. IHB B 17019; assembly: GCF_001456155.1. Lineage (NCBI taxonomy): Bacteria > Pseudomonadati > Bacteroidota > Flavobacteriia > Flavobacteriales > Weeksellaceae > Chryseobacterium > Chryseobacterium sp. IHB B 17019. Next base: position 2,186,756 of record NZ_CP013293.1, on the reverse strand, counting down.
GATTGAGAGGTACTAAAGGTAGAGATAAAGGGATGTTCCTTGAAAACTTCAAAATGGGAACTGGTGACTACTCCGGTATCGCAGGTTGGAAAAATGACGGTTCTGCAAGAACTTCTGACGTAAGACAGTATCCATCAAATGACCTAGGTATCTACGGTATGTATGGAAACGTTTCAGAATGGACTGCCGATGTTTACAGACCAATTATTGACGAAGATTTCAGTGACTTCAACTACTATAGAGGTAATGCTCCTCAAGCTATCGTAAAGAATGCGGACGGAACTTACAAACTGATAGATGAAAGTAACATTAAGTATGATACTTTAGCTGATGGTAGACTGGTTTATAAAAACTTACCGGGTCAGTACGAAAGACAAACAATCGCTGATTACGGAAACTACAGAGATGGTGACAGAATGTCGTCTCTTGATTACAGAAGCAGTTCAGACTCTGTATCTGCTGCCGAAAACATGTACAATGCTCCTCAAAAAAGATTTATTGTAGATGCTAGCGGAAAAGTAGTTCTTCAGAAAGATAGAAAAGAGAGAACTTCAGCTATGACTAATGATATTAGAGTAGTGAAAGGTGGTTCTTGGCAGGATACGGCTTATTGGCTGGATCCGGGACAAAGAAGATACAAGAGCCAGGATAAAGCTTACGGATGGATAGGATTCCGTGTTGCTCAGGATGCAAGAGCAAGCGAAAAAGGTAGAACAAGAAGATAATATTTATCAAAATAATTTCAAAAACCTTCCAGTATTCTGGAAGGTTTTTTTATTTTTGAACTATGAATATAGAACAGTTTTATCCTTTGTTTTTACAATCTGAAAAGATAACTATTGATAGCAGAAAAATAGGAAAGAATGATATTTTCTTTGCATTTTCCGGAGAGAATTTCAATGCAGCGACATTAGCCGAAAAAGCTATTGAAAATGGAGCCCTAGCTGTCATTGTTGAGCAGGAAGATTTTGAAAATAAAGATAATAATATTTTTTATGTTCCTTCAACCTTAGATTTTTTACAGGAATTAGCAATTCATCACAGAAACCAATTGCAGATTCCCATCATCGGGCTTACGGGAAGCAACGGTAAAACAACAACGAAAGAGATAATTCATGCTGTTCTTTCTGAGAAATTCAATGTTCAATATACTTTTGGAAATTTAAATAATCATATTGGTGTTCCTTTGACAATTCTTTCCATTAAACCTGAGCATGAGATGGCTGTTATTGAAATGGGAGCCAATCATCAAAAAGAAATCGAGCTTCTTTGCACTATTTCCCTGCCGGATTATGGATATATTACCAACTTTGGGAAGGCTCATTTAGAAGGTTTCGGAGGATTTGAAGGGGTGATTAAAGGTAAATCAGAGCTATATGATTATCTTAAAAAGAATCAGAAAACAATTATTGTTAACGAAAATGATCCTATTCAGGTCGAAAAAACTGAAAATTATATTCCCAAAATCACTTTCGGAAAAAATAATTCTGATTATCAGTTTGAATTATTCTCAGAAGGGAATTTTGTTGGCTTACAATATAAGGAAGTAAAAGCTGTTTCAAAACTCACCGGAGAATATAATTTCACGAATCTTTGTGCAGCAGCAAGCCTTGGACTTCATTTCGGAATTAATTTTGAAAAAATTAAGCACGCTATAGAAAATTATACCCCTACCAATATGCGTTCCCAGGTGGTAAAAAAAGAAGGGAAAACTTTAGTTTTGGATACTTACAATGCCAATCCAAGTTCTATGACTGCTTCTTTACACAACTTTATCACGTTTGAAGGTTCAAAAACAATCATAATTGGTGATATGCTTGAGCTGGGAGAAGAGAGCGAAAAAGAACATCAAAACATCTTAAAGCTGGCTCAGGAATTAGGCTTTAATGAAATTATTACAGTCGGAAGAAACTTTAAAAGTGTTAATTTTTCATCAGAATCGTTTGAAAATACGGCAGAATTAATAGAATATTTAAAGCTGAACAAAATCCAGTCGGAAAATATTTTATTAAAAGGCTCAAGAGGAGTGGCATTAGAGAAGTCGATCGAATTTATTTAGTCTTTGTATCCCAGAATTCTTTTACAATTAATTTGATATTTTTGAAGGTGCTTGGGAAAACTTCTTCTTCAATTTGGGTGGTGTTTTTCCAGGCAACTTCAGTGATTCCTTCTTCACTTTGTGGTTTTGAAGTGTCTTCACCATCGAAATTCATTTCAAACCAGTGTGTGCATTTCAATACTTTATCACCGTTTCTTTCTACATAAATGTGATACGTGGTATTGATAAATTGTACCAATTCAACATCTTTCAGGCCGGTTTCTTCCTCAATTTCCCGTACGGCAGACTCTTCACGCGATTCGCCTTTCTCCATTTTACCCTTCGGAAGATCCCATTTTCCTAATCTTTTGATAAAAAGAATATCACCCTCAGGATTATTTACCAATCCTCCGGCAGCTTCAATGATCCTAAAAAGTTTTTGGAATTCTGCCCAAATCTCTTCAATATTTTCACCAAAAACATTCAATTCCCTTACAGATGTATTTTCCAGAAGATCCAAAGCGATCTCCAGGGTTGTGACGTTTTCATAGCCAAGCGTTTTCTCGAGGTTTTCGGATTGCTTAGACAGTAATAATTTTTTTTCGTTCACAAAAACTTTATACATATATTTGTAAGAATTAAGAATTTAAATACAAAAATAAAGAAATGAATTTAGAAGGACGAAAGATTATTGTCAATAAATCATCTAAAGAGTTGTCAGAAATACTAAAATCGCCGGAAAATTACAAAGATTTTATGCCGGATGGTCTTCAAAAGTTTGAAACGAGAGAAGATGGATTTAAATTCGGGCTGCAGGGAATGCCGGAAATTGCTTTAAAAATTGATGAAGTGAACGATCAGAAAGCAGTTTTAAAGTCTGCAAGCTCAAGTTTAGACTTTTCATTAACAGCAACTTTGAACCCAATTAATGAAAATCAGACAGAAGTTCAGATGCTTTTTGAAGGTAAATTCAATCCTTTCATAAAAATGATGGTAGAAAAACCTTTGCAAAACTTCATTAATACGCTTACAGATAAAATCGAAGCTTACAAATAAAAAGAAATACTGCTTGAAAAAAGCGGTATTTTTTTTAGCATGTCTTTAGTCTTTCTATTTATTTGGTTTCTATTTTTCGTTAGCTTTATAGTGAATAAAAACGTATTAACTATAATAATAAAACAATTACCATGAAAACCAATCCTATTTCTGAAAGATTTACTATAATATTGCTGATATTAGCCTTATTAATGACCACGAACTTTTATTCGCAGGAAAATAAGGTGGTAAAGAATGTAATACTTGTCCACGGTGCGTTTGTAGATGGCTCCGGATGGCAGGGAATTTATGATATTTTGGTTAAAAAAGGCTACCATGTTGCTGTTACACAACATACATTAATGTCACTTGATGAGGATGTAAAGGCCGTTAATCGGATTATTGATCAACAGGATGGACCCTGCATCTTAGTTGGACACAGCTATGGAGGAGCGGTTATTACTAAATCAGGAAATAATCCTAAAGTTGTTGGTTTGGTGTATGTTGCAGCGCATGCACCCGATGAAGGAGAAACGGAAGCAGATAATGGAAAAGCATTTCCACCAGCTTACAAATCTTTGATAAAAGGTGAAGATGGGTTGGATTATATTGATCCAAACAAATTTCCAGGTGATTTTGCAGGTGGAGTGAAGCTGGAACAGGCAAATTTTATGGCTATTTCACAGACACCAACGGCAGATGTTGCTTTTCATGCTATCATAAAAAATCCGGCCTGGAAAACAAAACCAAGTTGGTATGTCGTAGCAAAATCAGATAGAATTATCAATCCTGATCTCGAAAGAATGTACGCAAAAAGAGCAAAAAGTACGACGATAGAAATTGAAGGAGCAAGCCATTGTGTATTCATGACACATCCCAAAGTGGTTGCAGATTTAATTATTTCGGCGTCTAAAATGAGCAAATAAAATTATACAATAATTCCTGAGCTGTGATCGTGAGAGCTTCCTGTTGCCGAAGAAAGGACATTAATTTCATTATTAAGCCTTAAAACTCCCATAAAAGCAAAAATCAGCGCTTCTTTATAATCAATGATTTCTCTTTCCGGAATAATAATTTCGGCGGTTGTTTTTCCTTTAATTTTTTGAATTAAATAATTATTATAAGTTCCGCCACCGGTAAATAGTATATTTTTCAGCTGATGTTCATTAATAACGGCCGAAATTTGCTGAGCAATATGTTCTGTGAAGGTTGCGAGAAGATCAATAGCTTCAATATTTTTAAATTCAAGAAAAATAAATTCGTTGCACCATTCAATTCCCAGAGATTTTGGATGCGACTGTTTGTAAAAGTCTAATGAATTAAGTTTAAATAATAAATCCTCGTCAACTTTTCCTGTTTTCGCCAAATCTCCGTTTTCGTCGAAGTTTTTATTAAATTTCTCAACTAATTTATTTAAGACAATATTGACAGGAGCAATATCGAAAGCTATTCTTTTATCATTAATTTTTAATGAAATATTGGAAAATCCACCCAGATTAAGGCATGCGTCATACTCGGAAAACAACAATTCATCACCGATAGGAACTAGTGGAGCACCGTTTCCGTCCATTAAGACGTCCTGGCTTCTAAAATCATAGATAACAGGTAAGTTGTTTTCTATTTTAATGGCTCGTCCGTCGCCAATCTGTAAAGTGAATTTTTTTTGAGGCTGATGAAAAACCGTATGTCCGTGAGATGCAATAAGATCTATATTGTCCAGTTGGTGTTTTTCAATGAAATTTCTGACTGATTTTCCTAAATAGAAACCATATTCAGAATGTAATTCTAATAATTTTTCTGCAGAAAGATGGATTGAATTTCTTAATTTTTCTTCCCAGTTTTTAGGATAGGGAATTGTTTCTGCCCGTAAGATGTCGAAATTCCAGAACTCTTTTTTTTCGAATCTTGCAAAACAAATATCCAAGCCGTCTAAGCTTGTTCCGGACATCAATCCTATCGCATGCAAAATCATGAGTTATTTTTGTTTTTCAGATAATTTGGAGGTAGTGAAGTCTCCGGAATTCTGGTAAAAAACATATTCCGAGAAGTCATCTTTTGCGGTCATTCCGTTGGCTCCTACCAATGTAGAACCGTCTTCCATTGTTACATAAACTGTATCGCGGGTGTAGATTCTTTTCTTTCTCTGATCCCAAAAAATGCTTTGCATTGCAAATTTCTGGCCTTCATTAGTGGTAATTCTTACGTTCCCCTTGGCCTCGTAGAATTTCTTATATTCGAAAATTCTGGCGTATTTGGCTTTTATTGTTCCTGGAACTTTTGGTTTTTTCTTATCAAAAAACTGAATGTCAATTCCTTTTCTAGCCACAGTATACGGGCTGTCTATCAATTCATATTTCTCAATAATCGGAGCTTTTGCCCTCATGGTCACAAACCCGGAATCTCTCTGGATGATATTCGCATTATTGATGATCTGCGACGGGAAATTTTTACTTTGTTTTCCTCCGGCTTTCGTAAGGTCTTCTTCACAGGAACTCATCACAAAAAATATAGCACAACTAAAAAGGTATGCTATATTTTTTTTATATGATATGTTTCTAAAAAACTTCATTTTAGTTGTATAGAGTCTTTCTGAACCATTTATCGGCAAAATTGAAACCAAGTTTCAGATTTATATAATTTTGGTTGATCAGATTATTTTTAAGTGTTCCTCTTTTTCCAACCTCAAGACCAATTTCCAGACCACTCATTCTCGTTATGCTGCTGGTTTTGAATGGAAGAAGCACCCCTGCAGAAACCCCAAATTTATTAATATCCTGTCCCGCGATTTTAAGATTTCCTTTTTCATAAAAAGCACCATATCTGTAAACAATCCTTGAGAAATAACTTCTGAAGTTGTTATAATTCGGTAAATACCAACCTCCGGCTGAAATTCTGTAAGAATCCTGAAGGTCTAAAGATGTCCCGAAATAAGCAATGCTTTCTCCTCTTTTATAGTCTCCCTGTAAAGATAAAAACCATTTGTTTTCCTCACCATAACCTACACCAAGGGATGCCTGTAGAGGTAAAAGGTTTTTAGAGCTTATACTTTTTCTTTCAATAATGGTTTCATTACTTTTTACTGATTTTGAAGCATCGGTATAAAAATAAGTACTGTTTGTATAATCAGTGGTCATGTTACTTGTGTTTCCAAAAGTAGTGGTAGCACCCACTGTCAATTTTCTGTCTGTACTTGTATTTAAATTTTGATAGCTTGCTCCCAGAGTAAAATTAAAGTTTCTGACATTATTTTTAGTCTCGTATCCGTTTACCAGTTCAGCATTAGACTGTGACAATTCATTAAGATCGTAAAGGTTTCCGAAATAATAATTAGCTCTTACTCCAACTGCAAATTTATCATTTACCTTGTAGCCTAAAGCAATTTGAGCCGTATTTAATGTTCCGCTTCCTTTAAATTCATTACGTCTGATATTTCCGTCTTCCAGATTTTCGTCATGAACAATCTCATAACTCTTTGAGCTGTAAGGCTGATAAGAAAGCCCCATTTTCAACTTTGGTGACAAAGGAAAAGCTATCGAAATATTTGATAAATACGTAGAATGTTTTGTAGACTTCGTATTGTTATAATTAGTTTTGAAGTAATTGTTTTCGTTGGTAGCTTCCAGTTTTATACTTGTAAGCTCGAAATTAGCGTTGTTCGCAGGGTTTGCGAAGTTGAAGCTGCTGGTAAAATCACTTATGTATGCTGTTGATATACCTCCCATAGAGGAAGTTTCAATCGTATTATCATATTTTACATCTCCAATTCCGTATGTTGCGTAAGGGGAGTTGCTTAAACTCTGCGCATTTAGGAAATATCCAACCGATATAAATGATAGTACAAAGATTTTTTTCATTCTTTATTTTTAAAACAATGCGCAAATATCTTAAATATTAATGAATTGTAAAAATTATATGAGGTTAAAGTTTGTTAAGGAGGATTAATAGTGAATTTTGCTTCGCTATGTATGATCAATTCACTTTGTTGTCGATTTTTGTAAGTTTAGAAATTCACAATTGATTTACGAACCAAAATTCACAATTGACAAATCACCCGTTCCAAATTTTCTTTATCTTTGAGCCATGAATTGGGAGAACATTGCCGGACAGGAAAGTCTGAAAAAGCTTCTTAGAGACAGTATCACCGAAAACAGAGTGAGCCACGCCCAGCTTTTCGTCGGAAAAGAAGGATATGGAACATTGCCGATGGTTTTGGCGTATGCAAAAGAAGTTTTGAGTCGGGAAAATGAGCACGCAGCTTCGAAAGTTGAGCATTTGAATCACCTTGATCTGCATTTCAGTTTTCCGGTTTTTACGGATAACAAAAATTCTTTAAGTAAAAATAAATTTGAAGAATTCAGAGAAATGATCCTCAATTCTCCCTATTCCAGCTATGATGACTGGACGGCTTTTCTGGAATCCGAAAACAAGCAGCTTTTCATTTCTGCGGATGAAATTGACGACCAGAATCAGAAATTTTCATTAAAAAGCTTTGAAGGCGGAACCAAAATCCTGATTGTCTGGAGAGCCGATAAAATGAATATTGCCGCTTCCAACAAATTCCTGAAATTTTTAGAAGAACCGCCTGCAAAAACGGTTATTTTACTCACTGCAGAGTCTGTCAACGATATTTTGCCAACAATTCTTTCCAGGACACAGATTGTGGAAGTTCCGAGAATTAATGATGAAGATCTGGAAGATTATCTGAAACGGAATTATACTATTTCGGAGGAAAAAATAAAGGAAATTATTCATCAGGCTCAGGGAGATCTCAATGATGCCGTAAAACTTTTGCAAACGGGCAACAAAAGCGATGAATTTGAAAAACTCTTTGTTCAATGGGTTCGCGATGCTTTTATGGTAAAAAAGAAACCTGAATTTTTAAAAAGTATCATTCTTTGGGCAAGAGAAATTGCTGGCTGGAACCGTGAAAAACAGAAGAATTTTTTAAATTACTGTTCTGAGATTTTCAGATTGGCTTTACTTCAGAATTACCAGTCGGAAAGTCTGGTGTACAAAAAAATTGATGCTAATGGATTCAACTGGATTGGGTTTTCAAAATTCATCAGCGGCGCCAATATTGAAAGTATTTTAGAAGAAATCAGCACCGCAGATCTACACCTTACCCGAAACGGGAATCCTAAAATTGTCTGGACAGATTTAGGAATAAAATTATCAAGATATATTCATAAGAACTCATAAAAAAACTCCGGCAAAAATGTCGGAGTTTTATTTTTAATTATTTAATTGAGTCTGAAATTCCTGCAATTCTTTTTCCATAAAGTCATGTTTATTAAGCTGAATTCTCATGGATTGAATATTTTTTACAGTAGTTTCCAGGGCTGTTTTAAACCACGGAAATTCCTGACTCAGCGAAGTAAGTTTTGCTAAAGCTCTTAGCGCCTCATTCGATTGTGAAAGCTTTACAGCATGCTCATATCTGAAAAGAGGACAATGATAATATTCTTCTGAGAGAATTTCCCATTGATCTAGACCTGCTTCTGCTGTTATTAAATAAGACATAGCAAAAACAGAAGAGTCAACATAGCCTTCAGAAAACAAGAAGCACTCAAAAACACTTTCCGTATCTTCTTTTTTAATTTTTTTATCTAAAACTTCGTGAAAGATCTTATGAGATTTTTCCTTCTCATCATGATTTTTTGACAAATGTAAAACCGTTGCATATTCCACTTTTACAATGTCTTCATCAGGAAAATCCTGATAGGCTGTTTCGATGTATTTCCGGGCCTCATCATCCTTTAATAAAGACCGATACATTTTTGAAATAGCCACAAGTTCTTTAGCGCTAAAATTTTCTTTTTTGTTCCGCTGTTCTTCAAAATATTTTAAAGAAAGAGTAGGATATCTGTCTTTTACATACCGTTCGATAATTTGCCAATCTTCCGGTTTTTGCACTTGAGAATCATCCCAAAATCTGTAAAGCAATGACATTCTGTCCCATTTAGACTGAATTCCCAACCATTCTGCAAACAGTTTTTCATAGACCATATGAGCCGGATAGATATTTCCTTTATCATCTTTTACCTCAATTTCAATACTTACATCAGGATCGGAGTAATATCTTTGAAAGGCTTCAATTATTTCATGATCAAACCTTTTTCCTGCTTCCATTAATGAAGCTATCTGCTCCTCATTTATGTTTGATTTGGTTTGATTTTTTGATTGCGACTGATTTTTTTTCTTTCCCCAAAAGAAATTTAGGAGGCCCATATTTATTTTTTTGGTAAATATAATATTAAAATTAAATTAAAAAATCAATCAATCGTTTGATTTGTAAAAAATCCGTTGTACATTTGCACCTTCAAAATGAGAGAATAAATGATTTCAAAAGAAGAAAATATATTATTTGCTGCAGAAATACTTTTTGCTGAAAAGGGTTTCGAAGGGACTTCCACACGGGAGATTGCAAAAGCAGCAAACGTGAATATTTCTATGATCTCATATTATTTCGGTTCAAAAGAAAAGCTTTATGAAAAATTGGTAGAATACAGGATGAATGAAGGGCAATTCTTTTCTAAAGATATTCTGGAAAGAACCGATATTAATGAATGGGAAAAAATAGAAAAGATCGTTGATCAGTTTTCAGGAAAGGTAAGGCATCATAAATGTTTTTACAGAATCATGCAGCGAGAGCAGCTCCACACGCAAAATCCTCACATTGTAGAATTCCTGAAACAGACGAAAATGGGATTCATTGCCATGTATTCAAAAATATTGGAAAGCGGTCTAAAAAAAGGAATTTTCACAAAAAATCCTCCGATTTATTTACTTCACTCCACCGTAAGCGGAACTTTATTTTATGCATCAAATGCTAAAGAAATGTATAAAGAATTCCTGAATAATACGGAAGATGAAGAAATTTTTGATGATAAATATTACACAGAACTTAACACTCATATTAAATATTTACTAAAAGACCTTTTAGGTTATGAAGAGAATAAATAACTCAGTTATTGCATTGGCCCTGTTTGTAGGGGTTGCAAATGCAAATGCTCAGGAGAAAAAAACACTCACTCTCGATGAAGCTGTACAGTTGGGTATCCAAAACAGCAAGAATCTGAAGATTGATGCCGCAAAAATCGAAGAAGCTACTGCAGACCTTCTGGAAGCCAAAAACAGACAGCTTCCGGAATTGAAAGTTTCAGGAAGCTATATGTATCTTCCGATAAAACCTACTATTGATCTTAAACTTCCTGGCGTTTCTGCCGAGGGAGGCCCGGAAGTACATCAGGTGCTTTACGGATCGGCCAATCTTAGTGTTCCCATTTACAGTGGTGGAAGGATTAAATACGGAATCCAGTCGGCAAAATATCTGGTGGAAGCATCAAAATTAAGCACAGAAAACGATAAAATTGCGATCGCTTACAATGTGGCTCAGGCTTATAATAATTTATTTAAAGCAAATCAATCCATTAAAGTTTTAGAAGAAAACCTTTCTGCTTCTCAAAAAAGAGACGAAACTTTTCTTAAACTTGAAAATAACGGAGTCATTGCAAGAAACGACAGGTTGAAAGCAAACCTTCAGACTTCAAACATCGAATTACAATTACTGGAAGCCAAAAACAACTATAATATTGCCAATATCAATATGGATTTGCTGTTAGGCCTTCCGGAAACTACAGAAATTGAAGTTGACCAAAATTATATTGAAGAAGCAGATGATGTAAAACCTGTTGATTTCTATGTAAATGCAGCAAAAGAAAATCGTAAAGATTTACAGGCGTTGGATATGCAGAGAAAAGCGGCAGAATTAGGAACAAAATCGGCAAAAGCAGAAAATTATCCTTCAATAGCATTTACGGGAGGATATGTTGCGGCGGATATTCCGAAGTTTTTAACAATATATAATGCTGTAAACGTAGGAGTTGGGATTTCATATAATCTATCAAATCTTTGGAAGCAAAATTCATCATTGAAGCAGTCAAAAGCGAGAGAAATGCAGTTGTCAGCAACCAACGAACTGTTAAATGACAATATTAAATTAGACGTCAACAGAGAATATCAAAACACAGATTACTCCAAAAAAAGAATCGCCGTTTTCGAAAAATCTGCTGAACAGGCTAATGAAAACTACAGAATTACAAAAAATAAATACGACAACGGCCTTGCAACCATGACAGAATTACTGGATGCAGACGCAGCCCAAATCGCAGCAAACGTTGGCGTAATCAATGCAAAAGCAGACGCAGCACTGGCGTACAGAAAATTATTACAAACTACTGGAACTTTAACAATTAAATAAAATAAGAACGATACCAACAATGGAAAATAATAATACAAAAGCGACTGAACCTAAAAAGAAAAAAAGTTTAGTTTTCCCTATCATTTTAGCGGTTGTATTAATCGGTGGAGGAATTTACGGGTACAAAACCTATTCTTACGGGCAGGTACACGAGGAAACCGACGATGCGCAGATTGCTTCAAACCTGGCTCCGGTGATTTCTAAAATTTCAGGATACGTGACCGAAGTAAAAGTAAAAGATAACGAGTTCGTAAAAAAAGGAGACACATTGGTTATTTTGGACAACAGAGACCAGAAAATGGCTCTTCAACAGGCTGAAGCCGCTCTGACAACAGCAAAAAGCAATATTTCAAACGCACAGGCTACAACCACAGCGACTTCAAAGAATATCGGTTCGTCCCAAGCTGCGGTAACCACGGCAAATGCACAGATAGAAGCAGCAAAAGTAAACGTTTGGAAAACTTCTCAGGACTTAAAAAGATATGCCAATCTTGTGAAAGACCACTCCATTACAGAACAGCAATATGAGCAGGCTTTGGCTGCAAAACAAACGGCTGACAGACAATTACAGGTATTAGTAGATCAAAGAAACCAGATTGCCCAACAAACCAACATCGCATCTTCTCAGACGGCGGCAAGCTCGCAGCAAATTAGCGTTGCAGGTTCCGTAGCTAAACAAAGAGAAGTTGATGTAGAAAATGCAAAATTAAACTTATCATACACGGTAATTACTGCTCCGGAAGACGGATATGTTGGGAAAGTTCCAATCCAGGCGGGACAGTATCTTCAGGCTGGTTCTCAGTTGTTTTCTTTGGTTAAAAACGATCAAAAATGGGTAGTGGCCAACTTCAAGGAAACTCAGGTTGATAAAATGGTGGAAGGGCAGAAAGTGAAAATCGAAATTGATGCTTTCCCTGATAAAGACTTTGAAGGAGTCGTAAGTTCATTCTCTCCAGCTACAGGTGCCACATTCTCTATTCTTCCTCCAGATAACGCGAGCGGAAACTTCGTAAAAGTAGTTCAGAGACTGCCGGTAAAAATTGATTTTGTAAATCTTGATAAGAATATTGCAAAAAAATTAAGAACCGGGATGAACGTAAAAGCAGAGGTTTCATTGAAATAAAATATAAGTGAATTGTCAATTTTTGCTGAAGCAAGTCAATTGTGAAATGTAAAAAGGAGTAGTAAAATTGATTATGAAATAGATGCCGGTTTTGTAGATGGGGTCAAAAACGATGTGGAAATGAAGATAATTTGACCATGAAGTTGAGCCGGTTTGCAGATGAACATCAAGAATGTTGTGGAATTGAAGTAGTAAAATTGATTATGAAGTTGACCATTGACAGTTCACTTTTTTAAATTAAGATTTTAGAGATTCGGAAAATAATCTGTATTGACAATTGATTTCATTATTTAGCATTAAAATGTGGATAATAAATCGACGGGTGAATAAGTTTTTTAACCTTAATCTTAGCCTAAATACAGACCAATCAAGAATAAGTTAGTTCGTAAAAAATATATTTTGATTTCCTAATTTCTGAATCTCGATTTCTTAATTCTAATACACTAAAAACAAACATGCAAGATTCATTAGTAGAATATGGAGCCCGAAGGGTAATCATCACGATTACGGCGATCCTTTGTGCGCTGCTTGAAATTGTGGATTCCACGATTGTAAATGTTGCCCTGAACGAGATGAAAGGTAACCTGGGAGCCACGCTTTCCGAAGTAGGTTGGGTGATTACGGCGTACGCAATCGGGAATGTTATTGTTGTTCCGATGACGAGCTGGCTTTCACAACAATTTGGACGGAGGAATTACTTTGCGGCTTCCATCATTATATTTACCGTATTTTCATTTTTATGTGGAAACGCGACCAACATCTGGGAATTGGTATTTTTCCGTCTGATGCAGGGAATCGGTGGGGGAGCCTTACTGGTAACTTCACAGACGATCATCACGGAATCTTACCCTGTTGAAAAAAGAAGTATGGCTCAGGCAATCTATGGTCTAGGGGTAATTATCGGTCCTACATTAGGTCCGCCTCTTGGAGGATATATTGTTGATAATTTCAGCTGGCCGTATATTTTCTATATTAACATTCCTATTGGTATTGCAGCAACTTTAATGACGCTTCAATTCGTGAAGAGCCCGAAATATTCAGAAAAACGTAAAGTTTCGGATGTGGATTGGATCGGGATTGCTTTACTGGCGCTTACCGTTGGTTCTTTACAGTTTATTCTGGAAAGAGGTCACGAAGAAGACTGGTTTGAAAGCGGAATGATCGTAACCTTCACCACCACAGCAGTTTTAGGATTCATCCTATTCCTTTGGCGAGAACTCACCTTCAAATATCCAATTGTTGAGCTTCGGGTTTTAAAGAACGGAAACTTAAGGATCGGAACCGTCATGTCCTTTGTCCTAGGGTTTGGTTTGTATGGTTCTACCTTTATCGTTCCGTTGTATACACAGAGTATTTTGGGCTGGACGGCGCTTCAGTCGGGAGCTTTGATGATTCCGGCAGCGTTGACAACTGCCTTCATGATGCCTATTATCGGTAGATTATTATCAAAAGGTGCGAAACAGCAGATTTTGGTTTCCCTGGGATTATTTATCTTCTTCGTTTACAGTTTCTGGGGCTATAAAATTTTAACTCCGGACACCAGCAAAGACGCCTTTTTCTGGATGCTGATTGTAAGAGGAGCAGGTTTAGGACTGTTGTTTATCCCGATTACTTCATTGTCATTAAGTACATTAAAAGGTCAGGAAATCGGTCAGGGCGCAGCTTTCACGGGGATGATGAGGCAGCTTGGAGGTTCTTTCGGGATTGCGGCGATTACTACGTTTATTGCTAATGCCGGACAGAAATACAGGTTGAATTTAATCTCCCATCTCGATGAAAATGATTTTGCTGTCCAGCAAAGATTACAGGCTCTGAAAGGCAGTTTTATGGCAAAAGGAATGACTCCAGATGCCGCAATGAATGCAGCCTACAAAATGCTAGATCTTACAGTAACAAAACAGGCAACGGTACTTTCTTATATGGATGTTTTCCTTTATTTAGGGGTTGTATTCCTGGTATGTATTCCGTTTATCCTGTTTATTAAGGAAAGAAAAAGCAAACAAAAAATAGATTTGAGTGAGGCAATGCACTAGATTTTATTTAAATTAATATAAACCTTCGATGATTCTCGGAGGTTTTTTTGTTTTTATTTCATAATTTATTTATTATTAATGAAGTATGTGAAAAACTTAAACAAATCCTCAAAAAAGCCTGCTTAAAATGAACAGGCCTGCAATAACCTAACTAAAATTAAGGAACCATTAACAAGGAAAAGTCCTGAATAATATTATATTGACATTTGTATTTTTAAAGCAATGAACCTGGGAAAAATTTCATTATAGGCTTTTATTAACCTCCCAATTGGGTAATTGTAAATAAAGCTCCGGCAGGAACCGTATAAGTAACCGGGCCCGAAGTACAGGATACAAGACAATGTACTGAACCCAGTTTTACAGTCTGGCCGGCTTCCAGATGCAGTGTAATGGTGTTGCCTCTAAAAGTTGTAGCCACTGTAATATTACTTAAGCTGAATACGAGATTCCTTTTTTCAGTAGTTCCGGTGTACACAAAAATACACCAGTTTACATTATTACTCGCGATATTGGCTCCTACAGCAGCTCCTATGGATATTTGATAATATCCTGTATAAGGTACTATATAAGCAGATGTCGCAGCATCCCAACTCCCGTCAAGCACATTGACATTATCAAAATTCCAGGCGTGAGTGTCACTTGTATCGGTTGTGAATGACTCTGGCGTAGTTTTTCTTCCTGAAGCCACTACCTTAGGGATAAAATCATTAAGGGAATTTCCCACCAGTTGAAGCCAGTTTACTCCATCACTATAATACATGCTGTTATTATACTTCATGGCTCCGGCTCCGGCTGCTGATGCTGTCTGAGTGGTATTTCCAAAAGCAATAGCTGAATTCCCTGTGGCAGATCTTGCATCCAGATGCACTGTTGGTGTTGCTGTATTTATTCCCACCTGCCCCGTCTGCCCCAAAAAGCTCCCGAAAATAAAAATTGAAAAAACTAAAATAAATATGTTTTTCATGATCTAAAATTTAAATGTTAAAACTATTTTTTAGTTTCCCAGCTGAGTAATTGAGAAAACAGCACCCGGAGCAACAGTATATAACCTGGTTCCGCATCCCACACAATGGGCAGAGCCTAGTTTTACTACCTGACCGGTATTGAGATATATCGTGAAAGAACCTCCTCTTACCCCTTGAGATATAGCAGGCAGATTTTGTGCGGTATAAACAAAGTAAATATTGTCCGTTGTGGTAGAGCCGGAATTCGGGTAGACAAAAACGGCCCAGCTTGAGGAATTTGAAACAGCATTTACCGTTATGTCTCCTCCTAACGAAATTTGATAGAAACCGGAGCTGGGAACTGTGTAGCTATTGGTGGCTGAGTCCCAGTTTCCATCATTCACCGATATTGTCTGAAAAGCCCATATCTGTGGGATGTTATTATTTGATGTGATGGCCTGGTCTGTATTTTTAAGACCTGCAGCGACAACTCTTGGTATAAAAACACCGGCTACTTTTTCCAGCATTGGCACCCAGATTATTCCGTTACTGTAATACAACTGCCCGTTATCATACTTCATGGCTCCGCTTCCGGCAGCGGCAGCCGTTTGGTTGGTATTCCCGAAAGCGATAGCAGAATTTCCTGTGACAGATCTTGCGTCAAGATTTACGACTGGGTTTGCGTTTCCGATTCCCACCTGAGCGGAAAAAATACCGGCGAGGAGAAGAGATAGAATTAAAGAGATTTTTTTCATTGGTTTTAAGGTATTATGCGTGACGTTATTTGTTTTAATAAGTATTTAGAAGTTTTATTTTGAAAAAGAAATAGCATTTTCGTTTTCGAAAAATAGAAATGATTTATTTTTTTAAATATTGAATTTTAATGTGTTAAAGAATTAATTGAAAAAAGATTTAAAAGAGTACCCTTAAAAAGGATACTCATTAAATAAACAGCTGACAATGATTATAAATCTTATCATTTTAATACAATGTTTTCATCCTTACTGTGGGGAACAATGGATTTGAAAACATGTCGTTATTGTATAGCATTCGTGTTATTAGAATCAGTCACCTATTCTTGTTATGATAAATTGAGTTCCGTTACCGAAAAGTGTCATTCCCGGTCCGCTGCAGTTGCCGGATACTCCTCTTCCTAAATTGATCAGGATTTGTTTTCCCGCCGGAAGTGAAGCTGAAGTATACGTAATGGTCCCGGTGTGTCTTGACCCGGCACCTGTGCCAGTAAGATGATCGGAGGTACTGTGTACCCTGCTGAAAGAAGAAGGAAGAGGGAAGTCATAAAAATATGAGCTAAGCGTGCATCCTCCATGGCTGGCTGCATATATTAAAGTAAACTGATATGTACCGGCAGGGAGTGTTACGAAATGAGTGGTAGGGTTATAAGTTAAACCTTCTATTGCATTTTTTGTCAGGGTCATTGGTATTTCCTGAGCTCCTCCTGCGCTTACTCCATTCAGAAAATTGGTAACATCAGTATTCAGGGCTAGCATTGTAGATTTTGGTATATCCAGCTCGTTGATGGATTGTTCTCTTTTTAAATATGAATATCCCGGATTCGGGCGGATAGCACCCAGCAAATCAATGTCTTCCGGATTTGGTGCGGGAAGTACGCCGTCAATCCTTACGTTATCACCACCGGTTGTGGCAAAAAATAAATACAGCTTGCTTCTTGCGGATCCAATACCAAAATGCGGACCTATATTCATGCTTCCGTCTGTATCTATCATGAAATCATCAAAAACCTGGGGCAGGGAAGGTAATCCGCCTGTAGCAGGGTTGTTTCCTCGGGTATCAAGATGGAAAGGACCTTGCGGATTGGAAGTTTTGATTCCTATTTTCTGGCTGAATAGTATATTAATACAGATTATGGAGGATAGTAGTAGTAATTTTTTCATCTCAATATAGATTATTAGTTAAAAATTAAGCTATTATTAAGCTCCCATTCTGTATATCATCAAATGTGTAGAATTTTTTAATAGTGTCATCCCTGGCCCGGTGCAGTTGCCTGCCTGTCCTCGTCCCAGCCTGATAATGAAATTATTGGTAGGATTTACGAGTTTCGCAGAATAGCTTATGGTTCCGCCATGATTAGATGCACCGCCTTCTAAATGTGAAGCATTACTCTGAACCCTTACTGCTGTTCCGTCATTAGGGAAGTCAACAAAATAAGAGCTTAAAGTACAGCCTGTGTTGTTGTGAACTCCTTCATAAACAAATGTGAACTGGTAAGTTCCCGCCGGAAGTGAAATCTGCCGAATGGTGTTGTCAAAAGTAAGGCCTGGAATCGAATTTTTTATCATAGCCATATTCACCACCTGATTACTACCGGGAGCTATGCCATTGAGGAAATTATTCACATCAGTACCCAATACGAAAAGTGCAGGTCTGGGAATAGAAAGACTCTCCACAGATCCTATTGACCGTATTAGACCTCCGGAAGTTATTCCCAGCAAAAAATCCTGTTGTGGATCACCTGCAAGCAGTCCACCGATTTGTGCCGGATCATTTACGCCGTCACCGACAACGTGTAGTTTTCTTGCGGGATTTGTAGTTCCAACCCCTACATAGCCGTTAGGGGCAGTGATGACAAAATCGTTGGCCTGTTGTGTAGTATTGGGTGCACCCGTCGCAGGATTATCTTTTCCGGCGTCGACATGGAACATACCTTGTGGATTATTTGTGTGAACGCCTACCTGTGCCTGCGACCATAATGTGAAGAATAAACCAATTGGTAATAATAGTTTTTTTTTCATGTTTAAGTTATTTTTGTTATGCGTGACATTGTTTTACAAAGGTATCTAGAGGAACCTTTTGATGAAAGAAATACACTTTTCATTTTCGGAAAACGGAAAGTTTTTTGTTTTTAACTAATTGATTTTTAATAGTTTTAATTTTTGATAATAACAAATAATAAATCTGTTTTTGGTGAAAAATTGTTCTGATTAAAAGTGTATTTAGTAATGAAAATTTTAAAAATGGCTTATTAAAACAACCTCTGCCTAAAAAAAGAATGCGAGATGATCCCGCATTCCTCCAAACTGACGATGGTTGATCAACTATTACAACAGTTGTCTATTAAGCTATTAATCCAACAGATGATACTTAAAACATGTATAAATCCTGTCACGGCTTACATCTTATTGGAAAACCGCCATGTGCTAGCTTTAATATTCCATTTACAGCCGGATATTTATTTTAATATTTAAAGTATTCAGAATGTTTCACAAAGGTATTTGCAGGTTTTGCTTAAATAAAGAAATACCCTTTTTGTTTTCGAAAAACAGACAGCTCTTAATGGATGACAAATAAAAAATGTCTGCACCTCAAAGGAGATGCAGACATGTGTAAATAATTAATAATTGTCTCGAGATTATTTTTTATTCTTCTTTATTTCTTCCTGCTCAATAAAAGAAATAAAAGTAGAAGGAGAGATTCCTGTAATGGATTTAAAAATTGTGGTGAATTTACTGTGTGAAGAAAAACCGCATTCTTCGGCCAATGCTCCCAGTTTATATTTTCTGTATTTCTCGGAAGTGTTAAGCTTATGGATGATATAGTTGATCCTCAGTTTATTGATATAGCTTTTGAAATCAGCATTTTTATATTTTTTTATGACATAAGAAATATACCGGATATTGGTGTTGAATTCTGTCGCAAGATATGAAAGAGAAACATTACTGTTGTTGAACATTTGTTCTTTTTCGAATTGATCAAGATCAGCCAGGATTTTAGCTTCTGTTTCTTTGTTGATGGCAATTTCAGTGTGTTTATTTTCCGATTCAATTTCTTTGGAAATGGTTTCTTCCTCATTTTCAGCTTCTTCAATATCAGAGGTTATTACTTTGGATTCCAAAACATATTCCTCTTTTTCTTTATAATGATCGATAATGCTTCTGAACCTTTGATACTCTGCTTTCTGCTTCTTTTTATTAATGATGAAAATAATAATCAGAATTAAAATTAATAGAGAAGCAATTCCAATAACAATATTTTTTATTTTGTTCCAACTTACATATTGATCTTTTTCTTTTTCAATTTTATTATTGTCTTTTGAAACATAATATGATATACCACCTGCGAGTTTTGCATTGGTTTTAGCATTTATTTTTCTGTAAAAACTTGCTTTTTGATATTGCTTGGTCTCATCATATAAATCGGCAAGGCATTGTGCTGCGAGATTTTTCATCCCTGCATTTTGTGATTTTTCGGCAAATTCTATTGTTTTTAAAAAAATCTTTTCCGCTTCGGTATAATTTTTTTCTTCAAGCAAGACCTCTCCGAGTCCATTATTAGCAAAAGCTGCGGCAGTGGTGGATTCCGGAAGAATTTTTATTGCCTTGAGATAGTATTCTTTGGCAAGTTTATAATTATGAATATTATTAAAATACAACTGACCGATCTCCAGATAATGATGCCCGATATTAAGGCTGTCTGCAGGTATCTTTGAAAGATATTCTAACGCTTCAAAATGGTATGCTATAGCCTTATCATTTTTGCCAAGACTCTGTGCCCATCCGGATAATGCGGTACAAAAACGGGATTTTACCAGTGCCTTTTTTATAGGATCTTTTATTTTACCGGCAGTTTTGAGACCTTCATTCAGATATTTTTCAGCTTTTTGATCTAACTTTAAAGTACCGTAGGTTTCGGCTAAAAGTCCAAGAGTTTTTGCCTGCAGTTCATAATTATCGGTATTGCTGAGAATATCTTTTGCCTTTTCACCATATTTTACAGATTTTTCAAGTTTATATTGCATTCTATAAATATTGGCTGTCAAAAGATAACCCCTGCCTTTTAGTTCAGGTGTTTTTGCTGTTTTCGTAAGCGAGTCTGCTATTTTTAAAGCAAGTGAAGGGTTTTGAGATGCAGTTTCATTAATCGTTTTTGCGTATATATCTTCAACAGGATCTTTAGATTTTTGAGCCCACATAACAGTGGAATATAGAAAAATGAAAAGAAGTAAATTTTTAGCCATAAATTGATTTAATATTTAAAATTTTATCGTTTGAGTTGATTTTAACAAATATAAATTAAAAATATAGCATTATGTTTAAACTATTTATTAAATGTGGTATGCTCTGAAAATGAATTTATTACTATTAAAAAAATACCTTTTTATCAAAATAAATCAAGACTGCTGACAGGCATTTGTCACAAAATACACGTATGTTTGGGCAAAATTTCGAAAATGAGTTATTGTTCAGCAATAGAAAGAATGCAGCCTGAAAGCAGGAAAGAACTTCATAAAAACTACCACGACAATCATTATGGTTTCCCGATTCATGATGATAATGAATTGTTTGGAAGGTTGATTATGGAAATCAATCAGGCCGGACTAAGCTGGGAAACGATCTTAAAAAAAGAACAAAGCTTCAGATTGGCTTACGATAATTTTGATATTCAAAAAGTGGCGGCTTATACAGAAACCGACCGCGAAAGATTATTAAGTGATCCCGGAATTATAAGAAATAAATTAAAGGTAAATGCAGCCATCGAAAACGCAAAAACCATCATCGGATTACAAAAAGAATTCGGTTCTTTTGAAAAATGGCTGGAACATCATCACCCCAAAACATTACAGGAATGGATGAAAATATTCAAAAAAACTTTCAAGTTTACAGGCGGCGAAATTGTGAATGAGTTTCTGATGAGTATTGGTTATTTGAAGGGTTCTCATGATGAAAGTTGTTCTGTTTATGATGAGGTTTTGAAGCATGAGCCGAT
The DNA here is from genome assembly GCF_001456155.1 of Chryseobacterium sp. IHB B 17019. Lineage (NCBI taxonomy): Bacteria > Pseudomonadati > Bacteroidota > Flavobacteriia > Flavobacteriales > Weeksellaceae > Chryseobacterium > Chryseobacterium sp. IHB B 17019. The sequence continues at coordinate 2,165,578 of NZ_CP013293.1, read as the reverse complement.
GTGGAGGAAAGGGTAATTTTGTAAATCTTAAGAAAAAATCTATCAATATATATGAGATGCTTTGACTTCGCTCAGCATGACATTGCTACAACAGCAGTTAGTATTAGCGATGTCATGCTGAGCGAAGTCGAAGCATCTTAAACAGCTTAATATTTCACGCTTGTCAAAATCAATTTAATCTTAATTACAATAGTTACCCCACCGTCTTCGTATCTTCCTCCTTCAAAATCTTCTTCTCCTTCATTGAAAGCATCATCCTTTCACACTTATATTTTTCCCAGTCAAAATTATTCAGAAAGTCAAGGGCTGCAGAAAAACCGCGGTTAAAAAGCTCTTCTTTTTCCTCTCTTTTCATGAAGAAATTCAGCCAGTTGCTCGTCCCGCAATTCACGGTTTGGATGCTGAATAAATGATAAAAAGTATGTTTGGTTAGGAATGTTTTATCATTAAATCCTTTTAGCGTGCTGATAATATTTCCGGTGTAGGAGAGAGGTGATTTTAAAATTTCCTCGCTCGTTTTTCCTTTTTCAGATAAAATATCGGAATCGCTGGTCAATTGTACCCCAAACAAAGGCAGTCTCGGATAAAAAATATCCGCAGAATGAAACAGATCGATCGGGAAATTTGAAATACTGCCTCCATCGATGAAAACACCAACAGGATTGATGTCTTCCTGTTTCGTATTCATCCAGAATTTCCAGGCATACTTCACGGAATCATCATTTTTATCAATCCTTTTCTGCATCGGTTCAAAAAAGAAAGGAACCGACATTGAAGCACGTACAAATTCTGCCGGACTTACGTGTTTCAATTCCTCTTCAGACCAATACAGATTGGCCATTGATGGCAACTCAACCTTTATTTTAGCGTTAATATCCGTTGTGATTACGGTATATTCGGATTTTAATAAATAGAAAGGATCTTTTTTATAATATTCATTGTTTACGGCGCTTTCGTAGAATATTTTGTAGCGGATTTCGTCGATATGCTTTTGATTATTTACTTTGATTTCTTCAATGCTGTTTAACGCGATGGCGTAATATTCCATACCGTTTCCATAGCGGTAATTGAGGTTTAAATCCTTGCCACGCTGCACAAATTTTTCGTTTAGAGCAGCAACTGTTCTTATTCCGAAACCTTCCAGCACTTCTTTCATTTGATTCAGAAAAGTATTTCCCGGATTAAGCCCGGAATTTCTCTTTTTCAAATCAGAATAAAGCTTTGCGAGACATAAAGCCATGATAATAACGAGCAGCAACGGAATAGAGAAAAGAATTTTCGTTTCCCAGGTTGTCTGAGTAGGTAAAACGAAAGCCAGAACTCCAAAAAACGCAAGAACTACAACTATAATATAAATGTTGATTTTCAGGAAGTTTTTATTGTTCAGCATCGCATGAATGGTAGTTTTTACATACGGTTTCCCGTCCATAAAATCAGCGAAGTTCCAGTTGAAGAGGATGTCTTTGATGACTTCACTTTTGGCTTCTTCTTTGGTTTTGCAGGCTGCAATAAGCATTGTGTTGATGGCACCCGCACTGGTTCCAGCAACTTTCAGGAAACGGATCCCGAAAATTTCCAGTCCGTACAGATAGCCTACCAGTGCGCTTCCCCAAACTCCGCCTCCTTCTTGCACAAATTCCACATATTGGTTGCCTTCCGCATCCAGAATGTCAGAAAATTCTTTCGGCGAAATATTATTATGCAGCGCTGCCAATTTTTCTTTGGAAGCTTTTGAAAGAACATTTTCTTCCAGAATTTTTTGTAGGGTTTCGGGTTTCATGGCGGTTATTTTTTTAACACTGATAACACGAATTTTTTCGCTGATGACACTAAGCTTTTTAGTGTTTATATATGAAAAATATTAGTGTATTTTGTGTTTAATCTTATATAAAAATACAACGATTCATTAATTAATTTCACTATTTAAAATTAATTATATTTAAAATATTAACCAACCGTGTTTTTACTATATCTATAAGGGAAAATTACCACTGTTTTCTTCTGGCATAGATAAATGTGCAGATAACAACCAATGCCATAAGTCCCAACGTGAAAAAGTATCCATATTTATGGTGTAGTTCCGGCATATTGTCGAAGTTCATCCCATAAACTCCCGCGATGAATGTGATCGGTAAAAAATAAACCGAATAGATGGCCAGTACTTTCATTACCTGGTTCGCTTTCTGGTCTGAAAGTGCCAGGAACATGGAGATAAGGTTGGTAATCTGAATGTTCAGATGATCAAAATCCGCAACAACATCTTTGTGTTTATCTTTTAAATCAAAAACTTCGGAATCCGGTAATCCGAGAAGCTTAAACTTATCGACAGCATCAGTGGAGATGCTCAAAACCCTGGAATTTAATCCTGATTTTCTTTTTAATTTATATAATCTCTTGATTTGATTGGTATGGTTGGTATTTTTCAGGAAGATTTCGTTTTCGATGTTGTCCATTGTTTCGAGGAGGTTCACAGATTCATCATCGAAGCTTTTCATGATTAATAAAGCGATCCTTAAAGCAATATGTTCCGGTGTGATATCCTGAAGGGCTGAGATTTGCTTTTTTGTTTCGGAAATACTTTTGGTTCTCATTCGATGAATGGTAATAATGGTCTGCCCGAAAAGGAAAATCCCGATTTTTGTACTGATATCGCTGATGGTATTGAGGTTTTTGCGTTCAAGCTCAGTGCTTTCGCGCAGGAGGAAAAATTTTATATTCTCGTCTTCCTCATATTTCGGAAGGTGATTGGGGTCTAAAGTGTCTTCTAAAAGGAGATTGTTGATCTCATATCTTTCATGAAGAAATTTTAAATCTTCTGCAGTAGGTGCTTCTACGTCTACCCATTCGCATTGGGAATTTCTGTATATCGTGTCAATTGGCATAAAGTAAAAATACTAATATTTGAAAAAGTATGTATTAAATAAATTCTATATTTGTCAAAATTAAAAAACTATATGATTAAAAGTACAATAAAAGGAATCGGATTTCATGTTCCGGATAACGTTGTTACGAATGATGATTTAGCAAAATTAATGACCACCAATGATGATTGGATTACGGAAAGGACAGGCATCAAAGAAAGAAGACACAGAAAAAACAGGAATGATTCTCAGGAAACTACTGCTTATCTTGCCTTTAAGGCTTCGGAAAAAGCTATTGCCGGTGCGGGATTAACGGCTAAAGATATTGATTATATTGTTTTTGCAACCCTTTCACCGGATTATTATTTTCCGGGTTGTGGCGTTTTGCTTCAGGATATGTTGGGTTGTGATACTATCGGGGCTTTGGATGTGAGAAACCAGTGTTCAGGATTTGTGTATGCGATGAGCGTTGCCAATGCTTTTATCAAATCTGGGACGTATAAAAATATTCTGGTTGTGGGCGCTGAGGTTCATTCTTTCGGGCTTGATTTTTCTGATGAAGGAAGAGGCGTTTCCGTGATTTTCGGAGATGGGGCAGGAGCGGTTGTACTTTCTGCTACGGAAGATGAAAATGCGGGTGATATTTTAGCTGTAAACATGCATTCTGAAGGGAAATATGCTGATGAGCTTTGTACACAGTTTCCGGGTTCTAAATACGGATGGAGTGACAGAATGAGAAAAGAGCCTGAAAATGTGACAAATAAGGAAGTTTACCCAATTATGAACGGAAATTTTGTGTTCAAGCATGCAGTAACAAGATTCCCTGAAACGATGCAGGAAGCTTTAGATAAAGCAGGAAAAACCATTGAAGATGTTGATATGTTTATTCCGCATCAGGCGAATTTGAGAATTGCCCAGTTTGTTCAACAAAAATTTGGCTTGCCGGATGAAAAAGTATTCAATAATATTCAAAAATACGGTAATACAACGGCGGCTTCCATTCCGATTGCATTGAATGAAGCCATTGAAAAGGGAAAAATCAAAAGAGGGGATTTGGTCCTGCTTTCCGCTTTTGGAAGTGGTTTTACATGGGGAAGCGTTTTATTTGAATATTAATAAAATTCACTTAAATATTAAAATTCGCTTAAAATATTGTGGTTTAGGATATATTATGTAAATTTGCGCTATAAAATACAAACACATACATGATGAAAAAAACACTATTAACAAGTGTATTCTTATTTCCGTTATTTGCGTACGCACAAGTCGGAATCAACACAAACACTCCCCAAAAAACTTTACACGTCAACGGATCATTGCAAATTACTAATGAGCTGAACGTAGGTGGAAATGCTACAACAGCAGGAAACGCTGGAACTACAGGACAGGTTCTTTCATCGAGCGGTGCGGGCGCGGCTCCTACCTGGAAATCGATTAATTTTCTAAGCGGTACCATTTCGAATGCATACTATGTACAGGGAACCACCGCGGTAGATATTCCTCAGGGGGCTACAGCGGATGTACCGGGGGTAACAATAACACTGACGGTTCCTGCGGGGCTTACGCAAACTTTCCTGTTTACTATTTTAGGATATGCAACCCTAAATCCGGCTAATGGAACTGCTTCACAGGGAGTTTTCAGCCTGGTACAAAACGGGACAAAAATATCATCAGCTTATACATCTAAAGTGGGGAATGCCAGTGGACTAATTGACTTGCCTATTCCTGTAACTTTTCTGAAGGCAGTGACACTACCGGCGGGAACTTATACTTTTAAAGTTCAGTATAAATCCTGGTTCGGTGCTCACAGAGTAAATCATAATCCATCTAACTATGGCGGATATGACGGCGATTCTGAAGCAATGCTTACAAAGATGCAGGTATTGGTGTATAATAATTAAGTTTAATTAGTTTTCCTTTATATAAAGGAATTCAGGTATTGAAAATATAATGTTGCATTACAGATGCAGCATTTTTTATTTTTGGATATTTAAATTATTCTTAAGTAAAAGATAGTGAATATAGGAGAAAATGCAATAAAAGTAGGAAAAATCAATCCAATTGAGCTTAGCATTTTAATGGTTTTCAGCAGAAATTAATGGGTTAACCATTAAAATTATAAACGTCTTTTTTTTACAGACGTTTATTAACTATACCAAATTCTTAGTCAAATATTCATTTATTTATCAATTTCCGTTAAAAGTCTTTTTAGGAAATTTTCTATAATAATTTTAACCATAAAACCAATATGATAGAATAATTCCAATTTATGTGGAAATTTTAGTTTAATTATTAAATCAAAAATGATTAATCGTTTAATTATAGACAAGAATACTATAAATCTTATTAAATGTTAAATTATCAATATGATAAAAATCATAAAGCATGGCTTTAGAAGGTGCAATTCCCTTTAAACAGGGAGGAAAAGCAACTATGAGTAGCGAGCTAGGGTTCTAATATTATGTTAAAAATGCTTAAAGCAGCTTAAATGATTTGTTTCCCTAAGTATTTTTTTTATAATTTTGAGCCCGAAAACAACAAACAATAAAATGATGAAAAAATCTTTATCTGCCGCTATAATGCTGGCGGCTGCCACTTTTGGCTACGCGCAAGTTGGTATCAATACTAGTACTCCTTCTTCCACATTAGATATTACTGCTAAAAATTCAACTGGTACTTCCAAAAATGTTGATGGTTTGTTAGTTCCCAGAGTTGACAGAGAAAGAGCACAATCTATGTCTTCTATTCCTACCTCTACTTTGATTTACGTAAACAGCATAAATAAGGGAACACAGACAGGAAATGCAGTAAATGTAGATGCAGTAGGATACTATTATTTTGATGGAAACGTATGGGTAAAACTGAACGCTGGTTCGGGATCGGGAGCTTCTGTGAATATCTATAATTCAGACGGAACCCTTACAGCAAACAGAACAGTAACCCAAGGAGATAAAACTTTAACTTTTAATGGAACTGTTACCAATGCATTCTCAGTAGATGACAATACATTTTCAGTAGATGCTGCAAACGATAGAGTTGGGGTTGGAACAAATGCACCACAACATAAATTCCATGTAGTAGCAAACACATCAAATCTTAACAGGTTTTCATTAATCGATGCGCCGAGTTCTACTAATGGACATCCTATTCTAGCTTTAAGAAACACTTCACCATCTGCAACCGGAAACTTCTCTTTATTAGGATTCACGAATAGCGGACCTACTTCAGGTGGGGCAAACTGGGGAATCGGAAGTGTTTTAAGAGAAGATAGAAAAGAAGATTTCTTTTTTGGAAATTCTTTAGGTGCGGGATATCTTGAAAGAATGAGAATCAGTGCTGAAGGAAAAATAGGGATTGGTACTACTGCACCTACAAACACTCTTCATGTAAAAGCAGCAACTGATCCTTTAAAACTTGAAGGTATACAAAAAGGTAGCGGGACAACTTTGGTAATTGATGAAAATGGGGTAGTAAAGAAAGAAAATGTAGTAACCTCAAAAATGGTATTAGTAGTTAAACGAAATACAGATTTTAATGGTGCTGCAGGGGCTGCTAATGCTGTTCCATGGGATGGAGAAGTTTATGACCCGGAAAATGCTTTTACTCCAAGTGCTAGTGCAACTACTTATACAGTAACAAAAGCAGGTCTACACCAAATATACCTTAATATTACAGCTAAAGGTGATAGTTCATTTGCTCAGGGCGACCCTTGGTTTGCCAGAATTTGGAAAAATGGAGCCGTTATTGCAGCATCTGATGCCACAAAAGCTTTTGGAGCATCTACAGTAGTGGTTGCAGTAGATACTTTTGCAGCAGGAGATCAAATTGCAGTGGATTTTGGAAATAAACCTAATGGAGTTGTAAAAGATTTGACAAAATTATCAATTTTCAGATTTGAATAAGAATAATCTATTATAGAGAATAAAAATAAAGACTGTCTTTTGACAGTCTTTATTTTTTTATTTATATTAAAGCTCTTTCAACAGCTTTTCGGTATCAGTAGCATCCTGGCCTGTTTTTTTAGCCAGCTCGATAGACTTTTCAGCCCAAAGCTTTGCATTCTTTTTGTCCCCGATTTTGTTGTAAAGATTTGCCAGTGTATCTGTATTGGCGTAGTTCTCATCTTTCTTTACGGATTCCTGTGCCCATGTTACAGCTTTTTCAAGAGAAGATTTTGTATTTACATTTTCAAAGAAATTCCATGCTATTGAATTCAGTTCTTCAGAATTGGCAGCAGAAGTATCTTTATAAAGCTCAAGACTCAGTTTTTCATAAGTCGGGATATCTTTATCCTTCAAAGCTCTGCCTGCCTTTGCTCTTTTAAGTATTTTTTCAGCTTCATTTTTCGTCATGAATTTCTGAGCTTCAGTCATGAAATAACTGTCATTCCAAACTTTTGTATCCGTATTATAAGACTTTTTGAAAATAGTATTGATTTTGATATTTTTATCAAATGCATCATATCTTTCAGTAGAAAAAACTTTTGTGATTTCTGCTTTCTTAGACTGGAAAATTTTATACATCGGACTTTCTGTACCCTGGTTCTGAACGGCCATAAGCAACATCTGTACATCATCTTTATCCAATTCCGTTTTTCCACTGAAGTAGCGTTCCAAAACTCGTCCTGCAAATTCTGCATCATTGTAAACTGTAAGTTCGGCAAGGTTTTTCAGGAATTCGGTATTCTTTTCACCATTTTCGAATTTTTGCTTTAATGCTGTTAATCTTTTATTAGGATCTCCGGCATCTTTTGCAAACTGGATAAAATCGTTTTCTTCAACATATCCTAAAGTCCTGTGAACAATCTCACCGTTACCATCCACAAAAAGATAAGTAGGAAAGGCTTTTACATTATATTTTTTGGCGATTTCAATACCTTCACCTTTTTCCATATCTATTTTTGCATTCACAAAATGAGCATTGTAATAATCTCCAACTGCTTTTTGCGGGAAAACGTTTTTTACCATCAGCTTACAAGGCCCACACCACGTAGTGTATGCATCAATGAATACAAGCTTATTTTCTTTTTTGGCTTTTGCCAGAATAGTAGTGAAGTTGGTGTCTTCAAATTTGATTCCCTGTGCGAAGACCACTGCTCCGATGAAAAGGGAAGAAAGTATTGCTATTTTTTTCATAAAAACTTTTATTGATTGCAAATGTAATAATTAGTTGATATTATAGAATTGATAAAATAAAAAAGTTATCGTATGATTGGATAAATTTTTAAGAAATAAGTTAAATAGAAAAAAATATTTCCGCAACTAAGTTGAAATTCGGTAGATTTTGAAACATTTCAATGACAAAACCGCAGTAATACCGCGGTTTTACGAGTTGTTAGCGTTTTGAGACTGCTATTTATCTTTTAAGGTATCGTTTTTCATTTTTATGCTGTCTGCAGTTGCAGATTCAGAGTGTGCTGCAGCGCTATCTCCCATGCTGTTTCTTAAATATTCCTTATCTCTTTCGTCCTTAAATTCTTCTCTTTTTTCTTTATTTTGAGCGCAGCTTCCTAAAAATAGCAAACCCAATACAGCTCCTGCAAATAATTTTTTCATAGTAATTTTTCTTTTAATGTTTAGTATTAATCAAATATAATGATATTAGATAAAAGATAAAAGAAAATCTTAGATACAAAAAATCCGCAAAAAATAATTCTGTGGAAAATAATTTATGATTGATAAAGTTTATTTAAGGGTATTCAAAAAATTCTGAACTTCAGATACATATTCAGGAGCTTGGCTTTTTGCTGATTCGATGGCTTTTTCAGCAGATGCTTTGGCATTAGCTTTATCACCTGTTTTGTTATAAAGCTTTGCTAAAGTGAAATCATTCATAAAAACATTCAATTTACTATTAGATTCTTTTGCCCAAAGAATTGCTTTTTCAAGAGTTGATTTAGTGGTAATTTGACTATCTGCAACCATGTTTGCAATATATCCTAATGTCGAAGAATTAACACTTTTATAATCTTTATATTTTTCAAGGATTAATTTCTCAAAAGTTGGATAATCTTTTGTTTCGTACGCAATATCTATTTTTAAGCCTAGCAGTTGTTCATTTGCATTTTCTTTTCCCACAACTTTCTGCATTTCATCCAGATAATATTTTTCGTCTAAGGTGTTAGAAGCTTTGTTATACGCCTTTTTATAAATCTCTCTTATTTTGATATTTTTATTAAGTTCTTCATATTCTTTTTCAGAAATAGCCTTTAAAAACAATGGCTTTTTACTTTGGAAAAACTTATAAACAGGGTCTTCAGTACTAACGATACCCATTGCCATACTCATTGCTTCGCCTCTAGTCATAGTAGGGTAAACTGTATAATAGCGATCCCATATTTTCTGTAATAAAGCCCTGTCATTTACAGCCAGATCTGCAAGATTTCTTAAAAATTCCGGGTCTTTTTCTCCTTTTTCAAATCTCTTCTTAAGTGCAGCAATTTGTTTGCTAGGATCCTGCGCATCTTTCCCGAATTGGATGAAATCTTTTTCTTCCAGATAAAAATTGGCTGTGTGTACTACGTTCCCGTCACCATCAAGAAACAAATAAGTAGGATATCTGCTGATCTTGTATTTTTTAGCGATCGCAATTCCTTCTCCTTTTTCCATATTAAATTTTGCATTGATAAAGTTGGAATTGTAATAATCTCCAACTGTCTGAAGCGGAAATATGTTTTTTACCATAAGTTTGCAGGGAGCACACCACGAGGTGTAACCGTCAATAAAAACAAGCTTTTTTTCCTGTTTGGCTTTAGCAAGAATGTCTGAGAATTTTCCTTCTTCGAATTTGATTCCTTGTGCGGATAGAACTGTGCTAACGATAACTGTAGCAGTTAATAAGATTTTTTTTATCATTATGTGTGTTTATTATTGTTGCAAAGATAAATAGAATATTAATCAAAATATTAGATTGGATAAAAAAAATCCACAGAGCTTTCATCTGTGGATTTTCCATTTTAAGTTAAACGTTATATTTACTTAACAGGTGTTGTGGTTGCAGAATCCACTCTAGTCCTGACAGTGTCAGGAGTTGTCGTTGTTGTAGTCATGGTATCTGTCGTTGTAGGCGATACACTTTGTGTAGTTGTATTGTCTACTGCTGTCGAATCTGTACTACTTTTAGACATTGAGGATTCTTTTGTTCCGCAACTTACCGTGAATATTCCTAAACCAACGGCAATTATCAAAAACTTTTTCATAATAATATTTTGTTTTGGTGTATAAGAATAAAATCAATTATTATTCCGAATAAGGGTTAATAATTATTAAAGTATCAGCTAATTAGCTTAAAATTTTGTTAAGAAATAACATTTGAGATTAAGATTAAGTTAAGGCTGGCCTTTCAGATAAAATTCAGAATTAACAATTAAAATAAAAGCCCCGAAACCGAAATTCCGAGGCTGTATCAATCATTTATCAATGATCAATTATCATTTATTATCCCAGATACGGATACTTATAATCTTTTGGAGAAACAAAGGTTTCCTTGATGCTTCTTACAGACGTCCATCTCAGTAAGTTCATTTTAGAACCTGCCTTATCATTGGTTCCGGAAGCTCTACCACCACCGAAAGGCTGCTGACCAACAACTGCACCTGTCGGCTTGTCATTGATGTAAAAGTTTCCTGAAGCGTTTTCTAATGCTTTGAAAGCTTCATTGATCGCATAACGATCTTGTGCAAAAACAGAACCCGTCAATGAATAAGGAGAAGTAGAATCTACCAATTTCAAAGTTTCTTTCCAGTCCTGATCTTCGTAAACATATACAGATAAGATCGGCCCGAAAATTTCTTCTACCATGCTTTCATAATGAGGATTTGTTGTTTCGATAACAGTTGGATGTACAAACCATCCTTTAGAATCATCACATTTTCCGCCAATTGCAACCTCTGCTTCACCTGATGCATTAGCTCTGTCGATATATCCTTTACATTTTTCGAAAGAATTTTTATCGATTACAGCATTTACAAAGTTTGAAGGATCTTCAGGAGAACCAATTTTAATTGAATTAAGCTGAGTTTCCATTACTTTTTTCACATCAGCCCAAAGAGATTTCGGAACGTAAGCTCTTGAAGCCGCAGAACATTTTTGTCCCTGATATTCAAAAGCACCTCTTACCAAAGCGGTTGCCACAGCTTCTACGTTTGCAGAAGGATGAGCAATGACGAAGTCTTTACCACCGGTTTCACCAACGATTCTTGGATATGTTCTGTAGTTATGAATATTATCACCGATCATTTTCCACATTCCCTGGAAAACCTTTGTAGAACCTGTAAAATGAAGTCCTGCAAAATCCCTGTGTGCTAAAACTTTCTCAGCAGTTTCTTTTCCGTCCGTGAAAATCATATTGATAACACCTGCAGGAAGCCCAGCTTCTGTTAAAACATCCATGATCACTTTTGCAGAATAGATTTGCTTATCAGATGGCTTCCAAACCACTACATTTCCAAGCATTGCCATACAAGTAGGCAAGTTTCCTGAAATCGCTGTAAAGTTGAACGGAGTTACCGCAAAACAAAATCCTTCCAATGGTCTGTATTCTACACGATTCCAGATTCCTGAATCAGAAACTGGCTGCTCAGAATACATTTCCGTCATGAATTCTACATTGAATCTCAAGAAATCAATAAATTCACAAGCTGCATCAATTTCAGCCTGATGAACGTTCTTAGACTGTCCGATCATGGTAGCCGCGTTGATTACATCTCTATAAGGTCCCGCTAAAAGATCAGCTGCTTTTAAGAAAATCGCTGCACGATGTTCCCAGCCAAGCTCGTTCCATTCTTTTTTAGCCGCCAATGCCGCGTTGATAGCATCATCTACATGCTGCATGGTGCCTTTATGATAAAACCCGAAATCATGAGCATGATCCTGAGGCGACTGAAGCTGAACCGTATCACCAGTTTTTACTTCTTTACCATTGATAACCATGGGAATTTCTATCTTTTCAGCCCACATTTTCTTGTATTGAGCGATAAGGCTTTTTACTTCCGGAGTTCCCGGTGCATAAGAGTTTACCGGTTCGTTTACTGCAAATGGTACTTGCGAAATTGCTTTTGACATATTATGTTGTATTGTATTATTTTAATTTAAATGAATACAAATTTACAACAATTAATTTGGACAAAAAATCGATAGAGGCTATTTGCATTTTAGAATGCTTATATTTGATACATACTAAACTTAGAAAAAATGAAAAAGATATTTTTAGTCTTTTTGTTGTTATCACAAACCATTTTTGCACAACATAAAAAGAAAGTGGTGAAAGAAATTCCTTTAGCTCCACAAATCGAAGCATATAAAATTCCTGAAGATCAATTGTTGAATGGGACTTTAAAAGGCTCAAAATGGTATTTCGATCTAAAAAGTTATGAAGAAAAAGAGCTTTTTTTAGATAAAGACAAAACGAAACCTGATGTTTTATACTTTGTTGATGCTAACAAATTTCAGATGAATATCAATCAGAAGAATTGTAAAAGTTTAATAAAAGGCACCTATCAAATCATGAAAATGAATGATGGAAGTACAACTGTACAAAAGGGACATCAACCTTTTAAAATTACATCACCATATCAAAAATGTATTGCAAAATTATCCGGATTTTTATCAGGAGCGCTTGATATTTCTCTTAACGAAACCGGAGAAGTTATGGATATAAAAGAAGGTGAGTCTGAGCCTGCCATAACTCTTCCTGGGTTTTAATTCACATCAAAACTACATTTTCTCGTTTTCCAAAATTTTCAATACCAGTTTTTCTTCCTGAGTAAGGCCTGCTTTGCCATCATTTTCCTCTATTTTTTCTAATTCATCAAGATATTTTTTGATAGAATTATTTTCATAGAGATTAATAACTAAAGGATGCACGTAATATTTTCTGCAGACCGTGCTGGTATTTCCGAGATGGGAAGCAACAATTTCCAGTGCTTCTTTTACCTTTTTCTTATATTCCGTATGGGTTTCCGCATAGCCGATTTCTTTAAAAGCGATTAAAGCACTTACCGTTCCGGACCACGTCCTGAAATCTTTGGCCGTAAAATCTTCCCCGCTTATTTCCTTAATATATTCATTCACCATCCCGGAATCTACCGAATGACGGTTCCCTTCATCATCATAATATTGGAAAAGCTCTTTTCCGGGAATATCCTTACATTTTTGCACCAGTCTGGACAGTCTTTTACTTTTAAGATCAATATCATGCATGATTCCTTTTTTACCTTTAAAATGAAAAGTAATTTTCTGTCCGTTGATTTTTACATGCTTATCCTTTAAAGTGGTTAATCCAAAAGAACCGTACAATTTTTCGTAAGCGTTATTTCCGATTCTGATATTGGTTCTTTGCATTAAACTGACAATTAAGGCTAAAATTTTTCTCTTTTCGAAATTTCTTAAGGCAAGATCTTGTTCTATCTGAAGCCGGATATTGGGAAGTGCATACCCGAACTGAAGCATTCTGTAGAATTTTGTGTGATTTCTCAAAGCACTCCATAGAGGATGATACCGGTACTGTTTTCTTTTTTTAAGGTCAAATCCTGTGGCCTGAAGATGTCCATTATCCAAAGCGCATATCCATACGTTTTCCCAAGCCGGCGGAATGACCAGTTTGTTGATTCTTGCGATCTCGTCTTTGTCTTTGATTTTTTTGCCGTCTTTGTAATAAGAATACTTTTTTCCGGTTTTCTTACGAGTGATACCGGCCGTTTCTGCATCGGAGGTATAAATAAGATGTACCGCCTTTGCAGAAGCCTCCGGATCTTTCATAATCTTGACAATCTTTGAAGGTTTCAGATGGGAAATAATTTCTAAGTCTGAATTTTCCATAAAGATTTTTGGTTAAGAGTTCTTACCCCTTGAAAATAGCCATAAAATGATAGCTATTACGCCTACAACTAATATAATTCCCCACCACATCCCTGCTTGAAAGATTGTCTCTACTGCTTCACAACTCGTAAGTGTTAATAAACTTAATATCGTCACACTGAATAAGCTCCATTTTTTCATAATAATTATTTTTTAGGTGTTTATTATTCTAAATTCTCTGATGGTCGCTTCGCCAGTTTTTGATGGATTTTTTTATTTCATTCCCTGAAATATCTTCATGAAGTGCTTTGTACAACAATTCCTTGAATTCATCATCGTAAGCGAACCTCAACGCTGCAATCTGGTCAAATCTCAGTTTCTCTTCAGCTTCATCAGACCTCTGACCGAAAATTTCAAAATACCTTTGCTTAAATTCAAGTCTTACCAAACGGTTTTGAAGTCCCAAAGCATAATGCTGTCTGACCATAATTGACAAATATAAAAGCAGAAAAATAACAATTGAAAATAAAATCCAAATCAGTTGGTTCTGTTCATCATTAAAGATTTTCCAGATTCCGAGAACTTCCAGCACTATTAATAATGGAAGATAAATAAAATGATGCGGAGGATAAAATTTCCTGTGATTTTTATAATTCTGGCTTTCCATATAGTATAATATAGCAAGAACCTTTCCAATTTGTTAAATTTTTAATAATAATTGATCTTTGTGGTATTTAATTATTGCTGTTTTCCGTTAAATACTTAAAATTTTTCAATATTTATAATAGAAGGAGGTATATACTAAACAAATGATAATCATCCGTTTGTCATCCTGAAATATGGTATTTTTACTTTAAAACCATCTTTAAAAATACTTCGGAGAATTAAATATTATTTAAATATTCAAATTTTAAAAACAACAAGAAAATACGCCTTCAAATCTCAAAAATTCGTAACTTCCCGTCTCTAAAATATTAAAAAATGACTTCAAAGGAAAAAGTAGCTGCGCTTCGTGAAGAAATGCAGAAAAATAATGTTGATGCCTTTATAGTATATTCTGCCGATCCGCACATGAGTGAATATCTGCCCGAAGAATGGCAGGAAAGATCTTGGCTGTCGGGTTTTTTAGGTTCTGCAGGTTTTGTGGTTATTACTAAAGATAAAGCCGGACTTTGGACGGATGGAAGATATTACACCCAGGCTGCAACCGAACTGGACGGCTCAGGAATTGACCTTTTCAAAGACGGACTGGAAGATACTCCCAACTATATCGACTGGATCATTTCCGAAATTCCTGCAAACGGAAAAGTAGCGGTAAATGCGCTGGCAACTTCTCATGCCAATTGGGAACTTTTGACTCAAAAATTAAATTCAAAAAATATTACACTGGTTGACCTTCCTCTTTTAAAGGAAATTTGGAAAGACAGAGGAGCACCTTCAAAAAATCCAATCTTCGTGCATCCTGTGGAAAGAGCAGGAAAATCCGTAGCAGAAAAAATTGCGGCGATCCGTCAGAAAATGGAAGACCAGGAAGCAACCGTTCATATCATTTCAAGTCTGGATGATGTGGCATGGACATTGAATTTAAGAGGAAGCGATGTAGAAAGTAATCCTGTATTTTTAGGATATATTGTTATTACTAAAAACGATGCAATTCTTTTCACGGATCTTGAAAAAATGCAGGTAGAATCCAGAAAACAAATGGATGAGGCCTGGGTAAAAATGAAACCTTACGAAGAGTTTTATAATTGCCTGAAAGAATATAAAAACGAAAAAGTATTAGTTTCTCCAAACAGCAACCAATCTATTTTTGAAGCTTTAAAATCTGAAAATCAGTTTATTAAAGCTGCTGTTCCGGGCAATTTAATGAAAGCCCAGAAAAATGAAACCGAACTGGAAGGTTTTAGAAAAGTAATGGTAAGGGATGGCGTTGCAATGGTGAAATTCCTGTATTGGCTCACTCACAGTGCCGGAAAAGAAGCCATGAACGAATATTCCATCGGTGAAAAACTGAGAAACTTCCGTGCTGAAGGTGAGAATTTTGTAGGCGAAAGCTTCAACAGCATCATTGGATATAAAGGAAATGGAGCCGTAATTCACTACTCCGCAAAAAGCGAAGGAAGCAAGGAAGTTACCAATGACGGCAGTATTTTGGTAGATTCAGGAGGTCAGTATCTTGAAGGAACGACGGACATTACAAGAACATTGGCTTTGGGAGCGGTTTCGGAAGAGTTCAAAGTAAATTCCACTTTGGTTTTACAGGGGATGATCCGTTTATCAATGGTAAAATTCCCGAAAGGAACGCGGGGAGTACAGCTGGACGTTCTAGCAAGGCTTCCGCTGTGGATGAACGGGAAAGATTACAACCACGGAACAGGCCACGGTGTGGGAAGTTTCATGAATGTACATGAAGGTCCGCAAAATATCAGAAAAGATATGAACCCGCAGGAACTTTTGGTTGGAATGGTTTGCTCAAACGAGCCGGGCTATTATGTCGAAGGAGAATACGGAATCCGTCACGAAAACCTTATTGCTGTAAAAGAAGCGGAAACAACAGTTTCAGGTACTTTTTATGAGTTTGAAACACTGACGTATTGCCCTTTCTTTAAAGATACGATTGTAAAAAATATCCTTTCGGAAGAAGAAATAGCATGGCTAAACAATTATCATAAAACCTGCGAAGAAAAGATCGCTCCGTATCTGGAAGGAGAGGTTAAAGACTGGTTTATGGAGTTGGTAAGCCCACTATAAAGTGAATAATTAAAGGTTAATGTCAATTTTTATTATTGAGCAAAAACCTTGAAATTTTAAATAAAGTAAAAGCCTCGTGATGAAAGTTACGAGGCTTTTTTTATTTTATACAACCGTATTTTCACGGATAAAGTTCCAGGGATTCCCCTGAATGGTTAATATATGAGGCGATCTATCTTTGTGTCAACAAAAAGACATCATTTCATATCTTTATATACATTTAGTAAATTCAAAAGCGGTAAAATCACTTCATTTCTGAGGTGATTTTATTTTTTTTGAAGCTTTTTCCTGCTATCCACTCATACTCCTCACGCCAACGCTTTCCAACTCCTTTTCCCTACAGCTCTCCAACACATGTTCCGGGGTAACCGTTTCTATCAGGGCTAGGACGGCAGGACTAGTGGCTTCGGTGCCTCAGCCACCATTGAAACGACAGCCTTTCATCAAATGACCAAATTTGCTGCATGGAAATTCCCCTCCTCTGAAGGGGTGGCGAAAATTCGTAAGAATTTTTGACGGGGTGGCCTGAGACGGATAAATGCAGCCAGTTTATAAAACTTCCCCTAGATTCCTATGGAATGACAAACAGATGCTAAACTTTGAATAAAGACCGACAGTGATTGGTGGCTGAGGCACTCGAAGCCACCACCCCTGAAACCCTAGCCCCGATTGCAACGACATCCTTTTTTGCGATGGCAAAAGAGGCGGGGAAAAAGATATAGTGGAAAGCGGGAAACAGCTCCCAATAAAAATCACGACAATAGAAAAACGGTATGGTTCTTTGCCATTAAAAACCGTAAATTTGCAGCATGAATAACGATACCATTTGTGCGCTGGCTACGGCCAATGGGGTAGGAGCTTTGGGGATAATCCGGGTTTCCGGAAATGAAGCTTTGCCGATAGTTCAGAAGAGTTTTCCGGGAAAAAACCTGGAAAAGCAGAAATCACATACCATTCATTACGGATATTTCATGGATGGCGAAGAAGCGATTGATGAGGTAATGCTTTCGATTTTTCTGGCTCCGAAAAGCTTTACGACGGAAAATTCTGTTGAAATTGCTTTTCACGGTTCGCCACACATTGGAAAACGTATTCTTGAGACCTTAATAAAAAATGGCGCAAGAATGGCAAAGGCAGGAGAATTTACACTTCGTGCTTTTATTAACGGAAGAATTGACCTCTCCCAGGCTGAGGCCATTGCTGATGTGATTGCGTCTGAAAATGAAGCTTCGAGAAAAGTGGCTATCAGTCAGCTGAAAGGAGGAATCACCAATGAGATTTCATTGTTAAGAACAGATTTGCTGAATTTTGTATCGTTAATAGAGCTGGAACTGGATTTTGCTGAAGAAGATGTAGAATTTGCAGACAGAACAGCATTGAATCAACTGCTGAATAAAATCGAATTAAAATTAAATTCCCTGATCGAAAGTTTCCAGTACGGAAATGCAATCAAAAACGGAACCGCCGTTGCCATTATCGGGAAACCGAATGCCGGGAAATCGACTCTTCTGAATGCTTTATTAAAGGAAGAAAGGGCGATTGTAAGCAATATTGCAGGAACGACGAGGGATACGATAGAGGAGATCTTACATATTAAAGGTCATGCTTTCCGCCTGATTGATACAGCAGGATTGCGCGAAACGATGGATGAAATTGAAGCCATCGGGGTGAAAAAAGCCAAAGAAAAAGTGGAAAATGCCAATATTCTTGTTTATCTGGCCGATGCGGGGACCAAAGATTTTTCCGAAGATATTGAAATGATAAAATCGTTATTAAGAGAGGATTTGAAGCTGATTATCTGTGCCACGAAAATTGACGAAGTTATCCCTACTCAATATGAAAAAGCGGAAGAGATTTTCCGAAGTGAAATTGCACAAGATTTTGATTTTATAAAAATTTCAGCTGTTGAAAACCAAAATATTCAGGATCTGAAAAATGAACTGTCATCTTATGTTGAACAGTTAAAAGCCGCTGAAAATAATGTGGTCATTACCAATCAGCGCCATTTCGAAGCGTTGCAAAAGTCTTTGGATGCTGTGAATAAGGTGAAAGAAGCGATTACTTTCCAGATTTCTACTGAACTTTTAGCTTATGAATTAAGAAATGCCCTTGAACATCTCGGAGAAATTTCCGGTGAGGTGACCAATGATGAAGTGTTGGGGAATATTTTTTCTAAGTTTTGTATCGGGAAGTAATCTTTAAATTCAAACCACCATAATTCTACTTGAAAAGTGTGATTAACAAAGGATCTTCTGTGTTTCAATAGATAACTTTATTTACTCTTATTTACCATTTTTTTGTTACTAATTGTGATACTAAGTTTTCCAAAAATGGATTTTCTAAGGATTTTATGTTACTACAATTTGTAAACCCTTATTAATAAAGGGAAATTATTTTCTTATTTTTTTTATATAGATATATTATTGATATTTAGTGTAGTAATTAAAAATCAATAATGAGTTATCTAACTATTAAAACAAAATGTGTGGTATGTAATGAAGAATTTACAGCAAAAAGTAGTAAAGGTATCTATTGTTCTAAAAAATGTTTTAAAAGGAATTACAGACGATTACAAAAACTTAATTCTATCATTATTCCAAAGGTAAAACAAATCATTACTAAAGATGATTTACAAAATAAGAATTATCTCTCTGTAAAGGAATCCGTTATCTACTTTGAAATTTCCGAAGTAACATTAAGAAGAAAAATCAAAGAAAATAATCTAAATTATGTATGTATTAAAAATCGGTTTTTATTTTTAAAAAAGGATTTAAATAAGATTTTAACTACTTAAAATCTTTGTATTTTTCATAATTTTCAGGATTACCCCAAAAATCAAAAAGTATATCCCTTTGTTTTTCGTAAAACACCTTGGGATTCATGTAATCGTAAAATAAATGTTTTCTTTTTAAAATATTATAAAATCCTTTGGATGGTAGGTGAGTTTCATGTGGGTAATCTTTTTTTGACAATACGATTACAGTTAAATATGGACGATTGCATTTAATTTCATAGTTTAATATTGCAGATAATTCTCCTCTAAATTTATCATAATCTTCCTGTATATTAAAATCATAATTCAATCCTAATTTTATATTTAATTCATTATAGAATATCGTCTTATTATTTCTAGCTAAATCAATTAAAAATTCTCTAATACCTTTTACTTTTCGAGTCATAAAATTTCAAAATTCCTTTTTATTACATTCAAAAATCAGTTCTTTATTCAAAGATAATAAAAACTACATTTTAAAAATTTGAATATTGTAGAACATTGTTTAAAACTAATTTAGTAGATTTTGTAATATTCAATTTTAGAAGTTTTCCTCCTCTTCATCATCAAAATTTTCATCATCGTAGTAATCATAATCCTCCTCCTCCTCCTCCTCATAATTATATTTTTCTCTCTTTTTATTGATGTTCAAATCGGAATATTTTTGTAATCCTCCCAAAGGTTCAATTTTATATTCATCTTCTTGATTATTGAATATTTTTTCAGTAATTCCCTGTGTATCTTCCTTTTCAATATTTTTAATAGTTTCATCGAAGAAATCCACATCACTTAAATCTTTTGTTCTCATTATTCTATACTTAACTCCCGTACGTGGATCAAATTTTATTTGATATTCTATTAATGATTCACCACGTAATTCGTTAGTCCAGTTGGTAATCGTATCTTTAGATACATTAAACCTTAATTTAGCAGTTATCCTTTGTTGATAATACCCATCTTTATTTTCACTAAATGAATTAACATCTCCCCAAAAGAGTTTGGCTCCTTCTGTTAAATTAGGATGGTTGTAGATTTCAAAAGGTAAAATCAGTTTTCTACTGTCGGTTTTACCTTTAATCAATGGTAGTTTTACTGTTTTTAGTTTTTCGGATATTAGAATATATTTTCTATTATCAGTTGAATCTTTTTCCAAATATCCTTTTTCAATCAACGATTTTCTGTTTTTACTAATTGTATTTTGATGTAGATTCAGTAATTTTCCTACCCATTTATTACTTAGGTAGGTGTAACCTTTTTTACTGTTATACGAATAATCCAAGGCTAAAAGTAGTTTTTCACTTATAGATAATTCTTTGTTTGTATAGATTTCAGGGGGAACAGTTATATTGATTTCTCTTTTTTTATTGTCGATTTCTTCCATAATTTAAATAATTATTTTAAATTTGATTTTTAACCATTGTAATTAAACTACTATATTTAACCAGTACAATCAAAATATAAAATCACTTTTTTTCATTTTGCTTATTACTTAATTTCATTTTTATTATTACAAAATTTCATTTCAAAGATTAACTGATTTCATTTTCAATATTACGAAAATTCGGCGTATAATTAGATATAAATTAATAATAGAATTAAAGATTAAAATAAAAAGATAATAGAACAACTAAAGTTGTTTTTTCATTTTTGAAGTTACAGATTCTTTTTCCTTGAAAATTCGTTATTAATCATAGTTTATGAATATCCTTTGAATACTACCATAGTAGTAATAATTTAACTACTACTAACTATTGTAATATCCTCTACTACTAAAAATATCCTCTGTAAAATAACTAAAACTACTTTTATCCTTTGAAATTAAAATGAAAATTGAATTACCATAAGTCTCTACTACTCTTATTACCCAACTAATAACAGTAGTAGAGACTTATACTAATTAATAATTTGAAAAAATAATAGTAAGATTTTCCTTTGAATCAAAAAACAGAATGTTGTACATCGTAAAATTTTGTTTTGGTAGTAATTATCGTTTGAAGATAAAAAGTTGATGTAACTTAAAAAAAATGATGTTACATTAAATTATCCTGTTGGAAATCTTATTGAATTTTTATAGAATCAATTATGTTGATATTTTTATTATACAATTAAGATAAAAAGTAACTTTTGAATACAAAAAGTAATTTTAGGTTTGTTCATCAGGGATTTCTGTTGTTTTGTGTTACTAATTAGGGGGAATGTTACACCATAATTAGTAACACGAAAAAGAGAAAACGATGAAAGTTTACTTAATGAAAAGAAAAGGACAGATTTCCAAGAAGAATGTAGAAAAAGGGAAATCCCGAATGAATAGTTTGTATTTGATGTATTACGATGAGGATACTAAACAAAGAAGTAGGGAATGGTTAAGTCTTTATTTATATGATAAACCAAAGAATTTTTTAGAAAAGGAACATAATAAAGAAACCGAATTGTTAGCTGAAGCTATTAAAGCTCAAAAGGTTTTAGATTTCCAAAATAAAAAGAATGGTTTTGTGAGTAGTGTAAGTGGGAAAATTGGTTTCTTGGAATATTTTAAATCGTTGGTAGTTAAGAAATACGAAAGTAATGGTAATTATGGAAATTGGTATAGTACACACAAACATTTAAAAAACTTTTTGAAAGGAAAAGATATACAGATTTCTAAGGTAGATGAATTGTTTTTGGAGAATTTTAAAATATATTTATTGACTTCCAAAATATCCAATAGAAATGGAATGCTATCACAAAATTCTGCTTTATCCTACTTTAATAAAGTAAGAACCGCTTTGAAAGAGGCGTATTATAATAAGATGATTGTAGAGAATCCTACCAATAGAGTAAAAGGGATAAAAGAAAAGGAAACCGACCGACAGTATTTAACTTTTGAAGAATTACAAAAATTGGTTAAAACAGATTGTGATTATCCTACAATGAAAGATGCGTTTATTTTTAGTTGTTTAACGGGGTTAAGGTTTTCTGATGTTAAATCTTTACAATGGAAGAATATTTATTATGATAAGGAGAATGGATATTTAATAAAGTTTATTCAACAGAAAACTAAAGGAGTGGAATATCTACCAATAAACGAACAGGCTGTGGATATTTTAGGAGAAAGAAAAAATGATGATGATTTAATTTTTGAAAATCTGGTTTATAGTGCATACCACAACAAAATATTAAGAAAATGGGTAGAAAATGCTGGAATTGAAAAACATATAACCTACCATAGTTCACGACATACCTTTGCTACATTACATTTAACAATGAACACCGATATTTACACTGTAAGTAAACTTTTGGGACATCGATATTTGAAAACTACGGAGATATACGCAAAGGTTATTGATAAAAAGAAGATAGAAGCGGTTACCAAAATTCCAAAATTGGATTTATAGACTGTAAAAATCGTTGAATAGTACCAAAGTTTCATAATTACCATTGAATTATGAAATGTAATCGAAGAATCGAAATTGATTAACATTTTAAATTGAATGGTTATGAGTGTACAAAATATTTCCGTTGAGGAAACGATAAACCTTGTGAAAACAAGAGGTTTCGCCAATACTGTAGAAGCGTCGTTATATTTGAGTTTGAGTATTCATTATGTAAGAAAATTAGCGAGAGAGAAAGAAATTCCTTCCTCTAAACCAAATGGAAAATGTATGTATTTTAAAGTAGAAGATTTAGATAATTTCATTATGAATAATAAAAGATTATCAAACGAAAAAATAATGGAGAAAGCCACTAAATATCTATTTAAAGGATAACGAAGAAAATGGTGCTTTGGTAGATATTTTTGTATAGCACAATTTTTAACAAAGTAGATAGATTTTAAATCACTTTTGGTGTCAAATATCCAAATTGAAATTAAAAACGTTTTTTGAACGGAGAATACGGGTTAAATCAAATATTATCTCCTTTTGAGATGAGATAACTCAAATAAATATACAAACAATAGTAAAACAAACACAACATAAAAAAGTTGTATAAAATAATCAAAATATGTAGTTTTACTGGAAATAAAACAGTTAATAAAAAATATAAGAATAAAAAACAATTAGAAATTAATTAAAATAACGATATACCGCATTTAGCGAAACTATTTTCTGTCCTTGAAAAGTCGAAATTTATAGGTAACACAGAAAGAGTTTAGCAAATGCTCAGGTTAAGGCTTGAGCGTTGCTTTACTTTGTGTTACAGGGCTTCGACTCCCTCAAGGACAGGTAAAGACAAACGTCTCAAGCCTGTTTTTTTGTTTTCATACATCATTACGGGTTTCCATAAGGAATATTGAAGAATGAATTATAATATTAACCCAAATAAATTATGAAAACAAAATTAGGATTGATAGGTTTATTAATGATTTTTAACATTTTTATTGTTAATGGACAAACTTTAAGCAAAGAAGTTAGAAATGATTTCTGTATTAATGCGAAGTATAATTATTTTTATGGAGCAAATAGTTTCTTTGGATTGATGAATCTTACTTTGAAAAGAATTGGAATTAGTGATCCTTATAAAATGGATGAAGCAGTAAAAAATATTTGTAATAATGAATCATTACAAAATTCTTTTTTTGAAAGTGTTCACAATATTAGCAGAGGTTTGGATAAACAACAATATTTGAGTATGGGAATGAAATATAGTAACGTGGAAAAACTGACTGACTATATAATTTCGAAGAACAACTTAAAAAAACAAATTGATTTACCAAAAAATCCTGTATTTGAAGATGATTTAGTGAACGAATCTAATGTTATAAATAAGAAACAGTTACTACAATCCATATATCCTAAATCAATACTTCTTAATGATAGTACAGTTTTAAGAAAAGAAATCTTTGATGCAATAGGAGGTAGAGATAAAGAAATTGAATTTAAAACGACCATAGCAAAAGAGTACTCTTATACTGATGAAAAAAAAGAGGAAGACAGGGTTAAAATAATTTTGTATTCCACCAATGAAAAAGAAATAGTATTCTTTGATATTCTTATTATGTTGGATTTAGGAGAAAAAGGTTATCAAAGTATTGAAAATATGAGTTTTCTACACAGAAGACTATATCTCGATAAATCTAAAAGAAACATTAATGAATTTAAAACCGTAAAAGAAAACGGAAGAACATTTTTTGTTATAAACTACACAGATGAAAACAATAAAAGAAAATCCGATTTCTATACAATTGATTTAAAACTCATAAAAACTTTGATGAAAAATGAAGATGTAAAGACGGATTCAAATTCATCAAAAAGAAGTGAAACAAAAGAGTTTCCAGTATTTACTTACAACAAATTAATAGATAAATATGACTATGAAGACGGTGAAAGTATGTCTTCACAAATAGTGAAAGAATATGAGTTTTTATATGGTGTTGTAAAAAAAGTAATAAATAATAACGGAGATAATAATTACAAAATTCACATAATTAAAACTACTAAAGAATTTGATGATTTACACAGTGATATGCCTTCTTTTGTAAACAAAGATATTATAGTTAATTTAGAACCAGATGATTTGTATAATAAAAGTGGAAAGATAAAGGATGGATGGAAAGGAAGATTTGATTTAAGTTTCGATGATTACAAAAAACTAAAGAGTTTATTGGTGGAAGGAAGAAAAATTAAATTTTCTTATGTTGAAGGGGGAGCTGGTTCACTTGGAACCGCTACTTCTGGATTATTCTTTTTTAATTATATTGAAGAGATAGATTAAAAATTATATTGATTCTAAATGTAGAACATCTCCTAAAGTTAGTTATAAAATAAATATGTGTTTGTTAATTATCAGTGAAAAATAACGTTGTAGAATTTATTGATTTTATGATAATTATTGAAAGTCTTCTTTTGAAAAGAGGACTTTTTTAGTTAATTTTGGTAAAATTCAAAATATGACTATTAAACACTATTATGATGATTTAAAATCTTCTGACGATTTAATGAGTAGTAACTTACATCATAAGCTATCATCCGTATTAAGATATATAATTCCTTTGGTTAAAGATCCGGAACAAAAGAAGGAGTTAAATGACTTCTATAAAAAATGTGAAGAGTTTCCTTTTGCTAATAAAGGTAGTGAAGAATATATTGTAGTAAGTAGACTATCTTATGAAGTTTTGGAATATATAGAAGAAAATTTATTAAATTAATTATTTCTACGGAAAACCGTAATATTTATTTTAGTAATTAAGTTATAATTGTGATAAGTATATTTTTTTGATTTTAAAAACTATTTAATGAGTACAGATGCTACACCCAGTTGGTCTGGTTACATATTTCAAGGGGAAGTAGCTTTATGTAAGGCTATTGAAACTATAACTGCGTTAGGAGAAAATATTCCTGATAATTATTATTTAAAATTGGAACAGGATGAAGATTTTTCTTTAAAAACAAATTCTATTGAAGTTTTCCAAGTTAAGGCTTATTTAAGCAAAGATTCTGATAAAATAAGTAAGTATAAAGGTGTAATTGAAGAGTTAATTAATAAATATTACTACTCAAAAACAGTTGAAGTAGATCCCAATGATGGAAGAAAAAGAATAAAAACTTATTCTGATAAAGTTAGAAAAAAACCGATAAAATGTAGTTTAATTACCGATAAAAAAATAGTTGATTACCCCACAAATTTATCCACTTTTGATGATAGATTTAAGTTAGATACAAATTATTTTGATTCGGTACAAGGGATATATACTTTAGATAGCATCAATAGCAGACTTAAAGATGCAATTAGAAATTATCTAAATAATCCTAATTTAGTTGATCAGGATTTAGAGGATAAAGTTAGTTATTGTAGTAAAAAAATTTGTGACATAGTAAAAAAAAGACACTCTACTAAAGAAAAAGAATCAATCCCACTAAATACAATAAAAAAATGGATTGAAGATTCCTCTGTTTCTTTTACGGAAGAAATTTGTTGGTATGAGATTACTAAAATATTTTTAAATTCTATCGCAGATGGCATAGATGATTATGATTTAACTGATGGAGAAGAATTAGAAATTTATAACAAAATACAACAAAGTTTGTTTGAATTTGAGAATCTCAGTAATGTTGATATAGTAAATCTTTTAAAATTATATTTATCTCCACATAAAAAATTAGATAATAATAATTTAAGAAATTCCTACGGAAGTTTTATTGATGATATTACTGTTAGAAATATTATACTAAAAGGAATAAAAAAGATTAAGATTAGTCCTATATTTAAAAAGTTACAATATATAAAAACTATTGAAGGGAAGGTAAATCGTTATCAATTATTAATACATAATGAAGAATTTGATAATGATACCGCAGGTAAGAAAAAATTTCAAAAACATTGCGAAATGATATATCAAAATCCTTATACAAAAGATATCGACTACTTTGTTACAAAAGGTTTAAATAAAGAAAAAGATGAAGTTAAATCAAGATTGTTAGAAATTAAAGATATAGGTGATGATTTGGTTGATGATTCAAACTATTTTGGTTTTAAAACAATTGATATATCAATAAATGAATTAAATGATGAAAACAATAATTAGTAAAATAATTGAAGAAAGTGATTTAAAGACAATCTCAGTGAATGCAAATGTTGATTTTACTTATTATGATGATGGAAAAGATGATTTTTTCTTATTTCTGTTTTACAATCAAAATGAGCTGATAGAACTAAATAATAATGAAGTTGTAGATTTAGAATATACTATAAATAGAATCATTGTTGATTTAAAAAATAATGAGAATATCTCTAAATTTAAAGAAAGGAATATTGATCATAATTTATCTCTTATTCTTTTATTGGAGTTAGAAGAAGATGATAATATTGAGTTACGGAGAGAGTTAAATAAAGTTGAAGAGAACAGCTTGAACGCAAAAAAATATGTATTCCCGTATTTCAAAAACGATATTGAAAACTTACTACAGAAAATTGATGAAAAAAGTAACGTTGTAAATCTACTAAATGAAATAGCTGTAGATAATAGTAATTTACTAGATAAAGTTGATGAAAGATGGTATAAAACTTTAATGGGTTTCTTTATAAAAATTCCGTTTTTGAATTATCAATCAACAGAAGATAATCAATCATTAGAAAATTTATCATTAACAATTGAGGAGTCATTATCTTATAGAGAAAAACAACTTTTATCTGTAATAAGTGAGAATAATTTTGATAGTTTTTCAAATATCGAAGATTTTATAACTCAATTTAATTTAACTATTGAAACTAACGATGAAATATAGAATTTCAGAATTAAAAATTAAAAACTTTAAATGTTTTACTGATGTAAACTTTGATTTTGGTGGTGATAATTTAGTTGTATTTGATGGTCCAAATGGATATGGAAAAACGACTTCATTTGAAGCTCTTGAAATTCTATTAACTAAAGCTCCGCGAAAGATAGGTAAAGCAAAGTTAGATAAAAGATATACTTACGAAAATAGCCCAATACATAAATTTGAGGATAAGGAGATAGAGATTTCAGTACAATTAGTATCTTCTGATAGTAATCATATCAAAGTAAAAAGAGTTTTTCCAGCTGCAACCAATGGAAAGTCAAAGAAAAATAATATAAGTCAGATATATTCTGATTCTAAATTATTTATCAATGATGAGGAAGTTAGCTCGGAAAGTAGTTTAGAAGATGTTTTAGATTACAAAAATGTATACAACTTATTTAATGTATTAAACTATGTTGAACAGGATGAGAATACATATTTTTTAAAAGAAGATCCAAAAGAAAGGTATAAAGCATTAGTATCTCTTTTAGGAGGTGATGAAGAAAGGATATTATTAGAAAAAGTTGAAAGTTTTCATTTAAAACTGAAACTAAAAGTCGAACAAATTCAATCTTCGATTAATGATTTAAAACAGAATAATTCAGATTTATTAAAAAATCAGTTTGACGAAATTTCTTATAAAAAACTAATTGATAATAGTCTGAATGATTTTGTGTGGGATAATGAAGTTATTAAAAATACTGATATTAATCTTCATAATTCATATTTGAACGAAATAAATAAAATTGAGAACCTATTTAATAATAGACAAATTGTTGGAGAAATAGTTTTATTAGATAAAATAAATAAATATAGAAACGATATTGTTTTTATAGATTCATTTATTAATAGTTATTGGAGTGTACAGAACTATAATATTTTAGAGGATGAGAATAATAGAAAAAACAATAATAAAAAAACTATTGAAACTAATAATAAAATTCTTCAGTATATAGATAGTAATGATTATAATCAATTATTAAGTGGAGAAAATATTTTGTTTTTATCTGAAAAGGAGAAAATAAAAAATGAAGTGGAGGTTTTTAAGGTTAGTTTAAAACTACTTTTAACATTACGTGAGAGTTTATCACTTCAGAATCAAATATTATCTGACTTAAAGGATAAAAGAGAATCTTTGATTATTTTAAATAGAAACCATAAAGATTTTATCGATTTAAAAGAGGGAGAATGTCCTGTTTGCGGATATGATTGGCAAAGTAATGAGAAATTGATACAACAGATAGAAGAAACAGAATCAAAAATATTTAAACAATATAATGAAGATAACTCTAAGTTTGAAAAACAGAAAGAGGATTTGAATAAAAGATATTTAGAAAGTTTTAAAACGTTCATTATTGAAGAGAATGAATCTTTAGAAACCGAATTATCAAAATTAGTAGATTTTGATTTTTTCTCACGTTTAAAGGATCTTTATACCTCTTACAAAAGTCGTTTTGAAACTTTTTTATCATTGTTTAATGAGGAAGTGAGGAAACAAATAAATTCAATGGTTAATTTAAGGAACATTGAAAACAAAAATTTGATTAAAAACAATATTTTAGAGTTAATAGATAAAGAAAAACCCGTAGTTGAAACTGATTTAAGCTTTGATGAAATTATTACGGATTTTAATCTTTATTTCAATAACGATGCGGAAAAGCTGAATAAGTTATCTTTAGAAGAAATAAAACAAAAAAGAAATTATATTGAATACCAATATTTTAATTCTGTAAATGTGGGTATTAATAATTTAGAAGAAAGAAAACTAAAATTATATGGATTACAACAGGAATATGACGAAGTAAGAAAAAAGTTAGATGAAAAAATTAAGAATTATACAAAAAGTATCATTGAAAAAATTAGTATTCCTTTTTACATCTATACAGGAAAAATATTACAAAATCATAGTTTAGGCTCAGGGTTAGTAATAGATTTTGAAATGAAAAGAGGAGATTCTCAAATTTATATAAGACCAACACATAGAGATCAAGAGGTAACTTATACATTAAGTTCAGGACAATTGTCTGCAACAGTTATATCATTGATGTTGGTATTAAATAAAGTATTTAATCATTCTAAATTTGGAACGTTATTAATTGATGATCCATTACAAACTTTAGATGAAATTAATTCACATTCACTGGTAGAGTTGTTAAAACATAATTTTTCAGAACAACAAATTATCATCTCTACTCACGAAGACAGATATTCAAAATTTATTCGATATAAATATGATAAATTTAATTTATATAGCAGAAGTATAAGGATGAAAGAAGTAATATAGAGTAAAATTGCAGTCTATTTTAATTTAAGAAATAACATTTGAGTTTAATGAAAGTAGAAAAATTTATCAAATCTGTATTTTTTTTCTTTTTAGGAGTGGTTTTATTAATTGTGTTTATTCCTTTAATAGAATCAACCTTTAATGAATTTATTGAGAAAACCAATTTAGGATTAATAGGGAGTTCGTTTTATTTAGATATTTTCTTAATATTAGTACTATGGTTGTATTTTTCAATAAATATTAATGAATGTAAAACAGAAACTCCTAACAAAAAAGTTACATTTTTTTTATTATTAATATTAGCGATTTATATTTACGAAAGATGGTTCAACCATAATTATGATTTTACAACTTTTAAATTTTACAATAAGTTGGCATATTTTGATATGATATTTATTGTATTAACGTTTATTGATTTAGGAAGATATATAAAATTTTTAGCTGTAAAAGAATCTAAAATAAAATTAGAAAACATATTAGAAGAAGATTCTCCGATTGAAGATAAAAATGATGATGAATTAGAAGGATTATTCTCTAAAACAGTGAATAAGATTAAGAATACTATTGAGAGAAATAGTTTTAAAACATCTTATACAATCGGAATTAATAGTGAATGGGGAGATGGTAAATCTACCATTTTAAACATTTTAAAAAATAGTTTAAAAAATGATGAAGACAAGATATTAATAGACTTTAATCCGTGGATGGGATTTGATAAAAAAGTATTAATTAAAGATTTTTTTAATTCTATCTCCGAAGTATTAACAGAAAATAGTATTTCCAACGACATAAATGAGTATTCTAAGGAATTAATTAATGAAATTGACAATCCTATAATAAAGTTTATAAAATCGATAATTTACAAAGAAAAATCGCTTGAAACACATTTCAATGATATTAATAGTAAAATAAAACTGTTAAATAAAAAAATAGTAATTTTTGTTGATGATGTTGATAGATTAGATAATGAAGAAATTTTTCAACTATTAAAATTAATAAGAAATACTGCTAATTTTAGTAATACTTTTTTTGTAATTGCTTATGATAGAGATTACGTAATTAACAGTATAAGTAGTATTAATGATTATTCTGCTATTAATTATTTAGATAAAATAATTAATACGGAAATTACTTTACCATATTTTGATAGAAGTATTTTAAAAGAAATATTTAGAAGAAAATTGATAGATAAAATAGGAGTAAAATATGCTGAAAAAATTGATTATACGTTAAATGTAGAAATGGATAATCCCAATTTATTTAGCAATGCTGAAAATATATCAAATGACTTTACAGATTGGATTTCAAATATTAGACAAATTAAAAAGTTAACTAATTCTATTTGTATAAATTTTAACGGGTTATTTGATGAGATCAATTTTACAGATTTAATTTACATTGAATTGTTAAAACTTAAATATCCAACAATTTATAGATTGATTTATACACAAAAAAATAAAATTTTTAAAGAAGTTAAGGGAGAGCTATATATTTTAAGGATAAATGAAAAAAGTACTTTAGATGTTATTGTAGAAAAGGATATACAGAAAATAAATAAATTTGAAAGAGATGACACTATTGATAAAACAGTTTTTGGAGAGTTATTAATAGAATATTGTGAACAGTCGAAAATATCTGATTTAGAAAGAAGTAAAATATATAATCTATTTTTAAATTTATTTTCTATATATAATGATAGTGGAATAATGTTTACTAACATTGGTGGTAAGAAAGATGAACAATTATCCATTAGTTATTCATCTAAATTTGAAAGATATTTTGCGCAATCTATATTTAGAGGGAATATATCAGAGAAAGAATTTAATGAGTTTTTAAATTCCAATGATGAAGAAAGAAATAATGTAATTTATAAGTGGATTAATGAGAGAAAAGAAAAAGATTTAGTTTTTCGTTTATTGACTATTAAAGAATATGAAAATAAACATCAGTATGAATCTGTACTTAAAACTATTTTAAAAATAGAGAATATGGATTCAAAGACTAAAAAAGACATGAAAATAGGATTTGACGTTAATAATTTTAGAAGTAAGATACAATTTTTTAGTGGAGATGAAAGTATAGAAAGTTTATATGTTTCAGAAGAAAAATTTAAACAGTTTATTAAAAGCTTATTTACTAAAGCTAATTATCCATTTATATTTGAATCAGATGTATTGTCGATGATCCGTAAAAGTCGTTTTTCAGAAGCTAAATTTGCATTAACTAATGAAGAAATGAATGAAATTCTAAAAGGATATTTTTTAAATTATTTAGATTCAAAAGAGGAGTTTGATAATCACTTTTGGAGAATGTATAATAGTTGTAAAAAAATAAATAATGTGGATAGTAAAAATATATTTGTTGTAGATGAGGAGGTAAAGAAAAAAATTATTGAAAAGTTAAAAATAGATAAGAACTGTTATTTCCTTATGAAGTCACTTATTGACAAAATAATGAGTGCTGATATAGCTTCAATTAGAATAGAAACTATTAATGATATTTTTGATAATACAGATAATTTTGAAAATCTAATATTAAGTACAATAGATGAAAACACAGATGATTTTAGGAGTGAGTTTAAAAAATTCTATACATTAGTGAAAAACAATAATTGGGAGGAGATTTCCTTTGAATTTAAGAACTTTAAGTTTGAAGAAATATACTATACAAAACAATAGATTTTTACTAATTGGGATACTAATTCCGTAAAACATCACTAAATATGGTGTGAAATACTTTCTGTATCGGGAAATAATATACTTTCTTTAATTTTATTTTTTATTTTTTGACTATCAGATGATTAAATTATTTTAGCTTTTCTTTAACTAGATCTGAAAATTAATCTAAGAGGATATATGATAAGCCAAATGACGTAGGAAATATAAACCTAATTGCTAAATCGACGGTCATGCAATTGGTCTATTGTGTTTTGTTCCATTCTGTTCATATGTGAGCATGTATGATCTGCCTTCGGATCAATATTTTGTTCGGAAAGAAAATTATAAATTGAACAACTTAACTAATCCTATTTTTTACCATATGGTAATTTGGTGCTTTGCGCCATAGATTATCTTTACGTAATGGAAGCGATGATAAATCTTATCCTGCAATTTGGTGACCTGAACAAACAGCAGATCGAATTTTTAGTGAGCAAGGTTGAAATGCTCGAACTCAAAAAACATGATTACCTGTCGGAAGCCGGAAAGGTTCCCCGTTATGTGGCGTTCGTGCTGGAAGGCGTGTTTCGTTTTTGTTATTATAACAACAAGAGTGAAGAGATTACCAATTATTTTGTGGACGAAGGCAATTTTGTAGTCGATAACGAAAAGTTCGAATCACAGATCGCGGCCTCGGAATATGTGCAGGCTGTTACCGACTGCAAAGTACTTGTTTTTAATAAAAAGGATTGGGATGAAATTTCTAACACCATTGTTGGCTGGGAAATGATGAAGGCAAAGATGGTCAAAAAATGCCTTACGCTGGCCATGGAGCGGCGCAGCCCACTGGTTTCAGAAGATGCCACGACGCGTTACCTGTCGTTCATCAAAGCTTTTCCCAACCTCATCAACCGTATCCCGCTTTCCTACGTGGCCTCTTACCTGGGAGTCACCCAGCAGTCGTTAAGTCGTATACGCCGTAGTATCCATTAAAGGTATTTTTTACCATTTGGTAAATGTTTTTGTGTCACTATTTTCAATATTTGCATATTCATTAAATAATAATAAAGATGAGCAAAAAAATTGTACTGATAACCGGAACAAATAGTGGTTTTGGCTGGCTTACCGCCCACAGCGTAGCTGCCTTAGGGAACAAAGTATACGCCACGATGCGCAACACCCAGGGCCGTAATGCCGATAAAGCAGCTGCTCTTGCGGCAGTGGAGAACGTGACCGTTTTAGATGTTACTCTGACCGACGATGAGAGTGTGAAGCAGGCCGTTGACACCATTTTGGAAAAAGAAGGCACTATTGATGTGCTGGTGAACAATGCCGGTTATGGGATGACCGGTGTAGCCGAGAGCTTTACTACGGCCGATGTGCACACCACCTTTGATATCAACGTTTATGCCCCTTGGCGACTAATGAAACAGGTGTTACCTACCATGCGAAAACAGGCTGATGGGCTTATCATTAACGTAACCAGTGGCTTTGGGCGGGTATCGTTCCCTTTCGCCACCATGTATGCAGCCTCCAAATTTGCACTGGAAGGAATAAGTGAAGGTCTGCATTACGAGGTAAAGCGCTTAGGCATTGACGTGGCTATTGTAGAGCCGGGCGCTTTCCCTACCGAAATGCAGCAAAAGAACAACCCTGCATCTGATCAGGGAGTATTTGATGGATATAGCGCCATTGCCGATATTCCCAACAAAATGGTAACCGCATTGGGTGGAGAGATGCAGGCCAAGAACCCTAACCCGCAGGATGTTGCCGACACCATTGTAAAACTGATCGGTACCCCAAAAGGCACCCGACCGCTACGCACCGTAGTTGATCCCATAACAGGCCAATACATAGAAGCCGCCAATCAGGCTGTAGCCGAACAGTTTGCGAAAGGGCTGACGGTATTCGGGATGGGTGAGTTATTGTAAGACAAGATTAAACTATAACTTAAGCGTATTTTTGAGAAATCAATAATTTTAATTGAGTAAGAAACCCATAGTTTATTAATTTTATAATACACTAAGAATTTAGCAAGATTAACAGTAAAAACCTCCTAATTTTAGGAGGTTTAATGGGAACAAAAGTTTGTTTTGTAACGAACTGTGTTTTTAGAATCGTTAATGTGTATGATTTATCGTTGACCAGTATCTGGTATCCACCCTATTTCCAATGAAGGAAGAAGTTTTAAAAGCCAGTAATCTCCGGATCCTGCCGCATAATTGGTATCGGTTACACTAAAGTTGTTGGAAGATGCGGAATCACTTAACAATATGAATCCTCCGTCAGATTCCTGTAAGATATAAGAACCTGTGGACCCATTATTGCCTGTGGCTTTATGCCCGACTGCTTGTAGAATAAAAATTATGGATATATCATAATTATTTGTTGTTGACGTTTGCTTTTCCAGCATTTTGTAAGCTCTAATTTTGATTTGTGCTCCTTTAAAGCAGAAGATTTTGTATAAAATCATTTTCCGAAAAAACTGACTTTGAACGAAGCTCCAGCTAGTTCCAAAATCTTACAACCTATTACTCAAAATCATTTTTTTCTTGTAATATTCTTATTAGAATAGAATAGGTCTTCATTTGTTCAAGATCGTTCAATAAATACAGTATGAATTAGAATTTACTATTCAATCAGTTGAAAATCAATAACATTATAAACTAAAATAACTATCCGTTTTCAGGAAAATGACAAGGTATTAGCTTTCTGCATAACATTATGAAAACTACTTTTGTGGTCTTTAGCAGAAATCTTTCAAAATGAATTACAAATTTATTCATATCAAATCTAGTTTTTTGTTTGCTATCCATCCTTTAGAAGCTTATTAATCTGATTTTCGCAACAAATAAAATTTCAGCTTAATATAAATAAGAGTATAATTAATTAGTTTTTAAAATTATTATGAAAAACAACATCCTCCTTTTAATGTTTCTGATTGCAGGAAATGCGTTTGTAACAGGTCAGGTTGGTATTCTGACTTCCAACCCACAAGGCCCTTTACACATCGATGGTGCAAAAGATAATCCTACTACAGGAACTCCAACGGCCATTCAGCAGACAAATGATGTAATAATAACTCCTGAAGGACGTTTAGGTGTAGGTACTATTGCTCCGGATTCCTCATCTTCTGTTGAGGTTAATACAACCAGCAAGGGATTTCTTCCTCCACGTATGACTAATACACAAAGAGATGCTATCGCTTTACCGGCAACGGGATTAATGATTTATTCTATTACCAGCAAATGTCTGCAGACAAATATTGGAACCCCTGCCGCTCCAAATTGGGGATGTGTAGCAGTACAAGGCAGTACGGGTGCTGCGGTTGTACAGGTAAATTCTTATACTCCTAATACACCAGCTGGATCTGCAGCAAGCGAAACCTGTCTTGGGAGTATCTGTGTAAGACACAATGGTACCGTAAATGAGGGAAGTATTTTGCTAAGAAGTAATACAGGTGCCTCAATTCCTAATTCAAGTGTAGCAGGATTTCAAGTTGCTACCAGCGGGATCAATCAAGGTGATACTGAAATTGTAAATTTGACTACAACCTATACCCAATTCTATAGGGGAGGCGCCAGTGCTGGTGAATTTATCAACTATCAGGTATGCACAGGTACTGGTGAAAATTATAGGATTTTTTTGACAATGGTGGCATCGGTATTTAATCCAGGTGCAGGAAACGGAATGTATCTTTTAAATCTTGAAAGAATTAGATAGTACAACAAAAATATTAAATCATTAAAGAGTTCTCCGGAATAATGATATAATTTGAAAAGAAGATGTAAGAGGAGAATTAAAATAATAGAGCTTATACTGTAAGCTCTATTATTTTTTTAATGAAATATTCAGATATTTATATGCTCAGAACGTACGTATAGATATGGTTTTAACTTAAATCAAACCTATTTATATAAAAATTAATTAACTTAGGTACATGAAATATCTGATGTGTCTTTTCATAGCTATCGTGTTGAATATAAATGCTTTTGCACAGTCAAATCTCTCCGCAGAAGCAGAGCTTGCAAGAGCAAGCCTGTACCATCTTCAAAAAGATTATGGCAAGGCGATCCCGAGCTACGAAGCGGCCTTTAAAGTCAGAACTCCGGATGCATCTAATGCCTATAAAGCAGCGGGAGTTTATGCTCTCAGTGGAAATGCAAAAAGATCGGGATATTACCTACAATTAGCCTTAGATAATGGCTGGACAGAATCTCTTTGGTTAATGATTGATCCTTATTTTGAGTACATAAAAAATTCAGATCCGTTAATGTGGAATACACTTGTGGCAAAAGCCGTAAAGAAAGAAAGGGAGTATGAAAAGAAACTTAAAAATCCTGCCTTGAGGCGAAAAATAAACCTGATGGTAATTTCAGACCAACAGCTTCGGTATAAGAAAGTACAGACTAAAGATGCAAAAGAATTAGAGAAAATTGATCAGGATATTAGAGAATCGGATCAAAAAAACTGGCTTGAAGCAAAAAATATCGTCGGAACTTATGGATGGCCAAAGCTTTCAGACATAGGTAAGGACGGGCAGAATAATCTTTGGCTCATTGTGCAGCATGCAGACCATGATGTTTCCTTTCAAAGGAAAGTCCTGGAAAAAATGAAACCCTTGATCGAAAGCAAAGAAGTAAATCTGGAAAACTACGCATTTCTTTCTGACAGGGTTCTTTGCAATCTGAATTATTTACAAGAATATGGCACGCAGGTAAACTGGACTTCAAATGGAATGGCGAGTAGCTTTCGTGATATTAATCAGGAGTGGAATACGAATCAGGAAAGGAAAAAAATT
Source organism: Chryseobacterium sp. IHB B 17019 (assembly GCF_001456155.1). Classification (NCBI taxonomy): domain Bacteria; kingdom Pseudomonadati; phylum Bacteroidota; class Flavobacteriia; order Flavobacteriales; family Weeksellaceae; genus Chryseobacterium; species Chryseobacterium sp. IHB B 17019. The sequence continues at coordinate 2,128,418 of NZ_CP013293.1, read as the reverse complement.
GGATTGCCAAGCTTAGAAATTTATGCTCTTAGCTACGGTTTTGCCTACAAGACGCCGACAAAGCAGGAATATATTCAGGCTCGTAAACAGATAAAGGACACTGTAAAGGCATTGATTAATACAGCAAAAGCAGCCTATAAAGCTGGCGATTTTCAACGCACTTATGATAGCTATAACTCAGCTTCAACTTTTGCTGACGGCATGACCGACGAGGAAAGCCTGGAAGCAGCTAAACTTTTTTCTAGAATAGCCACAAAAGTTAAGGATAACCAGAAGTATAAAGATATTTCGTTGGATTTTCTGAATCTGCTTAATTTAAGAAACAAACTTGATAAAATATCTCTTCAAAAGATGCCTGAATTCGAAGTAATTCATCAGGATTCAAGATGGATGATGCTCTTTGAGACTAAATAGGGGATTGCAGAATCCTTTAATTTAGAATTTTGCTGTGATGCTGAGTTTATAAAACTTTTATGCTAAATTAATGAAGAAAGATAAAGAGACAAGCACTAAAAAAAGCCCGACACAGAATGCCGGGCTTAAAAATGTAAATTAATATAATTATTGAATAAAGCTTACATCTCCTTGATAATTTTGTGTTCCACTGCAATTGGTCAACTTTAATTTCCACATATATACTCCCGGAATATTAACGTAGGGGCCAGGATTGCCATTCGCATCAGGCGTGTATCTGCCGTCCCATCTGATCTGCCCATTATAAAACCCTAAACATGTTGTTTCATACTTGTAATAAACACGGGTTCCCCAACGATCATATACACTAAGCTCGTAGGCATAAGCATTGTACGCAGGAACAGCATATTGATTCATTAATGTATTATAAATTACAAACGGATTGCTAACAGTCATTCCAGTAGGTATAAATAAACCTGGAAAGGCTCCGGTAAAAACAGGTGGTTTCACTGTTGCAGTTTGGCTTCCACAAACACTGGTTACTGTCACGGTATAAGTATTGTTTCCAGTAACGGAAGAAGTATCGGATGTGCTGCCTGTACTCCAGGAATACTGAATGCTGTTGACAGCTTGTTGCATATGGAAGCTGTAATCTGAACCAAGCTCAGCTTCACTGCCGCAAAGCTTGATCCATGGATCAAACCTAACCGTGCCTGATCCCGTACAATTATTATAGGTTACACAGGCGAAAGCTCCCCTTACATTTTGAATAGCAGTAACATAAACCCATTGCTGGTTTTTGCAGCCATTATATTCATACACAATACGGTACTTTGTACTCCTTGTAGGAGTTACTGAAATCGTGTTAGTAGAAATGAACGGACCACCTATAGTTGATCCAGACCACGAGATAGTCCCATTACCGATAAAATTGCCGGTTTCATCATACCATTTATAGTTGGTTGCTGTACCATTGCCTGCAAAGGTAACGTTAGCTTTTAATGCAACGCTTGATCCGCAACAGATAACTTTATTGCTCGTATTGATGGGAGGATAATCAATTTTAACGATTTTATAGGTTTCTACCCAATTGCTGCCACAATTACGAACCTTAAGTGTAACTTTATAATAATGACCATTCTGTAAATTAGGTATAGCGGATTGTAGGTTAAAACTACCAACGAGTCCGGTTTGTATTATTGCCAAAGGAGGACTTCCAATCGGGTTACCGGAAGCATCACATTCCTGGGCCATCCAAAAATATTGAGTTTCATTTACAGTCCTGCTGCCACTAAAAAGAATCTGGTCATCAATATTGCAGACCACAGAAGGTCCGGTGATAACAGGTGTGGGAGGAACCGGTTTACAAAGCGCATCAATATAAGCATAACCAAAATGGCCACCATCTGTACAATCAGCCGTTGCAAAGTAGATGGTAAGTTGCTGTCCGATATATTGAGAAGGGATGTTAACGCACTGTGTTTGCCATTCCTTATAAGAAAGGTTATCTCCCATATAAGTCATTGACCGAAGAAAAGGATCAAATATGTTATTATTGCCGTTAACTTTGTAAGGAGTTCCTATCAGATTGCCTGGTGCTGTACTGCTGGCAAGATCATTAGTTGTACTGATCCAAAAACTAAAAAAACCATTAATTGAAGATTCAGAATGAGCACCTTGTAAAACTAAAGCATACATAAAGGATAAAGAACTTCCAGCTGTAAAAGTATATGACATAATTTCTGCCCCTCTTTGAGCTGTCGTGTTTCCCAGTTTGAAAGAATAGTTACCTTCTCCCACCATTGGGATGGCCGCTCCAACTACCGGATCATTACCAGCAGTCACAACTGCATGTTGAACAGGGGATAAACCAGCGGTAAAAGTTGACAAATTCAGTGTACCGGTTGTATTGTTGCCAACATAAGTCTGCCAGTTGCTCAAATTGTTTAATTCTGCATCACCATTTGGGCACTGTGCATTAATATATGTTAAGCCTAATAATATATAGGATAAAAGTAAAATTAATTTTCTCATGATTTTCAGGATTTATTGAACAATTAGTTTTTGAGTAACGGGTGACTGCCCTTGTACATTGAACTGAAGCAGATAGTTACCGGCAGGAAGATTGATATTATGCTGAACTGTGTGTTTTCCGCTTCCGACCTGTTTATTACGGAACACAGTATCTGCAATACGGCCATTCATATCCATAATCTGCAGGCTTGCTTCACCATTTTTTTCAACCTGATACGTAATGCTGATCATATGTCTAGCCGGATTAGGCGCCACAACCATCGGGAAAGCAGCGGACTGCTTTTCTACGGTCACGATTTTATATTCAGATTTCAAAAATCCGATGGTTCTGTCGATATAGTATACTGTAGCAACGTTGTTGCCCTGTTCATCACGAAAAAGATAATATGTATTGTCATAAAGGTAATCACTGTCTATATTCTTATCCCGCAATGTGTATCGGTCGAGGATCTCATAAACAGTAAGATTGTCACGTGTAAGCCCATCAAGAAGAATCTTTTTATTATCATAACGGGTGACCTGAGTATTGTGCCCTGTTGGAGCTTTTCTTGTAAGGTTATCATTTAGAAAAAGATCCGCAGAAAAATAATCCTGGTTGGCCATTACCGCTTTTACTTCATTGGCGTGAAGGTCAATCATAACTGAACTGGATGATTGATTCTTAGTAAAATTAGAAATATCACTTCGTTCCTTACTATACAAAGAGGTGATTACGTTTGAGGGTGTCTCATGTGAAGGCTCGACGGTTTTTACCTGCGCTTTTGCATGAGAATAAAATAAAGTGATGGCAGTGACGAGAAAAGACCGAGTAATTTTTTTTAAACATCTCTGTTTACCACCCATGGATAAACGGAAAGTTTCATCTGTTGCAGCTGAATCCAATAAAACAAAATGTTTTATAATAATTTCACAGTTGTTTGTTTTCATAGTATTAAATAATTTGTGAAATTAAATGTATCAAACAATTAAGCTGTGCACCAGTATAAACGATTAAATGGTGCCTCTCAGCTAGTAAATGCATTGTTTTTTCTCATAAGTGTGATTAAGTCACAGGTGTTTTTAAAGTTTAGAACTGCAATTTGTTGAATGTTATTTAGCATTGGAAACCATGATAGTACAAACCAGCAAGTGTTTACTTTCGGCGCGTAAGTGTAAAAATCCAGTAATAAGTGTCTGGTTAGTCCCGGTATTCTATCCGGAGCAGGAAATCGTTCTTTTTTCGCACAGATACTTCCAAAACAGAATTATCCGTCATCACCACCTGGCCGCCTTTTCCTTTCATATACTCTTTTAGATGAGAAAGATTAATTAAATGCTTATGATGGATCCTGAAAAAATTATATTCCAGAAGATGTTTTTCAAAATCAGAAAGTGTCTTGGATATCAGAATTTTTGTTTTATTATTAAGATGAAAAATTGTGTAGTTGGAATCTGCTTCACAATGAACAATATCAGCAATATCAATTAATGTAAAGCCCTGAGCAGTCGGTAAGGCAATTTTATTCTGTCCCGGATTGTTTATTAAAGCTTTTGTTTTTTTGATATTCTCCAATGCCTTGTTGACGGCAGTTACGAAATCTATTTTTTTAATAGGCTTTAAAAGATAGTCTGTCGCTCCGTTTTTAATCGCCTGAATGGCAAAGTTTTCAAAAGCGGTAATGAAAATAATTTCAGACTGAATCTCTTTAAATTTCGAAAGAAGGTCAAAGGCGTTACCATCCTTCAGCTGAATATCCAGAAAAAGAATATCGGGTGAATTTTTGGTGAGGAATATATACGCATCTTCCACACTTGCCGCCTGGAAGGCTATTTGGATCTCCGGAAACTCATTTTGCAGTAAGAGGGAAATGTAATCTCTGCCGTCCTGTTCGTCATCAATGATGCAGGCCTGTATTTTTGTTCTCATAGGGTGAAATGTATAGTTTTATCTGTGTTCCATGTGTTTTTTCAGAAAGGCTGTTGATTTCCAGAACAACGTTGGTATCAAAGAGCTGTTTGAAAGTATCGATCCTTTTTTGGGAAAGCTTAACCCCGAATGAATTATTTTTCGCCAGTGTTTCCTGTTTATTTTGAATTCCCACACCATTATCCTCAATAGCAATGGAAAGTGTAGAATCTGAGTAATCAAAATAAATATCAATTTTTCCTTTTCGGTCTTTAAGGCTGGGAATACCGTGTTTTATGGCATTTTCTACGAACGGCTGCACAAGCAGGGAAGGTATCTGCCATTCCGGATTTACACTTTCCGAAATGGTAATTGTATATTCGAGCTGATCTTTTAAGCGTAATTTTTCCATGTTCAGGTAAAGGGAAAGATATTCTGTCTCTTCTTTCACCGACATAAATGTTTTTTCGGAATAATGTAAAGTTTTCCTGATCATTTGAGAAAAAATATCCAGATAGTTTTCCGTTTCTTTATAATCTTTTTTATAGAGGAGAAACTGGATAGAATTGAGGCAGTTATAGATAAAATGTGGATTTATTTGTGCTTTAATGGCCTGCAGCTCAAGTTCTGCTATTTTCTTTTCGTGGATGATTTTCTTTAATTTTTTGTCCCGTTGTTTTTGAAGCGATATATTTATTAAAAATACTATTGGTAGAATCATCAGCAAAGCAGCCAATACCTTAAACCACCATGTCTGCCAGAAACGGGGCTTAATCTCGATAGGAACTGAGCTATACGTATACGATTGTTTTCCGCCATGACCTAATCCGAAAACTTTAAAAATATATTTCCCCGGAGGTAAAGAATTATATATAATTTCTGAAGAATTACTGATGTTCCAGTTGTCATTAAGGCCTTCCATTTTGTATCTGTAGGTTATTTTTCCCTGAGAAGTAAAATCCGGAAAGCTCAGATTAAATATAATATCATTATGCGGAGTCTCGGTTATCAGATTTTTGGTGATATCAAAATATTCCCGGGCTCCCATGATTACGGAATTGATGATTACTTTTTTATTAATAAACTTTTGCTGGGTCAATAGTTCTTTAATTGATAAAATGCCCAATCCATTGGATGTTCCTATATACAAAGTATCTTTTTTGATCACGCATCCGGCTACTTTATCAGATGGGAGGCCGTCTGTTTGGGTAAACAGGTTGATTTTAGGTTTATTTTTTGTGAGTTCGATCCTTATCAGTCCGGTATTGGTACTGGCCCAGAGTATATTAGGTTTTTCAAGATCTATTTTTTTTATTTGGTTTGTGGCCAATCCGTCTGCTTGAGTTATCTGCTGAAGGATTTTATGGTTATTGAATATTACAATTCCGTGGAGGTTGGTAGCGCCGGCGTATAAATTGTCTTTCAATTTTTTTAGATCGGTGAAATAATAGCCTTCCAGGAACAATTTCTTTTGCTTATTTTTTGCATTTACCTTATACAAATCTTTGAAAGTTCCTACAAACAGGCTGTCAGTCTGATAAGGCAATGCAGTGTAGCATCTTTCATTAAACAGGGTTCCGACAATTTGTTTCGATTGAAAATTATAGCGGCTTAGATTAGAATTGTTGCAGATAAGCACCTCATTATTGAGATAGGGGACAATATTTTTAATATTAAAAATTTGTAAAGTTTTGGGCGCAAATGATTTAAAACTAGAAAGATCCATTTGAGATACCCTTTGGGTCTGTCCAAAAAGAACAGTTTTGTTATTGGCATAGATTGCTCTGTGTTCATTTTTTTGAGAATGGTCCAAGACAAATTCTGTATATTTTTTATTTGGAGAATAGATGGCTGCTTTGGAGATGTTATAGCCAAGAAATACCGAATTGGAATTTGCAGCAATGCTCGTGATATTGGCAGTATTTTTTATATCAGAAAAATAGTTGATATAATTGGCGAAAAATTTTTGAGAAATAAAAAACAGACCGTTATCCCGGGAGGAAAACCACATGTTTTTGTCCGTGTCTATTAAAATATCATTGATTACATAGTCCTGAAGAAACAAATAAGGTTTCTTTGAGGGAGAAAAATTTGAAATCGGCTGATTAAAAAATAATATACCACCACTGTTTAAGCCTACTAAAAGCCTTTCATCATCATCAATATAAATACTGTGAACATTATTCTCTTTTTTTAGTTCTATGGTATGTATTTTCCTGAAAGTATTAGCCTCGAGGCGATATAAAAAAATCCTATTCCCCTTTTTGTTTACCGAAATGAGAATATTTTTTTCCATCTGGATGGGCCATTCTTCTTTGTCTGTGTCGATATTAAAAATTTGCTCTTTTTTTGTTAGAATATTATAAGAGAAAATTTTATTGTTATTATCTCTTAAAATTAGCTCTTGAGAGTTTATATCAAAATTAATGAGACGAAGCTGGTCTTTTGGAGAATTGAAATACAAAGGAATTGATTGTACCTTATCATTTTTATATTTGTAAATACGGCTAAAATCGGTAGTATTAAAAATAAAAGATTCATCTCTTTTCTTATTGTAAAAAGCATCAAAACCGCCGGCTCCGGTTTTTATTTTACGCAGCTCCGGATCTGTGTTTGTATTATAAATCACTCCTTTTTCTAAGTAAGCAATATTATTAAGGAAAGGAATTATGAAAATTTTGTTTTTTAATGGTAAAACGCTTAATACTTCTATATTTTTCAGTCCCTGTTTAGCATTATAATTTTTAAATTCAACCCCATCAAATCTGAAAAAACCATTATCACTGCCTATCCAGATAAATCCATCATCATCCTGGACCATACAATAGGTAACCGCACAATTCAGCCCATCTTCCTGATTATAGTTGATCATTCCCGGAATCTGAGAAAAGTACAACGGTTGGAAGAAAATTATAAATAAAATAATAGTGAAATGGCGAATATTTTTCATATTTGATGTTACAATAATAATCTTTTTTACATTAATAATTCTGTTTGATGTGATATAAAACTTAATTGATTTAAATATACTAGACTTTCTTTATGAATTGTACCTATTGTTTCATCTTTTTACCCCGAAAAATTGATGAGCCTTTCTGAAAAATATTAATTAAAAATAATAGAATGTTTAAAAATTTTTGTATCCGCTGAAGTTATTGATATAGGTCATCGTTTTCAATGATGGATTAGCCGAAATTAGCTTAAAAATAAAATATGGCTGATATCATACAATTAATGGAAAAAAATTTGGTCGAAGTATGGAACCAAAGAGACCCTGCGCTGCGATTGGAAGCAATAAAGTCTTTATACACAGAAAATGCAGTTTTGAATGAAATGGGGCAGGAAATAATTGGATATGAAGCAATTAACAGGCAGGTTGACAATCTCTTAAAAAGTTTCCCAGAAGAATTCAAATTTACACTACAGAATCCTGTGAGCTATAATAAGGATATGGGGAGACTTTCCTGGACGCTTGGAGAAAAGGGAAAAGATGCAGTTCAAAATGGGATGGATATAGCAATTTTTGAAGGTAACCGTATCAAATCTCTGTATGTTTTTCTGGAAAAGAAGGAATAGAGTAGAACGGGTATAATTTTTAGGTTAAATTAATGAAAATTAATCCAGATAATCCTGAGGATAAATAGTTTGATGATATTCTTCGTCCAGTTGTTTTAGAAGTGCTTTCCGTTCATCTGTCATTTCAGGGATAGGTGGAAATTCTCCCATTACTGTTGGTGTGCCTATTGTTTCGAACAATTTTTCAAGTCCGGCCGGCATTACTGTACAAAGCAGTTTTACGATGGATTGGGAATTATTTTTAAAACAGTGGACGGCACCACCCAAAGGAATATTTACAAAACCTCCCTTACCTATAACTTTTTTACCTGCTTCTGTCTTAAATTCTATTTCTCCCTCCACAACATAAAAAGTTTCCTGTATAAACGGGTGGGAATGAGGTGGCGGACCGCCTCCGGGAGGAACAATCATCTCAATCACGGCAAAATTATTGTCTGTTTCTTCACCTCGAACAACAATTCGATAGTTTCCTCCCGCAACACCCAAAAACTGCCCTTCCTGACCAGTATGTATTTTTATATCTTTTTCCATAATATGTAATGTTTCCAGGTTTTACTGCCGAACTGAAAGATGACAAGCCTTGCTCTGATATATAGGCCAGATCAAATATGAGAATTAAAATTAAATTTTTATCACTTTTTTATAAAGCTTTAATACTTTTTTTATTCTGCGTTTTACAAGCATTCGTTGGGTTGCCTGATTTATTTTTTCTAAGCAATATTCTGCGGAAGCTCCTTCCAATGAAGCATATTCGGTAGCGATAGTTTTGATTATTTCCGGATCATTGGTCAGTCTTGCAAAATTTTTAAGGCGTTTGTCTAGTTCAATCTTTTCATAAAAATTCATTCTGTTGAGATCAACCAGGTAGATACAATAATCATCGCCTTCTTTTTTTATTAAAAAATTACCCGGAGAATTGTCAAGAAATACAATGCCGTTGTTGTGCAGGCGGTGCATCATTGCGGTATATTCTTTAATAATTCTTTCCCGGTCTGAAAACGAATTATCAGCGAGAATATCAGCCAAGGTGCGTGAGTTTTCTAATTGTTCGCTTATGTAATAACTGGAGGTTAAGCCAATAAAATCATGATTTTCAATGTAAGCAATGGGTTTTGGAGTGTAAAAATTCTTGCTTATCAACATGTGAGCATACTCAAAAGACCTTCTGGCTTTAGACTTCCGGTAAAACTTGTAAACATGCCTGTTGATAATATTATGCTGTTTAAATGATTTAAAATTTACTTTAAAACCATCAAGATCAAAAAATTTAATAATATTTCTGGTGCCATTTCCTATCAATGTACCGTCATTTTTAAATTTGTTTAAAATCAGTATTATATCATCTTTGTATTGCGACAAACCATCAGCAAAGGTCAGTTTCATATTAATTATTTAAAATGTAAGGTTGTTTCAAATTCTCACGGATCAGGCTCATAATGCCCTCATTATCTACCTTTTGAGTATTGACGGAAAAGCTCCTGTTGTTGTAGGGTCTGTATTCATTTTCATTTGTCACCGAAAACAGGCCGATAGTGGGGGTTCCCGAGGCGCTCGCAAGGTGCATGACACCATTGTCTGCAGAAATAAACAGCACGGAACCGGCAATAAACCCGCCCATTTCACGGATATCAGTACTGTAAAATGACGGAATTGTAAAATTTAATTTTGAGATATTCTCTACCGGCAAAAGCTCAATAATATTGTAATCCGGAAAAGTCTGTTCCAATTTCTTGTAAAATTCCATCCACCATTCTTCAGAATAGCATTTATCGCCTGTGGCATTGGTATAAAGACAAATTGTTTCTTTATCATTTTTTACAAGATCGGCCAATTTCTTTTTGCCGTCTTCGAGTTCTGCTTTATCTAATTTAAGATCCAGAGACGGGACTTTAGCTGTGTTTTCAGACATTCCGAGTTTTGTGAGATATTCTCTCAGGTTGTAAATGGAATTTTTCGCATTATGCTGATAATCTGTATGTTTTGAAGCCGTATTTTCATCAAAATCTCCAAACATTTTGTATTTTGAATTCGCGAAAAGGGTTGATAATCTGCCGGATGAAGATCCATAACTGGCGTTAATCACCAGGTCGTATTTTTTTGTTTTAATAATTCCCCAGCCTTGTATGTATTTAAATAAATTTTTAAATGGCTTTTTAGGAAGCTGAATGGTCCGGTCGATATTCGTGTAGTTTTTGAAAATTGTAGGCGTTATTCCGCCTTTTACAAATAGGTCAATTTTACTATCCGGAAAAGTGGCGATTACTTCCTGAACCAGGGGAGTGAGTAATAATAAGTTACCTAATCTGTGATTGGGCCTGGAAATCAGTATTTTCTTTATTACCAGATCTTTCTGGTGATCTACTTCTGCATCTGATTTTCCAATGTTTTTAGTCAGATTTCGCATGATAGATCTTCTGACACTATTTATACTCTTATGAATTTTCATGAATTGTATATTTTCAAAGCTTACAATCCATAAAAGTATTCTATATCACTGAATTTTATTCTGTTTTTTAATCATAACTGTTTATTATTTTCATAGATAAAAGTAATGAAAATGATGCACGACATATCGTATTATTAACCGATTTTATTGCAAATCATGGATTGTTAAAAGAATAGTAGAACCTGTTTTTTATTCTGAGATTAAATCTTAATCAATTATTCTGAAGCGGATCTCTTCTCAGTTCCCGATCGACATCACTGATTTCCGGAAGATCGACCTCATAGCTTTCTTTGATGTATTGTGAAATCACCTTATCAGTCTGATCATTAAGTTTCCGTATGAAAAGCTGATTGTTGTTTTTCAGATATTCAATAAACACTTCCGGGTTTTGTCTGGCGTCGGCAACCGCTCTTTTGTCATCATTTACGATAATATCAGAAAAGCTGGTATTCATCAAAACCGTCTGGAAAAAAGAGTCTCCGGGTAAATATGTGTGGAGATAAAAGTCTTCAAAAATCGCCACTTTATCATTACGGCACAGAAAAGTACAGGTTTCACGGGTGAAAATCAGCCACTTGCCTCCGATATAGGGAGTCACATCCTTCATAAAATCCCTTTTGTAGATCAGGGAAGAAATTTTATAGGCCAATTCCGTGAAATGATTTTGGATCCTGCGGAGAGTGTCCGGTCTGTAAAACTTCTGGTCGTAATAGAACAGGTAATTTTTATTTTTGTTCTTTGAGAGAAACTTACGGATGATATTTTGAGATTTCAAAGGGTAATCTTCACCGCTCAGATTAATGAAAAAATCCCATTTTGAGCTTACTTTCAACAGAAATTCCATAGCGTTGATTTCAGCCTGTATGATGCTGAAACCTGCAGAATTGATATTCATACTATCCAATATAAAAGCGTTGGGAAACTGAATGATGAATTGTTGTATTTCTTCGGTAAATTCAGCTGTTGCCTTCCTGTCGATATGGATGAGGTAAAATTGGTCACGGGTATAGATTTTAGAGAAAAGCTCCTTAAACCTCTCCGGATAATCGTGTACCATAATAAAGTACGCAATTCGTATGATTGAGCCTTGAGAAGTTTCGGATAAACTCGTTTGAGGCTGTGTTTCGGGAGTGTAAGTCATTATTGAAGCTTTAAAATCATTCACTAAAATGCCAATAATTTAATTATGGTTAGAAATTTACATAGATATTTTTGAAAATCAATTAATTAAATAGTAGTAATTTAAATTTTTTAAAAATCAGATAATGAAAATGAGAGCAGATGATCCACTCTCATTTCATTTAAATTCTTAAACCGGTATCTACCCTTCGGCATGTTTTTTAACAGCCTCCGCCGTCATTGGAGTGAACAGATTTACTAAGTTACCGTCAGGATCTCGGAATAACAGCGATTTATTTCCCCACGGCATTGTTGTAGGCTTCTGAACAATATAAGGTTCCAGGTAATCTGCCAGTCTTTGATAGTCATTTTCTACATCATCCACCCTGAATTCGATGATGGCAGTATGATTTTCAGCAGCCCGGGCAACACTTTCGCCTCCAAAAAACTGCAGCGTTCTTGTACTGCCGATAGCCAGTGTGGCGCCATCTGTTTTTAGTTCGGCAAAATCAGGAGTGTACTGTATCATTTGATTACCGGTGATGTGTTCGTAAAATTTGATTAAAACATCAATATTTGAAGTGATAATACGAATGGAAGTTAGGTTCATTTTTGTTATTGTTTTAAAATTGTCCTCAAAAGTAAGTCTCAGCTATGACAAGGGTGTGTCAGTTGGGTAACAAAAGTTTTTGCTTATATTTGACTACGGCCGGTGGAAATCCGGTACTTGACCTTTCTTACAAAGTGAATTCAATGGTTACCGATTATAAAAAAATTGATTTATTTGGCAAAACATTCATTCAAAAAGTAGACTTAAAATCGCCTTTTGAATTTTCTTTTCCTGTTTCGGAGCAGGCTTGCTTTTTATATATGCTAAAAGGTGAGATGGACTATCAGTACGATGATGCACACATCAATATTCCTACCGATCATTCTTTGTTATTAAGCTGTATAGATTCCGGCAAGAAAATACAAAATGTGGGCAGTTACGATGGAGAAATGGTAATTGTTACCTTCCATCCCGATATTTTAAAGAAAGTCTACGAAAGAGAACTTCCTTTGATTCTTCAGCCCAATAATAAGGTGACCAACCAGTCCAGCGAGAAAATAAATAACGATTTTCTGATTCAGAAGTATATTGAAGGTCTTCTCTTTTATTTTGAAAATCCCTCTTTGGTTAATGATGATATTTTGATTTTAAAGCTTAAAGAAATTATCCTTTTACTTTCCCAGACCGAGAAATCCGAAACGGTCCAGGTAATATTATCTCAACTTTTTTCACCGGCCGCCTACACATTCCGGCAGATTATTGAAGCTCATCTTTTTTTTCAGGTCAATATTGAGGAGCTTGCCCGGAAAACTAATCTGAGTGTTTCTTCTTTTAAGAGGGAATTCCGGAAAGTATACAATGATTCCCCGGCGAATTATATTAAAAACAAAAGACTCGAAAAGGCCGCCGAATTGCTTACAATCTCCAGCGAACGTATTACAGACATCGCGTTTGATTGCGGTTTTAATGATTTGGCTAATTTCACTAAAAGTTTTCACGAAAAATATCATGTTACGCCTACAAATTACCGTCTTAAAACCAAGCAGTAATCAATAATTTTCTAAATCTAATTCTAAATCTTCCCTATAAAAATTACTAGTTCCCCGACACCTAAGTGAACCAAATTACCAAATAATTGGACGAATCCGCAAACTTATTCTTTATGAACTAGCGCAAATTTGCAGTATTCATTTAAAGAAATTAAAATTTAAAGTAATGGGATTATCAATTTTAGGTATTTTTCATACCGTTATAGGTATTATTGCAATTGTTGCGGCAGTTATTGGTTTCATCAAAAATGGTAAAATTGACCTCAGTCGGCTGACCGGGAAAATTTATTTTTATCTTACACTCGTTACCTCGCTTACGGCGTTGGGATTATCGAAGCACGGAGGTTTTAATGCCGGGCATATTTTTGCTCTTTTTATTGTGGTTTTAATTTTGACAGCGTATTTTCTTTATTTTAAAAAGAAAGGAAATAACAGGGCCCGTTTTTTTGAAAACATTCTTCTTTCCTTCAGTTTTTTCCTGTCATTGGTTCCCACGGTTAATGAGACTTTTACCCGTGTTCCGGTAGGGCATCCTCTGGCGAAAGCACCTACAGATCCTATTATCGGGCAGACCCTTCTTGTGCTTTTCGTATTGTTTATTGTGGGTTCTGTATTTCAGTTTAGGATGCAGAGAAAAATTAATAAATTAAATCAGAATATCATAAGTGTAGATTAATGATAAATTTTAGAGATATTTTAATCAATTTTAATTTAATAAAAATTTCCTAAGTCTTGATTCTGCAATAGTATAAAATTAAGAAAAATAGGCATAAAATATGCTTTGTATTTCTAAAATACACTATTATGGCGGCAAAAACAACTAAAAAAAATGAGCCGCAGAAAAAGCTTCAAACCGAGATCGGCAAAGAAGCAGTGGCTCATGACAAAACATCGCAAAACGAGATCAGCTCACTTTTAAAAAAAGCGAAAAAGGCAGCCTGGCCGGCAGATATCTCCCCAATGCTGGCAACTCTTGTGGACGAGCCGTTCAGTGATCCGGATTGGGTTTATGAAGTAAAATGGGATGGTTACAGAACCATCGCATATATTGATAACGGTAAGGTAGACCTGAGATCGCGGAACAATAAAATATTCACAGACAAATACTATTCAATAACAGAAATTTTCAAAAACTGGAATATAAAAGCGGTTATTGACGGGGAAATTACAGTCATCAATAAAAACGGTGTTTCCGATTTTGCAAGCCTTCAAAACTGGCGGAGCGAAACAGACGGAGAGCTGATATTTTACGCATTCGACCTGCTTTGGTACGATGGTAAAGACCTTACACAGTTGCCGCTATTGGAAAGACATGCCATCCTTAATCATATTTTCAGCCAGAATAATGATGACAGAATCAGAATCAGCACGATATTTAATACCGATGGAATAGAGTTTTTTGAAGCCGCTCAAAAGCTGGGGCTGGAAGGTATTATGGCAAAGAAAGCCAATGGTACGTATGATATTGGCGCTCGGTCCAAAGACTGGCTTAAAATTAAAACTGATAAAAGACAGGAAGTTGTAATCGGTGGTTTCACGAATAATGAAGGCTCTTCAAAAATTTTCAGTTCTTTGCTGTTAGGAGTGTATCAGGGGAAAGAATTTCATTACGTAGGAAAAGTGGGGACAGGTTTTTCCTCAAAAAAACAAAAAGAAATGATGGAAGAATTTAAGCCTTTGATTACGAAAAAAAATCCTTTTAATACAGAACCGGACATTAATAAACCTTCCCGCTTCCGCCCCAATCCTCCGAAAGCTACGGCAACCTGGCTCAAACCAGAGCTTGTATGTGAAGTAAGCTATGCCGAGATCACTGACGACGGAGTTTTTCGTCATCCTTCATTTAAAGGAATGAGATCTGATAAAAAAGCCAAAGAAGTACATCTGGAAGTAGAAAAAAATACGGAAAACATCATTGCAGATACCGGAAATACTCAATCTGAAGAAAAAAAAGACCATATTGTAAAAGCTTCAGAAAATAAAAGTGTAAAAACTTTGCTTAATCCAACTGAAAAAACACAGGTAAAAAAAGTAAAAGGCCACGAGCTGAAGTTCACCAATCTCGATAAAATTTTCTGGCCGGATGAGAAATTAAGGAAAAGAGATCTCATCAATTATTATTTTCAGGTTGCACCTTATATTCTTCCATACCTTAAAGACCGTCCGCAAAGCATGAACCGTTTCCCAAATGGGATCAACGGGAAAAGCTTTTATTTTAAAGATGTCACAGGCAAAGCCCCGGATTGGGTGAAAACCTTTTTATACCACAGTGAAACTGATGACCGCGACCGTCATTACCTCGTGGGAGACGATGAAGCGACCTTGTTATATATGGCTAATCTTGGATGTATCGAGATGAATCCATGGAGTAGTACCATACAAAAGCCGGATCATCCTTCATTCTGTATCATCGACCTTGATCCGGATAAGAATTCTTTTGATCAGGTTATAGAAGCGGCGCAGGTCACCAAACAGATTTTGGATGATTTGGGAATTCCTTCTTATTGTAAAACCAGCGGCTCGACCGGGCTGCATATCTATATTCCGTTGGGAAATAAATATACTTATGAGCAGTCCAAAGAGTTTGCCCGGGTGATTGTAACCTTGGTTCACAATGAGTTATCAGAATTTACAAGTATCGAACGTGCCATCAAAGACCGAAAAGGTAAAATGTATCTTGATTTTTTACAAAACAGGCCCCACGCGACAATTGCTGCAGCGTATTCTGTACGTCCAAAGCCCGGCGCGACAGTCTCTATGCCGCTGCATTGGGATGAGGTAAAGAAAGGTTTGAAGATGAGCGATTTCACGATTTTAAATGCTGTTGAACGTTTGGAAAGCGAAGGTGATATTTTTCAACCAGTTTTAGGAAAAGGAATTGATCTTGTCAATGTTATTAAAAAATTTTCTGAAGGATTTTAAATATTAATAAAATTTCCGGTGCTTTATTTTCTTTTAAACAAAGTTTTTTGGTTTATACCAGTTGTTATTCATTTTTTTGTTGTATGTTTGCATCAATTATAAAAACAGGTTACTGCCTTTGCTATTCTGTAATAGTCTAAATTTCAATTTTTTCTTTCAGTTTCGCTTTTTCAGCTACCAATTTCTACCCTCTTTCACTTGTGAAAAATGTTAGGATATTAAGAACCTTTTTTACAATGAGAGCGTACGTCATTGCAGGCTAATCAATATTATTTCAATGTGAATATCTATTGTCATAGTTTAAGCAAGCAAAATGATGAATAAAAAAGATCATTCTTTACTTGTTTATCCTTTACAATACACCAATTCAAATTCCTATAAAATGGATTTGCCACAAAATACCGGGGAGACCGGAAACTTTTATAATGAGTTTTAAAAATTTAAATTTAATCAATCCCATCATTCGTGCTGTCACCGAAGCCGGATATTCTAAGCCTACGGAAATACAGTATTCTGCGATTCCGCATATCTTGGCGGGAAATGATATTATAGCTTGTGCAAAAACAGGCACCGGAAAAACGGCTGCATTTGCCATGCCTATTCTGCAATTACTTAAAAAACATACCCCAGAACATAAGGAAATCCGAACGTTGATACTCACCCCAACACGTGAATTAGCGATACAAATCGAAGAAAATCTTGGTATTTACAGCAAATATTTACCATTATCACAGCTTTCCATTTTTGGTGGTGTTTTGGCAGGAGGCCAGCTTGCTGCTTTAAGAAAAAGAGTGGATATCCTGGTGGCAACTCCGGGAAGACTATTGGATTTGGTGAATCAGAGACATATTGATCTTTCCAAATTAGAAATACTGGTATTGGATGAGGCAGACAGAATGCTGGAAATGGAGTGTGTAAATGATGTAAAAAAGATTTTAAAACTTGTTCCTCAAAAAAGACAGACTTTATTTTTTTCTGCAACGATGTCTCCGGATATCAGAAAGTTTGCTGAAAGTATATTGAATAACCCTGTTGAGGTGACTGGCAATTCGGTATCGTCAAAATCACAAAGAACAGGAGCCGAAGGAATTGCAGTTTCGTTTGGTGACGGTGAAGAACTGACAGATTTAAAGAAAATTCAGAATCTGATAGGACTTAAGATGGCTGTTGCTCAACAAAAAACAACATTAATTTAAGTAACTAATACCAATAACTTTTATAAATACAGAATTAAAAAACAAGTTTAGTTTTCAATATTTCTGAGTTATAAAAAACAAACATTAATAACTTGGGTAATAAGCCCAAAAATAATAATTTTAATAACAATTACAATGCAACAAGGCACAGTAAAATTTTTCAATGAAGCAAAAGGCTTCGGATTTATTTCTCCTTCAGATGGGAGCAAAGACGTTTTTGTACACTCTTCAGGATTAATTTCAAGATCAATTCGTGAAAACGACGTGGTAACTTTTGAAGTACAAAAAGGAGAAAAAGGTTTAAATGCAGTTAACGTAAAGTTAGCATAATTTAAATCTTACAACTGTAATGATTTAATTAATTATAGTTGGAAACACTTCAAAACGTAAGCTACTTATTATAGTTATACGTTTTGTACAGACTTAGAAAATATAATTTTCTTTATATAGCACTCTTCATTGAGTGCTTTTTTTTGTTTCTTTAATTCTAATTAATAATATTACTTTTTCTTCCGTAAAGCAAAATTCTTTTAAAAGAATAAATAGCAGGAAGCGTTGGGAAACTCTTTGCAATACGCTGTTTGAATTCTGATGTAAATGTATTTTGCTGCTCCTCATTCAATCTTTCCAGATACGGAATCAGTGCCGATCCTGAAATAAAGTTGAATAAAGTTTCATGATCTTCCGCGATAATAGGGTATACTTTTTGTGAAATATCAAGGTTTTCAATACCGTTATAAAAGAGAATTTGCGCATATTCATCAACGGTTAATACTGCAGAAGGGCGGTTCCAACCGTTTAGGTGTGTACGGAAAGGCTCTTCATTGGCCATTTCAAAAAGGATTTTATTAAGAATATTTCCTGGTTGATATGGCATTTGTACCGCCAACTGACCATTACTTTTCAGTTTTGAAATCAGTTTTGGGAACAAATTCTGATGATCGTCAGACCATTGTAAAGCTGCATTGCTGAAAATAAGATCCCAGTTTTCGTCGCGGTCTAAAATCTCTTCAGTAGTCGCTTTCCGGAAATGAAGGCGATCATTTTCAAGAGCTTTTGATTTTTCAAGCATTTCAGCAGAAGAATCAACACCGAGAAATGTAGCCAGCGGGAATTTTTCCGCTAAAATTGCAGTCTGTTCGCCCGTTCCACAACCGAAATCAACCACTTTCATTTGTTTTTCATCTTTAATAAGATCGGCGATATCAAAAAAAGGTTTGAAGCGGATATTCTTGAATTGATTATAAATATCAGGATTCCAAGGCATAATTTTGTATTTTAATGACTCAATTTACTCATTTCAAATTGGAAAATATAAGTTTTTAACATTAAAAAAGACTTAAAATATTATTAAACAAATCAATAATATTAGAAATAATCATTCTCTTTGTCATCCTGAAAGGTTCTATACAAAGTTTTAGAATTACGTTGTTGAGATCCTTTCAGGATGACAAAGAGACGCGACAATCATTCGCTGAGCGAACGAAAAAATATCTACAATAATTTAAACAAAAACCTAGCGAACTCCACTTTTAAATTAAAATCAAAGAATCTGCGAGCTCTCCTTAATACTATTCATCACAAAAATGCTTTTTGTCTGCCCAATTCCTTCAATTTCAGATAATTTATTCACGAAAAACTCATGAAATTCATCCATATTCGGGGCCAGAATCTTGAGCATAAAGTCAAAATCTCCGCTGATATTATAAAATTCTACCACTTCTTTCAACTTTCCGACTTCTTCAATGAAGCGTCCTGCCGTTTTTTTATTATGGACATTCAGTGCGATCATACAGACCACCATCATTCCTTTATTCACCTTTTTCCGGTCTACAACCGCAGTATATTCCTTGATGACACCCAATTTTTCCATCCGTTTGATTCGTTCGTGAGTTGGAGTTGAGCTTAAGTTAATTTTTGCTGCAACATCCCGGACACTCAACTTCGCATCTTTCTGTAAAATGCGGAGGATAGAGAGATCTTTTTCGTCAAGACTATAATTTTCTGCTGCCATTTGTCCTGTTTTTTTAGGTTAATTTTTAAATAAAAGAATATTTGTCCTTTTAATTTTAAATTGGATGCAAATATGTTCCAAATTTAATATATAATTTTAATATATGTTCTATTAATTTTAATTTTGCAGCATAATTGAACTATATGGAAAGAAAGAATTTAATATTAATTTTAGCATCGGTGGGAACATTTGTGGAGGCTTTGGATATTGCGATTATTAATTTGACGATTCCTTCCATTCAGGAACAATTCGGTATCGGAGCGGAGACGGTTCAGTGGTTGCAGACGTTGTATGTGCTATTTTTTGGTGGTTTTCTGATTATTGGAGGAAAACTTTCAGATCAGATCGGTCGTAGGAAGATTTTTCTTTTAGGATCATTGATTTTTATGCTCACTTCTTTAGGTGCGGGATTGTCAACCAGCTTTGAAACATTGGCTGTTTTCCGGGCTTTACAGGGATTGGGAGCGGCTTTCATCATGCCTTCTGCGATGTCAATTGTGACCAATACTTTTAAAGAAGATCAGGAGAGAAACAGGGCGATCGGGATTTTCAGTTCGTTTGCAGCGATTGGTTCGGGAAGTGGGCTTTCACTGGGCGGAATTATCAGTACATATCTAAGCTGGCATTGGGTTTTTCTTATCAATGTTCCGGTTCTTTTAATTACGTTAGTTTTTGCTTTTCAATATCTTCCGAAGGATGAAACATCAGGAAAATCTCAGAAAACTGACGTTGCTTCGGGAATTTTACTGGTCTTGGGATTGCTTAGCTTGACTTACGGAACACACGAATTGATTCACATTAAGGAAAAAACTTTTATGGTCGTTTCTTCTTTAATTGTAGCTGTTTTGTTACTGTCAATGGTATTTTATCGCTTAAAATCTGTGTCTCAGCCTTTGATTGATTTAAAATTATTTAAACATAAATCGTTGAAGGTTTCCAATCTTACTTTTGTTGCGTTGGGAGCTTTTTTCATCGGATTTTTGTTCCTGATTTCATTGATGCTGCAAAAAGATATGAATCACAGCGCGGCTTCCGCGGGATTGATGTTGGTTCCGTTCAGTGTGATGTCTGCTTTGGTGGCCAAATTTGTTTTACCTCATATCTCTAAAAGATTAAATTCTTCCCAAATGGGAGTTTTCGGGTGGATTTTCATGCTATCAGGAGCTTTAATTTTACTGTTTTCGGTATATTTTGGTCACTCATTACCGTTGGTTTTATTGGGAGCGGCTTGTATTTCAGGGATAGGAATGACCTTTTGTTTTACGGCTTTGTCAGTGTTGGGAATTCAGGATGTGAATGCCTCAAGTTATGGTGTGGCTTCAAGCTTGGGGTCTACCAGTTACTTTTTGGGAGCGGGAATCGGGTTGTCTTTCATGACTTTAATGAGCCAGGTTTTCCCATCAACATTGGCGGTCGGGAATTTAAGTTTAATTATTCTCGTGGGATATGCCGTGTTTGCATTGGGAATGTTAGTGTACTTTATTTTAAAGAGTATTAAAATTAAGGAAGCAGAAATGGTTGTTTCAAATAATTAAGAATTCATAATATATAAAGAGGAATCGGTGTAATGTGCCGGTTCTTTTTTATTTTAGCTAAATGAAAATACAAATCATCAGCGACCTGCATCAGGAGTTTGGATATACTGATTTATCTTTTGATAATGCAGATCTTGTTGTTTTGGCTGGAGATGTGAATCTGGGGACAAAAGGAATTGAATGGATTAAAACAAAAATCCCCAATAAACCGGTGATTTATGTTCTTGGAAACCATGAATATTACAAAGGTTCTTATCCTAAAACTTTAAATAAAATAAAAGAATTGGCGCAGGATTCAAATGTTTTTCTGTTGGAAGATTCTTTTGTGGATATTGATGGAATTCGTTTTCATGGAGCAACTTTATGGACGGATTTTTCCATCTTCGGAGATCCGAGATATTATGGATTTGTATGTCAAAACGGAATGAATGATTATAAACAAATCAGGAGCGATCCTTCTTATTCAAAAATGAGGTCGGTTGATATTTTTAAAATTCATCAATTTTCAAAGGCCTGGCTTCAAGAGAGTTTGGAAAATTCAAAAGATCTCAAAAATATTGTTGTGACTCATCACGCACCAAGTATAAAATCGGTTCCCGAGCATTTCAAAGAAGATCCATTAACGTCGGCTTATGCTTCTAATCTTGAGGATTTTATTCTTGAACATCAGCCTTTGTATTGGATCCACGGACATATTCATACACCTTCAAGATACAAAATCGGAGAAACGGAAATTATCTGTAATCCTCATGGATATGTCGTAGAGAAATATAATGGCTATGAGAAAGAGTTGATTATTGAAGTTTAAATTTCAAGATTTTAACCTCTAAAAAAATATTTTTTCATTTTTTTTACGATTTAATGTAACATTATTCAACATTTGGTGTCTTATAGAAAAACGTAATAACTAATGAAAAGATTATTTTCATCAATCGCTTTACTGACGAACCTTTTGGTATTTGCTCAGGAGAAAAAAGATACCATAAAAAAGGAAAAGGAAATTGAGGCTGTTACGTTAACGGGCAGAAAACCAACGGTAGAATCCAAAATTGACCGCACTGTTTTTAATGTTGCCAACAGTTCTATTTTAGCCGGAAATACAACCTGGGATGTTTTGAGAATGACCCCTTTGCTGAGTATTGATAACAATGATGCCATAAAAGCGGAAGGAGAATCGGTAACGGTCTATATTAATGACCGAAAATCTGTTTTTACAGGCAAGGAATTAAAGGAGTATTTAAAAACAATTCCTGCCGATAATCTCATGAAAATCGAGGTGATTACAAGTCCGTCTTCAAGATATGAAACGGCCGGATCTGTCATTAATATCGTGTTGAAAAAGAGAGATGATGAAGGAATAAAAGGAAGCATAACCCTGAACAACAGACAACAGGCGAAGAATTCACAGTACACGAATCTTAATCTTAATTATCATAAGAAGAATTTTACCCAGACCTTTATCGGAAGCTACAGCGATAATACCTATCTTCAGAAAAGTGCCCTTCTGAGCGAGGTGTATGCGGATAATTCTGCCACGCAAATCAATACTGAAAGCACAGGCAGAAGCAAGAGCCCTTCTGTTTCTTCCACTTCAGAATTTGAGCTGAATGATAAGAATACAATGGGACTTATTTTGGAGTACTATCAGGGGAAGTCGATGAATTCTGCAGATGCAACCGGAATAACGCACGTCAATGATGTTTTTAATAATTCTTATTCTCAGAATCAATGGGCGTCGGGGCTTAGCCGTACTTTGGGAACCAATATTTTTTATAAATTTTATGATAAAGAAAAAAACAGGATTTTAGATATTAATGTAGGTTCCAATTACTACGGGCAATCCGAGGATAACAATTTTGTGAATAACAGAGTAGTTCTTACCAATCCTCCCACCATGAACGAGACCCGTGTTCTATCGGACAGCGAAAACAGAAATTATTATGTTAAAGTCGATTATACTCAGCCTTTAGGAAAAGAATGGGGTACGCTGGAAGTGGGTGGTAAAATGGATTTTAATAATAATGTTGTTCCTAATGATTTGTTTGCCACTCAAATTAACGGGCTTAGCGGCCATGATGTTTTTCATTATGAGGATAATATTAATTCATTGTATGCGAATTATAGTAAAACTTTCTTTAAAAAATTAGAGGCCAGATTTGGGATCCGTTATGAACATATCGATTATAAAATGCGTCAGGATGTAGCCGGTACAAGCAGAAAAGATTCTTACGGAACCTTTTTGCCCAATTTACTGTTAAAGTATTCTTTTTCTGATAAATATGATCTGAGTTTTACTTATAACAGAAGCCTGTGGCGCCCCTGGTACGCGGAATTTAATCCTTTTATGACTCCCAACGACAACGGATTTTTTAGCCGCGGAAATATGGAGCTGGAGCCGAATCCGAACCACAGATTATACATGAAACTGGGGCTTTTTAAGAAATATTTTATTTCAGCAAGATACATGTATACGGATCAGGATTACTGGACGAGCTATATTTTTGAAACCGATCCTGCAAATCCGGGGAAAAACAGAACAATTACCCAGCCGGATAATTTTAAAGGAAGAGTCGAGAAATATTATCTTTTTGCCAATACCAATCAAACATTTTTAAAAAATAAAATGAGCGTAAATGTCGGATTCGGATGGTATTATCTGGATAACAGCGATTTTAATCTAAAAAATAATCTGGAAGCAAAAGATTATATAAGTTATTGGGGAGGCTCTACAAATATTTCGTATACCAACCTTTTTAATAAAAATATTAATGTAAGCGCATGGGTAGAAATAGCCAATCAGAATAACGGGAATTCTTACGCCAACAAAACCAATTTTTTCCATAATATCTCTGTAACCAAAATTTTCCCGAAAACCCAGATGGAAGCCAGTTTACAGCTGATGAATATTTTCCAGAGACCTAATTTTGATGCGACAACATATAACCAGACCGGAACCATCAGAAATTCTATGAAATGGGATTGGTACGGTGTTTCGCTTTCATTTGTAAAACGTTTTGGAAATCAGAAGGTAAAAGAAAATACCAAAACGGATGTTGAGAAAAATGCGGGAGGAGCAAAGTAAATAAACTTAATTTTAATTAAATCAAAGTGTCTGAAACTTCAGATGCTTTTTTGTTAAGTTTAAAATCAATATCTTTTTTGATACTATCAAATGATATTTTGAAACCACCTTATACTTATTACAGACAAAATATTAGAATTAATTGCTCTGCACCTACAGCAAGCAGGGATTTGAAATGGGCTGTTGAAAATAAAATTTTAAATAAATCCGGTGAACAGAGGTTGAACGAATATCAATTTAATTAAAAAATGCCCAAATAAAAATCCGGGCATTCATTTAGAAATATAAATAAGTAAAATTACTTCAGTGTAAACTTCACCTTCGTCTTAATGGCGTCTGATGAATTCCCGATCAGTGCTTCAAAATCTCCAGGTTCTGCAACCCAGTCGTGCTTGTCGGCATCGAAGAAACTTAGAGCTGTTTTATCAATCGTAAAAGTCACTTCTTTTTCTTCTCCCGGATTTAAAAATACTTTTTCAAAACCTTTCAGTTCCTTTGCAGGACGCTGAACAGAAGATTTCAAATCGCTGATATACAGCTGGGCAACTTCCGCGCCGGCTCTTTTTCCTGTATTTTTAACCTTAACGGTAAATGTAATTTTATCGTCCTGAGAAATCGTTGTTTTGTCAGCTTTTGCCTTCCCGAATTCAAAAGTGGTATAGCTCAAACCATGTCCAAAACTGAATAATGGTTTAATTTTTTTCGTGTCATGCCAACGGTAACCTACCAAAATCCCTTCGTTATAGGTAATATTGATTGGATTATTCTGGTCTTTTCCTTTTCCAGCAGCCAATTCCTCTTTATTTCCGGGATATTCTCCCATTTGGTGGGCGGAATTATCTTCCAGTTTTACAGGGAAAGTAAACGGCAGTTTTCCTGACGGATTCGCATCTCCCGCCAATACGGAAGCGATCGAATTTCCGGCTTCAGAACCTAGATACCAAGCCTGAACAATCGTAGGAACTTCTTTTATCCAAGGCATTGCAACCGCGTTTCCTGAAACCAAAACTACCGCAAGATTTTTGTTTGCTTTTGCCAGCGCAGAAATCACATTGTCTTGATTATAAGGCAGTCCGTAGCTTTTTCTGTCATTTCCTTCACTGTCCTGGAAATCAGCTTTATTCAATCCACCCACGAAAATTACATAATCGGAATTTTTTGCTAATTCTACGGCTTCATTCAGCAATTCCTGTGGAGAACGCTCGTCTTTCAGGTTTTGACCCGATTTTACACCGTTGTACTCTCCGCCAATATCTCCAACATAACCTCTCGCATACTGTACATCTGCCTGTTTCCCGAATCTGGTTTTAATTCCGGCTAGAGGAAGGGTTTCGTATTTCACTTTTAAAGATGAAGAACCACCACCGACCGTCATGATTTTAATGGCATTTTCACCGATAACGGCAATTTTTTTAGCTTTATTAAGATCAATCGGAAGCACATTTCCCTGATTTTTCAACAAGACAATTCCTTCTTCACCGATTTCTTTGGCAACCGCTTTATGCTCTTCGGAAGCAATATTTCCGAAGGGTTTGTTCCTGTTCATCGTCGTTTTATAAGCCAGGCGAAGCAATCTTGTTACTTTATCGTCGAGCTCTTCGGTTCCCACTTTTCCTTCTTTAATTAATTTTAAATAAGGTTTAGCTAAATAATAATTGTCATAAGCATTAGAATTTCCCTCCGAAAGCCCGTTTGTCCAGCTTCCGAATTCAAGGTCTAATCCGTTGTGGATGGCCTGTTCCGTATTGTTTACAGCGCCCCAGTCGGAAACCACCACGCCTTTATAATTCCATTCTTTTTTAAGAATATCATTTAATAAATATTGATTCTGGCTCGCGTATTGCCCTTTGTACATGTCGTAAGCACCCATGATCGTCCAGGAATCACCTTCCGTCACCGCCGCTTTGAAGGGCGGAAGATAAATTTCATACAACGTCCTGTCGTCTACGTTCACATTGCTTGTATGACGGAACATTTCCTGATTGTTTAAAGCATAATGCTTCACCGAAGTTGCCACACCATTTGACTGCACTCCTTTGATATAGGGAACCACCATTTTTGATGTTAAAAAAGGATCTTCTCCCATGTATTCGAAGTTTCTTCCGTTCAGTGGAGTTCTGTAAATATTCACTCCGGGGCCCAGAAGAATGTCTTTTTTCCTGTATCGGGCTTCCTCTCCAAGGGCTTTACCGTAATTCCATGACATATTTTTGTTCCATGTTGCGGAAAGTGCCGTTAAAGCAGGGTAGGCAATGATAGAGTCGTTCGTCCATCCTGCCTGGTTCCATTCGTCCCACATTACTTCGGGGCGAACACCGTGCGGGCCGTCAGTGGTCCAGAATTCCGGAATTCCCAGCCTTGGAACTCCAGGTGAACTGAATTTTGACTGTGCATGGATCATAGCAATTTTTTCTTCCAGCGTCATTCTGGAAAGTGCATCCTGAATGCGTTGCTCAACAGGTTTTGAATCGTCTAAATAAACGGGTAAAGCAGTAGTATTTTGAGCCATATACGAAGCAGAAATAAGGGTAAATAAACTTACGATGGCGGTTTTCTTGAACATAAAAAGCCTTTTTTGATTGAAAACAAAAATAGCAAAAATATTTATTATCTCAAATTGAGAAAATGAAAAATTATACAAATGGTTATTAATAACCAATTTGTTACTGTTGAAAATTGGTTTAAACAGAAAAGGCACCATCTCAATCATTGAAATGATGTCTTTTTATGTTAATTGTCAATAGCCAATTATGTGAAAAGTCAATATACATGATGTTGGAAAATTCACTATTCATAATTGACTTTCTGACCCTTCACTTTTCTCAGTTCCAGCCTTTAATAGCGCCGCCTTTGAAAATTTCCTCCGCTTTTTTCGCTACTTCATCGGACTCATAAGCTTTTACAAAGTTTTTCACCTTTTCGGAGGTTTTATTGTCGTGTCTGGCAACAATTACATTAACGTAAGGTGAGTCTTTGTCTTCCTTAAGAATGCCCTGTTTATTGGCATCTAATCCGGCCTGAGCGGCAAAATTATTATTAATTATAGCTAAAGCAACTTCTTTGTCATCCAACACTCTGGGCAGTTGGGGAGCTTCAATTTCAAGGATTTTCAACTGTTTCGGATTGTCGGCGATGTCGGTTACTTTTGGTAATAATCCGATTCCTTCTTTTAATTTTAATAATCCGTTTTTCTGTAAAAGAAGTAAAGAGCGACCTCCGTTTGTAGGGTCGTTTGGAATGACAATTGTGCTTCCGTTTTGAAGCTCGCTGATATTTTTTATCTTTTTTGAATAGGCTACAATCGGGTATACAAAAGTATTTCCGACAACCGCTAATTTATAGCCTCTCTGTTTGGCCTGCTCGTTTAAATAAGGAACATGCTGAAACGCATTGGCATCGATATCTCCGTTATTCAAAGCTTCATTCGGCACGACATAATCATTGAATGCAACAAGCTCTACTTCAAGATTGTACTTTTCTTTCGCTACCTTTTTTGCTGTTTCTGCGATTTCCTGCTCCGGCCCGGAAGTGATCCCGATTTTAATATAATTAGGATCATCTTTTTTCGTTGAATTACAAGCTGTAAATAACAACAGGATTGCCGACAATAAACCTAAAGTCTTTATTTTTTTCATTGTAAATTATTTAAGTAAAAATTTTTTAAAACGATAAAAGGCTGATAAGCTAATTGCAAATAAGCCCTTTATCTGCACTATTTCACATTCACACTATATTCAAAAGTCAAAACGCTCACACGCTAAAACTCTCATATGCTCACACTCTCAAATTCTCTCACTCTCCAACAATTAACGATGATCAAACCTCTTCGCCAATCTGTCACCCGAAAACTGGATAATAAAAACAATAGCAACCAATAAACCCAATACAAGATTCATAATCACTGCATCATACCCGATGTAACCGTACTGATAGCCGATCTGCCCTAATCCTCCGGCTCCCACAGCACCACCCATCGCCGAATATCCGACCAGAGTGATTAATGTAATCGTGGCATTATTGATCAAAGAAGGAAGTGCTTCCGGCAACAGAACTTTCCGGATAATCTGAAACGGACTGGCTCCCAAAGCTCTCGCAGTTTCAATTAACCCATAAGGAATTTCCAGCAGGCTGTTTTCAACCAATCTGGCTATAAAAGGTGCTGCACCGATGCTTAATGGAACTAGCGCGGCATTCATTCCAATTGATGTTCCAACAAGGCTCCTCGTAAAAGGAATCATCCAGACGATCAAAATAATAAAGGGAATAGATCGAAAAATATTAACCAAAACAGACAAAACCCTGTTATAAATTACATTTTCCAAAAGTTGTCCTTTTCTCGTGAGAAATAATAGAATTCCCACAGGTAATCCCAAAACAAATCCGAAAAATCCTGAAACAAATGTCATAAAAACCGTCTCCCAAACTCCCTTCGATAAAAGGGAAATCACCGTATCACTAAGCATATCCTCTTACCGTATTTTGAATTTTATTCTGATTAAAATAATAAATGGCCTGCTGATTTTCTTCATCTTCACCCTGAAGCTGCAGCAGCAGTTTTCCGAAATTGGCTTCTCCAAGATATTCTACATCTGCTTTCAAAATCTTGTAAGGAATTTTATATTTATCATAAACTATGGAAAGTAAGTCTTCAACAGATAAATTTTCATTAAGTTCAACTTCGATAAGTGGAAATAATCCGTCTTGTGGTTCTTTTTGTAGTTTTTTATTCAGTTCCTGCGGTATAGTCATAACACGTGAGTTTAAAAATTGTTTGATGATTGGGTGGTCTTTATTTGAAATAATATCACTTAAAGTTCCTTTAATTAAAAGCTTTCCTTTATCGATCACAGCGACGTGATTACAAATGGATTTGATAACTTCCATTTCATGGGTAATAAGCAAAATTGTAATGCCCAGCTTTTGGTTGATATCCCTCAGTAATTGTAAAATTGATTGTGTGGTGGCGGGATCAAGCGCACTTGTCGCTTCGTCACAGAGTAGGAGATAAGGGTCATTTGCCAGAGCTCTTGCAATCGCAACTCTTTGTTTTTGCCCTCCCGAAAGGCTTCTCGGATAATCATTGGCCTTTTCTTCCAGTCCTACAATTTTCAGTAATTCATTAACTTTTTTGTTGATTTCACTTTTATTGGTATTATCTAATTCCAGTGGAAGCGCTATATTTTCAAAAACCGTTCTTGAAGAAAGAAGGTTAAAATGCTGGAAAATCATTCCAATCTTTTTTCTTTCTTTGGCTAATTGTTTAGTATTTAATTTCGTGAAATCTTTACCATTAATAATGATTTCGCCGGAATCCGGTTTTTCAAGAAGATTTACCGTCCGGATTAATGTACTTTTTCCCGCTCCGGAAAACCCGATGATTCCTACAATGTCACCCTGCTCAACATTCAGGGTTACATTGTCCAGTGCTTTAAAAGACTGTTTATTTTGATGAAAAGTTTTTGAAATATTCTTTATCTCTATCATTTTGATGGAATTCTATTAAACAAAAAAAGGCTCTACAACGTGGTAAAGCCTTTAAAAATATGTATATAAAAGTAAGGTCAACCACAGCAATATTGGAATTCAGGCATACAGCAATGCATCATCATTGTATTGATGCTGTATTTCCTCATTGAATTATTTTTAAAATCTACTTTCATTTTTTGTATATCTTGAATACGGTTGCAAATATAAAGCATAATTTTTTATTAGTCCACTGAAAAAGTAGACTTTTTAAAAATTAATTTAAATATTTTGATTAAATTATTGATTTTTAGACAGTTAATTTAATATGGTTAATTCAGGAAAAAAATAATAAGTTTCCGCCGAAATTATCATAGATCATTCGGTAGTTTTAATATAGATTATAAATTTGCTTAAAATAAATAACAAAAAATATGGAAAGAACAGAAGTGGTTTTAGCAAACGTAAGAGGTGAAGTTCAACTTTTCTCGGACGATAACAAAGCTGGTAAAATGGATATTTCAGTAATCGGAAAAAAATTAACTGTTTACCACACAGAAGTTAATCCTGAATACGAAGGCAGAGGTTTCGCGAAATTATTACTGGAAAGACTGGTTTCCTACGCAAGAGAAAACGACTTGAAAATTGTACCGTTGTGTCCATATGTTCACGCACAATTCAAGCGTCATCCGGAAGAATTTAATGATGTTTGGTTGAAAGAAGGAGAATAAGAATTATTTTGATGTAAATTAAAATCATCATTAATAAATTCATATCTTCCACACAATCAGCGATAGCCTGCAACGTTCAACTTAATTTGCATTAAGTCAAAAAAAATCCCGAATTTTGCAGCCCTCTCAATAATTCGAATTCATGAAACTTTGTATTGCCGAAAAACCCAGTGTTGCCAGAGATATCGCCAAAGTTTTGGGTGCTACCACGCCGAAACAGGGCTATATGGAAGGAAACGGCTATTGTGTGACATGGACTTTCGGACATCTCTGCACTCTCAAAGAACCTCATGATTACGGGCCTCAGTACAAATCCTGGAATCTGTTTTTACTGCCAATTATTCCCGCCAATTTCGGAATCAAATTAATTCCCAATAAAGGTGTTGAAAATCAATTTAAAGTCATCGAAAGATTGGTCGGAGAATGTGATGAGGTCATCAACTGCGGGGATGCTGGACAGGAGGGAGAACTCATTCAGAGATGGGTTTTACAAAAAGCAAAATGCAACAAACCGATTCAGCGATTGTGGATTTCGTCCCTTACCGAAGAGGCAATCAAAGAAGGTTTTGCGAATTTAAAACCCGCCGAAGACTATAAAAATCTATACCTCGCAGGAAATGCAAGAGCAATCGGGGATTGGCTGCTGGGAATCAATGCAACAAGACTTTTCACGAAAAAATTTGGAGGAAATAAAGCCGTTTTGTCTATCGGAAGGGTACAGACTCCAACTTTGGCGATGTTGGTTCAGCGTCAGAAAGAAATTGATGCTTTTACGGTTGAAGAATATTGGGAACTCAAAACAAAATACCGCGATGTAATTTTCAATGCGGCAATTGATCGTTTAAAAACGTTAGACCGTGCCGAAAAAGGCCTGGAATATTTAAAGGAAAACCTTTTTGAGATTGTTTCTTTTGAAATTAAAGAAGGAAAAGAGAAAAATCCGAGGCTTTTTGACCTGACCGGTCTTCAGGTAGAAGCCAACAAAAAATATGGTTATTCTGCGGAAAATACATTGAATTATATCCAAAGTCTTTACGAAAAAAAGCACGTGACTTATCCTCGTGTTGATACCACTTATTTATCGGAAAGTTTATATCCGAAAATAGGAGGAATCCTCAGGAAAATGACGTTTTATCAGGAGTTGGTTGCCCCTTTATTACAAGCACCGATTCCGAAGTCAAAAGCGGTTTTTGATGATACAAAAGTAACTGATCACCACGCGATTATTCCAACCGAAGTTCCACCTTCTCAAAATCTGAGCAGGGAAGAGAAATTGATCTATGATTTAATTGCAAAACGTTTTATTTCAGTCTTTTACCCCGAATGTAAAATTTCAAATACTTTGGTTGAAGCAAAAGTGGGAACTATTCCCTTCAAAACCAGCGGAAGACAGATTTTAGAACCTGGTTGGAGAGCCGTTTATGCCAAAGAACCAAAGGAAGAGCCGACCGATAAAGAAAAAGACAAGGAGGAAGAACAGACAATTCCGGAATTTAAGGTTGGCGAAACCGGACCGCACGATCCGATGATTCATCAGGGAAAAACTTCAGCCCCAAAACCTTACACGGAAGCTACACTTCTGAGGGCTATGGAAACTGCCGGAAAACAGGTGGAAGATGATGAGCTTCGGGAGTTATTAAAAAACAACGGAATCGGAAGGCCATCAACCCGCGCCAATATTATCGAAACTCTTTTCAAAAGAAAATATATTGAGAAGAAAAGGAAAAACCTGATCGCAACTCAAACCGGAATTCAATTAATTGACACCATTGAAGACGAACTGCTCAAAAGTCCGGAACTGACGGGTGAATGGGAATCTAAACTCCGTAAAATTGAAAAAGGCGAATATGAAGCCAATCAGTTTAAAGAAGAATTGATTCAAATGGTAACGGAGCTCACCAAAAAAGTTGTTGACGGTAAAGGAAAAGTGATCACATTGCAGGAAGAAGAAAAAGTGGTTGAAAAGAAAAAACGCGAGCCGGCCGTCAAAAAAGAACTTCAATCCTGGAAAGAAACGCAGTGCCCGAAATGCAAAAAACACAATTTAATGAAAGGAAAAACCGCTGTTGGATGTTCTGATTTTAAAAATTGTGGTTTTAAAGTTGGCTTCGAGATTTTCGGGAAAAAGATTTCGGATAAACAGTTGATGGACTTGGTTTTAAAAGGAAAAACTTCAAAATTAAAAGGCTTTAATGCACATCCTGACGGTTTGACGGAAGGGATTGTGTCTTTGGATGAGAGTTTTACTTTAGTTCTTAATTGATTTTATTACCATTAAATACTCTAATATAAATTGTATAAACAAGCATACAGATTCATGTTATCTGTGAAAAAATTCGTGCCCATTAGTGTTTAAAAATTAAATTTGTATTAAAGTAAAAATAATGACCCCAGAAAAAAAACAACTCATAATCGACAGCTTCAACCGTTCCGAAACCTTACAATTCTACAAAGCGGAACTATTGCAGGTGGAAAAAGATTTCATCTCCATGAAAATTCCGAAAATGGATTTAATGACCAGAAAAGCCGGAATGTTCAATGGGGCTATGATCGCTTCTTTGGTCGATGTTTCTTCAGGGTATGCTGCTGTAAGTCATTATGAAGAAGACTGTTATGTGGTAACTGTTGAATTAAAAGTGAATTATTTAAGACCAGCCATCGGCGATGCATTGATTTCAAAATCTTATGTTGTGAAAGGCGGCGCAAAAATCAGCGTAATAAGAACGGAAATCTATACTGTCGACGAAAAAGGAGAATCGGAAAGTCATGTGGCCACATCGCTGGTGACCATGATGAAAATAAAATAGACGAAAATCAAATGAAATTTCTCCGCAATGGAATAAGTTTTGCACAACAGTAGCTATAACATTAAAATTATAAACTATGAACTTAATTATTCGGCTACTCGTAACCGCAATTGTTGCGTATCTTTTAACGAAAATTTTACCGGGTGTACATTTTGAAGGTTTTTCAGGAGCCATTATTTTTGCTATTGTTTTAGCACTTTTAAACCTGATTGTTAAGCCTGTTCTAAGCCTTTTTGGATTACCGTTAACCATTATCACGTTAGGATTATTCGCTTTGGTAATCAATGCGTTAATTATTCTGATTGCAGATTATTTCATCGACAGTATGGTGGTAGACGGCTTCTGGTGGGCGCTGATTTTCAGTATCTTACTGTCAATTATTACATCTCTCGCCAATTCGATGTTCTCGGATAAAGATTGAAAAAATTAAAAAGTTAAATTCATATATGTTCAATTCGCCAGTCAGTTTGATTGGCGAATTTTTTTTGGAGCTTTTTCCAGCTTTCCGCTACAATCTTTTTTTTCAAAAAAGGATTTCCACTGCAATCTGGGCTAGGGTCTTTGTCGTTACTTCAATTTATCTCATCAATACAACCCTCTGTTTGTCATCCAGAAAGGATCTCAACAGCCTAATTTACGATGTCCAGATCCTTTCTGGATAACAAAAGAGTGGGAAATATCTATAACAGAAAAAAATCTTACAATCATATCATCTGCAAAAACATTTATCCTATTTCTATCCAAAAAATAAAACTTAAATATTAACTTTGGCAATCTTTGAATTAATATCAACATATGAAACTTAAGTACAGTCTGCTGGCTTTGGCAGCTCCGCTCTTAATGAATGCACAACAAGTAATGACGCCTGAAATTCTTTGGACTTTGA
Source organism: Chryseobacterium sp. IHB B 17019 (assembly GCF_001456155.1). Taxonomy (NCBI): domain Bacteria; kingdom Pseudomonadati; phylum Bacteroidota; class Flavobacteriia; order Flavobacteriales; family Weeksellaceae; genus Chryseobacterium; species Chryseobacterium sp. IHB B 17019. Next base: position 2,094,709 of record NZ_CP013293.1, on the reverse strand, counting down.
AAAAAGTGGGAGTACAGGCAGTTTCACCGGATCAGTCTTCGCTTATTTATAAAATAGGACAGGTAGATCTTAAAACAGAAAAAACAAAAAACGAGAACTATTTATTAAATGTTCTGAATAATCAATCCACAAAAATAGACTTTGGTAAAAAAGCTCTTATTCAGTGGGATAAAAATGGAATTTACGCTCAGGAAGGCGACAAAATTTTCCTTTCCAAAGACAGCGGAAAAACATGGGCAGAATTTTATACCATCGGTGAGGCTGACAATGTGGTAATTTCTCCGGACGGTAAAAAAATCGCTTTCAGCAAGCAGGTTTTGGTGGAAAAAGTAATGGGAAAAGACAAATATTCCGATACTCCGAAAACCACCGCACAAGTATATACAGACCTGAATCACAGACACTGGGATTATTTTAATGAAGGAAAATACAACCATGTTTTTGTGGTAAATACGTCAGATAAAGTAGATACTGCAAAAGATCTATTGGAAGGAAAAATGTGGGATTCTCCGCAAAGACCTTTTGGTGGCGCAGAAGATTTCATCTGGAGCCCGGATTCTTCACAGCTTTTATATGTCACAAAACCAAAAAGCGGTAAAGAATACGCAACCAGCACCAATACAGATATTTTCGCTTACGATTTAGCTTCTGGACAGACAAAAAACCTGACGGAAACGAATAAAGGTTACGATGTAAATCCAAAATTCAGTCCGGATGGAAAATCTCTGATCTGGCAAAGCATGGCTAGAGACGGCTATGAAGCAGATAAAAATGACATCAAAATCTTAGATTGGAAATCAGGAAAAACTTCAAATCTTACAAATGGTTGGGACGAAAGTGTTTCAGGAGATGTTTTCTGGGGCGGTGATTCAAAAACAATTTATTTTACGGCGGCTTTCAGAGGAACAAAACAATTATTTTCTTTAGATCCGAAAAATGCTAAAGTTCAGCAGATCACAAGAGGTGATTTTGACGTGAATGAAATTTTTACAGATAATAAGAATTCGCTTTTAGTAGGAAGAACTGATGTAAACCATGCCACAGATCTGTTCTCTGTAAACTTGAAAAACGGAGAAATGAAGCAGGTTACCGAAGCTAATAAAGAAACCTACGCCAAATTATCGCAAGGAAAATCTGAGCTTAAAATGGTAAAAACTTCGGACGGAAAAGAAATGGGCGTGTGGTTTCACTATCCTCCAAACTTCGACCCGAACAAAAAATATCCCACTTTAGTATATTGTCAGGGAGGTCCGCAATCTGCTTTGACTCAATTCTTTAGCACAAGATGGAACTTTGCGTTAATGGCAGCAAACGGCTACATCGTTGTAGCTCCAAACCGTCGCGGAATGCCGGGTTGGGGAACAAAATGGAACGAAGAAATTTCAAAAGACTGGGGCGGACAACCGATGAGAGATTATCTGGAGGCAACGGATTATGCGAAAACTTTACCGTATGTTGACGGAGAAAGAGTAGCGGCTGTTGGTGCAAGCTACGGTGGTTACAGCGTATTTATGCTGGCCGGAATTCACGAAAACAGATTCAAAACATTCATCGCCCACGATGGATTATTTGATATGAAATCATGGTATCTGACAACGGAAGAGCTTTGGTTTGCGAACTGGGATTTAGGCTCACCATGGGAAAAGCCGCTGCCAAAGGCTTATACAGAATTTAATCCAAGTAATTTTGTTGATAAATGGAACAAACCAATCATGATTGTTCAGGGCGGAATTGATTTCCGTGTACCTTACGAACAAGGTCAGGAAGCTTTCCAGGCAGCAAAATTAAAAGGTCTGAAAACAAAATTCGTCTATTTTCCGAATGAAAATCACTGGGTTCTCCACCCACAAAACGGTTTGGTTTGGCAAAGAGAATTCTTTGACTGGCTAAAAGAAACATTGTAAAAATCCCCTTTCTCTGGGGGTGGTTAACATAATCATCGACAATAAAAATATCAATAGGAGCGGGCTTTAGCCCGCTTTTTGTTTTATAGTAATACAGTGGCTTTAGCCAAAATTCATATATTTGAAACATGCAAAACAGGATTTCCTCATTTCCTCCAATTATTGACGAAGATTCTAGAATATTAATTTTAGGATCAATTCCAGGTGTAAAATCTTTGGAAAAGCAACAATATTATGGTCACCCACAAAACAAATTCTGGAAAATTATTTTTGAATTATGTAATGAAAAATTTACAGAAGATTATACTGAAAGGATTAAAATTTTAAAGAAACACCATATTGCACTTTGGGATGTTATTGATTCCTGTGAACGGAAAGGAAGCCTTGATTCTGAGATTAAAAATGAAGAAGCCAACCAGATTGATAAGTTACTGGAAGAGTATCAAAACATTAAAGCTATTTTCTGTAACGGAGGAAAATCGTTTAAAAACCTGCAAAAGATTTTAGGAAAAAATTATAAAATTCCTGTATTTTTGTTGCCTTCAACAAGTCCGCTTCATACGGTTTCTTTTGAGAAGAAATTAGAAGAATGGAAAATAATTAAAACGCATTTATGAAAAAATTAATTCTATTTTTTTTAGCTTTTACTTTTAGTAATATTTTTTCTCAGCAATATCATTTTGATTATTTTATAGAAAAGCAAATAAACAAAGTCAAACCTGATAAAGAAAGAATTATTTCTAACTCTTTTTATGATTCCAATAATAAATTTAAATTAACTTTAGATACTTATAATGAAATAACAAGAGGATTTATATTTGATAAAAATACAAATCTAAGACATTGTTTTAAAGTAAGAAGGGATAATGGCTCGGTGAGTTTTCAATATGTTCACACGAATGATTTTAGCAATAAAAAAAACAATAAAGATTATTCTAAAGATGATATTTTAGAAATAAAGAGAATTGATTCTTTACAATATTCAATTATTGTATTCAAGAATGAGAAAAGGAAGAGAAAAAGATTTACAGCAGTAGTTAATTTGGAAAAATCAGATTTTAATAATCTTGATATACAGGCAGATTATAACAGATGTGACGAAATAGGTAAAGAGATAGGTAAACTTTTAGATCAAAGATTTAATTATAATATAAAAAAGCTTCAAATAAATTATTCATCAGGATATATTTTTGAGACAACAATATCAAGAATACAAAAAGTTGATCTGTCATTAAAACTTCCTGAAAAATTAATAATAAAAGAATTTGATTTTTTTGGGGAATTTCAAGACTGATCTATTCCCCAAAAAATATTGTTAACTATTTCTCCACCGTATAAACCTCCTCATAAGGCTGTATCAACACCCATCCATTCCCGGAAAATTTCATCTGGAATTCTTCACCGCTTCCTCTCCCGATCAGGCTTTTAAATGACACGTTGGTCTTCAGTTCAGGGCTAAGGTTTCCGGACCATGCTACTGTAGCATTTGGGTCTGTAAAAACAGGTGCGTCAGGAGTTACCATTAACGTCAATGGCTCTCCGTGGGTAGTAATAGCGATATGTCCCGTACCGGAAAGTTTTACCTGGAAAAGGCCTCCGGACATTACTCCGGCAATACTTTTTAGCATGGTAATATCACTTTTTACACTTTGTTCGTGCGCCAGGACATCATTTCCGTTTACACAAACTGTTTCATTATTTAGATATAAAATACGGACTTTCTTTCCTTCATCTGCAACATACAATTTCCCCGTTCCTTCGGCTTTCATTAGTTTTGAACCTTCACCACTAAGGGCTTTTTTCAATAAATTCCCGATACCTCCGGAAAGCATTCCCTGTCTTTCAAAATTGATGTTTCCAATGTAGCCTACCATGCTTCCGGCTTTGGTCCACACAGATTGATTGTTCAGGTTGATCTCCAGAAGCGCAGGCTTTTCCAGCTCGAAATAATCTCTCTCCTGAGGATTTTCTTTCGTCTCGTTTACGAAAGCTTCAATTGAATATTTGCTCATAGTATATTTTTAACTTGCAAAATACAATTTTTTGTCTTTAAATATTGCCGTAATATCACGGTTTTTTATTTCATTTAAAATTAATTTCACATCAATGTAAATAATACTTGACAAAGGGGTTGCAGATATCGTATATTTGCAGTCCTAAAATTACCTTGTAATTTTAATAATTTTTAAACCGTAATTTAAAAAAATGAAAACATCAGATTTTAATTTTGATCTTCCTGCGGAATTATTAGCAGAACACCCATCAGAACACAGAGACGAAGCGAGATTAATGGTTTTGGACAGAAAAACCCAGACCATCGAGCACAAACTGTTTAAAGATGTGGTAGATTATTTCAATGAAGAAGATCTTTTTATCTTTAATAATACGAAGGTTTTTCCAGCCCGTCTATATGGGAACAAGGAAAAGACAGGTGCTAAAATTGAAGTATTCCTTTTAAGAGAGCTGGATAAAGAAACCCGTGTTTGGGACGTATTGGTAGATCCTGCAAGAAAAATCAGAATCGGGAACAAGTTATTTTTCACTGAGGATGAATCTTTGGTAGCGGAAGTTATCGATAATACAACTTCAAGAGGAAGAACATTGAGATTCTTATTCGATGGTTCTTACGAAGAATTCAGAGCTAAATTAAAAGAATTGGGCGAAACTCCGCTTCCCAAATATATCAAAAGAGCCGTAGAGCCGGAAGATGCTGAAAGGTATCAGACGATTTATGCTAAAATAGAAGGAGCTGTAGCTGCGCCTACTGCCGGACTTCACTTTTCAAGACATTTGATGAAAAGATTGGAGATCAAAGGAATCAACTTCGCAGAAATTACCCTTCACGTTGGTTTAGGAACCTTCAACCCGATTGAAGTGGAAGATCTTTCTAAACATAAAATGGAATCAGAAGAAGTTGTAATCGACGAGAAAAATGCAGATATCATCAACAGAGCGGTGGATCAGCACAGAAGAGTTTGCGCGGTAGGAACCACTACAATGAGAGCGTTGGAAACTTCAGTTTCTTCAAACAAAAAAATCTCTGCATTCCACGGTTGGACAAACAAATTTATTTATCCGCCTCACGATTTCGGAGTGGCTAACTGTATGATCACAAACTTCCACACGCCAAAATCTACATTAATCATGATGATTGCAGCGTTTGCAGGGAGAGATTTCATAATGCAGGCATATGAAGAAGCCGTAAAAGAGAAGTATAAATTCTACTCTTACGGAGATGCAATGTTAATTCTCTAAAGATATTAGATAAAAGGCAGCAGGTCGCAGTTTAGCGCCTGCTACCTATTATCTGCAACCTATTACCTATAATGAAAGATATTCGTACTTTATCACTAGACCAGCTCAAAGACTATTTTCTTACTTTGGGGGAAAAGCCGTTTCGTGCTAAGCAGGTTTACGACTGGTTGTGGAGTAAAAATCTCCATTCTATTGATGAAATGACGAATCTTTCGAAAACTCTTCGCGAGAGAATTGCCGAAGAGTATACCATTAATCCTGTTTCTGTTGACCAACTTCAAAAAAGTACGGACGGAACCATCAAAAACGGAGTGAAGCTTCATGACGGCCTATTGGTGGAATCTGTATTAATTCCTACAGAAACAAGAACTACAGCCTGTGTTTCATCGCAGGTAGGATGTTCATTAAACTGCGAATTCTGCGCAACAGCGAGACTCAAAAGAATGAGGAATCTTGAAGTTGCAGAGATCGTGGATCAGGTAGCTTTGATTGACAGCCAGAGTAAAATGTATTTCGACAGACCGCTTTCCAATATCGTTTTTATGGGAATGGGAGAGCCGATGATGAATTACAAAAATGTAGTTGAAGCCATCAGAAAAATTACCCAGCCGGAAGGTTTGGGGATGTCTCCGAGAAGAATCACTGTTTCCACTTCCGGAATTCCCAAAATGATCAAAATGCTGGCTGATGAAGATTTAAGAGTGAAACTGGCCCTGTCGCTTCATTCTGCCATCGAATCAAAGCGTAACGAGATCATGCCTTTCTCAGATAAATTTCCTTTAACGGAAATTATGGAGTCCCTCCAATATTGGTACAAAAAAACAGGCTCTGTCATCACTTTCGAATATTGTGTCTGGAAAGATATTAATGATAAAGATGAAGATATTAAAGCCTTAATTAAATATTGCAAGCAGGTTCCTTCTAAAGTTAATTTAATTCAATACAATCCTATTGGCGACGGAAAATATGACCGATGCAACAAAAAGGCAGAAGAAGACTACATCCGTCAGCTTGAAAATGCAGGAATCGTCTGTGTCGTTAGAAAAAGCCGTGGTGGAGATATTGATGCCGCCTGCGGACAGCTAGCCAATAAAACCGCAGATTAAAATTTCATTAAAAAAAATCAAAAAAATATTTTTCAGGTTTTCTTAAATCCTAACTTTGTGTAAAACTAGTAATAATGACAGATTACTTTTTAGGCGAAGATGGATTAGAAAATATTTACGCCTGGTCTATTCCTGTTCATGCCATAATCATCTTAGCTGAAATGATTTACAGCCATATTTCTGAGGCTAAATTATATAACGGAAAAGACGTAGCCACCAGTATTTACCTTGCGTTGCTGAACTTCGGATTAGATTTTATAATGAAGGTTTTTGCAATGGGAGTGATGTTTTTCTTTTACAATCACAGCTTTTTTTCCTGGGAATTTACGGTTTGGTATTGGCTCATCTGTTTTATCATTACAGATTTTGCATATTATGTCTTACACTATGTGGATCATCATTCCAGGGCATTCTGGGCGGTACATATTACCCATCATAATTCCGAATATTTCAATTTGACAACAGGTTTCAGAAGTCCTGTTCTACAACCTCTTTACAGGTATTAATATAAATCGCACTAATCTTTTTGAAAAAATAGTCACGAAATAAACTTTGTTTTTACAAATATTTGTGGATATTAGTGAAAAAATTAGTGTTGTCCGTGTTTAAATATATCTAATTTTACTCAATGAAAAAGTTTTTTCTAATTTTCTCAATATTCATTTCCATACTTTCTTTTTCCCAAAAAACAGAGATTTTTAAGATCAGAAAATACAGAATCAATTACTTAAATGATAAAATTCAGGAGACTTCCGGCTTGAATATTCTTAATGGAAAACTTTACACTTTCAACGATGGTGGAAACGCTGCCGAGCTTTTTGAGCTGGATAAAACTACGGGAGAAATTATCCGTACCTTTAAGACTAATTTAATTAATACCGACTGGGAAGCATTGACCAGCGACGGTGAAAATTTTTATATCGGAGATTTCGGGAATAATTCAGGAAACAGAAAAAATTTGTTGATTTATAAAGTCCCTTATGAAAATCTTAATGATGTTAATATTCACAAGTTTCCTGCCTCTGAAAGGGCTATGGATGGAGTTTCTATCAAATTTTATTATCCGGAACAAAAAGATTTTACAGCAAAAAATCTTGATACCGATTTTGATGCGGAAGCAATGATTTATTTAAACGGAAACATCCATTTTTTTACGAAAGAATGGTCTTCAAAATCAACGGTACATTATAGCATCAATCCTGAAATTTCAGAACAGCAGGAAGCAAAGAAAATAGAATCTTACAAGACAAACTTTATCGTTACAGATGCTTCTTATTTTGATAAAAAGCTATATTTAATAGGCTATACAAAGAAAACGGAAGTATTTTTGGATATCTTTAACGAAGCCGGGCCGGGAATCTTCTTTAAAGAAAAACCTAAGCATTATTATTTAGGAAGTACTTTGTCACTCGGACAAATTGAAGGAATAGCCGTTGACCATACCGGGATTTATATTTCAGGGGAAACATTCAATTCGCCATTGGGAAGTACAAAAGCGAGCCTTTATTTTATTCCAAAAGAAAAACTCAAAGATTAATTTCTCTTAAAATTGCCCGAAAAAAATTATCTTTGTGGGAATTAATAATTTATCCATCATCCATAGATTGTGGCGAATACTGTAGAAGAAATCAAGCAACCGATCAATGAAGAAATGAAGCTTTTCGAACAAAAGTTTTATGAATCCATGCAGAGTAAAGTACCTTTATTAGATAAAGTCACGCGGTTTATCGTTACTACAAAGGGAAAACAGATGCGTCCCATGTTTGTATTTCTTTGTGCAAAGCTTATCGGGAATGTCAACGAAAAGACTTATCGCGGGGCTTCAATGATTGAGCTTATTCACACAGCGACGTTGGTACATGATGATGTGGTGGATGAAAGTTTTAAAAGACGAAATTTTTTCTCTATTAATGCATTATGGAAGAATAAGATTGCTGTTTTGGTAGGGGATTATCTGCTGTCGAAATCGGTTTTATTATCTACTGACCATAAAGATTATGACCTGTTGGGTGTGATTTCCAGAACAATCCGTGAGATGTCCGAAGGCGAGCTTCTTCAGTTGGAAAAAGCCAGAAAACTGGATATTACAGAAGATGTTTACTACGAAATTATCCGTCAGAAAACGGCAACTTTAATTGCTGCCTGCTGTGAAATCGGGGTTTTATCAAATAATGCCGATGAAGCCTTGGCAAAAAAAATGATGGATTTCGGGACTTTTACAGGAATGGCTTTCCAGATTAAAGATGATTTGTTTGATTATTTAACTTCAAATGTGATCGGAAAACCGGTAGGAATTGATATTAAAGAGCAAAAAATGACACTGCCATTAATTCATACCTTAAAAATCGCCAGCGAAAAAGATAAAAAATACTATTTCAACACAATAAAGCGGTACAATAACGATCAAAAACGTGTAAAAGAGTTAATTAATTTCGTTAAAACTTCCGGCGGACTGGATTACGCCATTAAAATCATGAAAGAATTTCAGCAGAAAGCCAAAGATATTCTTAATGAATTTCCTGATTCTGATGCCAAAAGATCTTTACTTATTATGCTGGATTACGTAATTGAGCGAAAATTTTAAATTAAATAATTTTTATCGTTACAATAATAACGGCCAACACGATGCAAAATAAAGCGGTTAAAAATAAATAATCCGCAATTTTCTCAAACTTCTCGGAACGCTCTTCACTTTTTGTTCTTATTGCAAGAAAAGATAAAAAACAACTGATCGCAAAACCCAGGCAGGAAATTCCCGCAAACTCGTCCAAATGCGTACTCTGACTAATTTTAGAGATTTTCAATGAAGTAATAATTACTAATGAAAATCCTAAAAGATTGCTCGATGCATTAAGAATATGCGTAGATTTATTTCCCATGATTACAAATTTATTCTAAAATAAGCACTATTTTTTTTATTATCAAATTTTTAAAAAAGATTATTAAAAATTAAAATTAATTTAAAAAGTGTATATTAGCAAAATACTTCAAGAACAAAAAATTTTTTTATTAGGCTATGCAAACAACCTATATTGAAACACAGCAAATTTCTTTTCAAGATTTTAAAAATCAGATACTTGAAGACTATAAGCTGGGAAGGATTTCTCGCGAAATGTCTTATCTGGGGAGAAGAGAAGTATTGACAGGAAAAGCTAAATTCGGAATTTTTGGGGATGGCAAAGAGCTTCCTCAATTAGCTATGGCGAAGGTTTTCAAGAATGGAGACTTCCGTTCAGGATATTACAGGGACCAGACCTTTTCATTGGCTGTAGATGCGTTATCCGTTGAAAGTTTCTTTGCACAGCTGTACGCAGATACCAGCGTTGAAAGAGAGCCTGCATCGGCCGGAAGACAGATGAACGGCCACTTTGCCACAAGAAGTTTAAATGAAGACGGAAGCTGGAAGGATTTAACAGCTCAAAAAAATATTTCTTCAGATATTTCCCCTACAGCAGGGCAAATGCCGAGATTATTAGGATTAGCACAAGCTTCAAAAATATATAAAACCGTAAAATTCGAAGGCTCTGAGAAATTCTCAAAAGAGGGTAACGAAATCGCTTTCGGGACAATTGGGGATGCCTCCACAGCGGAAGGTCATTTTTGGGAAACTTTAAATGCTGCCTGTGCGCTTCAGGTTCCTATGATTGTTTCAATCTGGGATGATGGCTATGGAATTTCGGTTCCTACGATGAAGCAGAGGGCGAAAGCGGATATTGCTGAAATGTTGAGTGGTTTCCAGAGAAAAGAGGGCGAATTTCAGGGATGTGAAATTATTCAGGTAAAAGCTTGGGATTATCCTTCATTATTGGATGCTTACGCAAGAGCAGAGCAGTTTGCAAGAGTTGAAAGTGTTCCTGTAGTGGTACATGTCATTGAAGTTACACAACCTCAGGGTCACTCGACTTCCGGATCTCACGAAAGATATAAAAACGAAGAACGTCTGGCTTGGGAAGCTCAGTTTGACGGGTTGGTGAAATTCAGAGAATGGATTTTAAATTATTCAATCGAAATTGACGGAAAAGAAGAAATTATTGCTTCTATTGAGGAGCTTGACGCTATCGATGAAGAAGCGAAAAAGACGGTAAAAGCTGGACAGAAAAATGCCTGGGAAAATTACCAGAAAACAATTACGGATTTAATTCATTCGGTATTACCTTTAGTTGAAAATCTTAAAGGTCAAAATGCTGAAATTGAAAATTATATTAATCAATTCAATAAATTAGTTTCAAAAGCTAAGAAAGATGTTTTCCATGTGGTAAGAAAATCTTTACTGGCAACCAGAGGAACAAATTCTGCAGAAAGAAATCAACTGATGCAGAAATACAACGAAATTTTTGAGGTTGAAAAAGACAATTACTCTTCTCATTTATATTCTCAGTCTCAATGGAAGGCTGAAAATGTAAAGGAAGTAAAGCCTGTTTTTTCTGAAAATTCAGAAGAAGTTGACGGAAGAGTAGTGGTAAGAAATAATTTCGATAAAATTTTTGAAAAATATCCTCAGACTTTGGTTTTTGGTGAAGATGCCGGAAATATCGGTGACGTAAACCAGGGATTGGAAGGCATGCAGGAAAAATATGGCGAAGTTCGTGTTGCAGATACGGGAATCCGTGAAGCTACGATCTTGGGTCAGGGTATTGGGATGGCAATGAGAGGGTTGAGACCGATCGCTGAAATCCAGTATTTAGATTATATTTTATATTGTTTACAGGGAATGAGTGATGATCTGGCAACGGTTCATTACAGAACAAAAGGTGGTCAGAAAGCTCCTGTAATCATCAGAACGAGAGGCCACAGACTGGAAGGAATCTGGCATTCGGGTTCTCCGATGGCTGGGATTCTGAACCTTTCAAAAGGTATTCTGGTGTTGGTTCCAAGAAACTTAACGATCGCTGCAGGATTCTACAATACGATGCTTCAGGCAGATGAGCCGGCTGTTATTGTTGAATGTCTGAACGGATACAGATTAAAAGAAAAACAACCTGACAACTTAGGTGAATTCACTGTTCCTGTCGGGAAAATAGAAGTGACGAGAGAAGGGAAAGACGTTACGTTGGTTACTTACGGATCAACCTGGAGAATCGTAATGGAAGCAGCTAGCGAATTGGAAAAATTAGGAATTTCTGCGGAAGTTATTGATGTTCAGTCATTAATTCCTTTCGATTTATCTCACGACATTGCAGAAAGTGTGAAGAAAACCAACAGATTAGTTGTAATCGACGAAGATGTGGAAGGAGGAACTTCGGCGTTTATTTTGCAACAGATTTTAGAGAAACAAAAAGCTTTCAGATATTTGGATTCTGATCCATTGACAATCGCTGCCAACGACCACAGACCTGCGTATGCAAGCGACGGAGACTATTTCAGCAAGCCATCTGTAGATGATATGGTGGAAAGAATTTACGCACTGTTTAATGAAACAAATCCTCAGAAATATCCTGCGATATTTTAATTGGGATTTTAGATATTTTAAAACCGCTTTCTTTTTGGAGGCGGTTTTTTGTTTATACATAATTTGTATATTTAGATTAATTAAAATAAACTATTTAAATGATACAAGATCAAATCTTCTTAGAAGACCGCCACAAAAATTTTGTAAAAAAAGTTTCAGAAAATGAAATTGTTTATGCCTTGAAAAATGATGACGGTTTTGCTACGTCTGTATCCAATGAAATAGAAGATGAAGAAGGAAATCCTAATGAAATCATTTGCTTTTGGTCCGATAAAGCTAGGGCAAAGTCCTGTATAAAAGATAATGGAGTGAATATGAAATTAAAGAATTACATTTATCCGAGTTTTTAGAAAATTGGTGTATTGGGATGCATAATGACGGATTGTTAGTAGGAATGGATTTTGACCACAATTTGTTTGGTTATGAAATTGAGCCTTTAGATTTAACCTTAGAAATCATAATTAGATTGAACTTATATAATAAACAAGTTATGTTTAAAAAATTTGATAGAATTGAAAATTTGGAAATTCAGATTAGGAATATTCTTGAAAATTAAAGCCATCAAACAACAACCTTTTTTATCTTCTTACTTTCCAAAATCGTTTTACAATCCTTTTGTTTCTCCGGATCATAAACATGATATTTCGTCTCCCATTCTTCCAACTGATACAAAATCGGCAACAGCGCCAATCCCTTTTCTGTCAGTGAATATTCCACTCTTGGAGGGATTTCCTTAAACTCTTCGCGGATTACCAATCCATCGGCTTGCATTTCCCGCAATTGATCGGTCAGAACCTTTCTGGAAATAACATTGATGCGAACGGCAAGCTCTCCGAAACGTAGTTTTCGGTCCTTAATTACCAATACAATAATGGGTTTCCATTTGCTTCCCAGCGCAGACATTGCTTTGCCTAGAGGACAGCTGTATTCCATTAATTCATTCTTTTTCATACGTTACTTTTACGTTACTAATGTAAGTTACTGTAAAGTTACCACTTTTTTTCTACATAAGATACAAATACGAACTATTATTAGTTACTTTGTGTAACAATTATAAAAATAAATTTAAAAATGAGTACAGAATCATTATTTAAACCGTTTCAATACAAGAATTTACAGCTTAAAAATAGAATAGTAATGGCTCCAATGACAAGAGCCCAATCTGACAACGGAGTTCCGACTCAGAAAATTGCAGATTATTATGCAAGAAGAGCAGCTTCGGAAGTAGGTTTGATCCTTTCTGAAGGAACCGTGATCAACAGACCGGCATCAAAAAATATGCAGAATATTCCTGATTTCTACGGAACAGAAGCATTAAACGGATGGAGAAACGTAATCGATGCCGTTCATGAAAACGGCGGTAAAATGGGCCCTCAGATCTGGCATGTTGGTGACACGAGAAGTTCCGCAGATTATCCTTTAATTGACATGGAAAAAGCTTCTACAATGACGTTGGAAGATATTCAGGATACGATTGCGCAGTTTGCGGCTTCTGCAAAATCTGCAAAAGACTTAGGATTTGATGTTATTGAAATTCACGGAGCTCACGGATATCTGATCGACCAGTTTTTCTGGGAAGTTACCAATACAAGAACGGATGAATATGGCGGTAAAAATATCAAGGAAAGGAGCCGTTTTGCGGTTGATGTGGTAAAAGCAATCAGGGCTGCGGTAGGAGAGGATTTCACTATTATTATTCGCCTTTCTCAATGGAAACAACAGGATTATTCATCAAAATTGGCGAGTAATCCGCAAGAAATGGAAGATTGGTTGTTGCCTTTAAAAGAAGCGGGAGTAGACATTTTCCACTGTTCACAAAGACGTTTCTGGGAATCTGAATTTGAAGGTTCCGACCTGAATTTTGCAGGTTGGGTAAAGAAAATTACCGGGCAGCCAACCATTACAGTAGGTTCCGTAGGTTTGCAAGGTGATGTGATGGGAGCTTTCGCCGGGCAGGGAAGTGAAAAAGCAGATTTAACCGAGCTGACAAGAAGAATGGAAAGAGGAGATTTTGACCTTGTTGCGGTTGGTCGTGCATTATTACAAGATCCGCTTTGGGCGAAAAAAATTAAAGAACAAAATACAGAAGCAATTTTAGATTTTTCAGCAGAAAGTTTGGGAGTGCTTTATTAAAAAAGTAATTGTTAATGGTGAATCTGCTTCGTCGTCAATTTGATTTACAACTTTTTTAAATTGGCATCAACTATTCACTTACGAGGTAAAATTCACTATTGACAATTTCATATATCTTGATTTACCTATTTAAATTTTTAAACGAAACCGCCTTAAGAAATATCTTAAGGCGGTTTTTTTAACAGATTTAAATATCTAATTTGTCATCATCTAATGACAAGTGTGATCTTTACAGGCCAATACTTTTGGTTGGCTTCAATTGCTTTTTGATGCTTTTCGGAAGAGCATCTTTATGGACCAAAATGGCGGTTGATTTGTATTCAATATAAGGTTTTGTGGCATATAGATAACCTTCGAAATCGTTGGTCACACCCCAGGAATTTTTCACCATATAATATTCTTTTCCTGTCTGATCTTTTGCCAGTCCTACGATATGCATTCCGTGATCATCCGTTGTAGAAAGGTTGTTAAGCGCTTTCTGACGCATATCTTCTGTAATCGTTTTATCTTTTTTCGGTTCTGTGAATAAAGTTCCTTGGTTTTCTGCATTGATTTGGTCTAAATCCATATCAGGAACATAAGCCACCCCGTTTTTATAAGAAAAATACGGTTCGGAAACGTCTGTTGCCCAACCCACCGAATATCCTTTGTTTACAGCATTATCAATGATTGTCGTCAAATCTTTCATCGGAACGTTCCAGTCGGAATCATGGCTCCAGTTATCAGGAATCGGAACTACAAATTTTTGATAGTATGGATAATCTTTATAAGAGGAAATTTCTACATAATCTTCAGCGTTAATCCCTACAACTTCCTTAGCAAATGTGTGAGGAGTGTAATTTTTTCCTCCATAAGTAAAATTAGAAGGAACTTTTCCTAAATATTCATCTAAAATTGCATCTACGGCAGACATCCAATTATCAGACAGTTTGCCTTTTTGAGAGGCCTGAACCAAGCTGTCTAAAACAGGCTTTAATTTACCCTGCATTTCAGAGAAATTATTGATGGTCTGTCCTTGTTTCAACCCTGTGTAAGCGTCTTGAGGAACTGCTCCGTATTTTTTGTACATATTGATGACGTCATGCAATTCACCTCCATCTCCCCAGTTGATCGCTCCATTATTCAGCACATACAATTTTGCTTTATCGTGATAAGAATATCTTGCAGTGAAAATTTCTGCCAAGTCTACAGGCTTTTTTCCCATTCTCTGCATTTCAGATTCAAGGAAAGAATTCCCGGAATAGCTCCAGCAAGTTCCTGAAGAACCCTGGTTTTTCACAGAAGTTGCCCCTACATCTTTCAACGTGGTAAACTGGAAATTAGCATTTTGAGATTGATTGTTTTTTAACTTGTTGATTAAGTCATCCTGAGCAAACATCATACTTCCTGCAGACAAAACAAAAAGTAATGACGCAATTTTAGTTTTTTTCATTACTATAAAGATTATTTAAATGAATAGTCGTTATTATTACAGATGTGTTACAAAAAGGAAAGTTAAATTTAATATTCGGTTTTTTTTAAGCTTTAGAAAGCGGAGAAGATGCCGAGAAAGCTGGCTCTAAAAGGTTTTTACGCTTATTTATTGGTTGTTTTTTAAATTATTTTAAAAAAAATCAGATTTCTATCCAACCTTTCTTTAAATTTCCGCATCTATATATGTATAATGCCTGATTATGGAAATAGAGCTACTGTTAGAATGTCAACGTAACGACCGCAATGCCCAGCGGAAGGTTTACGAAAAGATGGCGGGAAAACTGTATTCGGTCTGCAAACGGTATCTGAAAAATGATGAAGATATTGAAGAAGCCCTGGCTGATAGTTTTTACAAAATTTTCACAAAGATCCATCAGCTTCAGAATCCTGATATTTTTGAGGCTTGGGCGAGGAAAATTGCTGTCAATGAATGTTTACAAAAATTAAGAGCCAATAAAGCACTTCATATTTCCCTGGAGGAATATCATCTGGAAAATTCCGATTTTACATTGGAAAATGCGTCGTTTGAAAAAGATATTTTAAGCCTGCTAAACTTTCTTCCAGAAGGTTGCCGGGCGATATTTAATCTGTTTGCGATTGAAGGCTATCCTCATAAGGAAATTGCCCTGATGCTTTCTATCAGCGAAGGAACATCGAAATCCCAGCTCAATTTTGCCAGAAAAAAACTTCAGGAACTTTTGGTACATCAAAATATTTAAACTTTAAACAATGGAAAATAATCACGATATAGATAAAACTTTCAATGAGGCTTCTAAAACGGAAGAACCTGCGACTTTTCCTGGGTTTGAAAAAGTTTGGAATACTATTGAAGAAAAATTAGATAAAAAAAAGGAGAAGAAAAAAATTCTTCCGGTATGGCTTCCTTACGGAATTGCTGCCAGTTTACTTATTGGATCCGGAATTTTTTACTTTAATAATAAGGAAGAAAATACAGGAATTGTAAAGCCTGCTATCGCTGAAACTAAGTTTGAACCTAACTTACCGACAGTTTCAGTTCCTTCAGATATTCAAAAAGTTGATAGTATGGTGAAGGCTAATATTCAAAATGAAACGTTACCACCACCTGTAAAAATAGCTTATCATCATGTTCCAAAGTCTTATGAGTTACCTAAGCCGGCTTATGAAATGCAGATTCAGGAATCCCGCGAAGATGCAGCACCGGTTGTGGAAAGTAAAATGATGGATACATTGAAGAGGCAAAATATCGAAGAAGTAATAACAACGGGAATCAGGAAAGAAAAAGCATCCATGGTAGCAAGTTCAGAGACAATAGCTTCTTCGGCAATAAGGAAGAAAGGTTCTGCTCTGAGTGGTGTTGCTGACACCGCTGAAGTCACCTATCCGAATAATGTATTTGACATAAAAAATCAAGCGCGTGAACTGGAAATCCTGGCTTATAATAAGGCATACAAAGCAAAACAGGCAATACCTACCTCAAATATTGGTAATAAAATAGGAAACAATGCGTATATAAATTCAGTTCGTGGAGCGGTTCCGGGGGTGGCTGTCAATTCAATTTCAGGGTCGGGTTCCGGAAAAGCTGATATTTTCAACAGTTCTCAAAAGCCAGGAATGGATCCTTTGATTGTTATTAATGGAGTTGTGGCTGATATGGAAACTTTTAGAAAGCTGGATTCAAAAAAGATTAAAAATATTTCTGTTATTAGTAAAGAAAAAGCTTCCGGTCTCTTTTCCGGAAAGGCTCAAAACGGAGTTGTTGTTGTAGAAACCAAAGGCATTTCAAAAGAAGAAAAAAGAAAAATGGAAATCCTTCTTAAAAATGAATCCCCAAAATAATAATTTGAATTACGAGAAAATTAAATAAGATCTATAAATTACTTTAAAAAAACAGCAGGCATTCCTTTGAATGTCTGCTGTTGTATGATGAAGCTTATTAAAGTAAATTAATTTAAAATGAAATAAAAACCCCTCCTTTAGCGGGAACTATCTTCTCTTTCATCACCTGCAAGGTTTTGCCTTGACTTAAATAAGGGAGAAAGGAGGGGAAATAATTTACAATAATCTTAGTTTTGGAATTTCACAAAATCCAGATAAAAGGCAGGATTTCCAATATTAAATCCAGTCGGTACAGTAGCATTAGTTTTTACAGCTACAACCGAATAAGTACCTGGAGTAGAAAAATAAAGTACTCGGTTTTGATCTCTCGGAGACATCATCTGAACATCTGCAACGTTACAGTAAGTTCTCCAAATTTCACCTACTCCGTCAATATAAAACCCATAATCATTACAGTTTGATTGTATTGTCACCCCACAACGGAAAAAATACCATCCTTTTGCAGGAATTGTCACTGAAATTCCTGTCTGAAGAAGGCCTCCCGGACTTGCAGTAAAAGGATTGACCAAAGTACCTGTGTAGGAAGTCCAGCTATTGGCAAATGCTGTTGTCGTTGTGGATGACCATGTAGCCAAACCGTTAGCATCACTCGTCAAAACGTAACCCAATTGCTGTGTTCCGTCTTTGATTTGTAAAGCACCGCTTGTAGTTCCGTTGTCAATAACGATTTTTGCATTTGATGCTCCTGTAGGAACTGTGTTGGTCCCTACTAAAACTTTTCCTGTACCGTTGATGCTTAAATTATTTCCTGCAGTAGCAATGTTGGTTGGCTGGGATAGTGTACCTCCCAACCTCACATCCGTACCGGAGAGTGTAAGGCCGTTGCTGGCTGTTATTGAAGAACCTAGTGGCATTATTTCCCACGTAGGATTAGCTCCCGTAAGACCAGTGTTAATTACCTGTATGCTCTGATTGGCAGGAACTAAAACACTTGCGTTTCCATTGATTGTTTCCGGTGCTGCAGAATTTACCGTTATAGTGAAATTTGTGTTATTCTTAATCGTATACATACGGCCCTTGAAGTTTCCAACCCCGCTGATAGCCGAAGGAAGATTGAATACAGCGTTGGAAGTACCGTTATATGAGACATGAAAATCTGTTGCCGTTAAATTATAATTAGTACTGGTTACTGCATTGTATTTTGCAGCTACAGACCCGTTGATATCCATTGTCGATCCCGGATTTGGAGTATTTACCCCGATATTTCCGGTTTGAGCAAAGGCAATGCAAGAACTTAGCAATGCTATGGACTGCCATACTTTTGTAAAATTTTTAGACATTTATTTTTGTTTTTAATAGCTTAGATTCTTTCAATTCAAATTAATAATGATCTGAAATGATGCAAAAGTTTAGGTTATTAGTTTATAATTAATATTGAATTTTATTGTCAATTTGTTATTATATTAACAAATATTAATAATTGTTTATTAATCATAATGTAAAATTATAGAATCTGGTTTAGAAAAAACAATCTATCTTGTAGAAAAAAATAATATGCATTGTAGAAAAAATTCTACAAAATGTGAATTATTATATTTTTGTTAATTAAGCTATATAAGTCTGGTAAAGCTTGATGAGATCTGCTATGTTATTAGTTTTTAGTTTTTTATGAATTCTTTTTTTGTAGGTGCTGATGGTGGGCATCTGGATATTCATCTTATTTGAAATTTCCAAATTGCCGTTTCCTTCCACCATGAGGATGAAAATTTCGTATTCCCTTTCGGATAAATTTTTAATAGAATCCAGCGGCGATTCGTTGAGGAGCTGATTAATAATACCGGATGGATAGTAGTATCCGTCTGATAAAATTTTATTCACCGCATCTGATATTTCATCGGATTTGCTTAGCTTGCTGATGTATCCATTGGCTCCTTCTTTGAGGTATTGTACTGCTATTTCTTCTTCATAAGCCGAGAAAATCAATATTTTGATATCAGGATCAAGCATTTTGATTTCGGAAATCATTTTTTTGTTTTTACTTTCGGGCATGTTAATGTCCAGGATGACAAGGTCGTACTTTTGTCTGGAGATTTTCTCCAGTGTTTTCGGATAATCTTCGGCCTGGTCTATGGATACATTTTGAATTCTGGACTCTAAAATAATACTCGTCCCCACCAGTACTATATCATGATCGTCAGCAATAAGAATTTTTCTAAGCATTTTTTTTATTTATTAAAATCAATTTGAAAGAAGTTCCCTGTAATTTGTTTTTTTCGAAGATAATTTTCCCATCGATCATTTGCAGCAGCTGCAATACGAGATGTAAGCCCATGCCGTATTTTTGCAATAATAACTTTTCGTTTTCGATATTATCCTGCAGTCTTGTATAATATTCTATTTTCTTTTGTTCCATGCCGATGCCGGTGTCTGTGATCAGTAAAGAAATATGTTCATCTTCATTGGTGCTTTCAATGGTAATAGTTCCGTTTTTTGTGTACTTCACAGAATTGTCAATTAAATTATGAACAATTGCAGACAGTATATTTTTACTGATCCATATCGATAAAGCTTTATCTACATTGTTGATGATGACCGTACCGTTGTTTTTTGCTATTTCATCAAAAAGTATTTTTTTATCTTCAATAAGCTGATGTAATGAATAAAGTTCAGAATCATCCAGTCTGTGATGAGTGTAGATATCGGCATATTCTTTTAAGGTCATCGTAAAATTGTACAATTGATCAGATGATTTATGAATGGAATTAAGAATTTTCCCCGTGAGCTGTTCATTAAAATTCTCCGCATCCAATACTTCTTTTGCTGTAAGTGCAATGAATTTGATGGGCGTTGTGATGTCGTGGGTAATGGTACCGATAAGCTTTTTCTGCTGTTCAACTTCTTTATGGAGTTTTGCCTTGGTTATTTCTAATTTTTCTACTGTATCGGAAAGACTTTTGGTGCGGGAGGCAATCGTTTTTTCCAATTCCTGGTTTTTCTTTTTCAAAAAATTAATTCTCCATTTTACCAGGAAATACAATAACAATAATAATAAGGAAGAGGTTACTATTTTAAACCATAATGTCTGATAAAAATATGGTGGAACAATAATATTTATTTTTTTATAGATAAATTTCCCTTCATCAGAAACGAGCATTTTTACCATTAAAGAATGATTGCCATACCCGAGACTTGAGATAGAAAATTTCCTGTCTTTTCCTATCGGCTCCCATTTTGCATTGGGTGAATTGCCTAATTTTGCTTCTATTACTACATTATCCAGGTTGGAATAATACGGAACATCAATGAAAATATCTATACGATTAACATCCTGATCCAGAGACAGATTATTTTTAAAATATTGCTCCTTATTATTGACAACGGCCCTTTCTATATAAAGGTTTTCAGGATAATACGACTTTACTTTTAAGGGATTAAAAAAAACAAGCCCATTCAGGGAAGGAAGTACAAAATCACCATTCTCTAATATATTGCCACAAATATTACTGCCTCCATTGAATTCGTTAATATTAAAACCTGCATCCTTGGAATACTTGTAATAATACACCTTGGATCTCTTATTCTCAGCATATTCCAGCAACTGGCTTTCAAGAATTTTGTACAAACCGTTGTTGGTGGAAATCCAAAAAAAGCCATTTTTATCCTCTAAAATTGTATGTGGGGAAGAAATATTATTGTCCGGATCATAAGGCATTTTGATAAGACGATTATTCTTCAGCAAATACAAGCCTTTTCCTAAAGTCAATACCCAGAAATTGCCATCTTTTGACCGGATAATATTTCGGATAAATAATTGTTGCTTGCCAATTAGATTATAAATTTTATTAGTCGTTAATGATATTTTATATAAATTTTTTACAGTTCCGACCAGCAGATGATATTTATCAAATTTTATAAATTTTGTAGGTTCGTTTTGGAAAAATATTTTCTTTTCCAGAGATTGCAAAGATTTGTCCTTATATACAGCCAATATCCCGTTGACTACCATAGCTTTTTCATTTCTTATGTCTTTAAGCAAAGCATAATATTTTTGGCCGTCGGAAAAAAGATCTTTTATAATAAGATTCTTTTTGGTGATAATATCTTTATAAAAGGTTGATTTTTGATAAACTTTCAGGTTATTTCCACTTAATGTAATAATATTTCCGTCAGCATCATAATCTAGAAAATAAGAAGAAGCATCTTTAAACTTTTTATCTTCCACAAGTCCGTTTCGGTTATAAATTTCTCCAAAAGTGGTAATTACGGAAGAATTGCCGTAGGGAATGGTGGAATAAAAAACAGATTCCGGCTTTGAAGGCGGCCTTTTTATACAGGTAAAGTCGGGAAAACTAATAACCTGCAATCCATTGATACTGCTTCCCAGATAAATTTTATTATATTTTTTATCGTAATAAATACTGACAAAATTTTCGTCTTTTACATTATTCAGGCGAATTAGTTTTGTTGTTTTCAATTGTCCGTTCTCATAATTGCAGGTGTAGATTGTACTGTTATTCACGATAAAGACCTGATTGTTGATCTGGCTCCATAAAATCCTGCTTTTGGGGTCGGTGAGTAGCGGATTATGATGAGAATTTACAATTTTACCTTTTTTTATTCCCAAAACGGTCTTTGACTGATAGTCTGTATAAAACAGCATTTCATCAATCGCGAAAACCCTGGGAACATTTTCGTATATAGTTTTAACATCTAAGTTTTGTTCAACCTTTGAAGTAAAATCTTTGTATGTCAAAGAATTTTTATGGATATAATACCTGCCTTCTTTAAAATTCATATAAAAACTTGTTCCGGTCGCAGCATAGGTGAAGTTGGAGCAATATAGAAGATAGTTTGTATTATTTTTAAGGATAAATATTGGATAATTTCTTAAAACATTTGAGACTTTAGGATTTTTTCCGTGAATCAGCAGGTTTTGTTTAAATTCTGTTTTTACGAAAATGCTGTCTTTTTCAACATTACCGTAGAAATAAAGAAACCGCTGGGTATTTAATGGAAAATTTTTATAAACCAGAAAGCTGTTGCCATCGTACCTTGCAATGCCGTTTTCTGTGCTCAGCCATATAAAACCGTATTTATCTTTCGTGATATCTTTCAGGCTATTTTGCGGAAGCCCGTTATCAGTATTGTAAAACTGAATGCTGGATTTCTGACTGTCAATAGGAATAAAAAGTAATAAGAAAAATATAAAAAGTATATTATTTTTCAAGTCTGGTTATTTTGATGATACCGCAAAAGCATTTAAGATTATAAAACTAATATATTCGTCTTGAATCTGCAAGGAAATAATGCCTAGAATAAAAA
The DNA here is from genome assembly GCF_001456155.1 of Chryseobacterium sp. IHB B 17019. Taxonomy (NCBI): domain Bacteria; kingdom Pseudomonadati; phylum Bacteroidota; class Flavobacteriia; order Flavobacteriales; family Weeksellaceae; genus Chryseobacterium; species Chryseobacterium sp. IHB B 17019. The sequence goes on along the minus strand of NZ_CP013293.1, from coordinate 2,072,249 downwards.
TAAATTTAACGTAATTTAATTATTTATAGAATAATTTTCAAATAAGGAATAAGGTATTTCACAATTAAATAAAAATAAACTTTCAAATATTATTGAAAGTTCAAAAATTATGATTACATTTGTATAAGAAATTAAAAGAAGATAAAATGAAACTTTCAGAAGCAAAAGAAAAATACATTCAGACCTGGGGAACATTTGCTACCAATTGGGGGATCAATCGTACGATGGCGCAGGTTCATGCATTGCTTTTGGTGAGTGGCAAGCCGCTTTCTACGGATGAGGTGATGGAGCAGCTGGAAATTTCAAGAGGAAATGCCAATATGAATTTGCGCGCGCTGATGGATTGGGGGATTGTAAAAAAAGAATTCGTAAAAGGGGAGAGAAAAGAATATTTTGTAGCTGAAAAAGATGTGTGGTATTTATTCAAACAGATTACCAAAGAACGCAGGAAAAGAGAGATTGAGCCGGTAATTTCTTTCCTTGAAGAATTAAAAAATATTGAAGATAAAGATTCTGACGAGGCCAAAGAATTTATAAAATTAATGGACGATTTCAGCTCTGTCACAGGAAAAATCAACAATATTATGGATCTGGCGATAAAGAGTGATGATCACTGGCTGGTCGGTAAAATAACCAACTTATTAAAATAAAGGACTTGAAAATCCTTTTTTATTTCAAATAAACTTTCAAAAATTATTGAAAATATAATAATTATGAAAAATTTAATCATTCATTTATTTCTGATTTTTTATTTCGGAGGAAAAACTAAAAGAATAAACTTTTAAAATTTATTGCTATGGAAAATTTTGCTAAAAATGACTTTTATTTTCAAGTGACGATTTTTGTGATTATTTCAATGATTGTTTTAATTGCATTTATTGTAGGAAACGAAAAAATGATTTGGCTTTTTTATTTTGGAGTGGGAGTTTCTCAATCAGTGAGTTATTTAATAAGATGTTCTTACGAATATAAAAAATCTTTATTATTTAAAATTTATGGATTTTTTATTATACCAATTTATCTTTCTTTAATAGGAATGATAATTTTTGCAGAAATGCAATTTATGTCTTTTCTAATTGTGATTCCAATGTTAGCATTGTATTATAGTCCATTTATGGCGCTAATATTTGTTTATGATAATTATAAAACTTACAAATCTTTAAAAATAAACAAATGAAAACCCTCAAAAACCACACCCTCATCTACGACAACGAATGCCCAATGTGCAACATCTATTCTAAGGGTTTTATAAAATCCGGAATGTTGGAAGAAAATGGGAGAGAAGCCTTTACGGAACTGAGTTTTAAGAATAAAAACCTTATAAATTTCAACCGGGCAAAAAACGAAATTGCATTGGTGGATCATGCTAAAAATCAAGTTATTTATGGGGTGGACAGCCTGCTTTTGATTATCGGGAATTCCTTTCCATTGTTGGAGAAAGTTGCCAGAATTCAACCTCTGTATTGGTTTTTCAAAAAGCTGTATTCTTTTGTTTCTTATAACCGGAAACAGATTATTCCATCAGGAAAAGATTACACAGAACAGTCTTGTGTTCCTGATTTTAATTTGAAATACAGGCTTACTTACATTGCGTTTGTCGTACTTTTTTCATCTTATATTTTGAGTTTGTTTACGGCAAAATTAGATTTGAATTTAAGTCAGAATTTTCTTAGAGAATTTATGATTTGCATAGGCCAGATAGTATGGCAGACGATATTTTTAAAAGTATATTTAAAAGAAAAAATCTGGGATTATCTTGGAAATATGATGACGGTTTCTTTGATTGGAACATTCCTTTTAATCCCTGCATTATTTTTAAATATAAGTTCAATTTTTTCAGTTATTTATTTTGGAATCGTTGTATTCATCATGTTTTTAGAGCATTTGAGAAGATGCGGAATTTTGAAATTGAATTTTCTTCCGACCATAAGCTGGATCACGTACAGAACCTTAGTTTTAATCCTGTTAATATATCTTTATGTCTAAAATTTTTATAAAAACAACAATAGAAGCGGATATCAAGACGGTATTCGACTTAGCAAGAAATATTGATTTACATCAGGAATCAACTTCAAAAACCAATGAAAAAGCAATTGCTGGAAGGGTTTCAGGCTTAATTGAGGAAGGAGAAACAGTGACCTGGAGAGCAAAACATTTAGGTTTTTATCAAACTCATACATCAAAAATCGTAAGCATGGAAAAGCCACACCAGTTCACGGATGTTATGTTGAAAGGAACTTTTAAATCATTCAAAATCAGCATACTTTCACACAAGAAGGCAAAAACACGGTAATGACAGATATTCTGGAATTTGAATCTCCATTTGGAATCATTGGAAAAGTTTTTAATAAGCTTTTTCTTAAAAATTATCTTATAAGATTTCTCTTGAAGCGAAATAATTTAATTAAAACAACCGCAGAAAGTTAATTTAACAGTTAGTATTCGCAATCTCATGTTGAGCCTGTCGAAGCATCTCAACATTCAATCAATTTGCAATAATCAACAAAAAACCAAACAAATGAAAATAATTATCGCAGCCGGAACCGGTTTCCTCGGACAAAACCTGGAAAAATATTTTACTAAAAAAGGAAATGAAGTTTATATTTTAACCCGCAATCCAAAAAGTAGAAACGAAATTTTTTGGAATGCAAAAACTTTAGGGGAATGGAAAGATTTGCTTGAAAACGCTGATGTTTTAATCAACCTCACAGGAAAATCAGTTGATTGCAGATACATTGAGAAAAATAAAAAAGAAATTTATTCTTCAAGAATTGAAAGCACAAAAGTTCTTCAACAAGCTGTTGATAACTGTATTAATAAGCCAAAAGTTTGGTTGAATGCAAGCTCAGCAACCATTTATGTTCATTCAGAAATACATCTAAACACAGAAGAAAACGGAATTATCGGCGATGATTTTTCAATGAATATCTGTAAAAGCTGGGAAAAAGAATTTTTTACTATTAAAAATGAAAATGTGCGGAAAGTTGCTTTGCGAACTTCAATCGTTTTGGGCAATAACGGAGGAGCTTTTCCGAAATTAAAATTGATAACAATATTAGGTCTGGGTGGGAAGCAGGGAAGAGGAAATCAAAATGTAAGCTGGATTCATATTGATGATTTTTGTAAAGCTGTTGAATATATTATCAATCATGAAAATATTGTTGGAGCAATCAATATAACAGCTCCAAATCCTTTATCTAATGAAGAATTCATGAGAAAATTGAGACAACAAATGAAAGCTCCTTTCGGGTTAAATGCTCCGGTTTGGCAACTGGAAATCGCTTCAATATTTCTAAAAACAGAAACAGAATTACTATTAAAAAGCAGAAATGTCTATCCCGAAAAATTAATGAAAAGTGGATTTGAATTTTCTTATCCAAATATCGAATCTACATTTAAAAATTTAACTTAAACTAAACCTCATTCTCAATCTAAAATTTTTGTTCTTTTTGTGGTTAAATAAATGATGATTAAATTAGCGAAAACTAAACTTAATGTTCATCAGACAAAAAACTAAAATCATATTCCTGTCATCACTTTTACTTTCTTCAACATTTTTTTCGCAGGCTCACAATGTTTCAGAAGGCTATCAAAAACCGACGGATCCGCTTGTTATTCAGAATCTTGAGAATTGGCAGGATTTAAAATTCGGACTGTTTATGCATTGGGGAACGTACAGCCAGTGGGGGATTGTTGAAAGTTGGAGCTTATGTCCTGAAGACGAATCCTGGACACAGCGTAAACCCGAGTACGGAAAATCTTACACTGAATATGTAAAAAATTACGAAAATCTTCAGACAACTTTCAATCCGACACAATTTAATCCACAAAAATGGGCTGATGCAACGAAAAAAGCAGGAATGAAATATGTGGTGTTCACAACAAAGCATCACGATGGTCTTGCGATGTTTGATACACAACAGTCTGATTATAAGATTACTTCCTCAAAAACACCTTTTTCCAAAAATCCGAAAGCGGATGTTACGAAGGAAATTTTCAATACATTCAGAAAAGACGGCTTCAAAATCGGAGCCTATTTCTCAAAACCAGATTGGCATTCTGATGATTATTGGTGGCCGTATTTCCCACCAAAAGACAGAAATGTAAATTATGATCCGAAAAAATACCCTGAAAGGTGGGAAAATTTCAAGAAATTCACATTTAATCAATTAAATGAAATCACTTCAAACTACGGTAAAATCGATATTCTTTGGTTGGATGGAGGTTGGGTTCGACCTTTCAATACAATTGATCCAAAGGTAGAATGGCAGCGAACCATCAAGGTCGAACAGGACATTGATATGGATAAAGTCGGGACAATGGCCCGCAAAAATCAACCTGGAATTATCATCGTAGACCGTACTGTTCCTGGAAAATGGGAAAATTATGTGACACCCGAACAGGCCGTTCCGGAGCATGCGCTTCCGATTCCGTGGGAAAGTTGCATCACAATGGGAGATTCGTTTTCTTATGTTCCTAATGACAATTATAAATCGTCTCAGAAAATCATTGAAACGTTAATTAAAATCATTTCAAGAGGCGGAAATTACCTGATGAACATCGCTCCCGGGCCAAACGGGGACTATGATGCCGTGGTTTACGAAAGATTAAAAGAAATTTCGGGCTGGATGGATAATAATCAATCGGCGGTTTTCGCAACAAGAGCAATTGCTCCTTATCACGATGGGAGTTTTTATTATACTCAAAGCAAAAATGGGAAAACGATTAATATTTTTCACTTGGATGAAAAAACAAATTATCAAGCTCCATCAACGTTAAGTTTTATAATTCCTGGCAATTTTAAACCAAAATCATTAAAAGTCTTAGGAATCTCAAGTAAAATTCAATGGAAAAAATCTGGGAATTCAATTGAAATTAATTTACCAAAAGAGAGAAGTCAATTAAAATATTCAACAGTAATTCAAATAACGCAATAATGAAATTGAGATTAAAATTAATTGGAATTTCATTGTTGAGTTCGGTTTTTATTTCTGCTCAAAAACCTTTGTATAAAGACCCAAAACAGCCTGTTGAAGCCAGAGTACAGGATTTATTGAAAAGAATGACGCCCGAAGAAAAATTCTGGCAGTGCTTCATGATTCCCGGAGATTTGGATAATGTTCCGAAAGGTCAGTATTCACACGGAATCTTTGGATTGCAGGTCAGCGCAGGAAATCACGGAGACGGAGCAGCGGGACAACTATTAAAATATAATGCGAATGAAGACGCGGAAAGATTAGCCAAAAAAATCAATGCGATTCAAAAATATTTTGTGGAAGAATCTCGATTGGGAATTCCAATTATCCCTTTTGATGAGGCTTTACACGGATTAATGCGTGAAGGTGCAACTGCTTTTCCACAAGCAATCGGTTTGTCGGCAACTTTCAATCCTGAATTGATGAAAGAAGTTTCGACAGCGATTGCAAGGGAATCGAGATTGAGAGGAATTCGTCAGATTTTGACGCCCGTTGTCAATTTGGCCAGCGACGTTCGATGGGGTAGAACGGAGGAAACTTACGGAGAAGATCCGTTTTTGACTTCCGTGATGGGCGTAAATTTCGTTAGTTCTTTTGAAAATCAGGGAATTATCACCACTCCGAAACACTTTTTAGCGAATGTTGGAGAAGGTGGAAGAGACTCATATCCAATTCATTGGAGTAAAAGATATTTGGAAGAAACGCATTTGATTCCTTTTCAAAAAGCCTTTAGACAAGGCAAAAGCAGGTCGGTAATGACTTCATACAATCTGCTTGACGGTAGACCTTCAACGGCAAATCAGTGGTTATTGACAGAAAAATTAAAAAAAGAATGGAATTTCAAAGGTTTTGTGATCAGTGATGCAAGTGCGGTTGGCGGAGCGAATGTGTTGCATTTTACGGCAAAAGATTATGATGATGCTTCTGCACAGGCGATCAATGCAGGTCTTGACGTGATTTTCCAGACAGAATATAAGCATTACAAATTGTTTATTCCGCCGTTTTTGGATGGAAGAATTTCACAGGAAAGAATTGATGATGCGGTTTCGAGAGTGTTGAGAGCGAAATTTGAACTAGGTTTGTTTGAAAATCCTTACGTTTCCGATGCAGCTATTTTGGAATTGAAGAAATTAAATCACAAGCCTTTAGCTGAAAAAACAGCCATTGAATCTTTTGTTTTGCTTCAAAATAACAATCAAACGCTTCCGATTTCGGGAAATATTAAAAAGATTTTGGTTGTCGGAACAGATGCTGTTGATGCAAGATTAGGTGGTTATTCCGGACCGGGAAATAAGAAAGTAAGTATTTTGGATGGAATTAAAAATTTCATTAAAAATAAAGATATTGAAGTAAATTATTCAAAAGGAATTGATTGGAATTTGAAAAATTTTACGACAATTCCAAGTGAATTTCTATCTTCTGAAAATCAAAAAGGTTTAAAAGGAAATTATTTTTCCAATTCTGATTTAAAAGGAAATCCAGCTTTTGAAAAACAGGACGAACAATTAAATTTCAAATGGACATTATATTCCCCAAATCCCGAAAAACTGCAACCCGACAATTACAGCGTTCGATGGACGGGAAAATTGGAAGCTCCAAATTCAGGAAAATATCAACTTGGTTTAAGAGGAAATGATGGCTTCAGATTGTATTTAAATGGAAAATTATTGATTGACAATTGGGAAAAACTGAGTTATTCAACGAAAACGGTTGACATAAATTTTGTGAAAGGACAAAAATCTGATATCGTTGTTGAATTCCATGAAAATAGGGGTGAGGCAAATATTGAATTAATATGGAATTATGGCTTAAATGACTATCAAAAAGATTGTAATGATGCTTTAAAACAAGCTCAAAATGTAGATTATATTATCGTTACAGCCGGAATTCATGAAGGTGAATTTCAGGACCGTTCGTCCTTAAGTCTGCCTGGAAATCAGGAACAATTTATTCATGAAGTTTCAAAATTAAATAAACCGGTAACAGTTGTTTTAGTCGGTGGTTCTGCCATAAAAACTACAAATTGGAAAGATGAAGTCGGAGCAATTTTAGATGTTTGGTATCCCGGAGAAGAAGGTGGAAATGCGGTTGCAAAGGTGCTTTTCGGGGCTGAAAATCCTTCAGGAAAACTACCAATTACGTTCCCAGTTGAAGAAGGGCAATTACCTTTAACGTATAATCATCATCCGACAGGACGTGGAAATGATTATCATGATTTGAGTGGCGAACCGTTGTATCCGTTTGGTTTTGGATTGAGTTATACGACTTTTGAAATTTCTGATTTACAATTAAATAAAAACAAATATTCTGAAAATGACACCATTATTGCAAAAGTAAATGTGAGAAATACAGGTTCAAAAGCTGGAAGCGAAGTTGTTCAGTTATATGTAAAAGATTTGCTGGCTTCAGTTTCAAGACCGATTATTGAGTTGAAAGGTTTTCAAAAGGTACATTTAAAACCTAATGAATCCAAACAAGTTACAGTTGAAGTTCCTGTAAGAGAATTGCAGTTTTTAGATGAGAAGATGAACTGGATCGTAGAAAAAGGAGCTTACAGAATTATGGTCGGAAATTCATCTAAAAATTTACCTTTGAAACAGAATATTGAGGTTGAATGATTTAAATTTATTGTATTAAAAATATTAAAAAACTTGTTTAACTGTGTGTTTAAGGCAAATCCAATCTTGGTATGATATATGTAATATTAACACTGAACTAGAATGAGTTGAAACTGAACAGTCATTCAAAAAAGTAAATGTTATGAAAAAGTTATTTATATCAACGATTTTATTAGTGGTGTTATCAACGAGCGCATTTGCCCAGAAACATCCGCCTCGTCCACCAGCTCCGCCACATCCGTCGAAGAGCGAATTGTATAACAGCAAAGCCCGAGAATTGGACAAAAAGTACAATACTGAAAAGAAAATGATCATGAATCATCCGCTGGCAACCAAAAGAATGAAAAGTGATCAGCTAAAAGCTTTAAATGCAAGATATCAGAACGAGAAAAAATTGCTTAGAGCTACTAAATAGAATGAAAAATTATTGTTAAAATCAAAATTCACAAATCTGTTTAGTTTTGCGAAATATTTAAAATAAGTTAATATCTATTAAAAGAGAATGCATTTTGTGTTCTCTTTTTTATTTAAAATAGAACGAAATCCACATAATCATGCATTCTCAGATGAATTACCAGAAAAGTGTTTCATCCAATATTTTTCCTTAAATTCGCATAAAAATTTTAAACTAATGAACTACGATATTATTGTCATCGGAAGTGGTCCTGGTGGATATGTTACAGCGATTAGAGCGGCACAATTGGGTTTTAAAACTGCAATTATCGAGAAAGAAAATTTGGGAGGAATCTGCCTGAACTGGGGATGTATTCCGACTAAAGCTTTGTTAAAGTCCGCTCAGGTTTTTCATTATATTAATCATGCTGAAGATTATGGTTTGAATAAAGTGGAAGCAAGTTTTGAATTCCCGAACGTAATCCAGAGAAGCCGTGGCGTTGCCAACAAAATGAGCAAAGGAATTGAATTCCTGATGAAAAAGAACAAAATCGATGTGATTTTAGGGACTGCGAAAGTTCAGAAAGATAAAAAAGTTTCTGTTACAGATAAAGATGGAAAAGTAACTGAATATACAGGAACTCACATCATTATCGCAACAGGAGCTCGTTCAAGAGAATTACCGAACTTACCTCAGGATGGTAAAAAAGTAATCGGATACAGACAGGCATTGTCTCTTCCTGAGCAGCCAAAATCTATGATTGTTGTAGGTTCCGGAGCGATCGGGGTGGAGTTTGCCGATTTCTATAATACGATGGGAACGAAAGTAACTGTTGTTGAATTTATGCCAAATATCGTTCCTGTAGAAGACGAAGAAATTTCTAAACACTTAGAAAAATCTTTGAAAAAGACAGGTATCGAGATCATGACAAACGCTTCTGTAGAAAGCGTTGACACAAGCGGAGAAGGCGTAAAAGCTACTGTAAAAACTGCGAAAGGAAACATCACTCTTGAAGCTGATATTTTATTGTCTGCTGTTGGGATCGCTGCCAATATCGAGAATATTGGTCTTGAAGAAGTTGGAATTCAGACAGATAAAGGTAGAGTTTTAGTAAACGAATGGTACGAAACTTCAGTTCCTGGCTACTACGCGATCGGAGATATTATCCCGACTCAGGCTTTAGCACACGTTGCTTCTGCGGAAGGGATTACTTGTGTTGAGAAAATCAAAGGAATGCATGTTGAAAAAATCGACTATGGAAATATCCCTGGATGTACGTACTGTCACCCGGAAGTTGCTTCTGTTGGTCTTACTGAAAAGCAGGCTAAGGAAAAAGGCTACGAAATCAAAGTGGGTAAATTCCCTCTTTCCGCAAGTGGAAAAGCGACTGCAAACGGAAATACGGATGGTTTCATCAAAGTTATTTTCGATGCTAAATATGGTGAATGGTTAGGTTGCCACATGATTGGTGAAGGGGTTACAGATATGGTTGCTGAAGCTGTTGTTGCCAGAAAATTGGAAACTACAGGTCACGAAATCATCAAATCAATCCACCCGCATCCAACGGTTTCTGAGGCTATTATGGAAGCTGCAGCTGCTGCTTACGGTGAAGTGATTCACATTTAATTTCAAATAAAATATAGATATAAAGGCTCAGATTTTTCTGAGCTTTTTTATTAAAATTATTTTAAAATTCAACATATTTATAAAAATTAATCTATTTCTTTCATTCTGTTTGCTTAAATTTATTCTATGGATTTTGGAAAAGTTGGTCTTGTTTTATCTGGCGGTGGCACAAAAGGAATTGCACATGCCGGAGTTTTAAAATTCTTAAATGAAAAGGATATTAAAATAGACGTTCTGTCATGTTGCAGTGCAGGTTCTATTGTAGGTTGTCTGTATGCAGTCGGAAAAACTCCTCAAGAAATCTTAGAATTCTTCAATTCGGTGTATTTTTTCAACTGGAAACATTTTGCTTTCAATCAACCGGGATTGGTTTCTTCAGTGATTTTCAGGAATTATCTGCATCCTATTTTTGGTGATATGAAATTAGGCGATTTGGATAAAGAAGTGAAAATTGTTGCCACTGAACTGGTGGGCGGAACAGAAAAAATATTTGACAAAGATTTCAAAGTGGTAGATGCAATTATTGCTTCCTGCTCAATTCCCGGAATCACAACACCTTATATTATCGGCGATGAAATGTACTGTGACGGCGGGGTTTTGAATAACTTTCCGGCAGATATTATCAGGGAAGATTGCGACAAATTGATAGGTGTTTTCGTTTCTCCGCCGCATGATATCAGTATTAATGACCTGAAGTCTATCAAAGCCATCGTTTCCCGCTCATACGACTTGCTTTCTTACAGGGTTGAAAAAATTAAGTTTGAATATTGCGACTGGTTCATTTCTTCCCAAGAATTGTCTATTTATGGAACTTTTGAAAGAAGAAAAGATCGTTTGGAGCAAATTTTTAATATTGGTTATAATGCAGCTAAAGATAGCTTTGACGAAAGCAGTTTTTACTTAAAACAATTAGGAACATAAAAAAACTCCCAATTTCCTGAGAGTTTTTATTTTATTTTTTTACAACCTGTCCGTCCTGATTTACAATCGTTTTCCCAGTCTGGTCACTCACCATCAATGTATAAGGTGGCATCGTTCCTTCTGTTAGGTAATTCCTCCAAACCTGGTAGGTATAGCCTTTATTGGTAAATTGGTAATAATAATTACCACCGCTACCGTCCGGAATCAATTCCCCATTACTGATAATCATACTGGGCTTTGACGTGATTTTTGCGTTTGCAGACCATGATTGGTAAAGATACTTTCCGTTGGGCTGCTGGTCAATTCTTATCTTAAACTTTTTAGTTTTAATAATAACCGTTTTCGGCACTTTCTGATAGAGTTCTATACCACTATTTAGTGTATAGACTGGGTTTTTATCAATATTATTGGCGTAAATCAAAGAAATTTGTGCAATACAAAATGTCCCGAATAAAATTTTTTTAATCATTTTTTCTAATGCTTATTGTTGATGCTTTCATCTCATCAAATTTAAAGCCATTATTGATTAATTCCCGTAACTTCAGTTTGAGTGTAGTTTGTAAATGCTTCTTCCAGGCTCCCGAATTTCCCTTTAAATTCATCAATTGGGCAATCCTGAAGAATATTTCCTTTGTGAATAAGAATCACGCGTGAGCAAAGCGCCTCAACTTCCTGCATGATGTGGGTAGAAAGTAAAACCGTTTTTTGCTGCCCAATTTCTTTTATCACATTTCTGATTTCTATGATTTGATTAGGGTCAAGGCCGTTTGTAGGCTCATCCAGAATCAATAAATCCGGTTGATGAATAATGGCCTGAGCAAGACCAACTCTTTGCTTGTATCCTTTGGAAAGCTGTCCGATTTTTTTAGATTTTTCAGGAGTAATTCCCACCAGATCAATCACTTCATCTACTCTTGAATCCGGAATTTTATGAATATTGGCCACAAATTGCAAGTATTCTTTTACGTACATTTCCAGATATAGCGGATTGTTTTCAGGAAGAAAGCCTATTTTTTTCTTAGCTTCAATCTGGTGTTCCGTGATATTTTTTTCATTAAAAATAATTTCCCCTTCATCAATTTTCAAAGCACCGACAATAGATTTCATTAAAGTAGATTTTCCGGCTCCGTTAGGGCCAAGAAGACCGATAATTTCGTTTTTTTCAATAGAAATATTAATATTGTTCAGTGCGGTTTGTTCACCAAATTTTTTGGTTAAATTATTTATTTGAAGAGACATATTTATAAGTTCTTTTTGCAAAAATAAAAATAAAAAAACTCATTCGGCTGAATGAGTTTAGTTAATATTTTAAAAATAAATTATTTTCTTGATTTTTTGTCCTTATTGGCAGAAGGAGACGCCGTTGAAGCTGTGCTTGATGATTTTGCGCCATTGACGTTATTCATGGTTGCAGGTTTATCATACAAGGCAGATTTTCCGTTTGACTTTCCAAAAATCTTATCAACCTGTTTTTTATTCAAAAACTGTGATTTCCCAACATATTTTTTGTTTTTATTGATATATTGGATAAACTGTACTGTCGGCTGGCCGAAGTTTTTTTCATAATGCAATTCGACGATATCATTGGGAAGCTCCAAGACGATATTGCTGTCTGGAGTATCAATAAAACCGTTTGTAATAAGCTGATATAAGCCGGAAACATCTCCGTTTAAATTCTGGAAAGAAAAGGATCTGAACGTGTTAAGATTTGCCGTGTTAAGATCCTGATAATTGATAGTGAATTTATCTTCTTTTTTATATAAACCTACGGAATTATCTTTACCAATTTCCACTAAACTTTCGTTTTTCAACACTTTGATCTGTGAGAAAACCGACATACCGAACATGCAAGTAAATAGTAGAATTATTTTTCTCATTTGATTGAATTTTAATTGGTGCATCTAAAATTAGTAATAAAATATGACAAAACAATTTTATTCGTAGAGCAAAAGTAACACTTTTTTTTAATATTTATCCATGTTAGAAATCCGATGTTATGCATTCCATTCTAATCAAATCTTGTTTAAATATTTGATTTTTATGGTTTTATAATAATATTTAATGAAAAAGAGGATAAATTATTTCCATAAACATTAAGTTTCTTGTAATCGTATTGAAAATCAATATGATAAAGGGAAATTCTCTAGGGAATAAAAGGAAATTTAAAGTAAATGTTAATTTTATTTCAATAATTTCAGAGCACCTAATTTATTTTAGATTACCTGAATTAAAGATTTGAAAACCAGCGATCTCTTCTTGGAGAGCTGTAGAACATCATAAACACTATAGATTAATAGTTTTTTCATTATTTGTGCGTTAAAATTAGAGGTCAAAGGTATCAAAAAATAATTATTATTAATTTAATATTAAACAAAAATATTTTACAAAAAAAACGGGAACCGGCTGTAAGCCAATTCCCGAATTCATCGTGTTTTTAGAATCTTTATAATCCTGAGGGTGGTGCTGTTGCTGTTTTTACTTTATTTCCTTCCATATCTTCATATACACCTGGAAGTGTCTGAATAATACTTTTATTAATGACAAGACAGCTGATTGTCCATGTTCCGTTTTTTCCTGATAATGGCATAGAACCATAGTAATCTGCACTGATGTGCCACGTTCCGCCCGATGAAACTGCTGATATATTAAGTGGACTAAAACCCATCTGACCTTTTACTCCCAAAAAAGTTCCGCTTGGTTCACTAGGGTCAATAAAAGAGCTTCCAATCACTGCAACAGTATAATCACTGGAATTTATTTTGGTGTTATAATCCTTCACCCAGTCACCATCTACATTTTTTAATTCAAAAGTGATATAGCTTATAGGAAATGTGTTTCCGGTAGATGATTGAGCTATCTTCAATTCACCGGTTGAGTTATCTCTCACGATTGTAGAATAAGAGCCGTTTTGGCCTGTTGCTGAAGCTTGACCTAATATCATATTTCCATTAACGTCCAGCGCAGCTTTAGGGGCAATGGTCCGAATGCCAACCCTGTTATTGGCGGCATCTACGGAAAGTGTTGTATCATCCACGGAAAATCCATTAACAATATCGGATTTGAAGTTCAATGTTTTGTCACCCTGCGTTACTGTTCTGTTGCTTTTTAAAGTGCCGTCTGCATTATAGATATTTGTGTTTGATCCACCATTGCCCGTCAATTTTACCCAAGCCGAGCCATCGAAATAATAATATCCTACCGTATCAATATTTATTGCATTTCCATTTTGAGATCCGCTGGAAACATTGTTGATATAAATAAGGGTAGAAGTTTCAATATTCTTCATACTTTGAGCCCTTTGCCTGTCTACCCGGGGAATAAGGAGACCATCAGTATTAGGTGATGTGCCTTTCGGATTTTTTGCAGTTACATCAAGAGTTGCAGCAGGAGATTGTGTATTGATCCCAACCTGTGCGTTTGTAAAACTATTGCACCCACAGATTGCAATAATTATAAAAAAAATTTTTTTCATTCGATTTTATTTAATTGTGAACCAACAACTTCTAAAACTGTGCCGTTTAATGTAAGTGATTGTTTTTTAATGGGTTAAAGGTTGTTAATTGTGATATTTTATATTAAAAAATTTACCAATAATACACTTTTGTGTGATAATTATAAAAAGAAACAGCAAATTATAAGAAATTCTCTATTGTGTGAATCCTTGCTTATTTTTCAGAAAATTTAAACGGCAATCCATTCAAAGAGAAAGGTCTTAAAATAAGTACTTATCTTTACCCACATGTCAATTAGCAAAAACATCTCGCCTATTATTATTTACTTCAATCCAAAGGTTAGATTATAATGAGATAATTTATTTTATATTTATGTTAACTTTGAAAATTGCATACTGAAAGCGACAATATTTACCTTTGCATTTTAATTTTATAAATGAATAAAATACTCATCATTGACGACGAAGAAAAAATCAGAACACTTCTTTCAAGGATAATCAGCCTGGAAGGATTTGAAGTTTTTCAATCTTCCGACCTGAAGAATGCAAAAAAAAGGCTTGAAGCTTCTGAGATTGATGTAGTTATCAGTGATGTAAAACTTCCGGATGGCAGCGGTGTAGAATTTTCTAAAACGATTAAAGAAAAATATCCTTCCACAGAAGTCATTCTTCTGACGGCATACGGAAATATTCCAGACGGTGTTCAGGCGATCAAAAACGGAGCATTCGATTATATTACCAAAGGTGATGACAACAATAAAATAATCCCGCTTGTTTACAAAGCCGTTGCTAAGGTTGCTCTAAATAAAAGGCTTTATCAGTTGGAAAAACAACTGGATGATAAGCAGTCTTTTGAAAATATCATTGGCAAATCCAAGCTTATAGAATCTGCAATTAATTCTGCAAAAAAAGTTGCTGTAACCGATGCTACCGTACTTTTAACCGGAGAAACAGGTACAGGAAAAGAAGTTTTTGCACAGGCAATTCATAATGCAAGCAATCGGAGCAAACAAAATTTTGTAGCTGTAAACTGCTCTGCTTTCAGCAAAGAATTATTGGAAAATGAATTATTCGGGCATAAAGCCGGAGCTTTTACCGGTGCCATGAAAGATTCTAAAGGGATCTTCGAAGAAGCCAATAACGGGACCGTTTTTCTGGATGAGATCGGGGAAATGCCTTTGGATCTGCAGGCAAAATTACTGCGTGTCCTGGAGTCGGGGGAATTTCTGAAGGTTGGTGACAGCAAACCCACGAAGGCGAATGTAAGAATAATTGCGGCCACAAACAGAGACTTGCAACAAGAAATTGATAATGGAAGCTTCCGGGAAGATCTATATTACAGGATCAATATTTTTACTATTATGCTTCCTTCGCTTAGGGAAAGGATTGCTGATATTGAAGATCTGGCCTACAGTTTTCTCAAAAAATATACCTCAAAAATCGGAAAAAAAATTTCATTAATTTCTTCTGATTACTTAAATATTTTAAAGCAGCATTCCTGGAAGGGCAATATCCGTGAACTTCGGAATATTATTGAAAGAAGCGTAATTCTGGAAGATAGTTTGGAATTGACGGTCGATAGCTTACCATTCGATTTACAACAGATTTCTACAGCTCAGCCTTCATCGGATAAAGCTTTTTCGGCATTTTCGATGGCAAGTGCGGAAAAAATCCATATTCAGAAAATCCTGAATTATACCAAAGGAAATAAAGCAGAAGCCGCCCGATTACTGGAAATAGGAATTGCCACGCTCTACCGTAAGATCGAAGAATACAAAATCTCATAAAACTATTATCATATTGATAATGAGCCTATCAAAATGATAGGCTTTTTTATTGCTTAAAAATTTAAACCAAAACATAACGTTCTGATTATTAATTTTCTCGCTGGTTTTATCCTTAAAAGGAACATAAATTGGCATTAGTGATTCAAAACAATTATAAAATGAATCACACAGAAGCAATACAGGAAATCATCAAGGTGGTCCCTGAATCGGAAGAAGAATTCAAAGAAACTTACAAGACCGGCAATTCTTTTATGGTCATTAATGTTTTCACCAAACAAATCCGCAGGTTGATCCGTAACGAAGACAAAAACACACTGGTAAGCTGTCTCAAAAAAATGAATGAGATCTACGCAAAAGGTGATCAGACCCTGAAAAATGCCGTAGAATCTATTTTTGTCTATTCTTTGGACAGCCTCACTTTTACCTGTAATAAGACATACAAAAATTTAATTTTCAAAAAAATCCCTGCGGATCTGCAAAAAGCTTATTTGCGCCAGGTGTATAAATCAGGAATGTAATCGTATGAAAATCAGAAAACAAGGTAGCTGGAAGCAGTGGAAATCCTCCCGAACTAGGCATAATCTCGAGATTTTAGCAATCAATCTGGCTGTAATTGTAGCCGTATTTGCCTTTGCAGCAATCATCCAACTCAAATAAAGCTTTAAAAAATGACAACAATAGTAATCATGACAGGAGTAGCTCTGTTTGTACTCTTTTTTCTCACCGTAAAATACTTTGAAAAAATATGACAGCATTATTCATCATCGCCATCGCTGTATTTGCATACATGTGTTATGTGCTCATAAAACCGGAAAAATTTTAATCTAAATTAATAATTAAATGAATTCAGAGATTTTAGGAATATTATTGATGTTCTTTCTGGCCGTATTTCTTGCAATACCGTTGGGAAGATACATCGGCAGAATATTTAGTAACGAAAAAACTTGGCTTGATAGTATTTTCAACCCTGTTGATAAAATATTTTTTAAACTGGCAGGAATCAATCCTGATACGGAAATGAGCTGGAAACAGCATCTTATTGCTTTGCTGACCATTAATCTCGTCTGGTTTCTTACAGCCATGTTTGTACTGACCAATATGGGCTGGCTCCCCTTGAATCCCGACAGCAACCCGTCGATGAGCGGAGATCTTGCATTTAATACAGCAGTAAGCTTTGTCACCAATACCAATCTTCAGCACTATTCCGGGGAAACGGGAATGTCTTATCTGGGGCAGCTTACCTTAATGCTTTGGCAGTTTATCAGTGCCGGTTGCGGAATTGCCATTGCTGCAGTCGTATTTTTTGCAATGAAGGAAAGAAGTACGGAAAAGCTTGGTAATTTTTACTTCTTTTTTGTGAGAAGCTGTACCAGAATTCTGTTGCCGATTGCAGTCGTGGTTGCCTCATTGCTGGTATTCAACGGAACTCCAATGACTTTTGAAGGTAAAGATTCAATAACTAATTTACAGGGAGATAAAGTTGAGGTAAGCCGGGGACCCGTTGCGGCATTTGTAGCCATAAAACACTTAGGAACAAACGGCGGTGGATTTTTTGGTCCGAACTCTGCTCACCCTCTTGAAAATCCAAATTATTTTACCAATATCATCGAAATGACAACCCAGATGCTTATTCCGCTGGCTATGGTGTTTGCAATGGGATATATCGTTAAAAGAAGAAAGCTTGCATGGACGGTTTTTGGAGTTATGACGATAGGTTTTCTCCTTCTTACAATCCCTACAATTATTTCTGAAGTAAACGGAAATCCCAACATTTCAAACATGGGAATCTCACAGACCATGGGTAATATGGAAGGAAAAGAAGTTCGTTTCGGTTCTGTAGCATCTGCATATTGGAGCATCGCAACAACGGTTATTTCTACGGGAAGCATCAATGCTATGCATGACAGCTTCATGCCTCTGAGCGGGATGAACCAATTGCTGGGAATGATGGTAAACTGCTTCTACGGCGGTGTCGGAGTCGGTTTTCTGAATTTCTATATCTTCATTATTCTGGCAGTATTCATCAGTGGACTGATGGTGGGAAGAACACCGGAATTTTTAGGCAAAAAAATTGAAGCCAGAGAAATGAAAATTGCAATGATCATCGCACTTCTGCATCCATTTTTAATTCTTACAGGAACAGCCATTGCAAGCTACACTTATTCTCAAGATCCGGAAACGTATGCAGGATGGCTCAATAATCCGGGATTTCATGGCTTTAGTGAAATGCTGTATGAGTTCACCTCATCCAGTGCCAATAACGGAAGCGGTTTTGAAGGATTGGGAGACAACACGCCCTTCTGGAATATTGCCTGTGGAATCGTAATGCTTATGGCAAGATATTTACCAATAATTGGTCCGGTTGCTATTGCAGGAAGTCTGGCAGCAAAAAAATACATTCCCGAAAGTGCCGGAACCTTAAAAACTGATACTCCGACTTTTGGATTAATGGTCTTCGCGGTCATTGCCATTGTAGCGGCATTGTCTTTCTTTCCGGCATTGGCATTAGGTCCCATCGCTGAATATTTTTCACTTTAATTTTTATTGATAATGAAAGGAAATAATAATAATTTGTTTCAGGCAGAACTCGTAAACGAGGCATTGAAACAATCTTTTATAAAACTAAATCCGGCCAAAATGTTTCGTAATCCGGTAATGTTCATGGTCTGGATAGGAACTCTTGTGATGGCCGGTGTCTGCATTTGGATTGCAGCAGGAGAGGGAAGTCAGGGAAGTTTAATCTATAATATTATAGTAACGGCAGTTCTGTTTATCACATTGCTTTTTGCAAATTTTGCAGAAGCCATTGCAGAAGCGAGAGGAAAAGCACAGGCAGATTCTTTAAGGAAAACAAGAGAAGAAACCCCCGCCAAATGGATTAAATCTATTGACGAAATTATCACTGTTCCTTCTTCCCAGCTTAAAAAAGGAGATGTATTTTTTTGTGAAACGGGAGATATCATTCCGTCAGACGGAGAAATTATTGAAGGACTGGCAACCATAGACGAAAGCGCAATCACCGGCGAAAGTGCCCCAGTAATCCGTGAAGCCGGAGGTGATAAAAGCAGTGTAACAGGAGGTACAAAAGTACTTTCAGACATGATAAAAGTAAAAGTCACAACAGAACCTGGGGAAAGCTTTCTTGATAAAATGATCGCACTGGTTGAAGGCGCTTCAAGGCAAAAAACTCCGAATGAAATTGCTTTAACCATACTTTTGGCAGGATTTACACTGGTGTTTATCATTGTTACGGTGACTTTGAAACCGTTTGGAGATTATGCTCATACACCGATTACAATTGCCGCTTTTATCTCATTATTTGTTTGTTTAATTCCTACTACCATCGGAGGATTATTATCAGCGATCGGAATTGCCGGGATGGACAGGGCTTTAAGAGCAAACGTCATCACCAAAAGCGGTAAAGCGGTAGAAACAGCAGGAGACGTGGATGTTCTTTTATTAGATAAAACCGGAACCATCACGATCGGAAACAGAAAAGCCACTCATTTTCATCCCGCAAACGGAATTGATGAAAAACATTTTACAAAAGCAGTGGTTCTGGGCTCAATGGCAGATGAAACACCGGAAGGAAAATCAATCATTGAACTGGCGGGTATTAATCCGTTAAGCTTTGAAATTAATAATCCTGAATTCATAAACTTTACTGCAGAAACAAGAAGTTCCGGAATCAATTATGAAAATATCAGGATCCGTAAAGGCGCTTCCGATTCTATTAGAAATCTTGTTGAAAGAGCCGGGAATTTATTTCCGAAAGAAACTGAAGAAACGGTAAGAAATATTGCAAGTAACGGCGGAACGCCTTTAGTGGTTTCCGAGAACGAAAAAGTATTGGGTGTTGTGGAGCTGCAGGACATCATCAAACCCGGAATCCAGGAACGTTTTAAGCGTTTGAGAAAAATGGGTATCAAAACTGTAATGGTTACCGGTGATAATCCTCTGACGGCAAAATATATTGCAGAAAAAGCAGGCGTAGATGATTTTATCGCCGAAGCAAAACCTGAAGACAAAATGAATTATATTAAAAAAGAACAGGCTGAAGGAAGGCTTGTCGCCATGATGGGTGACGGCACCAATGATGCTCCGGCTCTCGCGCAGGCCGATGTGGGCGTGGCCATGAACAGCGGAACACAGGCGGCAAAAGAAGCTGGAAATATGGTGGATTTGGACAATGATCCTACTAAATTGATTGAGGTGGTAGAAATCGGGAAACAATTATTAATGACAAGAGGAACGCTCACTACGTTCAGTATTGCGAATGATGTTGCCAAGTATTTTGCTATTGTTCCGGCCTTGTTTATTGCGTCTATTCCGGCCTTGCAGGGATTGAATATTATGAATCTGCATTCACCCGAAAGTGCCATTCTTTCAGCTGTAATCTTCAATGCTATTATTATTCCGATGCTGATTCCTTTAGCTTTAAAAGGGGTTGCTTACAAGCCAATCGGGGCAAGCGCACTGCTTAGAAGAAACCTTTTGATTTATGGTTTGGGAGGAGTTTTAATTCCTTTCATCGGTATCAAAATTATTGATTTAATCGTGTCATTGTTTATTTAAAATCAACAAAAAATGAAACAGAATATTTTTCTTGCGATAAGACTTACGTTAGTTTGTTTATTATTCTTTTCGGGAATTTATACCTTACTGATCTTAGGAATTGCACAATTCTCTCCAAACCGTGGGAAAGGTGAAATCCTTACATTTAATAATAAAAAATATTATGCCAATATCGGGCAAAAATTCGCTGAGGACCGTTATTTCTGGTCGCGTCCTTCTGCAGTAGAGTACAATGCAGCCGGAGCGGCGGGCAGCAATAAAGGTCCCACAAATCCTGATTACCTGAAAACCGTTCAGGAGAGAATTGATCATTTTGTAAAACATAATCCTGAGGTGCAGAAGTCTCAGATTCCTTCTGATCTGGTAACGGCAAGCGGAAGCGGACTTGATCCCAATATCTCGGTTCAGGCAGCGAATGTTCAGGTGAAAAGAATTGCCAGAATCAGAAATATTAATGAAAATAAAATTCAGGATTTAATAATATCCAATACTGAAAAACCATTTTTAGGATTATTCGGAACACAAAAAATCAATGTCCTGAAACTTAATATTGCCCTTGACAACCTGAAATAATTATAAAAAAAATTAATTTTAAAGAATGAAACCAATCATATTAACAATAATTTTGATGTTAGGAACATCCGGCCTTTTATTTGCGCAGGAAGAGACCCAAAAGCCATTAAAAATATCGGGTTATGCAGAAATATATTATCAGTATGATGCAAATAATCCCGAAAACAATTCTCGTCCTTCATTCGTTTACAGCCACAACCGTAACAACGAAGTGAATCTGAATCTGGGATTTGTAAAAGCCAACTATGAAACCGAAAAATTCAGGGCAAATGTCGCATTGGCAGCGGGAACTTATATGAATGCCAATTATGCAGCGGAGTCCGGAGTTTTGAAAAATATCTATGAAGCCAATGTTGGTGTGAAAATTTCAAAAACTAAAAATTTGTGGATAGATGCAGGAATAATGCCTTCCCACATTGGTTTTGAAAGTGCCATAAGCAAAGACTGCTGGACTCTGACAAGAAGCATTCTTGCCGAAAATTCTCCTTACTTTGAAAGTGGGGCTAAAATTTCCTACACCAGCAACAATGGGAAGTGGCTTGTAAGTGGTTTGGTTCTTAACGGATGGCAGAGGATTCAGCGCGTAGATGGAAATTCAACCGTTGCTTTCGGGCATCAGCTGACCTATAAGCCAAGTGAAAAAATTACCTTGAACAGCAGCTCTTTTATCGGAAACGATAAACCGGACAGCATCAGACAGATGCGTTATTTCCACAATCTGTATGGTGTTTTCCAGTTTTCCAATAAGTTTGGATTAACCGCCGGATTCGATATCGGAGCCGAACAGAAAGCAAAAGGAAGCGAGCAGTACAACGTCTGGTATTCCCCGGTGATTATTGCAAAATACAGCCCAACAGAAAAACTGAGTTTTGCCGCAAGAGGAGAGTATTATAGTGATAAAAACGGAGTTATCATCACAACAGAAACTCCACACGGCTTTCAGACTTTCGGGTATTCCCTGAATGCGGATTATCATATTCTTCCCAATCTTATCTGGTGCGCAGAGATTAAGAATCTGAGCAGTAAGGACAATATTTTTATTAATAGAGATAATGATTTCCGGAGAAGTAATTTCTCTGCGGTAACATCACTTGCCGTTAATTTTTAATTGTTCCATATATATTCGAATCCCTTACATAAAATTTGGTAGGGGATTTATTAACTTTGACTCAGATAATCTGTTATGGATGAAAGAAAATCTGCACAGGACTTCCTTAATTTAATCAAAAAATCAAGGCGGGGAAAATTCAAAATCTACATCGGGATGAGTGCCGGTGTAGGAAAAACATACCGTATGCTTCAGGAAGCGCATTCTCTTTTTTCAAATGGAATTGATGTGAAAATCGGCTATATAGAAACTCACAACAGAAAAGAAACCCAGGCTTTACTGGAAGGGCTGCCAATCATCCCGAGAAGAAAATTATTTTATAAAGGAAAAGAACTGGATGACCTGGATGTTCAGGCAGTGATCAGTCTACGTCCGGAAGTGGTTATTATTGATGAGCTGGCTCACACCAATATCGAAGGAAGTAAAAATGAAAAACGATGGCAGGATGTTCTGGAGATTCTGGAATCGGGGATTAATGTGATCAGTGCCGTGAATATTCAGCATATCGAAAGCCTTAATGATGATATAAAAAATATTACCAATATTGAAGTAAAGGAAAGAATTCCCGATAGCGTATTGGCCCAGGCTGATGAGGTGGTGAATATCGACCTTACGGCGGAAGAATTGATTGACAGGCTGAAGGTGGGGAAAATCTATGACCAGTCAAAAATAAACGCAGCGCTCAATAATTTTTTCAAGAGTGAAAATATCCTTCAGCTTCGGGAGCTTGCCCTGAAGGAAGTCGCTTCCCAGGTGCAGCGAAAAGTGGAAACCGAAGTTTCACAGATTAAAAATATCAGAAAGGAAAAGTTTCTGGCCTGTATCAGCTCCAATGAAAAAACAGCTAAAAATGTGATCCGGAAAACGGCAAGGCTCGCCAATTACTACAACAGTCAGTGGTATTTGCTTTATGTGCAGACTCCCAGAGAAAGTGCAGATAAAATCGCATTGGATAAGCAGAGATATCTTATTAATAATTTTAAATTAGCAACAGAATTGGGAGCAGAAATCATAAAAGTAGAAGGGACAAATGTTGCTCAAACTATCATGGAACAATGCGAGGCACGGAAAATCACCACCGTCTGTATCGGGAAACCACATCTTAACCTCTGGAAAATAATTATGGCTACAGACACATTCAATACACTTCTGAACAGGCTGTCAAAAGAAAATTTAGACTTAGTAATATTGTCGTAAATGAAAATTAAAGCTAAACTTAATATCGGGGTAGGTCTTTTGTTCCTGATGATCATTGTATTGTCGGTTCTCAGTGGATTATACATCAATCAATTAAAAAAAGATACCCATAATATTCTGGTTGCCAACTACAACACCCTGGAATATTCCAGAAATATGCTGTTGGCCTTGGAAGATATTGATACTGATCCGGTTGCCTATCAAACCTTCAAACAACACCTTGTCAAACAGCAAAATAACGTAACTGAAATAGGTGAAAAAGAAGCTACAGAAAATGTCGCGAAGCATTTTGAACTTTTAAAAAAGGAACCGCAAAATAAAACCGCTTTATCCTCACTTAGAAAAGATATTGCTGAACTTATGCGTCTGAATATGGTGGCTATACAGTATAAAAGCAATCTGGCGGATACGACCGCTCAAAAAGCCATTGTTGTCATATCCGTCGCCGGAACACTCTGTTTCCTGATTGCCTTCATATTAATGGTAAATCTGCCCTCCAACATTGCAGATCCCATTCGGCAGCTTACGGCGAGTATCAGGCAAATCGCGGATCAGAATTATAAGGAAAGAGTACATTTTGAAAGTCACAGCGAATTCGGGGAATTGGCCAGATCCTTTAATACTATGGCTGAAAAGCTTCAGGAATACTCAGAGAGTAAGCTGGATAAAATCATTAAAGGAAAAAAAAGGGTAGAAACCCTCATCGACAATATGCATGATCCTGTGATAGGAATTGATGAGAATAATAAAGTACTTTTTGTAAATGATGAGGCCCTGAAAATTACAAATCTTAGAAAAGAGAATTTTGTAGGAAAACTGATACAGGATGTTGCTGTAACCAATGATTTGGTACGGGAGGTCATCAGGCAAATTATTCAGCCTGAAATTGCGGATTCTGAGAAAAAAACAATAAAAATTTATGCTGATGGAAAAGAAAGTTATTTCGAAAAAGAGATCATAGACATTAATATTTTTCCGACGGGAGAAGAACAAAGTCAATTCATCGGTAAGGTTATAATGCTTAGAAATATCACCCCTTTTAAAGAGCTTGATTTGGCCAAAACCAATTTCCTGGGAACAGTTTCCCATGAATTCAAAACGCCTATTTCATCCATACAAATGGGGCTCCAGCTTCTTGAAAATGAGAAAATAGGAAATCTTAATGATGAGCAGAAAAATCTGATAACCGGAATTAAAGAAGATTCTGACCGTCTTTTGAAAATTACAGGAGAATTACTAAATATTACCCAGCTTGAAAGCGGCTCTATCCAACTTAATATACAATCCTCAGACATTCGGAATATCATAGAATATGCCGTAAATGCTAATAAAACAACATTAGATCAAAAACAGATTCAACTTAAAATAAATATAGAAGAAGGGCTTACCACAGTTCTTGCAGACAGTGAAAAAACATCCTGGGTTCTTAATAATTTATTGTCAAATGCCATTCGGTACTCTTATGAAAATTCAGATATTGAGATCGATGTCCAAAATGAAAATGACAGGGTAAGATTTTCCGTAAAAGACTATGGATGCGGAATAGACAAGAAATATATTGAAAAAGTTTTTGACAGATATTTTAAAATTCCTGGTTCAAAAAAAGAGGGGACTGGCTTGGGACTAAGCATCAGTCAGCAATTTATAAAAGCTCAGGGTGGCGAAATTTTGGTGGAAAGTGAATTGGGATTTGGTTCTAGCTTTTCCTTTATTTTAAAAAGTGAGTGATCTATAATTAAACATGAATCGAAGTTGAAATAGTTGATCTTTACTTCGGTTGTCTTTTACCTTCACAAGATTTTACAAATAATATAATAGAATGTTTGGAGTAGCTAAGTGCTTTTTCTTTTAAGGTTGAAAGAAAAACGAATTACTTATATTTGCCCCGCAAAGCAAATTCAAATGTTCAAAAAAGTATTCATTGTATTTATCCTTGGCTTTTATGCGGTTTTTTGTTCGGCTCAACAGGTTCGGCCCACAAAATCATCTGAAATTTATCGCGAACTCAAAACCCTCAAAAATATTCCGAAAGTTTTATACCTTGCGGCTCATCCCGATGATGAAAATACAGGATTACTCTCCTGGTTAATCAATGACCAAAATGTAGAAACAGGCTATTTATCTTTAACCAGAGGTGATGGTGGTCAGAATTTATTAGGGACAGAACAAGGTGCTGCATTAGGTTTAATCAGAACACATGAGCTTTTAGAGGCAAGAAAATTAGACGGTGCTCAACAGTTTTTTACCCGGGCGATTGATTTCGGGTTCTCTAAAAATACCACCGATACCTTTAAACAATGGAATGCAGACAGTATTACAGCTGATGTAGTTTGGGTAATCCGTAAATTCCGTCCTGATGTGATCATTTGTCGTTTTCCTCCTACTGCTGCGGCAGGACACGGACAACATGCGGCTTCGGCTGTGGTTGCGGAAAAAGCTTTTAAGCTGGCAGGTGATAAAACGGCTTTTCCAGATCAACTAAAGTATGTTAATGTATGGCAGCCAAAACGCGTGTTATGGAATACTTTCCGATTTGGTGGAGTTAATACGACAGCGGAAAATCAATTGAAAGTTACCGTTGGGCAATATGATGCGCAACTGGGAATGGGCTATGGTGAATTGGCAGGATTAAGCAGAAGTTTACATAAAAGCCAGGGTGCGGGAACACAGTCTGTAGCCGGGATACGAACTGAATATTTTGCCCACGTTATTGGCGAGCCTGCCAAAGCAACACTTTTTGATGGAGTAGTTAAAACATGGACTGCAAAAGGAAACGCTGATATCGACCAGTCATTGGATAAAATTATTTCCGCTTTCAATTTCAATAATCCAGACCATAGCTTACCTGCTTTGCTCGTTTTGCGAAAAAAGATAATGGCGTTAAAAGATACAGACCTGAAAAGGGATAAAATTAAATCTCTTGACAATATCATTTTAAGCTGTGCCGGGTTTATGGGCGAGGCAGTTACCAATCAGGCTGAAGCTGTTGCCGGGGATCATTACAATTTCAGGTTAAATCTGGTCTCCAGAGCTACAGATCCTGTCGTTTTAGAAAATGTAAACTGGTTAAGCAAGTCAGAAAACTTCAACAGAAAACTATCAAAAGATTCTTTAATTACCATTCAGCATGACATTCAGATTCCTGCTGATGCACTCACAGAACCTTACTGGTTAGCAAAGCCAGCCACGAATGCAGCAACTTTTTCTGTTCCAAATGATACTTTAGTCGGTTTGCCTGAGGCAGAATCACCACTGAATGTTTTGCTTGGCTTAAGAATCGGTTCAGAGAAGTTTCAGGTTAAACTTCCTTTATCTTTCAAGAAATTAGATCCTGTGCGTGGTGATGTGGTCGAAGCCTTGCGCATTGTTCCTGCATTGGAACTGAAATTTACACAGCCTCTTTATTTAGTTAAAGAAAATGCAGATTTACATTTGAGTTTAAATTTTAAGATTAATTCCAACAAACAGTTCAGTAATGGTAAAGTAAATCTGATGTATAACGGAGAACAATTAGGCGGCGCTGATTTAAATTCGATCAGTGGAAAAGATTTTACCATCGATTATGTTATTCCAAAAACTAAGCTTGCCTCAATACATTCTGCTCGTTTGCAATTGGATGCAAATTATGTTGCAGATGGAGTAACTTATAATAAAAAACAGGTATTAATTCAGTACCCGCATTTACCTTCCTTACAATATTTTGCGCCTGCAACGGTAACCGTAATGAAAGGTGATATTCAGGCAAAGGTTAAAAAAGTAGGTTACATACAAGGTGCGGGCGATTTCATTCCCGAGTTCTTACGCATTGCAGGTATTCAGGTAGATGTCCTGAAAGACGAGGATTTTTATGGCAACTTAGATGAATCCGGCGCAAACGGTAGTCAGAATAAGCTATCGCAATATGATGCCATCGTGCTTGGTGTTCGTGCCAATAACACAGAGAAAAAGTTAGGACGCTGGATGCCCTTTTTATGGTCTTATGTAAAAGGCGGTGGTAATCTGGTGATGCAGTATAACACCAATCAGGATACAACAGTTGACCAATTGGGGATGTACAATTTCAGTATTGCCAATAAACGCGTTACCGAAGAAAATGCTGAGGTTAAATTTTTAAATCCAAATCATAAATTACTGAATTTTCCAAATAAAATTACCGCAAATGATTTTAACGGTTGGGTACAGGAGCGTGGCGCCTATTTTCCTGATCAATGGGATGCAGCGTATGAGCCGCTTTTTGAAATGCACGATACGGATGAAGCGCCTCTGCAGGGATCAACTTTATATGCCCAATACGGGAAGGGTAATTTTATTTATACACCGTTGGCATTTTTCAGACAGCTGCCTGCGGGAAATGTTGGGGCTGCACGTTTATTTTTAAACTTTTTATCTGCACAAAAAAACTGATGAACAAACAACTTAAAAATTGGAATACCTGGTACATACTATTGGCAGTTGCATTAGTATTGCAGATCGTATTTTATTATTTGTTTACTAAATTCTGGGCATGAGTACAATAGATTGGACAGTTCTTATTTTTACATTGGTTGCTGTGGTTGTTTACGGCGTATTTATCGGTCGTGGTCAAAAAAGCAACGAAACCTACCTGAAAGCAGATAATAAAATGCCTTGGTACATCGTACTTATAGGCATTATGGCAACGCAGGCAAGTGCTATTACGTTTCTTTCGGCGCCGGGTCAGGCTTACACAGACGGGATGCGTTTTGTGCAGTATTACTTTGGTTTGCCGTTGGCGATGATTGTTATCTGTATTACTTTCATCCCGATCTTTCAACGCTTAAATGTCTACACCGCCTATGAATATTTAGAAAACCGTTTTGATAAAAAAACAAGGGTACTCACTTCACTGCTTTTTCTTTTTTCCAGAGGCTTATCGACAGGAATCAGCATTTATGCTCCGAGTATCATCTTATCAAGCGTTTTAAACTGGAATATTTATTTAACTAATGTTTTAACAGGTGGCATTCTATTGATTTACACCTATATCGGCGGTGCAAAAGCGATCGCTCACACCCAAAAACTACAGTTTCTTATTATTCTGGGAACCATGGCTTTTGCAGGGTATCTGCTTATTCAAAATATGCCGAATGGAATTGGTTTTAAGGATGCGCTTTATCTGGCGGGGAAATCCGGAAAGCTTAATGTAATCACCACAGAATTTGACTGGAAAGATAAATACAATATTTGGAGCGGGTTAATTGGTGGTTTTTTCCTTGCACTTTCTTATTTCGGTACCGACCAAAGTCAGGTCGGGAGGTATATTACTGCGAAAGACAATACCAATGCAAAAATGGGCTTGCTGTTGAACGGCTTGGTTAAAATTCCGATGCAGTTTGCTATCCTCCTGATCGGTGCTTTGCTTTTCGCTTTTTTTTCTCTAAAACCGGCTCCGATTTATTTTAACGAACGCTCTTATCAGCATTTAAAGGAAACAAAACCCGAACAGGCTGCGGTTTTTGAAAAAGAGCATCAGAATTTACAAATGAAATTTAATGCAGAATCGAAAGAAATTCTACAATTGAAAGAAACTCAATCTCCTCAACTCACAAAAACTATTCAGGATTTTAAAAACACACAAGCTCAGGTAAAGGCACTTCACGGTAGGGTAGAAGAGGCGATCAATCATTCAAACTACAATGCGGAGAAAACGGATACTAATTATATTTTTCTGTATTTCGTGAAAAATACCTTGCCGGTAGGAATGATCGGCTTACTGTTTGCCGTCATTTTTCTGGCCAGCTGGGGCTCAATTTCCGCAGCTTTAAATTCCCTCGCGGCCTGTTCACTAAAAGATGTTCATCTGATATTCAAAAAAGAAACTCCTGATGATGCAACCGAATTGAGATACAGTCGCTTACATACTTTAGCCTGGGGGATATTCTCAATTGGCGTAGCCATGTTTGCCACTCAAATGGGTTCCCTTATTGAAGCGGTTAATATATTAGGTTCTCTTTTCTACGGCCCGATATTGGGGATTTTCCTTGTCGCCTTTTACTTTAAAAAAATTAATGGTTCAAATGTATTTATTTCTGCAATTTTATCAGAAATTACGGTTATTGCCGTTTATCAATTCGATATCGTTTCTTTCCTTTGGCTCAACGTAATCGGGGCAGCGGCAGTCATTATATTTTCTACAATAGGATTGATTTTTTATAAGCCGAAAGCATTATCTTCGTAAAAGAATTAAAAATAAAAATTTATGAAAGCAATAATTAAATCTGCTGCTATGGTTGTAGTTGCAATGACAATTTCAGTCAATGCATTTGCACAGGAAGCTAAAAAACCTGCGAGCCCTGCGGCTACTGCAACTGGGAAAATTAAGGATGCAACTATTACCATAGCCTATAACAGTCCTTCAGTTAAGGAACGTACAATCTGGGGCGATTTGGTAGCATATAACAAAGTTTGGCGTGCGGGTGCCAATGAAGCAACTACTTTTCAAACCGATAAAGACATTACCGTTCAGGGTAAATCATTGCCTGCTGGTAAATACAGCTTTTTCTTAATCCCTAAAGAAAGCGGAACATGGACTGCGATTTTTAACAAAGAGTCAAAACAATGGGGTGCATATAAATATGAGGAATCTAAGGATGCTTTGCGTGTTGATGTAAAAACAAAAGCTTTACCGGCAAAACAGGAAACTTTAATGTATAAAGTAAACAGCAATGGATTCACGATGGATTGGGATAAAATCTCAGTTCCCGTAGAGATAAAATAATTTGAATATGAGAAATTAAAATCCCGTTGATTCGGGATTTTTTTTTGTTTAAAATTGATATCCGCTTACAGGCAAATTTGCTTTTAGATTATTACTTTTAAAATTGAACATCAACCGATTAATTATTTAAAATTTGACGATAAAGAATTGTCCTGTTTTAATTTTGCCATAAAAATTTACCAAGAGATGATTCTGAATAATTCTTAATCCATAACATACTTCTATTTCTGCCATTATCAGATCAGAAAGCTCATTGTTTTCCAATGATGAAAGGTCTTCTTCCGGCGTTGTAAAGGACATGATATTAAACAGTATTAATCTTGTGCAAATCTATATCAATTATCCGCAAGAAAAGGAAAGTGTTTGTACATATTAATTTACATTGAATGTCAATATTTATGTATAATCCCTTTTTTAGAGCATTATATTATTACAATATAAGTATCTACTATTATTAAAATTGAGTTTTTTAAGGGAAAAGTAATATTTGCAAATAATTTATAATCAATTAATTATGGTTTTATTGTGATGCTGTTTCTATTATTAATATTAACTAATTATGACTTATTTGTTAATAAAAAATAGTTCATAAGCAGTTTTTAATTAATTTTTTTAATCCATATTGAAATTATGTAAATTATAATTTGAAATAAAGTGTATTTTTGGAAAAAATTATTCACATATTGTTGAATAAATAAATCATAGTATTTAAATGAAAATTACTTTAAAAGAAAATAAACAAGATAGCAAGAATATTTACCGAGTTTTCAAATTCCTATATTTTGACTTTTGGCCTACTTAAGTTTTCAGGTATGAGAAAAAACTATTTCAAGTCCAAAAACTATAATTAAAATATTAATCATGATTATTCAAAAAAAAGAAATATTAGATGCATATATGCATTCAGTAGCCGAAAAAGCATCCTTTTCAATAGGTTACCCTTTTGCAACAGACTTCAATTATGAAGAACTTCACAGTTTACTCCGCTATCCTCTTTTTAATTTGGGAGATCCTTTTATGGAAAGTAATTATGGGGTAAACTCATTTACGATGGAGAGAGAGGTTATAGGTTTTTTTGCGGATCTGTTCCAGGCTCCTAAGGATAATTACTCAGGATATATTACCAGTGGGGGAAGTGAAAGTAATCTTTATGGTTTATACATGGCCAGAGAATTATATCCTGATGCCATTGTATATTATTCATCTGAATCTCATTACAGCATACCAAAATCCATCCGTTTGCTAAGTATGAAATCTATTGAAATTGGTTCTAACCAAAATGGAGAGATCAATTATCACGATTTATTTTCAGCTATTGAACAAAACCGCCATCTTCCTGCTATAATTGTTGCGAATATTGGAAGTACCATGACGGAGGCTAAAGATGATATTTCCAAGATCAAAAACATTGTACAAAGCTTGCTTGTGGAGTCACATTATATCCATTGTGATGCAGCATTAGCAGGAGCTTATCTTCCTTTGTTAGAGGGAGCTCCAAAATTTGATTTTTCAGCTGGTGCAGATAGTATAGCTTGCAGCGGGCATAAATTTATAGGATCTCCGATTCCCTGCGGAGTCATAGTTGTTAAAAAAGACAATAAAGAGCGTTTATCTCATTATATTTCTTATATCGAATCCATAGATTCTACTATTACAGGAACCCGGAATGGACTTAGTTCGGTATTTCTCTGGTACGCTATTAAGCATTTTGGAAAAGAGGGATTGCTGAAAAGAGCATCGGAATGTATCTCTTTGGCAAAATACACTCATCAAACGCTCCTTGAGAACAATATTGACAGTTATTATAACGAGAATGCAATTACCGTGTTGTTCGAAAAGCCGTCTGGAGTATTATGTCAAAAATGGCAGCTGGCGACAAAATCAGGATACTGTCACTTAATTTGTATGCCTGGAATTTCGAAAGGCCAAATTGATGCTTTTCTTGAAGACTTCCTGAATGAAAGAAAAAGCAATAAGGCTAACTCTTAATTTTCAATTTTCAATTTTAAAACAAAATTCATTTATAATCTTAACACAATTTATTAATTATGCAAAACGCAACAGAACAATTATCTACAAAAGTACAACATGCAGACCCTATTATCATTACTAAACCGGAGCCATGGCAATGGGATATCTTAGCAAAAGCTTTTCTTAATGATCCTACTTTAAATTTTTGGCTTGGTGAAAAGACTAGTGAACAAACCCTCAGTGATTATTTTGAAGCCATGATCAAAGATACCTTGGTTTCCGGCGGGGCAGTATTTGCAAGTCCTGACCAAAAAGCTGTTCTAATCTGGACTTGGCTTGGGCGTGATCCTGAGGATAGCAATGAGTTTAAAAAGAAATGGCAGGATGTGCTTGATCCGGACGGGGTGAAGCGATATTATTGGCTTTATGACGAAGGCGAATTAGATCTTGATCCAGATACGCTTGAAAGAAGTTTTGAGCCTGCATACATGGGTGTTCATCCTGATTCACAAGGAAAAGGATATGGTGGCCATCTTTTAAAATCGAGTCTTAACTATTTTGAAGAAAGAGGCTATGAAGCACCTTACATCCTGGCAAGCACAAGACGGTCTGCTAAATTGTATTGTCCTCTGGTTGGGTTTCATCATCATAAAGAAGTATTTGCTGCAGAATCAGATTCGGAACCTGTAGCAGTGTATTTAAAGAGAAACAAATAAGAGAATTATATTGTCATCAAGAATTTTCAATATTTAAAGAAGGAAGCTGTTTCGAGAGAAGCAGCTTCTTTTATTTGTAATTTTATTAATCTTGGAAAAATTATACCAAATAGTTCATCTGTCATCACCTCCAAGGTTTGAAAATAACGAAGGAATAATTACTAAAATTGGAATTAACAGAATGATAAAAATGGTGTAAGCAAGATATACATCAAATTGAGTATGTATTGGATAGAAACAAGAATGACTTGAGTGAAGTAGAGAAACAATTGTTGTTTAAAGAGTTGCAAAAAATAATACGGTAAATCTCAAAAAACGATTAAAATAAATTTTATTTGCAACAGGAATCGCTGTATGTAAGTTTACTTATCGTTTTAACGTAATGTGTAAATTTGAAAATTAGAAAGAATTCAAAAAAAGTTTTTATGAAATTCACGATTGAAAACGGAAACAATATATGCTCTATTGGAATGAGTAATATTGGTAGCTATATAAGATTTAATTATCCGCTGACTGTAGTCTGGCACGACTGCCGGGGTTCTGTTGGAAAGTATTTTTGCGTTTTACCCTATAATGAAGAATATCGGAATACGGTCAGGGAGAAAATCCATGAAAATTTAAATCAGGATTTTACAAATAACATCCAGGGCTTGTGTAAAATTTTAAAACCTTTGTTTCCAATATTTAAGAATGGAAATTACATCTTACAATTTTATAATAACAAAGAAAAAGAATTTTTTGAATACAAATCTTCAATTGACAATTTTGAAAAATCAAGATACGAAGATTTGGAGGTTGTATTTCCAAATGAAATAACAGATATTACAAAAGCAAACGATGTAATTAAAAATCACAAACAATTTTTAAAAGAGGTTAAAATATCAAAAGAGTTTTATCCTTCTAATTTATTAGAATATTCAACAAGTGGCATCTATGAAGGTTTTGAATCTTTGTACGCTACGCAACCTCAACAAGATATTGACGGAGACAGAGTTAAATATTTTGAAAATATAATTAAAAATGGAGAAAGACCATTTGCAATAATATTTAATGCTTATTTTGAGGTAAATGATTACTATTCATCAAATTTTATTTTGGATGGACATCATAAATTATTAGCTTATAAAAAGTTAGGAATATATCCACCACTAGCAACGATTACCTATAGCCCTGAAAATGTTGACGAAGTTGAATTCGATGCTAGAAAACTGGCCGAGTCGCTTTATCCGTGGCAAACTAAGCACATAATGGAACATTGGGAAGATAAAGATTTTTTAGATGAAGGTGCTGCGCAAGACGGTTTGGCAAAAAGTGAAATTATTATTAAAGCAAGTTCAAAAAGCAAAAACAGTAGTTTTTTAGATTGGCTTAATAATATATTTGAATAAAGCATTTCTAACTTAAATTAATGACTGAAAGGCTCAAAAAACGATTCAAAATACATATTTTAGTGCGGTAAAATTGCTTATGACAGACCAAGAACTTGAGGTGTTATTAACAGAAAGAGTTAAGATGTTTGACTTGAAAAAGACTGCATTTATAACTCTAAACAAAATATTCTCTGACAACTCAGAGGACAAGGATTTTTTCAATGGTTTTATTCAAGACGAAATTATTACAAAGTTTGATGGTTTTGAATATGTAATTGACAGAAGACATGGAGATTCTATTATCAGAACTAGAATAGGTCTTTACGTTGAAAGTCAAGATTGGCTTGACAGTATAGAACCAATAGGCTATTACGAACTTGAAACGAATCTGAATGGAGATGTAATAGATGACTGGTTTGTAATTGAAAAAGAAAAATACTTGAAGGACATCGGAATAATTTCGCACTTTCAAATGATGAATGAAAATCTGCCAATTGAGTATTTAAGAAGAAATCATATTCAATACGAATTTGTTTCTTATATTTCTATGGTCGGGACACTATTTGTAAGTAAGCAATACGAAGGTGCTGGAAGATTCATTATGAGAGCATATAGCAATCTAGCAGCTGTTGACTGTGCGAAATTTGAGAAGGACTATTTAAAGAAAGCAAAAGTATTTTTGAAAATGATAAGTGGTTATTTAGTAAAAAATAACTTATTGACAGACAGCTTGAAAAAAGAGTTAAGCGAAATAAAAAAATAACTAACATAAGTTTT
This sequence comes from Chryseobacterium sp. IHB B 17019, assembly GCF_001456155.1. NCBI lineage: Bacteria > Pseudomonadati > Bacteroidota > Flavobacteriia > Flavobacteriales > Weeksellaceae > Chryseobacterium > Chryseobacterium sp. IHB B 17019. Next base: position 2,037,453 of record NZ_CP013293.1, on the reverse strand, counting down.
GTATTATGACGACTGAAGTGCTTCTATGAAATATTTATACAAACTTCAATGGAGTATTGATTGCGCTTTGAATATTGGTTTTCCACTCATCATCAGTAATAGAATTTTGAATATGAACCAATGATTAAAATAGAATATCCCGATTAGCATCATTACAGGCACTGCAGTAACTTAACCTTTTTATTTTCCAACCAAAAAAGATAGAATAGCATCTATAACATTAAAAAAACAACAAAAATAAATTGCGACATGTTCTGTCGTCAGGCAGCAGTATCTTTGCTTCAGGATGATTTGGACGGATGAAAAAATATCTGAATCTGATAACATTCATATTAAATCTCTGTAATAAATCATTATAATGTGATGTAAAAGAGATACTTTTGCAAAGATTTAAAAAAATAAGCTATTAACCATAATAAACACGGGAATGAAGAAATTCTATACAGGTGCATTTTTCCTATGCACAGTCTTGGGTCTAAGTGCCCAGGAAGTTCTCTGGCAGAAAGACATCAAATCTTCGACACAGGATTTTTTAAGCCAGGTAACCACCACCATTGACCAGCAGTATTTAATTACAGGAAGCTCAATTCAGAGCGATAAGCTTCAAGCTTCAGGCAGTAAGCAGAATAACGGGTACGACTATCATTTGATAAAATTAAACCAACAGGGTGAAGAAGTCTGGGAAAAGTATTTCTCAGGTGGGAATCATGATTTCTTATCAGCAACAGTCAATACTCAGGATGGTGGCTTTTTAGCAGCAGGAACTTCGTATTCTTCAAAAGGGCTAGACAAAAAAGAAGAATCCAAAGGCGGTTCAGATATTTGGCTGATTAGACTCAATGAATTCGGTGATGAATTATGGCAGAAAACCATTGGCTCAGCTTCAGATGAAGAAGCAAGAGCTGTAATTCAGGCAACTGACTTTGGATTTTTTGTTGCGGGTAATGTTCAGAATTCGGCAAAAGGTTACGGTTCAAAAGATGTTTTAATTGTAAGACTGGATAAAAACGGAGGCATAACCTCTCAAATTATATTAGGTGGAAAAGGACTTGATGAAGTAGAGAAAATGATTCCTACCAAAGATGGCGGAGCTTTATTGGGAGTTTATTCCAGGAGTACAATTGGAGGATCCAAGAAAACTGAAAACTTCGGTGAAGGAGATTACTGGATTATTAAGCTTAATAAAGACGGAAAGGTAGAATGGGAAAAGAACTATGGAGGAAAAGGTGATGATCATCTAAGAACACTCGCTTTAACATCTACAGGCTTTTTAGTCGGAGGAGAATCGAGATCGGAGAGATCAGGAAATAAAACCGTGGGAATTGAAGAAGGAACAGACCTTTGGCTTA